>JABGRN010000088.1 GCA_018648265.1 Prolixibacteraceae bacterium | reverse complement strand
TGAAAGATAAAAGAAAACTTTTTATCCCACCAACCCGATAATTAAACTGATCCGGGGAATTGTTAGTTTCCCGTATGTGTCCCGCCATAAAACAAAAAAGCCCGTAAGTATTTAACTTACAGGCTTTTATTTGATTTGAAAAGTAGCGGGGGCAGGACTTGAACCTACGACCTTTGGGTTATGAGCCCAACGAGCTGCCAACTGCTCCACCCCGCAATATATTTTTATTTCAAAAGAAATTTCTTTTCTAACGGATTGCAAAGATAATTACTTTTCGTAAATGTGCAAAATATAATTTTGTATTCCCTTTTTTTGAGTTTTTTAAAACAGCAAAAAATATGTTTCACCGATAATTTTTATAATTTTAGCCGCACAATCTAAATCATTAATTATCATGGATAAAAATCAATCGAGAAGAAAATTTATTAAAAATTCGGCAACTGCAACTGCTGCTGCATTAACAATCCCAACTATTGTTCCGGCACAGGCATTTGGGGCAAACGACAGGATTAATGCTGCTGTATTAGGATTAAATGGAAGGGGAAAATCTCATATTCAGGGTTTTATGGCTCAGGACAATGTAGAAATAACTCATTTATGTGATCCTGACATGAACATATTGAAAGAGCGCCAGAAGCAATTTAAAGAAAAGTATGACAAAGATATTGCTTTGGAACAGGATCTTCGAAAAATCTACGATAACAAAGACATTGATGTTGTTAGTATTGCTTCACCAAACCACTGGCATGCACTTTCAGTAATTTGGGCTTGCCAGGCTGGGAAAGATGTTTACGTTGAAAAACCGGGTTCTCATAATATTTGGGAGGGCCGTAAAATGGTTGAAGCTGCCAGTAAGTACGACCGAATTGTTCAGCATGGTGTACAATTGAGGAGTTCGCCCTCGGTTCGCGAAGCTGTACAAATGATGCACGATGGTTACATCGGAAGGGTTTATATGGCCCGTGGCCTGGTTTTCCGTTGGAGAGATGATATTGGCCGAAAAGGATTTTCACCTGTACCCGAAGGTTTGGATTACGATCTTTGGACTGGGCCAGCAACAAAACAGCCTTTTAGCCGCGACATTGTACATTACAACTGGCACTGGACTTTCGAGTACGGAAACGGCGATGTTGGTAATCAGGGAATTCACGAAACAGACTTGTGTATGTGGGGATTGGATGTTGGCCTTCCAACCAAAATTACTTCAATGGGTGGCAAATTCCTTTGGGACGATGCAAAGGTAACTCCTGAAGTTTTGACTTCAATTTATAACTATCCTGAAGAAAATAAAATTATTCAGTTTGAAGTTCGTCCGTGGTGTACAAATACTGAAGAGGGCGCAACTGTTGGTAACATTTTCTATGGTGACAAAGGGATTCTTGTTGTAGATGGCTATGACAAATACCAGTTCTATATGGGAAGAAACAGAGAACCGGGTAAAGCGGGAGACGACGGGCAAATATCGGGTACTGAAATGGACAGAGGTGCTGGTGGTACCGACGGGCACTTTACCAATTTTATTGATGCAGTTCGTGCACACGATAAAACGATTTTGAATGGTCCGGTTGAAACAGCTCATTTATCCTCTGGTTTGGCACACTTGGGTAACATTGCATACAGATTAGGAAAGGTTTTAACTTTTAATCCTGATACAGAAAAGTTTGTTAACGATTCGGAAGCTGACAAAATGTTGACCCGTAATTACAGGGCACCTTACGTTGTTCCCGAAAAAGTATAACATAAATAATTAGCATAGAAAATGCCTCGGAAACGGGGCATTTTTATTTTAACCCATTGGTAAAATTTTATTTAATTTCAAACAGTATCTTAAGGGCATCTCTAAAAACTCATTTCTTTCAAAAAATTATAACGCAGTCAGATTGTTTATTATCTTCGTTCCCGAAGGGTTTTCAGAGTTTTCCATATCCTGCTTCAAATTTTATTACATTATCCCGATAGTGTTTCAAAAATTTGAATTGTCTCTGAAAAACTCTGAAAATTTTGATGTGAAGGAGTTTTTAGAGATGCCCTTAATTATTTGCCACATTTTAAATAGTAATTTCTGATTATTTTTGATTGACAATAATTGTTAAATCCATTGGAAACATACCCGAATCTTTTCCATAAATTGAAAGTCCGCCCCGATTCTGTGTTGATTCATCAACGTACAAACGGATTATAACTTTCCCGGTTTCCAAAGCCGATTTTTTTGATGTTTCATCCAACACTGCTTTTACCAAATATCCATACGAACCAGCTTCGTCGAGCAACCATGGTTTGCTTCGGTCTTCGCTTCCCCATTCCCAGCCGGGTTCCTGGTTCATCCACGATAGAATTCCTCGATGGTCTGCAGGATCGTCGGATATTTCAACTTCGGCAATTTTCTGATCATTGGCCGTAATTTTTAACAGCGACGAGTGTAGTTTTTCATCGGTTTGTGGATAGCTGTTTTTACCGTATCCATTGTCAGTTCCTTTTTCCGAAACGATTGTCATGCCAATTCGTTCTGCTTCTCCATCTTCCAGGTATTTCGATTGTGGATAGCGCGATGCCAGTTCCGCACGGAATTCGATATTTTCAACATCCTCCGCAGTTATATTTTCAGGAAGTTCAAATTCATATTCAAAATAACCCGAACCCATTCCCCAAACTTTGTTCCCGTTTTGCGGAGCTATATTTTTTATGCTCCATGATGCATCTTTAAAATCGGAAGGGGATTTTGTGACAATTATCAAAGAACCGGCATTTTCCGATTGAACTTTAAACGGAACAAAATTACGTTGTAATACATTTCCATTTTTATCTTCAAGCGTGGTGGCAAAAATCACAACCATATTATTGTCGGGCAATTGCAACTCCACTGGTTTCTGTTCAGCAAAAGAAAACGGAACGACTGATGCATCCAATTCACCATTTGTTAAATCTACTTTTTCACCGATCTCATTCCAGCCATAAACTGAGTATTTTGTTTTTAAATTTTCCGGAATATTGTTTGTTACTGCACTAATTCCAACTGGGATTTCAACTGTACTTCCACCCTCAAATGTTTGAAAAAAATCTTCACCCGAAACCACATATAAATCTTTATGAAAATCTTCCATGTTCATCCCGGAACAAAGTTCGTCGAGGCCAAATACTTTTTTAGAGCGGTCGAAACGATAATAACCATTCCATTCGTTAATTACATCATGAAATTCAGTAAAAAGAAAACCGGCAATTTTAGGTCGTTTGCGGAATTCATTCATCATAATGTGGTATTCCCAGGTAATGTCAATATCGCCGGTGCTGCCGGAATAACCCCAAACTGCACCGCACTCGGAGTTAAACATTGGTACATCAGTCTGAATATTTTCGTCGATGTAATTGTGTTTTGAACCATGAAAAGTGCTGTCAATAATCATATCAAGAAATCCCGACCAATGACGGGCAGGAGAATAACGATGCCAGGTATTTATGTCGGTTATTACATGATCCCAGTTACAAGGCGAATTGTCTTCGACCAAACGAGTAGGGTCGTACGCTTTTGTTTTGTGGTACCAATCGCGCACCCAATCTTGTGTTTCGGGTGTATAATCTCGTTTATTGGTAACAGAATCTCGCGAAAAAAGTCCCCAGGTTTCGTTAAATAAAACCCACGAAAAAATTGAAGGGCTGTTATAATCACGGGCAATTTCTTCTTCAGCAACCTGTTCCCAGTTGGCTTTTGCAATGTCGTCCGGCTCGCCCCAGAAGTTGGGAATGTCTTCCTGAATGAGCAGACCCAATTTATCTGCCCAATAAAGTTTACGCGGAATTTCTGCTTTTATGTGAATTCGCAATCCGTTTAATCCCAAATCTTTTGCCCGCTGAATTTCTTCCTTCATAAATTTATCAGAAGGAAATGTATAAAATCCTTCAGGATGATAACTTTGGTCGAGTGCGAGTTTCATGTAAAGAGGTTTGTTATTTAGTGCAACATATTGAAAATCTTTTCCGGGAATTTCTACGGCTGAAATTTTACGCATCCCAAAATAAGTTGAAACCTCATCGTTGATATTTTCGCCAATAACAAAAGCTTTTACTTTGTATAAAAACGGATTATCTAAATCCCACAATTTCATGTTTTCGATTGAAAGTGTAAATTCTGCAACTTTTTTATTGGCAGGAATCTCACCATTAAAATCGATGCCCGAACCCAAAAGAACAAATTTGGTGTTGCTTTTTGTTTCTTTTTCAAACTGAATTTTTACTGCAACTTCTTCTTTGTCGATATCGGGAGTAAAATGAATTAATGAAATATGATTTTCTGAACGGGCTTCCAAATAAACAGTTTGCCAAATTCCTTTTGCATTTCCGTAATACTGTTTTCCTGATGGTCGGTTTTGTAATTCCTCGTCTTCAACACGAACGACAATTTGATTTTCACCTTCATTTAAATGTTCCGAAATATTAAAATCAAAAGGAGTATAACCGCCGGAATGACTGTCAATTTCTTTTCCGTTTATCCAAACGGTTGTATTAAAATCGCTGGCACAAAAATTAAGGTAGGTTTCTTTTCCATCCCATTGTTTTGGCTTTTCCACTTTAAAAGTTCTGTAATACCAACCCACATGAATATCAGGCATTTTCACTTCGCTTGCCGGACTTGCCCACGAAAAAGGAACAAGAATTTCCTGATCGAAAAACTCGGCCTCGTTTTGCCAGTTTTCTGTTAATCCAACATTTGCCGAATCGGGCTTAAATTGCCAGTAACCATTTAGGTTTTGCCAAACAGCACGTTCAAAATTTGGGCGTGGATGTTCTGGCAAAGGAATCTCCGACTTAAACTTATTACAGGAAAACAGGACAACTGAAAGTAAGAATAGAATTGAAATATTGGTTTTCATAATGTTTCATTTAGTGACCAAATTGTATGTAAAAATAATGATTAAAAATTAGATGTGAATGGAAAACAATTTTGTTATAAAATGGTTATTAAAATTTTAAATGTTATTAATTTATATTTGTGCTCAACTTAAAAAATTAAATTGAAAAATGAAAATAGGTGTAGCAATTGTACTCGTATTTTTCCTTTCAATTCATGGATATTCGCAAGAATATGAGTTTGAACCATCTGGCAAAGCGTTCGCAACTATTTTTGCAAACTTTCATCAGGGAATTACTGCATCAGCGGTTGATGAGGCAGCATTCGAACTTGTTCGCGGTTATATCGGTTACGAATACAATTTCAGCTCCGAGTTTTATGCCAAAATAAATGTTGATATTGGAAGCCCGGACGACCTTTCTCCCTACGCAAAATTGCGGCGTTATGCATATTTCAAAAATGCGTATTTAAGGTATTCAAAAAACAAATTTCAGGTTGAATTTGGATTAATTAGCTTGAAACAGTTCAAGGTTCAGGAAAAAATTTGGGAACGGCGTTATTTAATGAAAACTCTTGCAGACGAATATAAACTGGGCTCTTCGGCTGACCTTGGTGTTAATTTTAATTACAAGTTTTCTGATTGCATCGATGCCGATTTTACGATTATGAATGGCGAAGGATACAATAATATTCAAAGCGATGGGATTTTTAAATACGGAGTTGGCTCAACCGTTCAATTTCCCAAAAACTTTACTTCCCGTGTATTTTACGATTTTTCATTCAACGAACTATTTGAAACCACACTTTTGTTATTTACTTCTTACGATTACAATTCGAAATGGAACATTGCCGGCGAATTTATTTTTAGAAAAAACGATGGCTGGGACGAAACCCATGATATTTTTGGAATGTCGCTTTACGGGAAATATAACATTAATAAAAAGCACCAGTTATTTGCCCGTTACGACAAAATTGAATCGAACATTTTAGAAGGAGAAAGTAGCCCGTGGCATTTGTCGAAAGATGGAACTGCGTTAGTAACCGGAGTGCAATTTAATCCGATAAAAAATATAAAAATTGCATTGAATTATCACGACTGGTATCCGTGGGCTGCTAATAGTAATGGCAAAGGATTTGTTTATTTAGACCTGGAAGTTAAAATGTAAAAATGAAAATCAAGTTATCAATTATATTATTATTTGTTGTCATTTTTTTAGGATGCCGGAAAAGCGATTATTTGCTTGAAGGAAGTACTGAGGTTTTGCATGATTACGGAGAAGGAACGGGAACGGTTACCTGGACAAAAAATAAGGAATACATTCTCGAAGGTTTTGTTTTTGTAAACGACGGGCAAGTACTAACCATTGAAGCAGGTACTGTTATTCAGTTTAAAACTGGTCAAGCGGAAAATGCAAGTGCATTAATTGTTGCCCGTGGAGGAAAAGTTATTGCAGGAGGTACAAAAGAAGAGCCTGTTGTTTTCACGGTTGAAGGTGACGATTTGAAAGGTTCGATTCCGAAAGAGAGTAGTGGTTTATGGGGTGGATTGATAATTTTAGGAAATGCCCCTATAAATAATGAAGGTGGTGAAGCTTCTGTTGAAGGAATCCCTTTTGCCGAACCCCGGGGAGTTTACGGAGGAGTTAATGAAAACGATAATTCTGGTGTACTTCGCTATGTTTCAATCAGGCACGGCGGAACAAATATTGGCGAAAGCAACGAAATTAACGGATTAACACTTGGTGGTGTTGGCCGGGAAACCATTGTAGATTATGTTGAAGTGATTTCGAACGACGATGATGGGGTGGAGATATTTGGAGGAACTGTAAACTTAAAACACATGGTTGTTTCGGGTTGCGATGACGACGCTTTTGATTACGATTTGGGTTGGACCGGAAACGGGCAGTTTTGGCTTGGCGTGCAATCGAAGTTTTTAGGCGATAATTTAATTGAAGCAGGAGGTGGAATTTCCCCGGTAGATGGTATTCCATATTCACTGCCGAATATTTTTAATTCGACGTTTGTTGGTTGCGGAGAATTGGGAAACGGAAAGTGTATTGTTTTCGAAAATAATGCCGGTGGCATAATTGCAAACTCTGTATTTTTAAACAAAACAAAAGGCGTTTTTCTGGAAGTTACCGATAAACAACACGACAGTTACAACCAGTGGAAAAATGAGAAATTGGCCGTTAAAAATAATTTGTTTTATCAGGTGGCAAATTCAACTGCCGAGTCTATTTTCGAACTTTCCGGATTTTTTACCAGCGACATTAAAAACGAGTGGACAAATAATTTCAACACGTCGAAAAACGAAATTCAAGATCCTGAAATAGATTTAAGTTCGAACAATTTTGTACCTGCAAATAAAATCAAAAGAGATCTCATGGAATATCCATCATCCTGGTTTCAGATTGTTGACTTTAAAGGCGCTTTTGGCGAAAGTAACTGGATTGAAGGGTGGACCTTGTTATCGGAAGAAAATTAAAGCCGGAAACTTTTATGTCGCCGGCTTTCGTTAATAATATTGACTAATGATGATTTAATTCGTTTGCCGCGTAAACGTAATAAAGTCGCGTTTCGATTTTACCAAATTTATTGAGAGCAATAATAAGTTTCTTATCTCAGCAATTATCTTAAAAAATAGTTGCGAATTCCGGGTATTTACTTCTTTGTTTTTAATACGTTTTATTTGGCTTTTTTCAATTTTGTCAAGAAACTCGAAGATCTTTTCCCTTTCGGAAATCAAGTTATCGAGATCATCGAATTTTTCTTCTTTAACAGTGTGTAGATTGTAATTAAAGAAGACATCTGTTTGTGCAATCAAATCTTTTAACTCTGCAATCTGGTCATCTGTAAAAGGTTTGTGATTATTATCGAGATGTTCCACCATTGGGAGAAGCATAAAACTAACTGCATGTGCCATTTCCCGTTTGTAGTCCATTATTTGTACGTAAAAATGGCTGGTATCAATCGTACCTTCTGTTAATTTCTGAAAGGTAGAAAAAGCCTTGTCCTTATTTTTCTTTGCTTTTTTTGAAAATTCGGAACAGGATAGTTCTGCCTTTTTTAAGCCGTTTAAATCTTCATTTAAAAAACAATCGATACCAAACGAGATAATTTGATTGGTAGAAATAAATGCTTTAAGTACCTGTTTTGAACTTTTTTCAATTATTTCTTCCGAAGCATCACTTTCACTAATTGAATCTTCCTCTTCGGCGGTTTCATTTTCCGTTCTTTTTTTCAAAATTGTGTGTGTCCTTAATACCATAAATATTGCAATGGCGACAAAAACAAAAATCATAAAATTGCCTCCCATTGAAATTAACAATGCAATTACCCCGGAAACAGTAAATGCAATCAAAGCGGTCATAAACCAGCCTCCAATAACAGCAAAAACGCCCGATACCCGATAAACCGCACTGTCGCGATCCCAGGCCCTGTCAGAAAGTGAAGTCCCCATTGCAACCATAAATGTTACATAAGTAGTTGAAAGAGGCAGTTTTAACGATGTCCCGATTGAAATAAGTATACTTGCAACAACCAGGTTAACAGCAGCTCTTAATTTGTCAAAAGCCGGTGTTTCCGGATCATCTGCCGGGCCCAATGACACTGGCGTAAATCGCGATTGGATTGTGTTGGTCAAAGAACCAGGAACAATTTTTAATAAGGTTTTATTGAATTGTGTTGTACTCCGAACGATAAGCCGGGCAGCCAATGAGGATCCAAATCTTTCTGTGCCTTCGTTTTGCCTCGATAAATCGAGTGTTGTTGTAATAACCGATTTTGCTTTTTTTGAAAAAATCAGGGTTACAATCATAATTAACCCTGCAATTAAAAGCATAAATGTTGGTGTCCCCACCGCGCCTGCAAGCATTTCCATTGAAAATGAATCAGGCGCACCGGCCCCTGAAGCCACCCAGGCTTTAAAAGAGCTGAACCCGGCCAGGGGCACACCTATAAAATTAACAAGATCGTTGCCGGCAAAGGCCATTGCCAAAGCAAATGTCCCGGCCAAAACAACAATTTTTAATATTTTGATGTTGAATATCCATTTTAACAATTGAATTAGAATAACCCAGGCAACAAAAGTGTAAAACAAAAGTACTCCTGTATTATTTGAAACCCAATCTTGAAGCATTTCCCCATTTGCAATTTCAATTTCTGCAAAGGCAGATCCTTTCATTCCTTTTATTAAAATGAAATATGTAATTGCAGTGATTGCAAGTCCTCCAAAAGCCGATCCAAGATATTTCATTGGTTTTCTGTAGTTGAAAGAGAAAATTAGGCGGGTGATGTATTGAATAATTGCCCCCACGGTAAATGCAATAAATACCGAAAGTAAAATACCCGTAATAATGGCCAGTGCTTTTTCAGAGTTAATATAATTTGATAATTCGGTAAAAGAACCACCAGCGCTTTTTATTTTAACCATTGAAACCGCAACAGCCGAACCCAATAATTCAAAAACAATGGAAACCGTTGTGGAAGTTGGCAGCCCAAAAGTATTGAACATGTCAAGCAATATTACATCGGTAATCATTACTGCAAGAAAAATGATCATGATTTCGGAAAAGAAAAACATGTCGGGGTGGAAAATACCTTTTCGGGCCACCTCCATCATCCCGGTTGAAAATGTAGCACCAATGAGAACACCTAAACCTGCCAATAAAAAAATAAGCCATTTGGGTGCTGCCTTCGAACCAATTGCAGAATTAAGAAAGTTAACCGCATCGTTACTTACTCCAACAATAAGGTCGGAAATGGCCAGTGCAAATAAAACTACAACAAGAATGAGATAAAAATTTTCCATTATTTTAATATTAAATAGAGGTCAGCAAAAATAAAAGTTAAGTAAAAATATTTGCGCCGCCAACACATTAAATTAACATTAACTAACCATGAAATTTCTGTTAATCAATCAATAACATTTATTTTCTATTTTTACGCTTTCAATTCAAGGTATTATGAATAAATTTTCTTCAAAACAAATTGTGTTATTTCTATCGTTTATTTTAACAATACTCGTTTTTATCACGAGGTTTGTAGTACCACCACTGGATTTGTCTTTATTTTTCAATATAATCGTGGTGTCCCTTTTTTTCCTGGTTACTTTTTTTTTAGTTCAATATATCCTAAATAAATTTATTCTCGAAAAGATTAAACCAATTTATAAAATTATTAATTATATCCCTCAAAAAGGAAAGGAAGTTAAACGTAAAGTATCGCAGAATTTTGTTGAACTATCGGAAGTTGAACATGATGTTGAAGTTTGGGCACAGGATAAATTACAAGAGATTGAAAGGCTTAAAGATTTGGAGCGTTACCGGAAAGATTTTGTGGGAAATGTATCGCATGAATTAAAGACCCCAATATTTAATATTCAGGGTTACATTCTTACCCTGATGGAGGGTGGGCTTGAAGATCCCAAAATAAACAAACTATATTTAAATCGTTCAGAAAAAAGTATTGACAGGATGATTTCGATAGTAGAAGACCTGGAATCGATAACAAAACTTGAAACTGGCGAACTCAAAACACATTTCACCACATTCGATATTGTAAAAGTAGTTGAAGATGTTTTTGAAATGGAACAATTGTTATCGAAGGAAAGAAAAATTTCACTTCAATTTGCAAATAAATTGGATAAACCTATTTGGTTAAATGCCGATAAAAAAAGGATAATTGAGGTTTTATCAAATTTAATAGTAAATGGAATAAAGTATGGTAAGAGGAAGGGCTATATTAAAGTTGGATTTTACGATTTTGATGATAAAATAATGGTCGAAGTTTCAGATAATGGGATTGGAATTGATAAAAAATCGTTGCCACGTATTTTTGAACGTTTTTATCGGGTTGATAAATCCAGATCGCGCGAACAAGGCGGCACAGGTTTAGGATTATCTATTGTAAAACACATTATTGAGGCACATGGGCAAACCATAAATGTACAAAGTGTTTTAGACGTAGGAACGACTTTTACTTTTACGCTTGAAAAAGCAAAATAATAGCATAACTTTGTGATTATTATTTAAAACAAAATTTATTTCGCTGTTGAAACAAGCGGGTACAATTGCCAATTAATATTTCGGTTATGAGTGAAAATACTTTTAAAATTCTTTTAGTTGATGATGAAATAGACATACTGGAGTTTATTAGCTATAATCTTGCTAAAGAAGGCTACAAAGTTTATACTGCAAAAAACGGCGTTGAAGCAATAAAAATTGCTGAAAAAAAACTGCCACACCTTATAATCCTCGATGTTATGATGCCTGAAATGGATGGGATTGAAGCTTGCGAGGAATTACGAAAAATACCATCGCTAAAAAATACGGTTATTGCATTTCTTACAGCCCGCGGCGAAGATTACTCGCAAATTGCAGGTTTTGAGGCTGGTGCAGACGATTATATTACGAAACCGATCCGGCCAAAAGTTTTGGTGAGCCGGGTAAAAGCGCTGTTAAAAAGAACCGGGGAAACTGCTCAGCCTAAAGTTGTTGTAGATTCAAATTTGGTTACTCTTGGTAACCTGTTAATCGATAAAGAAAGGTATTTAATTCAGTTGGGTGATGAAGAAATGATACTTCCGCGAAAAGAATTTGAATTGCTTTCTCTTTTGGTTTCAAAACCCGCGAAAGTATTTACCCGCGAAGAAATTTATAATTCTGTTTGGGGCAACAATGTGGTTGTAGGAGACCGGACAATTGATGTACACATTCGGAAATTACGCGAAAAAATTGGCAATAACCGGATTAAAACTTTAAAAGGGATTGGATATAAGTTTGTAATATAATTCAGGCTAAATAAATTACCAGATATAAAATTAAGAACCCCAGAAAATAACCAGCAATTAATTGCCAAAGCTTGTGTTTATTTAAAAGTAGCCGCGCTGTCCCAACCAAACCGGATATAAAAATTGCTAAAACAACGGCCAATAACGGGTTAATCCCTGTTTTAAACGAAAGGGCAAAAAGAGTACCGGTTAATCCGCCTAATGCTGCCATGTGGTTGCTTATTTTCCATTTAAAGGAAATCATTAATAAAGCAATAATTACTATAACCGAAGCGATGAGGAAAATTTTAAACACCGGAAATGCATTCATTTTATTCATTAAAAGATAACCCAGGTAATAATAAACCGAAGAAAATAAAAGTGGAATAATTCGGTCGCGGCTATTATCTAGCGAGATGTCGAACTTTGGATTAAGTGCTAAAATTGCGACAGTCAATAGAGGTAAAATTCCAGTCGAAAAAAATACAACCAAAAGAATAAATCGTTTTGCTTCCCACGATAAAATCGAAAAATAAAATCCCGAGTTAAAAAGCAAAATCAAACCAAGTGTTGGGACCAAAACAGGGTGAAAAATTATGGAAATTATTTTTGCGAATTTACCCGCCATTTTAAAGTTTTTTACGTAGCCGGGCTACCGGAATACCCAACTGTTCACGATATTTGGCAACTGTTCGCCGTGCGATATTGTACGATTTCCCCTTTAAAATTTGTGTTAGTTTTTCATCGGTCATCGGTTTGTGTTTGTCTTCATTGTCGATACAATTGTGAAGTATTTTTTTAATTTCACGTGTAGAAACCTCTTCGCCGTCATCTTTTTGCATCCCCTCCGAGAAAAAATATTTTAATGGGTAAATGCCAAAATGTGCTTGAATATATTTACTGTTCGAAACTCTCGAAATGGTTGAAATATCTAATTTGGTCAATACTGCAATATCTTTTAAAATCATTGGCCGGAGTTTTGTTTCATCTCCTTCAAGAAAATATTCCTTCTGAAAATTTATTATTTCCGACATTGTAATTAATAATGTGTGTTGGCGTTGTTGGAGGGCATCGATAAACCATTTGGCCGAGTCGATCTTTTGTTTTACGAAAAGGAAAGCCTCTTTTTGACTTTTGTTTTTCTTTTTCTGATTATCGCTCATTGAACGTAACATACCCAGGTAGGTGTCGTTTATTTTTAAGTCGGGCACATTGCCATGGTTCAACGAAAGTAATAATTCGCCATTAATATTTTCGAGCAAAAAATCGGGTACAATATGTAGGTTCGACTTATTTAAGGGGTTGCTGTACGAACTCCCCGGTTTTGGATTTAGTTTTAATACCAGATCAATGCCGGTCTTGAGTTTCTCATCGGAAAGTTCAAGCTTTTTTTGAATTTTTTCGTAATGTTTTTTTGTAAATTCAGCAAAAAAATCTTTAACAATTATTCGTGCAAGTTCAAGATCGTCACCTTTTTTTCTGTTCAATTGAAGCAAAAGGCTTTCTTTTAAATCGCGGGCCCCAACTCCCGGCGGATCAAATTCCTGAATAGTAGTTAATATTTCCAAAAGTTGCTCTTCTGGGACTTCTATATTCATGTTAAAGGCAAGGTCGTCGCTTATTGATAGTAGATCGCGACGCAGATACCCATCGTCGTCAATGTTCCCAATAATATATTCCGCAAGCTGGCGTTGTTCTTCGTTTAGTTTTATTAATCCCAGTTGTTCGTATAAATTTTCGTGAAAAGTGGTTCCTACCGAAAATGGGATATCAACATATTTATCGTCTTTTGAATAATTATTTATTGAAAGTTTGTATGAAGGGATTTCGTCGTCTTCATTTATATAGTCGTCGAACGAAAACTCTTCGTTCTCGGCTTCATTTTCAGTATTTGAATCTTGTTCTTCATTTTCTTCGTTGGCAGAAGGGCTATCCATTTCAAGATCAAGGACCGGGTTTTCTTCCAGTTCTTTTTTTATTCTTTGTTCGAGTTGCATAGTAGGGATTTCCAAAAGTTTTATCACCTGAATTTGCTGAGGCGAAAGCTTTTGTAGCAATTTTTGTTGTAATGACAGTTTTTGCTCCATATCCCAAATTGTAAACTTCGTAAATTTACTATTTTTTAAAGCAGATCATCAAAAATAGTTTTAGAATTCTGCGTTTTTTGGGGTGCGGGGAAAAGCAATAACATCGCGAATATTCCCCATGCCGGTTACAAATAAAATAAACCGTTCGAAACCAAGCCCAAAACCACTGTGTTCAACAGAACCATATCTCCTTGTGTCTAAATACCACCACATTTCTTCTGAAGGGATGTTCATCTCTTTCATCCTGGTTTCCAGTTTTTCCAGGTTTTCTTCGCGCTGCGAACCACCTATAATTTCGCCAATTTGCGGGAACAAAACATCCATAGCACCAACAGTCTTACCATCGTCGTTTTGTTTCATATAAAAAGCTTTAATGCCTTTTGGGTAATCGGTTAAAATTACCGGGCAATTAAAATGTTTTTCCACAAGGTAACGTTCGTGTTCGCTTTGTAAATCAACTCCCCATTCAACCGGAAACTGGAATTTCTTTTTCTTATAAGGTTTTGAATTTATTAAAATTTTAATGGCTTCTGTATAAGTTATACGAATAAAATCATTGTTCAAAACAAATTCAAGTTTTTCAATTAAATCCATTGAACGCTGATCCTGGGGCTTGCTTTTTTCTTCTTGTTTTAAACGACTGGCTAAAAATTGTAAATCGTCAATGCAATTTTCGAGGGCATATTTTATCAACGATTTTAAAAATTCTTCTGCCAAATCCATGTTATCTTTTAAGTCGTAAAAAGCCATTTCCGGTTCAATCATCCAGAATTCAGAAAGATGTCGTGTTGTATTCGAATTTTCTGCCCTGAACGTTGGACCGAAAGTATAAATTTCGCCCAAAGCAAGCGCTCCAAGTTCGCCTTCTAACTGACCCGAAACAGTTAAGTTTGTTGGTTTTCCAAAAAAATCTTCATTGTAATCGATTTCTCCGTTTTCGGTAAGTGCCGGGTTTTTAGGATCGAGCGTTGATACCCGGAACATTTGGCCGGCACCTTCCGCATCGCTTCCGGTAATTATTGGAGTGTGCAAATAATTAAACCCTTTTTCATTAAAATACTTATGGATAGCAAAAGCCATGGCATGACGAATTCTGAAAATAGCCCCAAAAGTATTTGTACGAAAACGCAGGTGTGCATTTTCGCGTAAAAATTCCATAGTGTGCCGTTTCGATTGAATAGGGAATTTGTCGGGATCGGCAGCACCCAGTAATTCAATTGTTTCAGCAATCAATTCAATTTTTTGCCCGCCGCCGGCTGATTCGGTTAGTTTTCCTGTTACAGAAAGTGCAGCACCGGTAGTTATTTCATGCAAAAGAGATTCATCAAAAATACTAACATCTGCAACTATTTGTAGATTATGAATTGTTGATCCGTCATTCAGGGCAATGAAATTTACATTTTTACTTCCCCTTTTTGTCCTGACCCAACCTTTTGCAATTATTGTTTCTCCTATTTTACTGTTTAACAGGATGTCCTTGATTTTTAACCTTTTCATTATCAATAGATTATTTATTGGTAATTTTTTATTTTAAATTAAAGGGGACAAAAGTACATTTTTATAGTGATAATTAGTCGGGGGAGTTTCAAAATATGTGGTTTAAGGTGAATTGTTAAAATGAACAAAAAGCCACCCGCCTGTTAAATGACAGACAGATGGCTTTTATTTTCGAATTGATTGATTATTTCCTTTTCTGTTAAAAAAGAATTATATAAACCCGGATGAAGTTTAAATTTACCCGGAGTAAATATTTATGCTTAAGCTCTCGGTGGTCTTTCTAATGTTCCTGGCACCGGTATTTCTGCGGTTTCCATAAATCCAATATTTCCCATGATGAATGTCTCTGGTCCAAGCTTCATCTCTGAATTCATCATTTCATCGAAAGTTACCTCTTTACCGGTGTATGCCGAAACACGCCCCATAATAGCAACCATATTTGAGATTGCTGTTTGTTCTGCTTCATTTACGGCAATATCCTGACGGATACAAGTTACAAGGTCGATGTGTTCCTGAACGTAAGGACTGGTTTCCGAACCTTCAGCAAGGAACAATTGATTGCCGGCGGTATCTACAATTTGAGGTTTGTGCCCCACCGTTGTAGCAATGGCTTTGGTTCCGTGGAAAATTTCATAAACACCTGTGCTACAACCATTAATTTGACGGCACATACTGTGAATATGTCTTCCGTCTTCATAAATATAGTCAACACTGAAATTATCGTATTGATCGCCCGTTACCCGACGTTGTCTTGACCCAAATCCAAGGGCTTTAACCGGATGTGTTCCGATAAACCAATTAGCAACATCAAGATTATGAACGTGCTGTTCAACAATATGATCGCCCGAAAGCCAGGTCCAATTCACCCAGTCGCGGATCATCCATTCCATTTCAGTCCAGTCAGGATTATTGTCGCGATGCCACAATTTATTACCGTTCCAATATACGTTTGCCGACACTATTTCACCAATGGCATTGTTATTTAGTTCTTTCCAAAGGTTAATATAGCTATGTTCGTGGCGACGTTGTGTTCCGGTAATAATTTTCAAACCAAGAGATTCTGCCATTTTTGCACTGGCAATTACCTGACGAATGCCCTCGGTGTCAACAGCTACAGGTTTTTCCATAAAAACATGTTTTTTTGCTTGTACGGAAGCTGCAAAATGTTCAGGACGGAATTTTGGCGGAGTAGCTAAAATAACAATGTCAACACCCGATGCGATAACTTTTTCAAAAGCATCGAATCCTACGAAACAATTTTCGTCGGCGATCTCATTGCCTTTATCGATTAGTTTACCTTTTAAACTGTCAACACGATCTTGAAAAACATCGCCAATTGCAGTTACAGATAGTCCCGGCCCGGCATCTAAGAAATTCATTGCTGCACCAGAGCCACGTCCGCCACAACCAATAATACCGGCTTTAAGCGCCACACCATCGGGTGCAATTTCTAATAAAGGAGGTAAGTTTAAGTCTCTCGGAGTCCAGTCGTATGCTCCACCTGCAGCACCAGCATCCGATGTACTACCAGTACACGATGTAAGGGCACCGGCTCCCATTGCTCCAGCAGCACCAATTGTAGCAGCACCAGCTAAAAATTTTCTTCTTGAAAAATTATTTTTACTCATATTAAAAATGTATTAGTTGAACTTTGGATTTTAAAAGTATTAATTTTTTCCGGTTTTTCCATCAAAATCGCAAACGACTCTCAAACTAACATAATTACAGTCTGATAACCACCAGATACTTTTGGGCATTTGAGGGTCAGTTTTCATCCAGGCTTCGGTTTTTGTATAGTCGCGTGAAGCACTTCTGATTTCTCCAATTGGACTTTTAAACGAACCGCCCCTTATTACGTGTTCTTCGCCCGACACAGGTCCTTTTGGATCCAGAACACCGTCTTGTAATTTTTCGTAAGCATCTTCTGCATACCAGTCGGAACAATACTCAGCAGCATTTCCCAATATATTTATTAATCCAAAAGGATTGGCTTCAACAATATCCGGTTCCTCGGTTTTTGCCTGGCTGTTATTTCCATAAACAACATATTTGTTGATAAGGTCGCTTTCTTTTCCAAAAAGTTTTTGGATGAATCCTTTTTCAGAAAAATCTTTTGGATTTCCTTCAAAAAAGAAAGGGGTCTCTGTTCCGCCACGTGCAGCAAATTCCCATTCAGCCTCGGTAGGCATCCGATATGATTTGCCAGTAACTTTAGAAAGCCATTTACAATAAGTTTCAGCAGCATGGTGACTCATGGTTATTGCCGGGCGATTTCCCAAACCCCAATTTTGATCGGGTTGTCCGTAGGGTGGGGTAGGACCTGAAATGGCATCCACATTTGTTTCTGTTCGCGCTCCTTCCGTGTCGGTCGATCTCCCTTCGGCGGCGGTAGCACTGTAAAATGTCAGATACGCACTCCACGGAACTTCAACTTCTGCCATAAAAAACGGGCTTATTTTAATTTCTTTTTGAGGTCCTTCATCTGCATTGCGCATTGGTTCGTTTTCAGGACTGCCAATGTTAAATGTCCCTCCAGGAATAGCTTTCATATTGAATGAAATTGTTGTGTTTGGAACTGTTTCAGTAAAATCATTGAGCGAAATTACTATGGCTGGTTCAGTAAAACGTTCCAGATTTTCATTTCCTGTATTTCCAAATTCAACATTTACAGCGTGTAAAGCATTCGGATCGTAATGGCCCACATTTAAATGACAATTAATACACCTTAATTCTTCTTCATTTTGAGAATAGTACAAATGTGCATCTTGTCCTTCTTTGTTTAAAGTAAGTGGGAATAAATTTTGATGGCAATTTATACACGACTCTTTAAATACAAAATGCTGCGCCTGTTCCAGGGTTGATTTTGCCTCCCAGTTAAAATCGGCACTGTCTTTAAATAAATATCCATACAAATCTTTTGTCGATGCTTTTATTTTTTCTTTTAAATAGTTTTGTCCTTTTGGAGGTAGATGGCAATCAACACACCCGATGTGAATTCCGACCCTGGTGTCGTGGTGAACAGAAAGTTTCCACGAATCAAAAACATGAGGGTGGACATGGCACATTTCGCAAGATTCGTTTGTTGATGTTGCTTCGATTGCTTTGTTTGAATAAATGCTTACAATAATTCCCAAGACAAATCCAATGAATATTACAAAGAGGAGTTTTTTTCTTAAATAGGAGCCTGCTTTTTTTAGCATATTTAATGGTTTAGTTTATCGAGAGAAAATTGATTTTACAGAACACCCCAAATTTAGTAATTTAATAAAAGATTATTCAATGTAAAATCAAATATAAAACATATTTAGAAACAGTTAAAATTTATCTGGTTAAAATATTGTTGAGTATTATAAAATCGGGAGTTTTGATGAGTGTATTAACTTTAGAGATGCCCTTTTAAATTAATTTTTTTTTATATCTTTTCTTTATGGATTCACATGCCCGGGGTTTAAATGATATATTGGAGTTGTTTTTCCCATCTCTGTGTATCTCGTGCGGAGATCGTTTGATTTCGCAGGAAAAGTTTTTGTGTGTGAATTGTTGGCTCGATTTGCCTGTCACAAATTTCCATTTAAATTCAAACAATAAAGTTGCACAATTACTTTGGGGAAGGGCCCGGATTGAAAATGCAAGCTCATTTTTTTCTTATAAAAAAGGAAGTAAGTATCAGAAACTAATTCATTTCGTAAAATATAAAGGATTAAAAGAGTTAGGTTTTGAAACTGGCCGAAGATTTGGGTTTGTACTTGCTGAATCTGTAAATTTTAATTCGGTTGATTTAATTGTACCGGTGCCATTGCATCCATGGAAGCTCAAAAAAAGAGGTTATAACCAAAGTGAATGGATTGCCATGGGAATGGCAGAATCGATGAATAAACAAATTTCAAGCAATAATTTATTTCGAAAAGAACACACATCTACCCAAACCAGGAAAAATAGGTTTGAACGCTGGCAAAATGTAGAAGGGATTTTTGGGGTAAACAAACCGGAAGAGTTTTCCGGGTTACACATTCTTTTAATCGACGATGTAATTACTACCGGCTCAACGCTGGAAGCATGTGCTTTTCAACTTTTAAAAATTGAAAACACCAAAGTGAGTATTGCAACTCTTGCCTTTGCCGATTTTTAAATCGATTAATATTTCAACCTCTTTCGATTCTATTTGTTAACATGTTGAATAAAAACAAAAAAATGGAATTAACAATAAGCAATTTTATTCCCGGGCAACGGCCTGAAGTTGAACTGCCTTCCGGTGAAATGTTTCGTTTGTTAGAGGAAGAGGGGATGCGAAAAATGGTGAGCGATCATTACAATCTTTTAAAAGAAAGTGACATAAAAGATTTGTTCCCCAAAAACCCGGTTGCCCTTGAAAAAGCAAAAGAACATTCGGCTGATTTTTTTATTCAGATTTGCGGTGGCCCCATGTATTTTAATAAAAACCGTGGCCGCCCGATGTTAAACAAACGTCATCTCCCATTTAAAATTACTGCCGATGCCAGGACCGTTTGGTTAGATTGTTATAAACCGATCCTGGAAAAAATTGATTTGCCCGAAGAAGTAGTAAAATCTTTTTGGAATTATCTTAATGTCTTTTCGAAGTGGATGGTAAATTCGTGAAAGCAACAAATAATTTTTTAAAACAGTATTTTAGCCTGAATTATTCATGAGTTTTTCGTTATGAGAATTCAAAATGCACAGAATAAAGGGAAGCGCAGAGTTGAGCCTCGCAGAAATAGCCTTAGCTATTTTGAGAAGCGAGAATCGAGCATTCTCTTTATTCAAAGCAGTTTGATTTAGGAATAGATAAATTTATGAATAGTTCAGGTTAGATCGTTGGATTAAATTTTCCCCACTGAAAAGATTCAATTTCAAAACCCGCAAGGTTTAAAATGCGTTCAACAACGGTTTCAACAACCTGGATTATGGTTTCAGGTTTGCTGTAAAAAGAGGGCGTTGCCGGGCAAATAATTCCCCCGCCAAGTGTAATAGTTTTCATATTTTCCAAATGAATTAAATTGAATGGTGTTTCACGTGGCACCAGAATTAGGTTGCGTCTTTCTTTCAGCATTACATCGGCAGTTCTGGAGATCAAATCATTTGAAACTCCATGTGCAATTCGTCCAATTGTTCCCATAGAACAAGGACATATAATTAGCGTATCGAAATTTGCAGAACCTGATGCAAATGGGGCGTAGAAATCATCTTTTTCGTAAACATGAAAAGGGAAAACCGGATCGAATTCTTCCTTTAATTCATATTTCCAAATATCGAGGGCATTTGTCGAAAAAATAACACCAACTTCATCAAGCTGGCCTTTTATTTCGCGCAATTTTTCAAAAAGGATTTTGGCGTAAATTGCTCCACTTGCCCCGGTTACTGCTACTACTATTTTACGTTTCATTTTGCAAAAAATTGTATTTATCTGTCTAAACGATAATATAATGCCAACGAAATAACATTATTAAACTGGTTACTTAACCAGTAAATATTGGCCGGGCTTTCGCCGGGCTGCCCTCGAATGGGAAGTACAGAAAGAGCAAAACGGAGATCGAGTTTTACTTGATCGAGCATATCGAACTGAAAACCAAGAAAAGGCTGCAAATCAATATTGTTAAAAGAATTTTGATCTTCAATTACAAATTCCCCGTATTCGTCAAATTCTTTTCCATGAATTAAATATCCAGTTGAAATGCCGGCAACAACAGCACCACGATCATTAGTCCGAAAGCCAACAAAAATGGGAACATCAACATAACCTAAACGCATAATATATTTTACAGGATCGGGGTTTTTTGGTGTAATTCGGTTTCTGGCGCCTTTCTGTGCATATTTAATTTCCATACCTGCAAAAACCGCCGGTGCCACATCGGTTTGGACATAAAACCCGGCCAGTGCCCCTGGTTTGTTGAATCCTTTGAAAGTGTCGCCTTCAACTTGCGAGGCGTTAAAACCTGCCAGGATTCCCCCCTCAAAACGTTGTGCCGAAACAAGGTTCAATATGAAAATAAAGAATATCGGGATGAATATTTTTTTGATCATTTTATATTAATTTTTTAAGTTTCGATTTTAGAATTTCAACTCCAATGCCAGCCTTTTCCTGAATGTAAGTTACATTTTTCATAAAAATTTCAGGCCGGTTAGGATCAACAACAAATATAGGTATTTCTGGTTTGGCATAGTTAACAAGTCCTGCAGCCGGATAAACAGCCAGCGAAGTTCCAATTACAATTAATATATCAGCATTTTGTACTATTGGTAAGGCATTTTGCATGGCCGGAACTGCCTCACCAAACCAAACAATGTGCGGCCGGAGCTGGCTGCCTTTTTCGCATTTGTCACCAATTTTAAGTTCCCAGTGTTCGAGTGTGTAAATCAAGTCGGGGTCGATAGTACTTCTTGCTTTGCGCAGTTCGCCATGCAAATGCAAAACTTTTGTGCTTCCGGCAAGTTCATGCAAATCGTCAACATTTTGGGTTACAATTTCAAGGTCAAAATTATTTTCAAGTTCAGCAATTCCAAAGTGCCCTGCGTTTGGTTTGGTATTAAAAAGTTGTTTGCGCCGTTCGTTGTAAAACCGCATCACTAATTCCGGATTTTTTTGCCAGGCTTCGGGGCTTGCAACTTCGGTCACATCGTATTGTTCCCAAAGCCCGCCCATGTCGCGAAAAGTTTTTAACCCGCTTTCCTGGCTCATCCCAGCTCCCGAAAGTACAACCAGTTTTTTTTTCATTCCGAAAAAGTTTTTCTAAAAGTACGATTAAATTGATTTCATTCAAAAAAATCGTTTTAGCAACTTGATTAAACTGAATTCTAATACTTTTGTAACAATGATTGACCACGCTACAATAGAACGTATTTTAGACGCAGCCGAGATTTCGGATGTTGTTTCCGATTTTGTTACCTTGCGAAAAAGAGGTGTTAACCAACTGGGATTGTGTCCGTTTCATAACGAAAAAACGCCCTCTTTTACAGTTTCTCCGGCAAAGGGGATTTTTAAATGTTTTGGTTGTGGCAAAGGAGGGAATTCGGTGAATTTCATAATGGAGCACGAAAGCCTAACTTATCCTGAAGCATTGAAATGGCTGGCAAAAAAATATAATATTGAGGTTGTAGAAAAAGAGGAAACTGAGGAACAAAAACAACTAAAAGACGAACGCGAAAGTTTAATGATTGTTTCGTCGTTTGCACAAAAGTATTTTATGCGCTATTTGTGGGAAGAAAATGAAGGACGGACAATTGGGTTAGGTTATTTCAGGGAAAGAAGTTTTAGGGACGATATATTAAAAAAATTTGAAGTTGGTTACAGCCCTGATGGGAAAACTACATTTACTGATGCGGCTCAAAAAGAAGGTTACAGGATTGAGTTTCTGGAGAAAACCGGGCTCACAATTAAACGAGAAGACTGGATTCGTGATCGGTTTGGCGGGCGGATAATGTTCCCGATCCATAACCTCGCCGGACGTGTAATTGCTTTTGGCGGGCGTATTTTAAAGGATGATCCGAAAGCTGCAAAATATATTAATTCGCCTGAGTCAGAAATTTATCATAAAAGCAAGGTTTTATATGGGATTTTTCAGGCTAAACGTGAAATTTCACGAAGCGATAAATGTTATCTTGTTGAAGGTTATACAGATGTGCTTTCGATGTTTCAGTCCGGAATAGAAAATGTGGTTGCTTCTTCGGGAACTGCTTTAACTGTCGATCAAATCAGGTTAATAAAAAGATTTACAAACAACATTACAATAATTTACGATGGCGACGAAGCCGGGATAAAAGCTTCGTTGCGCGGGATCGACCTGGTTTTGGAAGAGGGAATGAATGTAAAAGTGCTGCTTCTTCCGACGGGCGAAGATCCTGATTCGTTTGCTAAAAAAATGGGGGCAAGCGGATATTTAAATTATATTCAGGAAAACGAGACTGATTTTATTCAATTTAAAACTCGCCTGCTTTTAAAAAGTACAGAGAACGATCCTATTGCAAAAGCGCGTCTGATTTCAGACGTAATACGTTCGGTAGCGGTAATTCCCGATTCTATTACCCGTTCGGTTTATATTAAAGAATGCAGCAAATTGTTAAGTGTAAACGAAGAGGTTTTATACACTGAAGTAAGGAAACATAAACGGAAACAAAACGACGATTTCAGGAAAAAGGAAATTAGGGAAAAATCAAGAAAAATTGTGCCACAACCGAAACTTCCTGATGAGAAACCAATTGAGTTTATTTTGGAGGAACTGGAGTTTCTGCGATTTCTTTTAAAACACTGCAATGCCCCACTTTTTGAAATAGAAATTGAAAATACCAACGAAACGCAAATATTAAAAGTAGGCGAATTTATGATCGAGGAGCTGGAAAAAGATGAGCTGGTTTCTGAAAATAAATTGTTTCAAAAAATATTTTACGATATAAAAGAGAACTTCGAAAACGAACAATTTGATCCCTGGAAACATTTTGTTTATCATATTGATGGTGAAGTTAGCAAACTTGCCACCGACTTACTTTCCGAAAAATTTGTGCAGAGTAAACGCTGGACCAAAGCCGGCGCTTTTACTGAAAAAGAAGAGGAAATTCTGGATTTATTAATACCGAAAATAGTTTATGAATACAAGTTGCGGAAGATTATAATAATGCTCAGAGAAATAGAGGAAGAGATTAACAAAGCATCGAAAGAAAACAATTTCGATAAAATTATCGAAGAGCAATCGAAATACATGAACTTAAAACGGGTAGAGAAATTTTTATCGGACAAACTGGGCAACCGGACGATTAATTAAGCATGTCTTTGAGTGTTAATTCAAAAATTAAAAATATCAAGTACCAAAATACAAATATCAAGTACGAAATCCCAACAAACAAAGCTGTTTCGAACATTTAAACATTGACATTTGTGATTTATTTGTAATTTGAGTTTTGTAATTTGGTGCTTCATTTCAAAAAATGCCAAATTTATAGACTGACATTAATTAAAATTATTGAATAAGAAAGTTATGCGAACACTTTTTTTAGAAAACAGGGATGATATTTATGCGATAATAAAAGAATGTAAAACTTGCTTTCTTGCCATGTCGGATAACAATGCACCTTATATTTTGCCGATGAATTTTGCTTTGGATAGTGATTCGGTAATTTTGCATTCGGCACAAAAAGGCAGAATGTGGGAAACCCTGAAAAATAATCCAAAAGTTTGTTTAAACTGGACGATGGGCGAAAATCTTGCCTGGCAGGATGTTCAGGTTGGTTGCAGTTACCGTGTAAAATCGAAATCGGTTTTAGTAGAAGGCGTTGTTGAATTTGTGGAAAATTTTGATGAAAAGGAATGCTGTATGAAAATGATTATGAAACAATACAGCGACAGGGAGTTTAATTTTAGTGGGCCGGCGATAAAAAATGTGGGGGTTTTAAAAGTTAAAATTCAAAAAATTTCAGCAAAAGAATTTGGGGCAAAAGCAATTACGCCCTGGAACAGTTAACCCTTATTGTTTCGCATGATTTTTATTTGCAGTTTTAATAAACGAGCTAATCCTGTCCGGAAAATTGTCATTTAAATTCATTCAACAATAAAATTATTTTTTGAACGGTTGGAATGAGGATGATTAGTCTCAAAAAAGTGCATTTCTTCAATCATTTTCAGGAAAAAAAGAAATCTTTCGTGTGGAGTTCTTGATAACGCCTCGTTTAGCCGACGGTCTTTATTTTGTTTTTTTGAACCCAAAAATATTTTTTGGTCAGGTTCCATAGGTTAAATGTAGTGTTTTTTTCAATTTTGTACAACGAGGAAAAACACCAAAGAGATTATTAAATCCTTAGTTTCTAATTCCTAATACTCCCCGATAAAACGGGGCAGATACTGTGATAAGATCCAAATTTATTTTGTGTTTT
>JABGRN010000087.1 GCA_018648265.1 Prolixibacteraceae bacterium | reverse complement strand
TCTGCGAGGGGGTCAATATCACCGAAACAGGGGTCAGCTTCACCGAAATATCCACGCATGGCAATTTCGAAGTTTATAATGGTTAATGCCGATACTACAACAAAGGAGTATGCTGAGTAAAACGAAAGTATACGACATTTGATTGTTAAATCGGTATTAATTCGATCTTGTACAGAATTATTTAATTCAATTATATGGCATTACAAAATCAAATTGGTATTATTGAATTTAAAATGTTTAGCTTAAAGCATGTTTTAATACAATTCTAAAATAAACTTATGTATCTCAGGATATTTTAAAAGTTAAAGGCGGACAAATATTTGCCCGCCTTTAACGAAATTACAACTAACTAAACTAACTATCTAATAACTTGCATTTTGAATAAGATATCCTTCTACGACAGAAGTTCCATCAATAGCCGTTTGTGGAATCGGGAAAAGACGTTTATGAACATCACTATTTGTTTTCTCTACTAAAGGATCTTCATATTTACCTAAACGAATCATGTCCGTTCTTCTTTGGTGTTCCCAGTAGAACTCGAACCCCCGCTCACGGAAAAGAATATCAATATTCATCTCTGTTAAAGCCGGTGGGGTTACTTCTGGCCTTGAAGTTCTTGATGCTCTCACAATATTTACATCTGCAAGGGAGGCGGTAGCATCTCCTTTATGAAGTTTTGCTTCAGCCCGCAACATATACATATCAGCCAATCGTAAAATTACAAGGTCATGTTCACCTTTGCTTGTTCCATTGTGTGAAACTCTACTCCAATCGTATTTTTGCACCCTGTATCCTCTGTTATAGTCACTTCCTTCGGCCGTAAAGTTAATCTCTAAAAGATAATCTACATATGCATCTGCGGCAGCTCTTCTATAATCTCTCATCGGTCCCAGAAAATATTCACCTTCGTCATCAGTATGAAATGGTTGTTTGTGTCCATCGTTTTGCAAACCGACCTGTAAACCCCGGTATATCCCCCGGTTTAGTTTAAAGTCTTCTACTGCAATTGTTGAATCTTCCGGAACAATCAACCTTTCCCACCAGAACCTGCAATCTGCATCTGCCGGATCTACATCACCATAAGCATCTACCCAACTTTGATAAAATTCTTGTGTAATTGCCCCACCATCCGTACCATCTCCACCCGGGAATAACGGATTACCATAAAAATGACCCGACATTGACCAATAACACATACGATTGTGAGCTTCACTCATGTCAGGACGTTGATCAATTGCTAAAATCAATTCCTTATTTGTATGGTTGTCATTGGCAAAACAATCAAAATACTCAGGAGACATTGCATAATCGTAATCATTAATCACCCTGGTACTGTACTCAATTACTTTATCCATGTCAGCATCAGTAAAATTAAAACTTGTTGCATAAGGATCTCGCCAAACTGCGGCATTTATATGTAAACGGGTTAACAGAGCGTATGCTCCACCTTGTGTTAATCTCCCCGGCCCAACATCGGTTTTTAAATCACCAATTATAGCTTCTAATTCAGATTTAATATATTCAACTGCTTCATCTCCACGTAAAACGATTGATAGATCATTAGGATCTTCCTTTTGAAAAGCAATTCCCCATAAATCCAGAACTAACATATTATAATATGCCCTCATTCCTCTCACTTCTGCAAGGAATGTCTTTGCTGATGCATCAGTCTCAGCCAGTGGTGTTAAGGCTTCAATCGCACTCACAGATCTTGAAAGCAAGAGTGTAAGATCATTCCAGGTATCCTTAATTTTATTGTTTTCTGGCAAGCATTCATGTCTATGTAATTCATAAAAGACTCCACCATCATACCAATCTTTCCCTCCACGTGCAGGCAAAATTCCTTCATCGGAAGAAATTTCCTGAAGGCAAAATAAATGAGTATGTAAAAAGAGTCGGGGGAGCAGCGCATAAGCAGGTGCAACCACACTTGTTATAATTTCATCTTCAGAAACATTCCCTGTAAGCGACTCGTCCAAAACCTCCTCCTCAAGGTCTGTACAACTCCAGCTAAAAAGCATGGCAAATGCCAAAAAGGCAAATTTTATCTTATTTTTCATTTGATTCTTCATATTAAATTAATTAAAACGTTACGTTTAGTCCAACAACAAATGTTCTGGCTTTTGGATATCCATTATCGTCTATTCCAAACGACTGTATTCCTGCTTTGGATTTATCCTGGTTCACTTCAGGATCGAATCCGCTATAATCAGTAATAATAAATAAATTCTGACCGGTAAGAGTTAAACGCATTTGTTTTGCCCAATTTCCAATACCTAATGCGTTTGTATCAAAAGTATAGCCTAAAGTCATATTGTTCAAACGAAAGAAAGAGCCATCTTCAAGAAAACGTGTAGATACAAGTGCCGCGTTGGTAATGGCTTCGTCAGAAAATTCAATAGCTTTAGCTGTTACATTGTTTGAAGTTGCCAGCTGACCTTTATAAAACTTATTCATGGCAGTATGGTTATAAATTTTGTTGCCAGACACACCATTAAAATTAAGGTTTAAATCAAACCTTTTATAACTCATATTGGTGTAAAAGTTATACATTACATCTGGTAAAGCACTTCCAACAACAAAACGGCTATCACCTCCGGGAACACTTGCATCTTCATAAGTTGACAGACCATCAGAACCAATTCCTGTGAATTTTTGCATATAAAAAGAACCAATCGGATAACCACTTATCATTCCGTTTATTGTTGCTCCCGTTTGACCGGAACCAGAAGCTGCTCCAGTTGTTAGTACTGCAAATGGAGAATCCTCAACCACATTATCAATAAAAGTAGCATTAGCACCAACAGAGTATGAAAATCCGCTCACGTTTATGTATTGATAATCCAAGGCGACTTCCAAACCTTTATTGATGATGTTCATTCCATCAACATTTGTCCAATAAGTAGGTGCAGGAGATACAGGATCAAATGCAGAAACTTCTACTAAAATATTATTTGATGTTTTATGGAAATAATCTATAGTTCCCGAAAGTGCTCCATCTAACAATCCAAAATCTAATCCAATATTGGTTTGAGTTGAAACCTCCCACTGAATATCCGGATTTGCCAGACGTGTATAAACCGTTCCTACCGGGTAGGGACCTGTTTCACTTAGCGGATAACTAACTTTACCATCGGTAGATGATTGGAAAGATTCCTTAGTAATTTTAGCTGGAATTTCCTGGTTTCCTGTTTGCCCCCAGCCTGCTCGTAGTTTTAAATTACTAAAAGGTGACGACTGCATAAAGTCTTCTTCTGAAATTCTCCAACCCGCTGCAAACGATGGGAAAGTACCATATTTGTTATTTCCTCCAAATTTAGAAGAACCATCGATTCTTACAGTACCGGTTAGCATATATTTACCCTGGTAATTATATGTTGCCCTTCCAAAATATGATTGCAATTCATTAATTCTAGCCCAGCCAGAAGGTCTGTTTTGCGATAAATCCAGTTGCTGTCCCAAACCAGGGTTGTAACGTGGTTCAATTCCATTGGCTTCAAATTCAACTATATTCCAGCTTCTCGATCTTTCATCTATTTTCTGGTAAGAATATCCAGCTAACAAGCTTATGTTGTGATCGCCAAAATCAGCGGTGTAGGTTAGATAGTTTTCAATAAGAGTGTTTGTCCCGTTAAAAAAACTTTGAGACAAGCGTCCTTCAACATAAGGATCTATACTTGGCATTTCTTGTGCATCAGAATCACTTGATCTGTTCTCGTATCCTAAATTTAGTTTGTAAACCAGTCCATCAATTATTTCAAATGAAGGGGCTATGTTAACAATCATTTTACGACTTTCACTGAAATTAGTAAATAGTTCTGCCTGATGTAGTGGATTTATCAAATCCTGATATTTGGTTGGTTCACCATTTGAATCGTAAGCCGGGTAAGTTGGATTAAAACTAAGCATATTGGAAACTACTGTTCCCATATGAGCATTTTCTCCTGTTTCTATGGTTGAATTCAGATTAAAATCGATATTCAACCTTCCGTCCAATAACTTCTGTGTGGCATTTACTCTTCCACTATATCTTTTAATACCGGTATTTATGACAATACCTTCCTGATCTAAATATCCCAATGAAGCGCGATAAGTGAGCTTGTCGGTACCTCCTTGCATTACCAGGTTTTGGTCTTGCGTAATTGCTGTTGTTGTTAATTCATCTTGCCAGTCGGTATTTCCTGCTCTGTCTTCTAAAATACCACCTACTTCTACAACTTTGTCACGGAATTCATCTGCACCAAATACAGGTATCTTTTTTGCAATTGTTGATATTCCAACGTTTGAAGATATGGATACCTGGGAAACTCCAGATTTTCCTTTTTTAGTTGTTATCAGAATAACTCCGTTTGCACCACGCGATCCATAAATTGCTGTTGCAGATGCATCTTTTAGAACATCCATGGTTTCAATATCTTCAGGATTAATAAAGTTCAAAGGACTGCTTCCTGAACCTGTACCTGCTAATCCAACAGGAAACCCATCGATAACGAATAATGGTCCTGATCCTTGTCTTATAGTACCTTGGCCACGAATAGTTATTCGCTGTCCGCTACCCGGTGCACCACTTGAAGAGGTAATATTTACCCCAGACACTTTACCCTGCAATAATTGCCCGGGAGAAGTTGCAACACCTTTATTGAAATTCTCACTTCTTACAGAAGTAACCGCTCCGGTGATATCCTTCTTTTTCTGGCTACCATAACCAATGGCAACTACTTCTTCCAAACCAATGGTTTGTTCTTCCAATACAATATTAAATATTGTTTTTCCTTCAATTAGTATTTCCTGAGGCATCATGCCCACAAAAGAAAATAACAAAGATTTTGCTGAAACTGGAACATCTAATTGAAAATTTCCTTCAATACCTGTTGAAGTTCCAGTTGTAGTACCTTGCACAACAACAGAAACGCCAGGAATTGGCTGGCCATCAGTGCCGGAAACCTTACCGGTAACCGGGTTGTTCTGCGCTACTACTCCCTGAACACAAAATAGAGTAGCAAGCATTAAACTGTAAATTAATGTTTTAATCATGCATCAATAGTTTTAGTTTTTAATTAATCTAAATAAGATTCAATATTAAGAGTAAATAATTGAATATGTATAAAGAATACCATACAAACTTTATGCAAAGGTTTGCATAAAATTCATTAAAATTGATTTGTAGATTCTTGTATATCAGAAAACTAAAGTTATTATAAGTGACTTTATTTTGTATTCTTATATAATGATTAATAATTCAATGCTTTTTGTTTTTCTAATTAATTATTTGAGGCAAAAAACATTATTTTGTTAAAAGCAAATCACAATTCGTTTAAGTTTGTAATACATTTATTCTATAATTGTGTAATGCTAAAGAAAGAGTTTTTGCTATTTTTATCTGGAATAACAGAAAATAAAATGCTTATACTTTAAACAAAACATAACTAAATTTGAATATTTAATTAAATTATTCATTTCTTAAAAATAAATTGTTGGAAAATGGCAAGATGCTAACAGATAGTAAATTACAATAACCTGGTAATTTTTTTATGCAAACCTTTGCATAAAATACCTACATAATTATTTGTACTGGATTTAAATAATGAGGTACATTTGATTCGAATATTTATAATTGAAGGATACTTAAATGCTTGTTTCAACAAAAAATATATTTGAAAAGTGTTACGGTAAATATAGAATTGCGGCGGTAAATGTTTGGGATATGGATCAAATTTACGGGCTTTTTAGTGCAGCGCAAAAAGCGAATGCCCCGTTTATTGTCCAAACAACACCGGCTGCAAGGAATTATGCCAGTCCGGAAATGTTAATCTCCATGATTTCCGCTGAGGCAAAAATATATCCTAAAACAGTTTTTGCAATTCATTTGGATCATGGAGATAAAAAACATGTTTCTCAAAGTATTGATTCGGGTAATTACAATTCTGTAATGATAGATGCTTCCCATGAACCAATTGAAACTAATATCGCAATTACAAGGGGAATTGTTGAAAAAGCTCATTTAAAAAATATTGCAGTTGAAGAAGAATTAGGTGTTTTAAGCGGAGTTGAAGATGATTTAATTGTTGGAGAAAATCAAAAAAATTATACAGAGCCTACGGAAGTTGAAGAGTTTGTAAAACAAACGGGTTGCGATAGTTTGGCGGTTGCAGTTGATACCAGTCGAGGAGCATATAAATTTTCAGGAGGGCAGGGACTTTATTTTGATATTCATGAAAAAAATTGGAAAAAATTACCTGGTTTTTCAGTGGTACTTCATGGAGGATCGCAGTAAATAAAGAGGAAATTCAACCTTGAAAAATTTGAATTACTGGGATCAGTTGGAAAAGCAAATGGAATAAAATAATTAATTATGATACGAGACAAAAAATATCCACTTCTGGCAAAACCTGATCCTGAAAAAGGAATTTATCAAAGTGTTCTTAAAGAAGATACGGGTTGGCAGTTCCTAAATTTTCAGGCGCGGTTAATGAAAAAGGGCGAAAAGTGGATTGGCAACACTGAAGAAAATGAATATGCCATTATTTTGCTTGGCGGCAACTATTCAGTAAAAACCGACAAAGGAAACTGGGAAACAGTAAATGGTAGAAAAAATGTTTTTAGCGGAATTGCGCATTCATTGTACCTTCCCAGAAATACAGAATTTGAATTAACTGCCGAAAGTGAAATTTTAGACATTGCATACGGATGGTGCAAAACCGAGGAAGATCATCCTGCAAGTTTCAAACGACCGGAAGAGGCTGCCATTGAAATCAGGGGTGGCGACAATGCAACTCGCCAAATAAATAGTCTTATTCAACCGGGGTTCGATTGTCAGCGTTTGGTTTCAGTGGAAGTTTATACACCTTCGGGAAATTGGAGTTCATTCCCCGCACATAAACACGACACTAGAAAAGTTGATGCCGAAGGAAATATTGTGGAAGCATGCCTGGAAGAAACTTATTTCTACAAAATTGATAAACCACAGGGATTTGCAATTCAGCAGGTTTATAACGACGACCGAAGCCTGGATGAGATTGCAGTTGCACGAAACAACGATGTTGTATTGGTTCCCGAGGGTTACCACCCGGTTGTGGCAGGGCACGGATACAATGTTTATTACCTCAATTTTTTAACCGGAAGTGATCAATCGCTGGCAAACACAGACGATCCGGATCACAAATGGGTTTACGATTCCTGGAAAGGGCTAGACCCGCGTATTCCTCTGGTTACTGCTGAAATGAATAATCAAAAAAAATAAATATGAGCAAAATGGGAAAAGAATCAAAACATAACAATGCTTACAAAAGCATATTGCACGAAATGACGCAGACAACGCCGACTGTACTGTGGAATGATTCCAGTGCGATTGAGGAATTAACAAACTCGATCGGACACGGAGCTATCGGTGCGACCTGCAATCCGGCGATTGTCTGTACTGTTTTAAAACAGGAATGGGATATTTGGAAGATACGAATCCCGCAATTAATCCTGGAGAATCCAACCGCCACAGAAGATGAAATTGCCTGGATGCTTATTGAGGAAATGTCAAAGAAGGCTGCAGCTCTTTTGATGCCAATATTTAACAGGGAAAAAGGCAAGAATGGACGACTGTCGATACAGACAGATCCGAGGTTATATCGTGATGCAGAAAGGATCCTCCGGCAGGCAGTGCATTTCAGCGAACTTGCGCCGAATATCATTGTAAAGATACCTGTAACAAAAGCTGGAGTAATAGCTATCGAAGAGGCAACCTATTTGGGTGTTAGCATTAATGCTACTGTAAGTTATACTGTTCCGCAGGCCATTACTGTGGCAGAAGCTGTTGAACGTGGATTAGTACGGCGGGAGAAGGAAGGGAAGGATATTAACACGATGGGGCCAGTCTGTACAATCATGGTAGGGAGGCTCGATGACTTACTAAAAGAGGTGGCAGAAAAGGAAAACATCATTGCGAATCCTGAAATTATGGACTGGGCGGGTGTGGCTGTCATGAAAAAAGCCTACCAGATCTACCGCGAAAGAGGATACCGGTTGCGACTGTTAAGTGCAGCATTCAGGAATCATCTTCACTGGTCAGAGTTCATAGGCGGCGATGTTGTGATCTCTCCTCCCTGGAAATGGCAGCAAAGATATAATGCTTCAGACGTCACTGTAGAAAACAGGATGGATACGCCTGTAGATAAGAAAGTCATTGCTGAACTCGAAAAGAAGTTTGTGGACTTTCGACGTGCATACGATGAAAATGGTATGACAGTGGAGGAGTTTGATGGATTCGGGGCAACAGTAAGGACGTTGAACCAATTTTGTCAGGCAACCTCAGATGTAATCGCAAAGATAAGGGAAATGATGCTGCTTTAGATAATCTGGTTAAAGAGACAATCGGTAAAACGATAAATAATAAATCCGGGATAGAAATGGATTTATGGAATTTGGAATGGGATGGATATACGGATATCAATGGTGACTATTGATATGAAAAGGGAATTGTGAAAATAAGTTAGGAGAAATAAAAAAGATGAATACAAAAAGACTTACAGTTGCACAGGCAACCATCGAATACCTCAAAAATCAGTATTCGGAAAGGGACGGAGTTGAACGACAATTTTTTGCCGGGTGCTTTGGGATTTTTGGACATGGTAACCTTGCCGGGTTCGGACAAGCGTTGCAACAGTCACCCGATTTTAGATATTTTTTGGTGCGCAACGAACAGGCTGCTGTCCACACTGCGGTAGGTTATGCCAAAATGAAAAACCGACTTTCAACTTTTGTTTGTACTTCATCAATCGGACCGGGAGCAACAAATATGATTACTGCCGCCGCAGGAGCGACAATTAACCGGCTACCTGTTTTGCTAATGCCGGGTGATATTTTTGCTCAACGAAAAGTTGCTCCGGTATTGCAACAATTCGAGTCTGCTATTTCTCAGGATATTTCCGTGAATGATTGTTTTAAACCTGTTTCAAAATACTGGGATCGAATCAACCGGCCCGAACAACTAATTACCTCACTTCCTGAAGTTATGAGGGTTTTAACATCTCCTGCCGACACCGGCGCAGTGACATTGTGTATTCCGCAGGATGTTCAGGCAGAGGCTTATGATTTTCCTGTTGAAATGTTCGAAAAACGAACCTGGCATATTCCTCGTCCACGACCAGATGCAAATGCTTTGTTACGTGCAGTTGAGTTAATTCAATCAGCAAAAACACCAATGATTATTGCTGGTGGTGGTGTAATTTATAGTGAGGCAGAAAGTGTACTTAAATCGTTTGTTCAAAAAACAGGTATTCCTGTTGGTGAAACATTTGCTGGGAAAGGTTCGCTTCGTTACGATGATCCACATAATTTGGGAGCAACCGGAGCCACCGGAACCGAAGGTGCAAATGCAATCAGCACCGAAGCAGATGTGGTAATTGGAATTGGAACCAGGTACAGCGATTTTACAACTGCTTCAAAAACAGCATTTCAAAATAAAAATGTTAAATTCATAAACATAAATATTACTGAATTCGATGCACACAAACACAGTGGCTTGGCTTTAACCGGCGATGCCAAAGTGATTTTGGAAGAACTTACCGAAAAATTGGAAACATATAAAGTTGATGATTTATACCGAAAAAAGGTAGCCGATTTTAACAAAAGCTGGGATGAAAAAGTGGCGCTGGCATACAAAGTTGAGGATAATGAAATTCCAAGTCAGGCAGAAGTTATTGGTGCAGTAAATGAATTTATTGATGCTCGTGATGTGGTTCTGAACGCATCAGGAAGTGCGCCCGGCGACTTGCATAAATTATGGCGAACACGCGATTCAAAAGGGTTTCATCTTGAATATGGATATTCGTGTATGGGATATGAAATTTCCGGTGGACTGGGAGCAAAAATGGCTTGCCCCGACCGCGAAATCTATGTTATTCTGGGTGATGGAGGATATCTGATGATGCCTTCCGAGATAATAACTTCTTTGCAGGAAGGATATAAACTCACCATTGTTTTAATTGACAACAATGGTTTTGCAAGTATTGGAGGCCTTTCTAAATCGATTGGAAGCGAAGGGTTTGGAACAAAATATTTGTATCGCGACAAAGAATCTGGAATACTGGATGGTGATACTTTACCCGTTGATTTGGCAAAAAATGCTGAAAGTCTTGGAGCGAAAGTTCTTAAAACCACTGATATTGCTTCGTTTAATGAGGCGCTAAAAAATGCAAAAAAAGAGGAACGAACGACTGTCGTTTATATTGAAACTGTTCCCGAAAGAAAGATGGCAGGATACGGTCATGCCTGGTGGGATGTACCAATTGCTGAAGTTTCAAAATCGGAGGCAGTTCAAAAAGCACGCGAGAATTATGTAGAGCAGAAGAAAAATCAACGTTACTTTTTCTAACTAATTAATTTGAATATTTTAAATAATATAAATCTTAAGGTCAAAATTTGAAACTCAATTGAAATGAATCTTCAACTTTAAACTTTGAACTCTAAACTTTAAACTAATATATGCTAACAGTTGTCACATTTATAGGTTTTACTGCCTTCGTCGCATTTTATGCCTGGTTTAAACTGCGTAAGGATAAAATGAATTCCTCCGATGATTATTTTCTCGGTGGGCGAAGTTTAACAGGAATCGTAATTGCCGGTTCAATGCTGCTTACCAATATTTCCACCGAACATTTAATTGGCATGAATGGCTCGTCGTACAAAAACGGCTTTATAATAATTGGTTGGGAAGTAACTTCTGCTTTGGCACTGGTAGTAGCAGCCATTTATTTTATCCCGAAATATTTGAGGATGGGATTAACTACAATTCCCGAATACCTTGAAAAACGTTTCGATGGAACAACACGTAGTTTTATTGCCCTTTTCCTCGTGGTTTCATTTGTATTTACATTGTTGCCAATTGTTTTATACACCGGAGCAATCAACCTTGAAAGTATTTTTAATATTTCTGAAGTTCTTGAAGTAAGTAAGGCGCAAGGTTTGTGGATAACCGTGGTTGCAATTGGAGTAATTGGTTCGTTTTATGCCATTTTTGGGGGACTAAAAGCGGTGGCCGTTTCCGACACAATTAATGGTTACGGATTGTTGATAGGGGGAATGTTGGTTCCGATTATTGCACTTCTCAGCATTGGCGACGGGAATGTTATGGCAGGTCTTACAAAAGTATTTGAACACGCACCGGAAAAGTTTAATGTGGTGGGTGCAAAAGATTCGGTGATGCCATTTGGAGTCCTTTTTACCGGATTGATTATCAACCAACTCTACTTTTGGGGGATGAATCAAACCATTATTCAACGCGCTCTTGGTGCAAAAAATTTAAAAGAGGCGCAAAAAGGTCTGCTTTTTACAGGAGTATTGAAAATATTGGTACCCATAATAATTGTGCTTCCCGGTGTAATTGGCTTCTATTATTTTGGCGATTCGATGTACGAAAACCAGGATCATATTTATCCGGCGCTTATTAAAAAAGTACTGCCGTTGTGGATGGTTGGATTTTTTGCTGCCGTTGTTATGGGAGCTGTTTTGAGTACTTTTAACAGTGTTTTGAATAGTGCCGCAACAATATTTAGTATCGATGTTTACAAAAGGCATATTAAAAAAGATGCAACCGAAAAACGACTGGTTTGGATTGGTAGGGCAACATCATCAATCCTTGCAATTTTCGCTATTTTATCGGCTCCTCTAGTTGCCGGTGCACCCGACGGTTTGTACCAGTTACTTCAACAATTGAATGGAATTTTCTTTATTCCGGTGGCATCAATTATGTTGGCAGGTTTTTTTCTAAAAAGTATCTCAGCAACCGGGGCAAAAGCTGCCCTGTTTTTCGGATTGTCATTTTATATTATTACAACATTCATTTTAAAAGTTGACATTCATTTCATTCATATTTGGGGGATTGAATTTGTGTTGAACATGATAATAATGTTTGCAGTTTCGTACTATTATCCACGGAAAACATTTACAGATAAAGCTGATGCAATTAAAATTGATATGAAAAGCTGGAAATATGCAAAACACCTTTCGATAGCACTTGTAATCATAACAATCTTAATCTATATCTTGCTTGGACAGAATTAAATAATGAATTATAAAAATTAATATTTCAATATAATATGGAAGTTTTAAAGAATTATATCAACGGAAGCTGGATTGAAAGTAAAGAAAAAAGTACTAGCAATGTTGTAAACCCGGCAAATCAGGAGGTTTTGGCAAAAGTTCCTTTCGGCGAAAAAACGGGAAACGATGCAAACTTGGCTGTTGACGTAGCCAGTGAAGCATTAAAAATGTGGCGAAATATGCCTGTAATGAAACGTGTTCAACCGCTGTATAAATTGAAACAATTGTTAGAGGAAAACATCGATGAAATTTCAAGGTTGATAACATTAGAGTGCGGTAAAAGTTTCGCTGAATCAAAAGCTGAAGTTCAACGTGGCATTGAAAATGTTGAAACGGCTTGTGCCACTCCAACACTTATTCAAAGTGAATTTTCGGAAAATGTGGCAACAGGAATCGACGAGTTTATGATCCGCCAGCCGGTCGGGGTTTGTGCTTGTATTTCACCCTTTAATTTCCCCGGGATGATTCCATTTTGGTTTTTGCCCTATGCAATTGCCACTGGAAATAGTTTTATTCTGAAACCTTCGGAAAAAGTACCCTTAACAATGATGAAGGTTTTTGAATTAATCGATCAACTGGATCTACCAAAAGGTTTGATAAATCTTGTTCATGGCGGGAAAGAGAGTGTTGATGCGCTGCTTGATCACCCTGAAGTTAAAGCAATTAGTTTTGTCGGTTCAACGGCAGTGGCACGTTATATTTATCAGCGTGGCACGGCAAATGGAAAACGTGTTCAGGCGCAGGGCGGAGCAAAAAATCCGCTAATTATTATGCCCGATGCCGATATTGAAATGACCGCAAAAATTGTTGCCGACAGTGTTTACGGGTGTGCCGGGCAACGTTGTTTGGCTGCTTCAAATATTATTTCGGTGGGCGATAAAAAAGGGGAAATTAAAGAGTCGCTTGTAGAGGCTGCTAAAAATAAAACAACCGGATTTGGACTCGACGATGGAATTGAAATGGGGCCTGTTATCACTCCAGAAAGTAAAGTTCGTGTAGAGAACCTGATAGTAAAAGGTGTTAACGAAGGAGCAAATCTTTTGCTTGACGGACGAAATGCAAAAATTAGTGGTTATGAAACGGGTAATTTCATAAAACCAACTATTCTTGAAAATGTAGCTTTGGATGGCGAATTTATTAAAACCGAAATTTTTGGCCCGGTAATGAGTCTCATTCAATTGGATTCCCTTAATCATGCAATCGATTTGGTAAACAGTAATAAATACGGGAATATGGCTTGTATGTTTACTTCAAGTGGTTTAAATGCTCGTACTTTCAGAAACCAGGCAAATGCCGGAAATATCGGAATTAATATTGGTGTTGCTGCTCCAATGGCGCAATTCCCTTTTAGTGGCTGGAATGACAGTTTTTTTGGGGATCTGCACGGACAAGGAAGGCATGCTATTGAATTTTTTACGCAGACTAAAGTTGTAATAGAAAGGTGGCCCAAAGAGTGGACACGAAAGTTTTAAAAAGTATATTGCAAAGTTGGTTAATCGGGACGTCATTCCGGGAGTTCGCCAAATTTTATTAGGCTTAATGAGTAAATGATAGAGATGCTGAAATAAATTCAGCATGATGACTAAACATCTAGTGCAATAGTAAGTTAAGAACGTCGCCCTGAACTTGTTTCAGGGGCTAAATAAAAAATCTGTCATTGCTAACTTGTTTCGGAATCTGTTTCAAATTATGAGATGCTGAAATAAATTCAGCATGACGCCGAAAAGTAGTATTGTTGACTTGACACCAGTAGAATATATTGTTTTTAATAAGTATTAAAAAAGTTGAATTATGATACAAATTGCCAACGCCCCGTGTTCGTGGGGTGCATTAGAATTCGAACTGGAAGGAAAATCGCTTGGTTACGAACAGGTTCTTTCTGAAATGGTTGAAACAGGTTATACCGGAACAGAATTGGGTGATTGGGGTTTTATGCCATCAAATCCTAATGAATTAAGAGAAGTGCTTAAAGAGAAAAATCTTCAACTTCTAGGTGCATTTGTTCCGGTGGCAATGGCTATTGAAGAAGAACACGAAAAAGGAGTTGAACTTGCATTAAAAACAGCAGGTTTAATGTTCGACGCAGGTTACAAAGATTCCTTTATTGTTCTTGCTGATGAAAATGGCTCAATTGAAGAACGCACAAAAAATGCCGGACGGATTACGCCGGAAATGGGATTGTCTGAAAGTCAATGGAAGGTTTTTGCAGAAGGAGCGGATAAAATTGCCAAAGCCGTAAAAGATAAATACGACATGCGAACTGTTTTTCATCACCATTGTGGAGGTTATGTTGAAACACCCCGCGAAGTTGCAAAACTAATGAAACTTACAGATCCTAATTTGTTGGGATTGTGCCTTGACATGGGGCATTTTGCATTTGGAGGAGGTAATCCGCTTGAAGCTTTGGAAAAATATTATAAGCGGATTTGGCATGTTCACTTTAAAGACTATGATCCAAAAGTAGGTCAGGAGGCTTTGGAAAATAATTACGATTATTTTAAATCGGTAGAAAAAGGTGTTTTTTGTGAACTGGGCGAGGGGAGTGTTGACTTTGAATCAATTGTTAATATTTTGAAGGAAAATGAATACAACGGCTGGATTGTGGTCGAACAAGATGTATTGCCCGGAATGGGCTCTCCTAAAAAATGTGCTGCCAATAACAGGCAATTTATTAAATCATTAGGACTTTAGTCAAACAAAAAATGAAGATAATTCAAATATATACTGTACAATAAACCAATAAAATTCAATGCAAATAACAGATAAACCGATTATTGTAGAACACATTATAAATACTTCAATTGAAAATGCCTGGAATGCCATAACCAGACTTGTAGAAATGAAACAATGGTATTTTCAAAATATTGATTCTTTTATTCCTGAAGTTGGATTTGAAACCCAATTTGAAGTTTCTGTTGAGGATCGAATTTTTACCCATCTCTGGAAAATAACGGAAGTGATCCCTAATAAAAAGCTTACATATAATTGGAAGTATAAAGAATATCCGGGAGATTCATTTGTGACTTTTGAATTAATTGAGGATAAGAACCTTGTGAAACTCAAACTTTTTGTAGATGTGGTTGAAGATTTTCAGGAGGGCATTCCTGAATTTTCAAGGGAAAGTTGTATTAATGGGTGGAATTACTTTATCGGACTAAATCTTAAAAAATACTTAGAAAAAAAATCAAAATAAAAAGTACAGTAAATAAGTGACTTGAATCTAATTTTTAAATTATAAAGAGATGAAAAAAATAAAAGTAGCAGTCGCCGGATTGGGCCGCATCGGAAAAATCCTCCTTAAAAATTTAAGCCGGAATTTTCCGGAAATAAAGGTAGTTGCCGCCATGGATATTTTTGATGAATCGAAGGAAATTTCAGATGAATTTGGCGTATCTGTTTTTATGAAAGACTTCGATGAATTGCTGGCCGTACCTGAATTGGATGCAGTTGTAATTTGCTCACCAACAGATACTCATGCCGATTATGTTGTAAAGGCTGCAAAAGCCGGGAAACAAATTTTCTGCGAAAAACCACTTGATCTTTCTTTGGAACGAGTTAAAGAAGTTTTGCAAATTGTTGAAGAATCGGGTGTAAAACTGATGCTTGGATTTAACCGTCGTTTCGATCCTGAATTCAAAAAAATAAAACAACTGGTTTTGAATGATGCTGTCGGAGATCCTCAAATTATTAAAATTACAAGTCGCGACCCGGGGCCACCTCCCGTTTCGTATATAAAAGTTTCGGGTGGAATGTTTTTGGATATGACTATTCATGATTTTGATATGGCACGTTACATTGCTGGAAAACAGGTAAAAGAGGTGTTTGCAAAGGGTGCGGTTATGGTCGATCCGGAAATCGGAAAGGCTGGGGACATCGACACGGCTGTTATTACACTTACTTTTGAAGACGATACAATGGCGGTAATCGACAATTGCCGAAAAGCAGTGTATGGTTACGACCAGCGACTTGAAGTTTTTGGAAGTAAAGGAATGGCACAGGCAGAAAATAATTTCCCAAACAACCATAAACTTTATACTGAATCGGGTATTTCGGGCGACTTGCCTTTGCACTTTTTCCTCGAAAGATACGATGCTTCGTACAATCAGGAAATTAGAGAGTTTATTGACGCATTGGTTTCTGGAAGTGAGATGCCGGTTAACGGAGAAGATGGATTACTTTCGATTGCAATTGGTTTGGCTGCTAAAAAATCGGTGGAGGAAGGAAGACCGGTACAAATTGATGAGATTCTAATCTGAAAATGAAATTTGCAATAACTGTAATATCAATTTTTCTGTTCATCAACTGTTTTGGACAAACGAGTAATGATGAATTAATTGTTTCGAAATTTAATCGAATTGGAGAAAATCCTAAAGTTATTACTTTTACCAACAAGCAGAAAATAAATAATAGCGGTGGCCATCTTCAGGGAGTTCAACTAATTCAAGGTGATACTTCAAATTATGCAATTTTATCGGGAAGTTCAGATTCGTATTCCTATTTTTCTGTGGTTAAATTAGGAGCTGAAAGTGAAATGATTTCGGTAAATAAGTTAATGGACAAACCGTTCAAACATGCTGGCGGGTTCCAGATATTTCAGAATTATTTGGCTGTTGGTATCGAAGACAATTCAAAAAAGGATAAATCGAAAGTTTGTATTTATGATATTTCAGAACCGGAAAATCCATCTTTAAAACCGCTTTCAGTAATTGAAAGAAAAGGTAAACCATTACGATCTACTGCAGGTTGTGTTGGAATCACAAAATATAAAAATAAAGCACTGGTTGTAGTTGGTGACTGGGATACAAAAAATATCGATTTTTATTCCTGCAACGTAGATGAGATTGATAAAAACAGTTTTAAAATAGAAGCTTCCATTGATACTGAGAAATTATCAAAAGAAAACTGGATTGACAATAATTGGCATCCTTATCAGAATATTAATCTATTTACTTTCAGTAATGATTTGTATTTTATTGGTTTAGGACAAAATAATAATCAGGAAAATATTGCAGATCTTTTCAGTTTGAAAGAAGATAGCTCCAATAATTTCCGTTTTAAAAAATTGGCGACTAAAACTTTTAATTGCGAAAAAGAATCAAGTTTTAAAGCCGGGGCCGGCATTGTTTTAAGCGAAACAGTCGAAATGAAAATTATTTCGTGTGGATATAATATTGGCAATTCTACGCAATTAAATTGTTTTACCAATCAAATAATTCCTGCACATTCTCACAACGATTATGAGCACGAAAGACCATTGTTTGATGCGCTGGAATGTAATTTCAAAAGTATCGAAGCCGATGTTTTTTCTGTCGGCGATTCACTTTTTGTAGCTCATAATTTTGAAGATATAAAACCTGGAAGAACACTTCGCCAACTTTACCTCGAACCCCTTAAAAATCAAATCAAAAAAAATAAAGGCTCAGTTTATGGAAACGACGAGGCAGTTATTTTAGTTATTGATATAAAAGACGATGGTTTAAGAACCTATAAATTATTACACAACATTCTTTTGGAATACAAAAATGAAGTTTCGGTTTCTGAAAATGGAATAAAAAAGGAAAAAGCGATTCTTGTTGTAGTTTCAGGAAACCGGCCTTTTGATTTTATGCAGGCACAAACAATTCGTTATGCAGGTTTCGATGGACGAATGGAAAATCTCGATTCGAATATCTCTGCCAATTTAATGCCGGTTGTAAGTGATAACTGGGCGAAATATTTTGAATGGAACGGTATTGGGGAAATCCCAATTGACGAAAAGCAGAAATTACAAGAACTGGCGATAAAAGCAAAAAACAAGGGATATTTATTACGTTTTTGGAATACTCCCAATCAAACTGCCGAACAAAGAAATGTTGTGTGGACTGAGTTGCAAAATGCCCGGGTTGGATTGATTGGTGCCGATAATTTAAGCGAACTTCAACAATTTTTTACATCTAAAAATTAAACTATAATGAAAACCTTAGTTTTTTCACTTTTTATTCTTCTTTTTATTTCTTGTCAAAATAATCAATCCGGTAAAAACAAAAAACAAGTTGAATTTACACAAGTTAAAGTGGCTGCATACAATGTTGAATACAGTAAAAATGCATCTGCCACAGAAATTGGCAAAGCACTGAAATCGTATGATTTTGATGTGGTTTGTTTTTCTGAAGCTCCCGGAGGAAACTGGACAAAAGAAGTTGGACAGGCAATGGGATTGCAGCATTTTGTTGTTGGGAAATACTCAACAGCTGGCCATGACGATAAATATAAAACCATTGCAAGCAAAACTCCATTGTACGGATACGAGGAAGTTTTAATGGCCGATACGCTTCATACCGCTACAAAAGTCAAAACAAAAATTAACAATACTGAATTTAGTGTCTATGCAGTGCATTTCCCATTTGGTTGGCGCGATCAGGCTCATATTGATGAAACTACGAACAAAATTGTAACTTTTATTAAACATCTGAAAGAACATCAAAAAGATGAAATAGCAGTGGTAGCAGGAGACTTTAATTTTGTTTCATCTAATTCTGAAAGGAAAAATATGTACTACGAGATGTTCGTAGAAATGGGATTGGATGTAAGCTGGAATGAATTGGGTATCGAATGCACAAAACGAAATACCCACAATGCACTGGTTCCTGAAGATAATGGGAATGGTGAAGTAATAGATCACATTATATACGATACTGGAAAAATAAAAGTGCTGGATGGAGAAATTATAGAAATGGAAAAACCGTTGTCTGATCATAAGCCTGTTTGGGCACTATTACAATTGAAATAAAATTGAATTGTTAATTAAAACCTGTTTATGAAATTAGCTCGAATAACAGTATTTCTGATTTGTGTTTTTCTTCTTTCTTGTGCAAATAATAAGGAGAAAGACAATCTCGAATATGTGAACTCATTTATCGGTTCAACCGGCCCCACAGATTCCGATTATGGTGGAACCATCCCGTCGGTAGCTCCGCCTTTTGCAATGACTCAATGGTGTGCCATGACCAGAGAAAATTACATCAGCCAGAATCCATACAATTATAAAGATTCAACTTTGATCGGTTTTATCGGCACTCACCAACCTGCAATCTGGATGGGTGATTACGGATTTGTTTCGCTGCTTCCAACAATTGGCGACGTTAAAATTTCAGCAAAAGACAGGGCAATGAAATTTAGTCATTCGGGCGAAAAAGCTTCTCCATATTTTTATTCAGTTGAAGCGCAAACCGAAAACGGCGAAACTGTTAAAACTGAAATGACATCTTCTCTTCGATGTGCTATTTTTAATATTACATTTCCGGCAGGTGAAGAAAATCATGTGTTTGTTGAAGTAAGCCGAAAAATTACGGATGAAAAGGAATTTGAAGGTTTTATTCAAATTTTACCTGAGTCGAATGAAATTATTGGCTATAATTCCGATCGGTATTCTTACATGCTGGGACCCGATTTACCAAACTTTAAAGGCTATTTTGTTTTGCAGTTTTCAAAGCCATTTTCCAGAATGGGAATTTGGGAAGGAGATCAGCTTTTTGAAGGAAATACTGAAAAGAGTAGTGACTATCTTGGTGGGTATGTTTATTTCGAGACTGAAAAAGATGAGCATGTTCAGGTCAAAGTTGCAACATCTTTTATCAGTATTGAACAAGCCCGGCAAAACCTTAAAAATGAAATTCCAGCCTGGGATTTCCAAAAAGTTGTTGCAAAAAACCGTGCTGATTGGAAAACCTATTTCGACCGCGTAACTGTTGAAAGTAACGATGAAGATCAGAAAACAGTTTTTTACACTGCCTTACACAGAACTTTACAATATCCACGAATTTTTTCTGAATATGGAAGGTATTACAGTGCTTTTGATGACACTATTCATAATGGCGTAAGTTACAACGATTACTCACTTTGGGATACATTCCGGGCACAGCATCCATGGTTAACATTGGTTGCTCCGGAACATGTAAATCCAATGATTCAGTCGCTGTTGCAAATGTATGACGAAGGTGGCTGGATGCCCAAATGGCCCAATCCTACTTATTCGAATATTATGATCGGAACACATTCTGATGCGGTAATTGCCGATGCATTTGTGAAGAATTTTAAGGATTACGATTTAGATAAAGCATACGAAGCCGTTTATAAAAATGCAATGACACCTCCAGAAAATGATTCGATAATTCGATGGGCCGACCGCGAATTAACGAAACTTTATGAAGGCCGGGGCGGATTAACCTGGTACAAAGAAAAGGGATATGTTCCGGCTGATAAAACAAACGAATCTGTTTCGAGAACACTCGAATTTGCTTACGATGATTTTTGTGTGGCACAAATAGCCTTAGGTTTGGGAAAAACCGACGATTACAATTATTTCATGAAACGAAGTAAAAATTACAGAAATGTATTTAACAAAGAGACAGGTTTTATGAGTGCGCGGAGTTTAGATGGAAGTTTTTTAAAACAAATAGATTCACATATCGATGAATCGGCTCAGGTTGTTGAAGAAGGAATTACTGAGGGAGGTAAATGGACCTACTTGTTTTGTGCAATGCACGATATTAATGGTCTGATTTCGTTAATGGGCGGAAAAGAAAAATTTACAAAAATGTTGGATCAGAATTTCGATGAAGGTCATTTTCAGCACAGAAACGAGCCCGGCCATCATTTTATATATTTATACAACTATGCAGGCGATCCCTCAAAAACGCAGGAAAAAATTTGGGAACACACCCCCTTGAATTATAAAAATGTTCCCGATGGTTTGTCGGGAAACGATGATTGTGGACAGATGTCTGCCTGGTATATTTTTAGCAGTATGGGATTTTATCCCGTTTGCCCCGGCGATGGACAGTATGTAATTGGCTCTCCTCTATTTTCTAAAATTACGCTAAAATTACCAGCTCCTTATAACAAGAATATTACCATTTTAGCCGATGGAGTTGCAGAAGGGAAAAAGTACATAAAATCACTCACCTTGGATGGAAATCCAATTACAACGCCTTTCATTAAACATGATGATTTAGTGAGTTGTGATAAGCTTGTTTTTGAGATGTCAGCCTCACCCACTAATTGGGGGAAATGATTGTTATAAATTAAACCTAGATTATGGAAAATGTAAAACGAAAAATATTGTTTGGTGCCAGTAACGTTGCTTTGGTTGTAACAGCACTGACATTTGCCACCCGCGGTGGGTTTATTGCACCGTGGATGGAAGAGTTTAATCTGACAGCTACACAGGTGGGTTGGATTGTTGGAACGGCATTTTGGGGATTTACTTTAGCAATGGTTGTTTTAGGGCCACTGGTAGACATAATGGGAATCAATAAGGTGCTTGCCATTGCATTTGCCGGGCATGTTATTGGACTGGTGATGACAATTTTTGCCTCCGGTTTCTGGACTCTGTTTTTCTCAACCATGTTAATTGGCATTGCTAACGGCAGCGTAGAAGCAGCCTGTAATCCTTTAATTACCGCGCTTTATCCAAACGACAAAACAACAAAACTTAACCTGTTTCATATGTGGTTTCCGGCGGGAATTGTGTTTGGCGGACTACTGGTTTTCTTTTTCACAAAAATTGGTTGGGGGTGGAGAATTCAAACAGCAATAATGTTATTGCCAACAATTGCTTACGGATTAATGTTCCTAAAGCGTAAATTTCCGGAAACAGAACGTGTAACGTCAGGCGCTTCCTATAAGGAGATGCTTAAAGCTAGTGTTTCTCCCTTGTTTCTTTTTATGGCATTTTTTATGATGTTTACAGCAGCTACAGAACAGGGAACAATGCAATGGATTACGGTATTGTTAAGTCATTCCGTTGATAATCTGGTATCTGAGGGGGTCAGTTCAATTCTTATTTTGGTATGGATTTCAGCAATTATGGCTTTGGCGCGCCTTGTTGCAGGCCCGGTTGTTCGTAAAATGACAGGAATTGGAGTCTTGCTTTTTTCAGCTGTCGTTTCCGGAATAGGACTATATCTTATGAGTATTTCATCGGGGATTGTACTTTTTGCTGCAGCAACTGTTTTTGCCATTGGAGTAGCTTATTTCTGGCCAAATATGTTGGGAGTTGTGGCTGAAAAAGTACCTACCAGTGGTGCACTGGGATTAGCTTTAATGGGAGGATTTGGTTTCCTTGGTGGCTCTGTTGCCCAACCGGCAGTCGGATATATTTATGAGCTTCAGTTATTAAAATTTGGCAACGAACTGGATGCAGGTGCAATGACACTTCAGTATGTTATCGTCCTAACCGGCATTCTTTCAATTGCATTTCTTTACCTTTTTATGAAATATAGAAAAAAAACATAATGCAATAAATTCTCATAAACTTTGAACAAAGAAATATTGTATCAAAAATGGAATTAATAGTATTACATAACCAGATTTTTACCTGATACAAAAAGCAAACAAATCATGAAAATCAATAGTAGTAAATTAAGGCAAATTGTACTCTTATCCCACCTATTATTTTTTATTGTAACAGCTTGCGAAAATTCTTCACCCAAACAAAAAGTTCAAAAAACTCCTAATATTTTATTTGTTTTAGCCGACGATCAATCGTGGTTACACACAAGTATTTCGGGTAATAAAGTAATAAAAACCCCGGCATTCGACAGGGTTGCAAATGAAGGAGTTCTGTTTACAAATGCATTCGCAGCTTGTCCTTCGTGCACTCCTTCGCGAACGGCAATTTTAAGTGGACAGGAAATTTGGAGAACAGAAGAGGCAGGTTTGCTGATGGGAGCAATTCCAAAAGATTTAAAACTTTTTACACATATTCTCGATGATAATGGATATCATGTTGGATATACCGGGAAAGGCTGGGCGCCTGGAAACTGGAGTTATCTGGGGCTGGAAAAGGAACCACTTATAAAAGAATATAATAGTCGCCTGGAAAAAGAAATTGCTTACGGAATTGACAAACGAAATTACACAGCAAATTTTAAAGATTTCTTAAACGATCGGCCAGATAATTCTCCCTTTTTCTTTTGGTTTGGTTCAACCGAACCACATCGCGAATATCAGTTTGGAGTAGGTGAAAAGGAAGCAGGTTTAAATTTAGCAGATATTCAAGTGCCTGAATTTTGGCCCGACAATAAAATTATTAAAAATGATATTGCTGATTATTTTTACGAAATTATGTGGTACGATTCGCACCTTGCAGGTATGATTTATGAACTTGAACAAGCGGGAGAACTCGAAAACACAATCGTAATTGTAACCTCCGACAATGGAATGCCTTTTCCGCGCGCAAAAGTAAATTTGTACGATTGGGGAACACACATGCCACTGGCAATTCGTTGGGGCGAGAAAATTAAAAGTGGCAGGACTGTCGATGATTTGGTAAGTCTGACAGATATTGCACCAACAATTCTGGAAGCAATTGGTTTGGAAATACCTTCAGAAATGACAGGTAAAAGTCTGATTCCAATTCTGACTTCAGAAAAAGAGGGTATTGTTGAACAAGAAAGAGACAGAGTTTTTACAGCTCTGGAAAGACACACATATTGTCGCCCGGAAGGAACAACCTACCCGGCAAGGGCGATTCGCACACACGATTATTTGTATATCCGGAATTTTGAGCCTGACAGATGGCCAACTGGTGGCCCTGATTTTATTTCATCGAATAAAACAAATCATGGCGATGTTGATGCCTGCCCAACAAAAGCATTTATTATTGAAAATCAGGAATTGTTGCCACTTTACTACGATTTGAATTTTGGGAAAAGACCGGCTGAAGAACTTTATAATATTCATAACGATCCGGGTCAGGTTTTAAATCTTGCGCTCAATCCTGATTATTCAGGAATAAAAGACGACTTGGCGAGGAAACTGATGAAATATTTAAAAGAAACAAAAGACCCGAGAATTGAGGGGAAAGATCCCTGGAAAGATTATATTTATTTTCAGGCAAATGGTTTTGGCTCAACTTATAATAAATCGTTACCAAACCATGAAAGAGAGAGAGCAAAACTTCGCCCAAGTGATCATCCCGAACAGAAAATCAGAGATTAGTTTTTTTGTCAAATTTTAAACATTAATATGAAGATCAAAATAACGATAAGTCTTTTTTTACTTTTGATAATAATAGCAGGGTGCGATTTTTTAAACAAAGAAAAAGTTCAAATTCTGCCGGCCCATGCACATAACGATTATGTACATAATCGGCCTTTACTTGATGCACTGGATTGCAAATTTAAAAGTATCGAAGCCGATGTTTTTTCTATTGGCGATTCCCTTTTCGTTGCACACGATTTTCATCAGATTAAACCTGGCCGAACTCTTCGACAATTATATCTGAATCCGCTAAAAAATATTGTTGACAAAAATAAGGGATCGGTTTATGGGAATTCAGAAGAAATAATTTTACTGGTTGACATAAAAGATGATGGATTAAAAACCTATCAATTGTTGCACAAAATTCTTGAAGATTACGCCGAAATTCTCACCGCTTATAATTCAGGTGAAAAAAAACAAGGTGCAATTGCTGTTGTTGTTTCGGGTAACCGCCCGGTTGAGTTTATGCGAAAACAGAAAGTCAGATATGCAGGTTTCGATGGCCGGATTTCAGATCTGGATTCAGGGATAGCTTCTTCGTTAATGCCTCTTGTTAGTGATAATTGGAACAAACATTTTTCATGGAAAGGTAAAGGAGAAATGCCTGGTGAAGAAAAAAACAAATTATTACAGTTTGTACAAAAGGCACACGAAAATGGATACTTGCTCCGGTTTTGGGCTACTCCTGACAAACCCGGATTGGAACGCGATGCCGTGTGGAATGAACTAATAAATGCACAAGTTGATTTAATTGGATCGGATGATTTGACAGGATTGCAGGACAAGTTTTTGAAAGAATAATTGATTTTTACTTTTTTCCTGGCTTTTTCCTTAATTGTGAATAATGCGGTTTGGATTTCTTGTAAATTTTTGGAATTCCTACAATTGTTTAATCATTTCAAACTGTTTTCCTGAAACAGAAATTGAGTGTGCTTTTAAAAAATCGTTTATTGAATTACAGTCAATGGCAGTATTTAAGATTTTGATAGAATGGTGTTTATTTAGTTTCAATATTTCCTTTAGTAAAGTTGTAGCTATCCCTTTTCGCCTATAATTATTGTCCACAGCAATTTGCGTGATATCACCGGAATTGGGTTCAAAAACAGAATAACCAACTAATTTATTTTCATCAAATATGCCAATAATTTTAAAATCATCCGGTCTTCTGGATATTGAATCAAAACTATTTTGCCATGAAGGAATAAAATCCCAAAACCCGGTCATTACTTTTTTAGAGGTTAAACCTATATTCTTTATCTGCCAGAAATAGTCTGTGTTTCTTATTTTTAAATTGATATTATTTGTTTTTTGAACATAATAATTAAACTCCCTTTTAATTTCAAACCCAAGCTTTTTATATAGCAAAACGGCTTTTGAATTATGCTGTAAAACTTCAAGTAAATATTGCGAAATGCCCATCTCTTTTAAAAAGGGAATTGAATGTTGAAATATTTTAACTGCCAATCCTTGTCCCCGGTACATTTTTATGGTTCCGGTACCGGTGTCGTAAGCAGTTTTAATGTTATTATAAATCCCGGTTCCATTCAATGTGAAAGAGATTATCTTGTCGTTTTCAAATGCAGCAAAAGATAATTCAGGATTAAATCCCCTACGATTTAACATTACTTGTAATTCTTTTTTATTTAACTGCATTTCGTAATCTTTAAACGCCTCTTTAAATGCCAAAAAAATCAAATCGAAACTTATATTGGCAAGAGATTTTATTTCTACCATCTTTATTACTGAATTTTTAAAAGCAATTAATTAATAGTTTGATTCGTGATAACTGATAAAACTAATCAACAAAACGCAAATAAAAAGTAGTTACCGTTAGTTTATTTGATTTTGGCATTAAAAACAAAACAGTTATTAATTGGCATAAAAAAACCTGCCCGTTAATACCGGGCAGGTTTGTTATTTTGGTGTGCCGTGCATGGTAAATAACTAGGTGATGCAAGTTCACTATGGGGGT
>JABGRN010000086.1 GCA_018648265.1 Prolixibacteraceae bacterium | reverse complement strand
ATTCTGTGCATTTTGAATTCTCATAACGAAAAACTCATGAATAATTCAGGTTAGGAAAATGAAATCGTTAACCTCACAACTATTCTCATAAAAAAGTTATGTTTTCCATCGAAATAGATTAATAATCAATAGTTTGTAATTTTGTAATTATTTTTTGCATGTTTTTTGCAACCCTTTAAAAAAGCAATTGTCATTTAAAGTAAGAAAACAGAAAAGACAGATTATTAATTCATGTAACGAGCCATGAATGAGCTCTGATTAAAGTCGGCATTATAACCATGGCGAGTTCTATTGAAAACAAAAATTTTAAAGAGATGAAAACAATTAAACTACTAATTTTAAGCTCAGTTGTATTACTTTTTGTAAACACCGGCTGCATCGAAGATTTTACCATTCTCGGAAATGGGATTTCTGTTACCGAAGGAAGGATTACTAACGAATTTAATCAGGTGATATCGGAAGGGGCATTTAACGTTCACATTACCAAGGGCCAGGAATTCGAGGTGATAGTTAATGCAGAATCAAACATTCTTCCATACATTGAGACCGATGTAACAGGCAACAATCTTCGAATTCATATTAATGGATTTCATATCGTAAAAAACCGGTTGCCAATGGAAGTTTACATTACTTTGCCATATTTAGACAAGGTTGTTCAAAGTGGTTCGGGGGAAATTACAACCGACTTTTTTGTTGCAGAAAATTTTAACCTTGTTATTTCAGGATCCGGCAGCATTGAAACCGCAATTGATGCAATAATTATTGATGCTCTTATTTCAGGTTCGGGAAACTTGTTTTTATCGGGAAATGCAAACATTGCCAATTTTATTATTAGTGGTTCAGGAGAAATCGATGCATACGAATTCGACTTGCGCGATTGTAATGCAAAAATTTCCGGCTCAGGAAATTTGTGGACAAATGTTCAACGGTTTTTAATAGCCTCTATTTCGGGAAGTGGTAGTATTTATTATTATGGAAATCCTAATATTGAAACACATATTTCAGGAACAGGACGCGTTATTAAAGGCAATTAATAATTGCGAAAAATACAACTAAATGAAGCGAATTTTAATACTCATAATATTTCTTGTTAATGGACTGTTTTTGCAGGCTCAGGGTTTTAACCAGGCAGTTGGTATCAGGGGCGGGCTTTCTTCGGGATTTGAATACCGGTTTTTTACCGACGATGCAAATTCATATAAGTTGTTGCTAAGTACCCGCGACCGTGGATTGCAGTTACATGCCTTTAAAGAATTTCACCAATATGATTGGTTTGAATTTTCCGATCAACTTGTTTTCTTTTATGGTGCCGGGATACATGCCGGATTTGAAAGCTGGGATATTGTCCGTTACCAATATAATACAAGTTGGCATGAAACCCGAACAGCATTATTAGCAGGAATAGACGGTTTGGTAGGCATTGAGTATGTTTTTTATGAAGCCCCAATTTCTTTTGGGATAGAAGTAAAACCATATTTCGATGTATTTGGCAGGGAAATATTCAAGATTCAATTGTTTGATTTTGCTTTCACATTAAAATATCTTTTCTGAAAATTGGCTACCCGGGTTCAAGCCGGAAACAAATTTATTATTCATAATAAAAAACTTTTAAATATTTTGCAATGAAAAAATTAGCAGTTTTGCTGATTCTGGCATTGGCGATGACTTTTGCCTATGCCCAGGATGATTACAGCAACGACAAGATTCAAACTATCTTTTCAAAACAACGAAGTAATGGTGGCTACGGGGCATTTACCCTTTCTTACTCAAAAATCGATGGAAGGGACGCATTTATTTCAGGAGGCAGGGGGGCATTTATTTTCGATCATTCCTTAGCTATTGGACTTGGCGGTTACGGATTTGTAAATAACATCGATTACCACACTTTTTTAGAAAATCAACCGCCGGACTACTCTCTTGCCGGAGGGTATGGAGGTATTTTTGTTGAACCAATTATCGGCGGACGAATGCCTGTTCATTTATCATTTCCAATTCTTTTTGGAATTGGTGGTGCGGCCCTTATTGAAGATTATGGATGGAACTCCTGGGAATATTCACATCAATATAAGCAGTACGATTACGATGTCTTTTTTGTAATTGAACCAGCCATTGAAATTGAATTTAATTTAACCCGTTTTTTCAGGACTGCTACAGCAATTAGTTATCGGTACACCTCCAAAATTGATTTATTTGAAACCGGGGAAAACGTATTACGTGGGCTAAATTTTGGATTGACTTTTAAATTTGGGAAATTCTAAATAATAGATCATTGAATTCTTTGCTGCGAAAATAAGTGGCAAAACACAAAATCATTAACTAAAAAGCGGGGACCTTAAATTTATTCAATTTTAGGTCCCCGCTTCAACATAAATGACTAATCTATATTTTTATAAATCAATATAATCTGTAGCATTCAGCCATTCCAAACTTTTCTGGCAACTAACGATTGGTTCAAAATTATATTCTTCAACCTCTACAATTCCATACTGGAATCCTGATTTTTCTTTAAGTGCAAACATCGCTTCAAAATCCATTTCCCCACTTGCACCCACTTCTTCTTTGTCTTTTATATGCCAAAGTTCAAACCTTCCGGCATGGTCATTGAAATAATTAACCGGATCTTTACCTCCCTCAACTATCCAGTACAAATCTAATTGAAACATTACTTTGGCAGGATCGGTTAATTCAAGCATCCAGTCGTAAACCGGTTTTCCCTCAAGGTCGGTTGAGAATTCTTTATCGTGATTATGGTAACCAAAACGAATACCTTTGGCATTGCATTTTTCGCCAACGGCATTAAAATATTCGCAATAACTTTTTAATCCGTCGAGGCTTTCATAACCTGTTCTTCCCATCCATGGCTGAACGATCCATTTTACGCCGGCTGATGCATGAGCATCAATACAAACATCCCACCAGGCCATTGTACTTTCCCAATTAGCTGAATCTGGAACATCTTGTCCGGTGTGTGCACCAAGAAGTAAAAGCCCGTTTGTTTCGCATAATTCTTTAAACTCAACTGGCTCCATATCGTAAATTTTACCATCGGAATAACCGGCAGTTTCTACAAATTTATAACCCATTTCACCAACTTTGGCCACTGTTCCTGCAACATCGGCTTTCATTGCATCGCGTACAGAATACAATTGTAAACCTATGTTTTTCTCTTTTGGTGCTGGGTTGCACGATGTTAACCCTTGCAAAACAAAGGCTGCAATTCCCACAAACAATAATAATTTAAAAGTGATTTTTTTTCCTGACATTTTCTTTTGCTTTAGATTTTCAAATTATGATTCTACTTTACTGCTCAAAATTATCTATTCCTTTTTGTATAATGAACAAATAAACCAATTTTCTTATAATAATTTTACTTTCGCCATTTTTAGTTGGTATTTAAATTTGTTTATTTTTGCCCCTCCAATTATTTTAAATGAAAAACAAAGATTTCGTCGCATTTGGAGCAGCACTGGGAGCTGCATTTTTCTGGAGCTTTTCGTTTATCTGGTTTAAAATTGCTTACCTGGCATATAATCCGGTTACGGTTGTCATCTTCAGGCTGGCCATTTCTGCTGTTTTAATCACATCAATCGGCTTGTTTCTGAAACGATTGCAAAAACCTTCGCGCAAAGATTTATGGCTTTTTATTCTTATGGCTTTTTTTCAGCCTTTCGTTTATTTCTTAGGCGAAAGTTATGGTTTAAAATATGTTTCATCGACGGTGGCTGCGGTAATTGTTGCAACTATTCCACTTTTTACACCAATTGCAGCGTGGTATTTTTATCGCGAAAAAGTAAAGTGGATAAATGTGGCTGGTTTAACTATTTCTTTTTTGGGTGTAGGCTTGGTGGTTTTAAACAGTTCGTTTAAATTCCAGGCATCGCCACTGGGTGTGGGACTCGAATTTATTGCTGTATTTTCGGCCATTGGTTATGCTATTGTTTTAAAAAACCTGGCATCGCGGTACAACACACTTACAATTATTGCCTATCAGAATATTATTGGGATTTTTATGTTTTTGCCAGTTTGGCTTGCTGTCGATTTTAAAGAATTTATTGTTACACCGTTTCATCCGCAGGCATTCCGGGCCATAATTTTATTAGCAGTTTTTTCTTCAACACTGGCTTTTGTTTTCTTTACACAAAGTGTGCGGCAATTGGGAGTTAACCGCTCGAATACTTTTATAAATTTGATTCCGGTTTTTGTGGCTGTTTTTTCATTTATTATTTTGAATGAAACACTTGGACTTCAAAAAATTGTCGGGATTGTTGTTGTGGTTGCCGGATTGTTTTTAGCTCAGGCTAAACGCCGACGAAAAAAATCAAAAGCTATTGAAGTTTATAATGCATGAAAAAGTTGGCAGTCGCAGTGTTCAGTCGCAGGTTTCAGAATAAAAGCTAAAAGCTTGTAGCCTCGACAAGTTAATTTTTCAATAAAGGAATGAAGAAAGTTGAATACAAAACCACAAAAGAACTAAAACTCCTGACCGATAAAAACCGGACAGAAATAACTTCATTCATAAAAAAACTAAAAAAGAAAAAGCCCAAAAACCTGGATAATATTGTGCATAATTTGCATGACGAGGCTTTTGCTGAATTTGATTGCCTGGATTGCGCCAATTGTTGCAAAACCATCGGACCGCGTTTATCCGGTAAAGACATCGAAAGGTTGAGCAAACACCTGAAAATGAAAACCTCCGATTTTATGAGCCAATACATTATAACAGACGAGGACAACGATTTTGTTTTCAAAAATCACCCCTGCCCGTTTTTGTTGCCCGACAACTATTGTTTGGTTTATGAAAGCCGGCCCAAAGCATGCCGCGAATATCCACATACTAACCGCAAACGATTTTACCAGATTTTAGAACTCTCACACAAAAATTGCGAAACCTGCCCGGTAGTCTTCGATATTTTCAGGGAGTTAATAAAAATTACCTGATAATAATTAAATACCTTTGGCGTTTTAGTGAAACGAGCATCTGTCAATTGCGAACATTATGTTGATTAATCAAATAAAAACGAGTAAGTCAGAATGAAACAAAAGTATTACATATTTGTGTTATTTTGTTTTTCAGTTCTAAAAAGTGCTGCACAGGTTGGTGGTGAAAGCACATACCAATTTCTTGAACTAAGTAATTCAGCCAGAATTGCTGCACTTGGCGGAACTCAAATTGCTATTTCCGATTCTACTGACCTGAACCTGCCATTCTATAATCCTGCATTGTTGCAAAAACAAATGGATAATACCTTATTGGTAAATTATGTAAATTACCTTGCTGATGTAAATTACGGTTATGTGTCGTATGCAAAATCGTTTGAAGGAATCGGGAATTTTGCCCTTGGAATGCAATATATAAATTACGGTGATTTTAGGGAAGCTACCGAATTTGGCGAACTTACCGGAAACAATTTTACCGCAGCCGAATATGCACTAAACATTATTTATTCAAACCAATATAAACGTTTAAGATACGGGGCAAATCTGAAACCCATTTTGTCGGTTTTTGAAAGTTATCAATCTTTTGGGATAGCTGCCGATTTAGGAATAAGTTATCAAAGTAAAAATAAATTTACCAATGTAGCTTTGGTGGCTCGAAACATTGGAACTCAGATAACAACTTATTACGACAATGGATCCCGCGAGCCAATCCCGTTTAATTTACAGGCTGGAATTAGCAGCCGTTTGCAACATGCACCTGTTATTTTGTCGTTTACCCTGCAAAATCTCAACAATTGGGATCTGGCCAATCCTGAACCAGTTAGCGACATGGAAATCAATATTTTTGAACGTGAAGAAAGTTTCGCAAAGCAAATTATGCGCCACGCGGTTTTGGGGTTTGAAATTCTCCCATCAGAAAATTTTATCATTCGGGCAGGATATAATTACCAAAGAAGGCAGGAACTTAAATTTGAGGAAAAGCTTTCAACGGTTGGCCTCTCATTGGGTTTTGGTATTAAAATTAAACGGTTCCGTTTCGATTTTGCAACTTCCCGCTTTCACCTGGCCGGTTCATCAAACTTATTTTCATTGGCTATTAATATCAACGAGAATTCAAATTAAAAGACAACAGTGTCTGTTTTAGAAAAACAATTATTTTTGTTTTAAAACAAATAAAAAATGACCGGAGAAAAAATTATAATTGCCATCGATGGGCACTCGTCGTGTGGGAAAAGCACCATGGCAAAATCACTGGCAAAAATTCTGGGGTACATTTATATCGACAGCGGGGCAATGTATAGGGCGGTTACACTTAATGCGTTGCGAAACGGATGGGTCAATAATGGAAAACCCGAAATTGATAAAATTGTTTCAGGTTTAAAAAACATTAAAATTACTTTCATCTGGGATAAATCAACCGAAAAAAACACTACTTATTTAAATGGTGAGAATGTTGAAGAAGAAATTCGGAAACCGGAAGTTTCGCAAAATGTAAGCCCCATAAGTACCATTGCCGAAGTTAGGCGCGAAATGGTAAAACAGCAACGCGAAAACGGGCTGAAAAAAGGGATTGTTATGGATGGGCGCGACATCGGAACGGTGGTTTTCCCTAAAGCCGAACTAAAAATTTTTATGACAGCTTTGCCTGAAATAAGGGCGCAACGTCGTTTTCTCGAATTAAGCGAAAATGGGTTGGATGTAAGTTTTGCAGAAATCCTGAAAAATGTAAAAGAACGAGACGAGATTGATTCAACCCGAGCAATTAGCCCGCTTAAAAAAGCGGAAGATGCTTTGGTTCTTGACAATAGCAATTTATCACGTGAAGAACAGTTTAAGTGGACTTTGAAAAAAATTGAAGAAATTATTAATAAAAATGAAAGTTGAGATTGACAATAAATCAGGCTTCTGTTTTGGGGTAATAAATGCCATAAAATCTGCAGAGAATGAGCTCAAAAATATGTCGCATTTGTATTGCCTCGGCGATATTGTTCACAATGGCGAAGAAGTTCAACGACTTGAGAAACTTGGCCTGAAATCAATTTCAAAGAACGAATTTTTTGCTTTAAAGAATTGTAAGGTTTTAATCCGTGCACATGGCGAACCACCCGAAACTTACGAATACGCCAGGAATAACAATATTGAATTAATCGATGCCACTTGCCCTGTTGTGCTTACACTTCAGGAACGGGTAAAAAGTTCGTACAAAAATAACCTGAAAAAAAATGGGCAATTAGTAATATTTGGGAAAAAAGGACATGCCGAAGTTATTGGCCTTAACGGGCAAACAAACCACAATGCAATAATTTTAGAGAGCAAAGCTGACATTGAAAAAATAGATCCAAACCGGCCCGTTTCGCTTTATTCGCAAACTACAAAACGTATCGAAAATTTTCATGAAATTGCAAAGTCGGTAGAAACCCATATTAATCCTGGTTTAGGGGTTGAAATCAAAGATACAATTTGCAGGCAGGTTTCGAACCGGGTCCCACACTTGAAAGAATTTGTAAAAAATTACGATTTAATTCTTTTTGTTGCAGGCGAAAAAAGCTCAAATGGTCAATATCTGTTTACTATTTGTAATGAAGAAAATCCAAATTCATATCGGATATCCCGACCAGAAGACATTCGTTTGGAGTGGTTTAAAGAGGTTGAATCGGTTGGGATTTGCGGGGCAACATCAACTCCCAATTGGTTAATGGAAGAAGTGGCAAACCGGATAGCCGAAAAGTTTAATTGATCCGTTACACGTAAAACCTCCATTTTGTCTATTTTTGAACTACTCTAAGAATTATTGAAATCAAATGTCGATGTCCGATTTATTTGCCAAAGTAATATTGCCACTCTCACTACACGATGCATTTACTTACAAAGTGCCACCGCTGTTTGAAAAACAAATTCAACCTGGCCAACGTGTTGTTGTACAGTTTGGGCAAAAAAAATATTATGCCGCATTGGTAATTTCGCTAACGAAAAAAAAACCAGGCGCTTTTGAGGCAAAGGAGGTTCTTCAGGTTTTGGATGAACAACCGGTGGTTTTACCCGGAAACTTTGAGTTGTGGAACTGGATTTCGAAATATTATTGTTGTACCCTGGGCGATGTTTTTAGGGCGGCGCTTCCCTCGGGGTTAAAAATGGAAAGTAAATCGAAAATTTATTTGACAAGCGAAGAATTTGAAGGATCACTGTCGGAGAAGGAAAGATTTTTAGTTCAGCAGTTGAAGCAAAATGTTGTTTCGGTTGTGGAACTTCAAAAAACATTGGGAGGTAATTTTTCCTATCCTGCTTTAAAATCATTATTGAAAAAAAAGGTGGTTTTTATTGAAGAAAGAATTAGCTCAAAATACAAACCCAAAACAAAATTGTTTGTAAAATTCCATCCTGAAATAAAAACAGAAGATATCCTCAATTCTAAGACCGGGAACTTAAAAAAAGCTAAAAAGCAATTGGCATTGCTTTACCATTTTTGTCACAAAACAAAAGCTTTTGATTCGGACCAAATTTCTTATATCTCAAAAAAAGAACTTTTCGAAGCCACTAATTTTAACACAGCACTTTTAAATGAATTAGTAAAAAAGAATATTCTAGTCGAATTTCAAAAACAGGTTTCCCGAATTGATGAAGAAGTTGCCGGGCAAGTGAGTATTAATTTGCTTAACAAACATCAGGAAAAAGCTTTGGCAGAAATAAAATCTACGTTTAAAACCAAGCAAGTCTCACTTATTCACGGAATTACTGCCAGCGGGAAAACCGAAATCTATATTCATTTAATCGATGAAATTTTAAAAACCGGGCATCAGGCACTTTACCTTTTACCCGAAATTGCTTTAACAACCCAGATCATGCAACGGCTAAAAAACGTTTTTGGTAAAAAAGTCGGCATTTATCACTCAAAACTTAACAGTCAGGAGAGAGTAGAAATTTGGGAAAAAGTTTTGCGTTTTAACTCCCATCCCGACGAAGGGTACCAAATAATTTTAGGGGCACGTTCGGCTGTGTTTATGCCCTTTTCGAAATTAGGGCTTATTATTGTTGACGAGGAACACGAGAATTCATTTAAGCAATACGACCCCGCACCCCGTTACAATGCCCGCGATACGGCAGTAGTACTTGGAGTTCAAAACAATGCAAAAATCCTTTTGGGTTCAGCCACGCCATCGTTCGAAACTTATTTTAATACATCGACGGGGAAATACGGGTTGGCCAACCTTTTTAAAAGGCATTCAAATATTGAATTGCCCGAAATTATTATTGCCGATGTTAAACGAGCGTACAAAAAAAAACAAATGCGTTCGTTTCTTTCGCCACAGTTATTCGAATTAATGGAAACTGCCTTAGAAAAAAACGAACAGATAATCTTATTTCAAAACCGCCGTGGTTATTCACCTTTTGTTGAATGTTTTAGTTGTGGCTGGGTTCCAAAATGTAATAACTGCGATGTAAGCCTGACTTACCATAAATACAAAAGCCGGCTAAGCTGCCATTATTGTGGATTTAGCAAACAACTTCCCGGTTCGTGCGACGAATGTGGTTCGCCCGAAATTAAAACACGTGGGTTTGGCACCGAAAAAATAGAAGACGAACTTAAATCCTTGTTCCGAAATGCAAGGATTCAACGGATGGATTTAGATACAACACAATCGAAAAATGCCTTCGAAAAAATAATCCACAATCTGGAAAATCGTAAAACCGATATTTTAATTGGTACTCAAATGCTTACCAAGGGACTGGATTTTGAACATGTTAGCTTGGTTGGGATACTGAACGCCGACAACCTTATTAATTTCCCCGATTTCCGGGCTCACGAACGAGCCTACCAATTAATTTCGCAGGTTAGCGGCAGGGCAGGCCGTAAACACAACCGCGGCAAAGTAGTCATTCAAACATCGCAACCTGAACATCAACTAATCCAACTTATTAGGCAACAAAATTATCCTTCTTCTTTTAATCATCAACTTGAAGAACGAAGATTGTTCCGGTACCCTCCTTTTTATCGTTTGATAAAACTCGTTGTTAAACACAAAAAAATTGAAACCGTAAACCGGGTAGCCGATCAACTTTGTAAACAACTTAAAGAGAACAAAGCGATTGTTGTTTTAGGCCCCGAGTTTCCGCTGATAAGTAGGATTCAACTCTGGCATCATAAAGAAATCTGGCTAAAAATTGACCGAAAAACAAATCCTGCCCCCATTAAAATGTTTGTAAATCAAACCATTCAGGCAATTAAAAAGCAAGCTGATAACAGCAATAGTATAATTAATATTGATGTTGACCCGGCGTGATAAAATAATTTAATCCATTAAATACAATCCTTGTCTTTATTATGGCTTGGTTTTTTTCTTAGTTTTGTGCCTCATAAAAAACTAAGCGGTTTCTGCTAAATTATTAACTTTGAAACCGCTCAATTAAAATATATAAAATATAAATGGGAAAAATAATATCGCTGGCAAACCAGAAAGGGGGAGTTGGTAAAACTACCACCACTATTAATGTGGCTGCAAGTCTCGCAGTATTAGAGCAAAAAGTGCTTATTATCGATGCCGACCCGCAAGCAAATGCAACTTCGGGTTTAGGCTTTGATGTAAAAAATGTTCAAGCGAGTATTTACGAATGCCTTATCGACGAAATTGATGCCGAAAAAGTTATCATGAAAACCGAGATTTCGAACCTCGATTTAATTCCGTCGCACATTGATTTGGTAGGAGCCGAAATTGAAATGTTAAACCTGCCCAACCGTGAAAAAATTTTAAAAAATGCCATCGAAAAACTGAAAGACATTTACGACTTTATTTTTATCGATTGTTCCCCTTCGCTGGGATTAATTACTTTAAATGCTTTAACCGCTTCCGACTCGGTAATTATTCCGGTTCAATGCGAATATTTTGCACTGGAAGGTTTGGGGAAATTGCTCAATACAGTTAAAATTATTCAAAACCGTCTAAATCCCGAACTCGAAATCGAAGGATTTTTACTTACTATGTATGATTCTCGTCTTACTCTGGCAAATCAGGTTTACGAGGAGGTTAAACAGCATTTTCAGGAAATGGTGTTCGAAACTGTTATTCAACGAAACGTTAAATTAAGCGAATCGCCAAGTTACGGGAAACCAGTTATTTTGTACGATGCAAGTTCGAAAGGTGCCATTAACCACATGAATTTGGCACGCGAAATTTTGCAGCGAAATGCGATGACAAAAATGTCTCAGGAAAAAAATGTAATTATCAACTAATATTTTGGCCATGGTAAAAAGGAACGCACTTGGCAGGGGGCTTGGGGCCCTAATCGACGATGCCGGGAAAATGCAACAAGGTGCAGGCATGAATGAAATTGATTTGAACAAAATTGAAGCAAATCCTTTTCAACCCAGGTCGAAATTCGATGAAGAGGCATTAGACGAACTGGCTGCTTCTATTCGCGAAATCGGGTTGATACAACCAATTACCTTGCGTAATTTTGGCGATGGGAAATATCAAATTATTGCCGGGGAAAGGCGTTTCAGGGCGGCACAAATAGCAGGGTTGAAAACCATACCGGCATATATTCGTAAAGCCAAAGACGACGACATGCTCGAAATGGCACTGATCGAAAATATCCAACGCGAAGATTTAGATGCCATCGAAATTGCTGTAAGCTATCAACGTTTGATGGAAGAATGTGAATTTACCCAGGAAGATCTAAGTACCCGTGTTGGGAAAAAGCGTTCGACAATTGCCAACTACCTGAGGTTGTTAAAACTCCCTGCTACAATTCAGAAAGGGCTGCGCGAAAAACTTATTTCGATGGGCCATGCAAGGGCGATTATTAATATTGATAATCAGGAAACTCAGATATTAATTTTCAACCAAATTATAAAATATGGGCTTTCTGTACGTAAAGTGGAAGAAATTGTCCGCGATTTAAACGCCGAAGTTGTTGAAAACGACACTAAAACAAAACATCAGAAATTCCCAAAAGAATATCAAATCACAAAAACCCAACTCGACAAAATTTTTAATTCAAACATCGATTTTTCGATGAACAATAAAGGGAAAGGTAAAATTGTTATTCCTTTTAAGTCGGCGAAAGATCTCGAAAGAATTGTTAAAATAATTGAAAATCAAAAATAAACCAAACCCTTCAATCCGAATCTTGGTGTAAACTTCTATTTTTGTTCAAAATTATTACGCGTGATCCTAAAAAAAATTCTGTTTAAAAGTATATTTTTTTTTACTTTTTCGTTGGTAGGTTTAAACTCGCAAGCCCAACTGGTTGAAACTGACACGATAAAAATTATCGATAAATGGGACGATGAAGTTCATTCGCCTAAAAGTGCTGCTGTTTATTCTGCTGTGTTGCCTGGCCTGGGACAGGCGTACAACAAAAAGTACTGGAAAATTCCCTTAATTTATATCGGGTTTGGTGTAATCGGTTATTTTATCGATTGGAACAACGACCACTACCAGTTAAATAAAGTGGCATACCAACACCTTACCGACAGTTTACCGGGGACCAACGATCATTTACTGCTTGACGCAGCTGTTTATTACGATTTAGAAAACTCCACCGACTTTGCAAATTTTAAAGATGGCCTGACCAAACGACAAGATTATTATCGGCGAAACAGGGATCTTCTGTTTATCAGCGCGATTGGTTTTTACGGTTTAAATATTATTGATGCAAGTGTTGACGCCCATCTCTTTAATTTCGACATTAGCGACGATTTATCTTTTAATTGGCAACCCTCGATATTAAACTTCGATAATCAAATAATTTATGGGTTCAATTGTACTTTTAATTTTTAAATTATGAGGAAGACAATTTTGACGTTGGCTACTTTGTTCTTTTTTATGCTTTTTACCGAAAGTGTTTTAGGGCAGGAAAAAGATTCCTTGTTAACTTTTCAAACCGACACGATTTTACTATTAGATTCACTCAAGGAACCTGACGCATTACCCATTTCGGGAGAAGTTTTTCCAAATGAAAACCTCAACGAAATTTTTTCAGGGAAACTTGACAGCCTGGTAAATACATGGTTTATAGAAAATGCATTTAAGCCCGATTCTGCTGAAATTAATTTCAGCAAAACTTTCCCTAAAGACCTGCCAGATTCTGTTTATATCCAACGGCTCCGCGACACAGAACAGATAATCGATCTTTCGTTTAACAATATTGTTGAGAATTACATAAAAATGTACTCCGAAAAACGGCGCTCTCAGGTTGAAATGATGCTCGGGCTTTCGGCATATTATTTCCCGATTTTCGAAGAAACACTTGACAAATACAACATGCCATTAGAATTAAAATATTTGCCAATTATTGAGTCTGCACTAAATCCTAAAGCACTTTCACCAGTTGGGGCAAACGGTTTATGGCAGTTTATGTATGGAACTGGCAAAGGCATGAAACTTGAAATTACCAGTTTTGTTGACGAACGCCGCGACCCGATGAAATCGACTGATGCAGCGGCGCGGTATTTAAAACAACTCTTCGAAACTTACGGCGATTGGCATCTTGCAATTGCGGCTTATAATTGTGGTCCGGGAAACGTAAACCGGGCCATCCGCCGCTCTGGAGATAAAACCAATTATTGGGAAATTTATTACGGATTGCCCCGCGAAACCCGTGGATACGTCCCTGCATTTATTGCGGCAACTTATGTAATGAATTATTATAAAGAACATAATTTAGTGCCACGTTTTCCCGAAATTCCGCTTTTTGCCGATACAATTATGGTGAACGATTATCTTCATTTTGATCAAATTGCCGGCACAATTAATATTGACAAAAATCAATTGCAAGCATTAAATCCAATGTACCGCCGCGATATTATCCCGGCAACAGATAAAAAACCTTACCCATTGATTCTCCCAAAAGAAAAAATTATGGAGTTTATCGACAACGACAAATTGATTTTTGCCTTTGAACGCAACAAATATTTCCCCAATAATACACTTGTTAAACCAAGCGAAAGTTCATCGGGTTATTACACTCCGGCTGATATTAAAGGAAAAGCAAGGATTTTATATACCGTAAAATCTGGCGACAATGTGGGGTTTGTTTCATCGTGGTTTAAAGTACGGTCGTCTGATTTGAAATACTGGAATAACATTAACCGGAATTTGATCCGAGTTGGGCAGAAACTGGCAATCTATGTTCCCGAAAGCCAGAAAGAGAAATATGAAAAAGTGAATGGGATGACCTTTGCACAGAAGCAGGCAATGATTGGTAAATCGTCAACTCCAACCGAAAAAGAAAAACCAAAACCGCTCGACCCAAACTTTGTATATCACGAGGTTAAAAAAGGTGATACACTTTGGGAAATCGCACAAAAATATGCAGGGATTTCTTCAAGCGAAATAATGCAATTGAATAAGCTTGAAAACGATCGGGGTTTATACATCGGGCAGCAATTGAAAATAAAAAGAAAATCGTAATTTAAAACGACTTTCTAAGAATCACTTTCCCAAACTTCATATTCTTTAATTTTATACCTTTGTTTTAAATATTTATTTAAATGAAGGCAATAGAATTAAAAAATAGTTTTCACGATCTTATTGACAGTATTGACAATGAGGCTCTTTTGTTAAACTTCTACCACCTGATAAAAAATAGATATTCTGCCAAAGAAGGAGAATTGTGGGAGCTACTAACATACAAAGAACAAGAAGAATTATTGTTTCTTGCCGAAGAAGCCGATTTAGGGAAGAATTCTATCAGCCATGATAAAATGAAAACTAAACACAAAAAATGGCTTTAGAAATCCGATGGTCAAAAAAAGCAGATAATAAATTTGACCAAATTCTTGAATATTTACGGGTTGAATGGGGAGAAAAAGTTACGTCTGATTTTGTTAAAAAAGTATTTGATTTTTTGGAAATACTTTCTGAATTCCCTGAGATTGGAACAGTCGAAAATCGGACAAAATCTATCAGGGGTTTTTCTATCATAAAACAGATTAAAATCTTTTATAAGATTAATAAAAATTACGTTACTATTCTTAATTTTTATGACACACGACAAAATCCCAAAAACAAACGATACTAAAAATTAATAAAAAGTCAATGCCTCAAATCAAGGAGACACACTGACTACATGAATTTGATTAAAAAAAAACTATTCATTATGAAAATAAAAATGACCGGTATTTTTGTTGAAGACCCAATTTCAGCATTTAAATTTTATACTGAAATTCTTGGATTCAAAAAATTAATTTACATGCCAGAGGCATATCTGGCAATTGTAGTTTCTCCCGAAGACGAAAAGGGGACTGCCCTACTTTTGGAACCAAATTCAAATCCAATTGCTAAAACCTATCAAGAAAATGTAGCCGCAGAAAAATTGCCTGTAATTGTATTTGGGGTAGAAAATGTTCAAAAAGAATACGAAAGGTTAATCGAACTTGGTGTTCAATTTATAAATAAACCCGAAACAAACGAATGGGGCACAACTGCGGTTTTCGATGATACATGTGGTAATTTTATACAAATTCATCAAGACTAAACAAATCCAATAATCTGAATAGACAAATCTCAAAAAACAAAAAAGTTTCAATTTTAAAATATTTAAATCCTGGTTATAACTCAACAGCCTTAATATGCTGATTATTAATAGCCCCATGCTTTATAGGGTGTGTAAAAATGGGACTATCCTTTGCCGTTGGATTTATCCAACGGTATTTGAATAGAGAAAGATAATTGAACTTTAGTCCTGAATATAATACAGTTGGACTAAAGTCCACCAGTTTGTAATCGCAAAATCCGTCCCATAAATGGAACGGTAAAGGATAAAAAGATTGTTTTCACACAGTCTGTTTAGCTTGGGATTGATAATTAACTATTTAGACCTTCGCTGACCTGCTGAGTAGTAACAAATTCTGAAATATTCCTTATTATTTTTAAGCAATTTGTAATTTAGAGTTTTGTGATTTATTTGTGATTTGAGCTTTGTTATTTGTTATTTTCTGCCAAAAAAAAACAGACTGCCCCGTTTTATCGGGGAATATTAGAAATAAGATAATAATAAATGTCCGTTTACCTAAATTCAAAAAGGCAACTAGGCTCGCTTCGATTTTTCCCACTTAACCGACTGTTTGCCTTTAAAATACCTGAACATACCACGAATAGATGCGTAATTTATTGATACAAAATAATAGGGGATAAAAAGCAATTTAAACCTCAACTTTCTGTTTTCGAAATACCAGCCAACAGCGGCAAGCAAATAGCAAATAACCTGGAAATAAAAAAACAAGGAATAGAACCCAACTTCAGTCCATTCGGTTTGTTGCCAAACCATTGCCATGTTTACAAAAAATATTAAAAACAACGAAAGCGGTGCAAGGGTCCAACGTAATACTTTATGCGAAATATATTGCCAGGTAAGGGTTCCCGATTTAAATGGGTTTAACAAATCTTTCAACCTGAAAATGGTTTGGATACCACCTGCCGCGATTCGGATTTTTCGTTTTAATTCTTCCTTCACATTCAACGATGCGGTTTCTTCGGCATAGGCATTTGGTGTATAAGCAATGTGATAACCTTTTTGTGCTATGCGCAGCGAAATAATAAAATCGTCGAGTATTGTATCTGTTTCAACTTCCTGAAAAAGATCGCGCCTTATGGCAAATAACTCGCCAACCGCACCAACCGCTGAATTTAATCCGGCATCCATATTTTTCACCCACGATTCAAATTTCCAGTACAAACCTTCACCTGCCCCGGCTGCTGCATCAGCTTCCTTTTCCACAATCCGTTTTTCGCCTGCTACGCAACCTGTTTTAGGATTACTAAATTTAGTCACTATTTCGCGGATAGCTTTGTTGCCAAGAATAGTGTTTGTATCAGAAAAAATTACGATGGGTGCTTTTACAAATTTCATCCCCCGGTTCATGGCGTGCATTTTCCCGCGTCGTTCCGCTAAATGGTGTATTTCCAGATTTTCAAATTTTTTAAGTAAATCGGGGGTGCCATCATCCGAGCCATCGGTAATCCATAAATATTGTATTTTCTCCCGGGGGTAATCGAGCGAAAACGAATTTTCAACTTTTTGCTGAATGTAGTCTTTTTCGTTAAAAGCTGTTACAAACAAACAAACTTCGGGTTCGTAATTACTGTTATATTTGTTTATTTTTTGTGGAAAAAGAATTGTTTTCAATTTGAGAAGAACGTACAAAATCAAGGCATAACCGAGATAGGTATAAAAAAGAATAAAAAAAAGTATCCAAAAAATAAGTAGTAAAGTCATGAAGTTTGCATTTTATAAAACTCAACCAGAGCACTTGCAGTGGTAATATTATCAAATTTTTCATGAATATATTCAATGGCATTTTTACCTATTTTATCGAAAAGCTCCTTGTCATCTATCAATTTTGAAATAGCATCAATAAATTCTGTTTTCGTTTCGGCAATTAATATGTTCTTACCTGAAGTAGTTGAAATCCCTTCGGTGCCAATTGGGGTTGTAACAATTGGTTTACCCAGTGCCATCCCTTCAATAATTTTTATCCGCATCCCACTTCCCGAAAATAAAGGTACCGCCATTATCGATTTTGAATTCATAAAATCATATGCATCGGCTACTTCGCCTTTAAAAACTATTTTTGGGTATCCGAATTTTTTTTGAAGCCAGACCGGGGCATTTCTTCCGGCAATGTAAAATGTAAGATTTGGAAATTTTTCATGAATAGCAGGCCAGCAATTGTCTATAAACCAGATTAATCCTTCCTGGTTTGGTGTCCATTCCAGCGAACCTATATGAAATAATGAGGGATGTTCCAGCTTTTTTGAATTTGGAATCAAGACCGAGGAATCAATTCCGGTTTGTGAAACATGAAATGGTTTCGTATTGCCCATTTCATCGAGGATGGCTCTGTCGCGTTCGGTAATAGGTACCAATAAATCGTAATTATTAAGTAAGCCTTTTTCAAATTTTTTTATCCGGTTCGACAAGATTTTTAGGTAAATCCGTACCAATCCACTGGCCATTTCCGAGGTCCTTTCCCAAATTTCATGCTCAATATTATGCGCCCGGTACACAATTTTTGCTGAAGAATATTGTCTTATTAATGGAATATACGGACATACATATAAACCTTCGAGTTGAATGATATCAAATTTATTTTCTTGTAACAAATTTTTTAACCCGGTTTTAAAAGGTCCCGAAATAAACCGGACTGCATTGTAAGGTTTTTTTGAAAACAACAAATTAATTAATGCCGAAATTTTTGAGATCCGTGCCGGTACTTTTATCAGTTTGAATTCAGCTAAATCTTTAATTGCTTCCGGAATTTCTTCAAGTTTAACCTGATGTTTTACAGTGTTCATCGAGAGGATTGTTACCTTGTGCCCAAGTAACGAAAATCCCCTTGCCAGGTTCATACAGGCAATTGCGCCCCCGTCTTTGATAGGGTACGGAACTTTATTTGTTACTTGCAGGATCCTCATTTTGGTTTTTTAATTTTATCAAAAAACTTTTTAAAACCCAGCTTATTAAATAATTTTGTATAGGTTTCGGTACTCATTATTGCCGAATCGGTGGCAGCTTTATAAGTCAGCCAAATTCCAACCGGGAGAAAAACGAACGACGAAAACCACATCCCGTTAAACATCTCCCAAACATCTTCGCGTGCCGATTTTTCACCGGTCATCGATACAATATAATAAGCAATAAACAATAAAATAGAAACCACAACAGGCATTCCCAAACCTCCTTTTCGAATAATTGCCCCTAATGGTGCACCAATAAAAAAGAAGATAAAAACGGCAATCGACAGGGTGAATTTACGATGTCTCTCCATTTCATATTTATTAATATTTTTCTTTTTATCGTAAAGCCGGCCCTGGTACATATTCAGGTTTTGAATATTATTCCTTGCACTTGATAAAGCACCTTCAGCAATTTCGGCTTTTACCCATTTATCCAGGCTGTCGAAATAATTTTGAAAAAGAAAAGTTGAATCGGGCATTGCCACCAAATTTTGTTTTAACGAATCGTGGGGGACTGTTAAGTCGTATAATTTTTTTGATATGTGTGTATTCAGGTTAATTTGCTTGATGTATTCGCGCAACCTCGATTTGTAATCTCTGTTGAGAGTATCTTCCATTAATTGCAACTGGTTAAGATTAAGCATCCGGTAGGCATTTTTGAAAATATTTTCGTCGTGTCGGTTGAAATCGAAATTACGTACTTTCACCCGAATGGTTTGTTCTTCAAAATTGTCGCGGCGAAAAGGGTAATTTTCCTGCGACCTACGTTTATTGGTTTTTTCTTCCGAATAATTAATACCATTGTATAAATTCAGGACCATATATTTTTTATCGTCGGTAATTCTTAAATAACCTGAATCGGCACGAGTTACACTTTCGTTCGATTTATTACTGGTATGATCGTAAATCAGCAAATCGTATAACATATTTGTTTTATTATCCTTTCGGTCAACTTTAATACTGTACCCATCCATTTCGTTGGTAAAAACACCCGATTGCAAAATTAATTCGGGGCGTTGTTGTTTAACGCTGTACAGTAGTGTTGTAAACTTTAAATTTGTGTGGGGCAATATATTATTGGCAAAATAAAACGCGGTGTAAGATATAATTACAGCAAATATAATTAAAGGCCTCATTATCCTGAAAAGCGAAATCCCGGATGACTTCATTGCTACGAGTTCGTAATTTTCGCCGAGCGAGCCAAAAGTCATTATTGAGGCAAGTAGCATTGCCAATGGAAAAGCATACGGCAATAAACCAAACGCGGCATAAAAAAGCATTTCTGCCAGAACTTTAAAATCAAGCCCCTTTCCAACCAAATCGTCAACATATTTCCATAAGAATTGCATCAGCAAAACAAATACAACGATAAAGAAGGTCATAAAAAATGGCCCAAGAAAAGATTTTATAACGTACCAGTGTAGCCGCTTCATTTTACAAATATCTTTTTAAGAAACGTGTACAAAACTAAGTTATTTTAGTGATTTGGAAAGTAAAAAAAAGTTAATATCCCTGTTGAAGGTTTAAAAATAAAAGTTCTTCAAAATAATTTTTGTAATAAAAATGTAAGCGTACTCAATTTATTACGAAGAACCCAAAACATGTTTTAAACCTGATATTTGCGTGTCCCATAGATTATTGGTTTCTTCTTGTTCGTCTTCCTCTGCAAAATCAATAATTATCAACGAAACATCACCGGTGAGTTCATCTTGCGATATCCTGAATTCAAAATAGGTGTCGTCTTCTTCAATCCACGAAAACCGGACTAACCTGTTCTCTTTGCGTAAAGTCATGTCGGCGGCTTGTTCCGATCCCTCCCAAATAAAAGTATATTGTTTGCCTTTTACACGAACATCTTCAGCAAACCACTCTGTTAAACCCGAAGCTGTACTTAGCCTGTTAAATAAAACCTTGGGAGAACAATTAATTACGTACTCGAGTTGTATTTTTATTTTATCAGCCATTTTGTTTTTCGGCAATATAGTTAATCTGTTTGTAAGAAACAATACACAAACCAATTGCAAGGAAATAGATCTTATAAAATATTCACCGGAAAACAAAAGCCAACTGCCAAAGTTGGTTTAAAATATGGTATTCACCGGGGTGGACGAAAAGTGTTCCGGTGAACTTGTTGTAATAGAAAATAAAGATAATAGTATTTTAAGATTTCTGTCATTTATACCAATTGTACTTTGAAATGCCGCATGGCAATTTCGAAGTTTATAATGGTTAATGCCGATACTACAACAAAGGAGTATGCTGAGTAAAACGAAAGTATGCGACATTTGGTTGTTAAATCGGTATTACTCATCAAACTAAAATAAAAATAGGCAAACTCTAAGGGAGACCGATGGCCAGACTAGTGGAGTTGAAGTCTGCCATACACGGCATAACCACATATACTTATAATTATTAATTTAGCCACTGAATAAAAAATGTCTTCCTGTCTTTAACCTGAATTATTCATGAGTTTTTCGTTATGAGAATTCAAAATGCACAGAATAAAGGGAAGCACAGAGTTGAGCCTCGCAGAAATAGCCTTAGCTATTTTGAGAATCGAGAATCGAGCATTCTCTTTATTCAAAGCAGTTTGATTTCGGAATAGATAAATTTATGAATAGTTCAGGTTAAATAAACTAACAAATAATTGTGGCGTTAATTTATTAGATAGTGTTTCTAAAAAAACTATATATTATTCAAGTGTCTCTTAGAAAATGTCAAGAACAAGGCTTGCGAAATCTTGAAAATCAAGGAGTTTACTTTCGTAAATGACTGTTTTCAAGATGAGCATAACGCTGTTATTGGCGTTTTCTAAGAGACACTAGATAGCAGATATTTAAAAAATATTATAAAAGCAGAAACTTAAAATTGTTGGGGCATGAATAATCTAAACAAAACCAAAGAAGAGCTTTTTAAAGAACTGGAAGAATTACAGCAAAAGCACAATTCATTAAAAGATTCATATAAAAAGGACATTGCGGAACGGGACAGGACATTGGACTTGCTTCGCAAAGACAGAGAAAAATACCGCTTTTTATTTGAAGGCTCCAACGATGGAATAATTCTCGTTGACGATAAACTTAGAATCTTGGATGCCAATACTGCTTACACAAGAATAACCGGAACTCCTAAAGAAGATGTTATAGGAAAATCAGCAATTAACCTGGCAAAAAAACACTTAAATATTAAGCAGTTGCCAAAGGTCTTGTCGATCCTGAAAGAGGCAATTCTAAAAACCCCGGTTAATACATTCGAACTGCTGATTAATGATAAAATTATAGAAATATCGCCTGAAAATTTTAACAGAGAACAAAGAGTTGGGATATTACGCGATGTTACCGAAATAAAAAAGGCCGAAAATAATTTAAGGGAAAGGGAAGAGGAATACCGTGCTATTTTTGAGGGCGTTAACGATGGAATTATTCGGGTTGATAAAACACTTGAAATATTAAATATTAATTCGGCATTTGTCGGGATTACAGGCCTGGCAAAGGAAAGTGTATTAGGAAAATCAGTTTTTGATCTTGCAAGAAAACTTGTCAACCTTAAACAATTACCTCAAATATTAAAATACATAAATAATATAATAACTAATAAACCGGTTAAGCCGTACAAATTAAACTTTCAAGATAAAATTCTTGAAATATCGGCAAAAAGGCAGAACAATGGGGAAATTATTGGGGTAATACGGGATATTACCTGGTGCAAGAGGGTAGATCAGGCTTTGAAAGAAAGTGAAAAAAGATACAAAACAATGTATCTTGATGCGCCCCTGCCGTATCAATCCTTAGATAAAAATGGTGTTTTCATCGATGTAAATAATGTGTGGTTAAATATCCTGGGTTATGAGAAAGCAGAAGTAATTGGAAAACATTTTGGCGATTTTATGCCATTTGAATCGGCAGAATTGGTTAAAACCCGATTACCCAAATTTAAAAAAGAAGGCCGGATTAGTAATGCAGAATTTGAGATGGTCAAAAAAAACGGGTCAATAATTAATGTAAAGTTCGACGGCAAAGTCGGCTTCGATGAGAATGGCAATTTCAAACAAACGCATTGTATTTTTGAAGATATTACTGAGAGAAAAAATGCAGAAGAAGCTTTAAAAGATAGTGAAAATCTGCTTCGGGCAACCGAGAAACTGACAAAAGTGGGTGGATGGAGATTGGATGTAGAAAAGCAAGATATGTATTGGACAGATGAGGCCTATCGAATTCATGAAATTGATCCCACAGAAATTAAACCCGGATCTGCAAAACATATCGAACAAAGCCTGAATTGTTACGATGAAAAAGATCGCAGTATTATTCAGGATGCATTTAATAAATGTGCCGGATTGGGAATTTCTTACGATATGGAATTTCCTTTTACAACTGTAAAGGGAAACAGAATTTGGATTCGAACTACTGCCAGGGCGGAAATGGAAAACAACAAAGTGGTAGGTGTGGTCGGGAATATTATGAATATCACCGAACGCAAGGTGGCTGAAAAAGAGCTGAAAAAGAGCGAAGAAAGATATAAAGGAATTGCAAAGAATAATTCAGCGTGCATTGCGGTTTATCGGCCGGTAAACGAAGGAGCGGATTTTGTTTTTGTTGAATTTAATCCGATGGCCGAAAAAGTTGATAATATTCCTAAAGAAAAAGTAATCGGAAAGAAAGTAACAGAAGTTTTTTCAGGGGTAGTTGAATTTGGGCTTTTGAATGTTTTCCAGGAAGTATGGAAAACCGGTAAACCACAGCATTTTCCTGTGTCTGTTTATAAGGATAAAAGAATTCATGGCTATCGCGAAAATTATGTGTACAAACTCTCTTCAGGAGAAATTGTTGCTGTTTACAACGATTTAACCGATAATAAACGGGCCGGCGAAAAACTTGCCAGCAGTGAACTTAAATTCCGCTTACTGGCAGATAATACAAACGATTGGGAATATTGGATAGAACCTGATGGTAAATATATTTTTATATCAAAATCTTGTGAGGAAATAACTGGTTACAGCGCAAACGATTTTTATAATAACCACAAATTGTTATACACGCTTGTCCATCCCGAATATGTGGAAATGGTAAAAATACATTATGAGAGTGAGGAAGAAAAGGAATCTCCTCATGGTGAAATAGAATTTTTAATTATCAATCGCAACGGAGACAAAAAATGGATTGAACATAATTGTACACCAGTATTCGATGAGTTTGGCAATTTTATGGGAAGGCGTGGAAATAACCGCGATATTACCGAACGCAAACGGTTAGAAGAAAATTTAAAAAAAAGTGAAGAACGTTTCAGGACAGTTGTTCAGGATCAGACAGAGGTTATTTGCCGATTCGATTCAAACAACATTATTGTTTTTGCCAACGAAGTTTATTGCGATTTTTTTGGGAAATCTATGGATGAATTAATTGGCCACAAATGGTTTCCCGTTGCCCATGCCGATGACATCGAGATTATTCAGGATAAATTAAAAACTTTGTCAATATCTAATCCGGTAGTAGTGATTGAAAACCGGGTTTATTCAGGGAAAGGTGAACTTCATTGGTTCCAATTCATTAATCGCGGAGTTTATAATCAAAAAGGCGATTTAATAGAAATACAGTCAGTTGGCCGCAACATTACCGGGCGCAAGAAAGCGGAGGTGGAGCTTCGTGAAAGTGAAGAAAAATTTCGCATTTTATATAACAATTCACCCGATATGTATGTATCGATTTCTCCTGATGATGCAAGTATATTGTATTGTAACGAAACTTTCATGAAGGAAACCGGCTACTCGGAAAATGAGATAATTGGCCAACCAATATTTAAAATGTACCACGAAGACTGCCTTGAGGATGTCAAAAAAAATGTATTTGCGAAATTTGTAAAAACCGGGGTAGTGGTGGATAAAGAAGTAATTATTAAAAGAAAAGATGGAAGTAAGATAATTGCAAGCCTAAATGTTAACCCGGTAAAAGATGAAGAAGGGAATATTCTTTATTCCATTTCTTCATGGAGAGACAATACGGAGCGCAAAAGGGCAGAAGAAAAAATTGCCTCATTTCAAAAAGACCTCATCAATTTAAATAAACACATCGAGGATTTGCGGGAAAAAGAAAGAAAGCAAATTGCGCGTGATTTACATGACGACCTCGGCCAAAAGTTAACAGCTTTGAACATCGACATTGCCTGGGTAAAAAACAAATTACCAAAAAGTAATTACCAAATTCTCGAAAAAATAGAATCGATTGGCGAATTGATAAACGAAACTAGTAAATCAATTCGTGATATTGCAAGCGAAATCAGGCCAAGTATTTTGGATAACCTGGGTTTGATTGCTGCAATAAAATGGCAGGCAAAAAGGTTTAAAAAATCAAGCGGCATTAATTGCAGGCTTGTACTTTCACCAGAGGAAACTGAGATTGGACCTGAATTATCGATTAACATTTTTCGTATTATTCAGGAAGCATTAACAAATATTATCAGGCATTCACAAGCTTCGGAAGTTATTATCAGAATGCTAAAAAAAGACAAAACTTTAGAATTAAAGATTATCGATAATGGAATAGGAATAGATAAGGAGTCAATCTCAAAGTCCGGGTCGTTTGGTTTATTGGGTATGTCGGAACGGGCCAAAGTTTGTAATGGCGAATTTAATATTTCAAAAAAAGAAGGTGGAGGAACAGTTTTATCTTTAATTTTACCATTTACTGAAACAAAAAAAGAAAATGATTAAAGTAATAATAACCGACGATCATCCGATAGTCCGAAAAGGAATAAAGCAAATTATTGACGAATGCCATGATCTGGAAGTTGTTGACGAAGCGGCTCAGGGTAGTGAATTAATTCAGAAAATAATGAACAATAAATACGATGTTGTTCTGTTGGATATTTCTATGCCGGGAAGAAATGGCATGGAAATTTTAAAAGACATAAAACGGCTAAAACCTGAAATCGCCATTTTAATGTTAAGTGTTTATCCCGAAGAACAATATGCTTTGCGGGCTTTAAAATTGGGTGCATCGGGTTATTTAACAAAAGAAAGCGTGCCCGGTGAATTAATTAAAGCAATCAGGCATGTGGCCGGAGGGGGCAAATATATAACACCGGAAGTAGCCGAAAGTATAGCTTTCGATTTTGATAAAAGTAATGATAACCCTAAACATAAAAACCTTTCCGACCGTGAATTTGAGGTAATGTGTTTTATTGCCGAAGGTAAATCAACTACAGAAATTGCCAGGGAATTATCGCTTAGCACAAAAACGATAAGTACTTATCGTGACAGGATTTATGTAAAAATGAAATTAAAAACCAGTTCCGAAATTATTCGTTATGCTTTAAAAGAGGGGCTGGTTGAATAAGTAATTTTTTGAGCCTGTATTTATTGGCAGGAGTGTAAATAAATAATAAAAATCTCAATTGTCAGTACCATGTATTAGATTCGCACAGGCTGACCACCGATCGGAAAGTCCATCTGATTTTTTTTGGCAGAAAATAACAAATATCAAATAAATCACAAAACTCAAAATTACAAATTGCTTGAAACTAATAAGGAATAGTTGAGGATTTGTCTTTTCCAGTTTATCTGTGTTAGGGGTTTAAGACTTTTCGGAGCAAGCCCTAAAGATATTTGAAATACAAGCCCGGAAATAAAGTGCTTTTTGATAATCTGATATTTTAAATTTTACCCGCTTTACTTTTATACGGGCTTGACAAAATTCCGCTGTTCGAGCTAATCTGTAAAATTGAAAAAACGCCAGGGTTTATTTTGTCTTGATTCTTTTGCTTCCTTTTCTGATCAAGCAGAAAAGGAAGATCCGTCAGATAAGACAAAAAAAACAATGAAGCGAAAGGCTTAAGGGCATCTCTAAAAACTCCTTCGCATCAAAATTTTCAGAGTTTTTCAG
>JABGRN010000085.1 GCA_018648265.1 Prolixibacteraceae bacterium | reverse complement strand
TTTATTCAAAGCAGTTTGATTTAGGAATAGATAAATTTATGAATAGTTCAGGCTAAGCTAATAACAGCTAATTTAACCTCTCCCACTTTAAAGTTTTCCAAAACAAAAATTTTGAGCCAACTACTTCAATCTCATTTTGTTTGATTTTGGTAATCTTCAAATTAAAAACCAGCCCTTTTTCCGGGCCATACATTTTCCCATTAATCCATTCTTTTTCTTCCTTGTTATATTCCAGATTCTCAATAATAACTTTCCCGATTAAAGAATCATTGCGTTTTGATTTGTCTGGATTGTTAACATCCATTTTCGTTCCATTTTCATGCCCGCTTAAAGCAATGATCTTTCCCATAAACTTCCCTTCTTTTTCAAAAATTTCAACATCTAAATTATTAGGCAGTCGGTATTTCCCAATAATATCATTGGCTTGCTGAGCAAAAGAAAAAGATGTTAGAATAATGATTAAAAATGTTGTTAGTTTGAATTTTAGCATAATTAAAATAATTGTGAAATAAATTAGTTTTTGAAGTACCTAAATCCGTCATTCTGAATTTATTTCAGAATCTATTATATTGAATCTGTACAAATAAAGATCCTGAATCAAGTTCAGGATGACGAACCGATTTCTCTGAAACAGAGCCTTCTTAGTACTTGATAAAAGAGACATTTAGAAATTGTATTTGATTTTTGCATATAACATCGAGTTATCAGCGTATTGACCAAAACGACCGTTTTCATCACCAATAAAAATATTTGAGCCAAGAAGAATTGAAAAACTATCGTCGAAATCGTAAGTGATTTTTGGCCTGATTAGTGCATCTTCGTTGGTTAATCCGATGTACGAAAACAGTTCAAGATGGACAGTTTCTCGGAACATATCGTAACGGGCTAAAAAAGTCATTGTGTTTTCTTTTTCTTCTTTTAACATATTAACGTCATAATCTAAAATGGCCTCCTGAATAAATTGTGTACTGAATTTAACTCCGCTAATACTAAAATCTACGCCAAGCAAATAATGCAAATAATCTCTCTCCACCAGCGCATCAATTGCAAGCGGATCTTCGGTCTGAAAATATTTACCGTTGTAATATGCAGCCTCACCACGTAAAACCACACCTTTAATCTCGGTGCTGAACGAACCGCCCCCTATTAACAATCGATGATGTTGAGGTGTAACATTTAACGCGGTTAAAACCGGACTGCCAGTTGACATATCAAATTGTTTATCGACGTGCATTGCAGGATTATCATCCCAAGTGTATCCACCCATAAATTCAAAATCTATTTTTGAAGTCAAAGCCGAATATTTTACAAACAGTTCGCTGTTTTCAATGCTCGGTGTTACTATCGATTTAGACCAGTCGAAAGTTGGAGTTACCGGAAAATCGGGCTGGACATACCAAATAGAATTTGTTGCTGGCATTTCGGTTGGTGTGAAATTTGGTAACCAGATTACTTCAAAAGTATTGTTGCCCAAATAATAGTCGAACTTCACGGCATTTACACCAGTTCTAATTTCGTCGAATTCAGGCAAAAGAAATTCGGTGAGATTCAAAGGTGAAACAATATCGGTAATAAAAACGCCATCGGCTTTTCCCCAGACTACCTGTTGTTTTCCAATGCGCAAATCGAAATTATTAAAATACAAATCAAGATAAAGTTCGCGCATTCGTAAATCCAAACTATCAGCATTGTAATGATACATCAACGGATTTGCTTTAAAAGCAACTTTATCGCCCATTTTCGACAGGTTCAAATTGAATGTGTTTTGCAGAATTGTGAAATCCCCGGTATCGTATAAAAACCCGGTGTAGTTTCTTGCAAACCCTGAAATGTCGGGGTTTTGTGCTATTGTAATTTGATTTGCCATTAAAAGCAGTATCAAAATTAGTCCTTTTAGTTTCATCTTATTTTATGTTTTAATCTTTAAAATCTTAATTTTTCTGTCATTATTCCAAACCGGATTACATCTATTTGGTGGTCGAAATACATATTGTAATAATCCATTCCATGATATATTTGAGCAAACAATCCGATATCTTCTAAAAATTTTGGGTGATAATAAAATGTGAGACTCAGATTTAGCCTGTCTAAAGAAAAGTTATCCAGATTGTTGTATTCGCCAAACATCCAGATTGACTGGCCTTTTAACGAAATACTTGCATTCTTCTTTTTTTTCTGATTGCTGTTTGGTGGCATCCTGAAAATCGAAAATATAGTATTCCATCGGTACAAACTGTAAATACCATTTAATTCTTCTACCGTTAAATTTGGAGGATGAATTTCAAGTGAGGTGCCAAAAAACTGGAATGCATTAAATCTTGAACTGTAGTTTGTTTTTATTAATCCCAGTTCATAATAATTCGTTGCAAAATTCCCCGATAAAAGATTAATGTCGCCATTTTCCAGAAAAAAATCGCCGTCCTGTCCGTTTGAATGATGAGCCAGTTTCCCAAATAAACTCAAACGGTTAACCTCAGTTTTCGGACTAAGCAAATAATAGGCTGTAATTTGAGGAATGTAACTTGGCGTTCGCACCGGGAACGATTCTTCCTGGTACATTCGAATAATTACCTGCGGAGTAACAACTCCCATTAACCGGGAATTTTTACTTTGCCGAATATAAAAATTTGGAATTAGATTTCCCTCAAACCAAAGTGGCTCAATGTTTCCAATATCGGTCGGAAATGTAATGTAGCTGTTCCCTTGATTTACCTGTGAAATGGTGGTTAATTCAATTGCCTGAATTGCATCATTATTTTCTTGCCCCAAACAAGAAAATGAGTAGGTAATTATGAAAATTAATATGGCGAAAAATCTATTCATGATTGAATTATCCAGAGTCTTCCTTCACACTCAAATATTCTATTCTTTTAGAAAATTCCAAAACTCAAATTCCAAAACTCAAATAAATCACAATTTCAAAATCTCAATATTCAAAAACTGTTATCGACTTTTGATAATTGTTATTTGAAATTTATTTGTCATTTGAAATTTGGAACTTACTGCTTTGTTTTTATCGCTAATTTTATTTGCAGAAACTACAATCCCCTCATCATCATTCTTTCGGTAAATTTCGATGCTGGAATACCTGTGTTTATTTGAACATCGCTTAAAACCATACTTGTTTTATGATTTTTCTGTACGTTTTCCATTTCCGAATTTGTAATGATTAAAAACCCTGATACTTCTTTAAATTCTTTAATTGAAAGGATTTTCAGCAGATCTTCATCTTCGTCGTAGAACTCCTTTTTCAACCCGATAAAATTATCTTTGATAATCCAAGTTACGGTTTTCGAATACATATATTCATCGTCATTCGAAACACTTTCGACTACAAAACATGCTTTTCCGTCGATGGTTTCTTCGCGTAATAATTTATGGGTATCGTCTTCCAGTTTTCTGTCGCCAAGGTCGTCGTATGTAAAATCTGAACCCATAAAATAGTCACTTTTACTGTCGCTCGAAATACGTTTTGTCTTTTTCAGAGCCGGCAAATAAATCCATTGGTCGTCGCTTTGATCGGTGTCGTAAGACCAGCTCATAAACGAAGTATTTTTAACATCGGCAGGCGAAAGAAAAAACATTATATTTTTTTCAACTTCACCCAAATCTTTGGAGAATTGTTTGATTTTTCTAATTCTTTGAGCGCCACTTCTATTAATAAGTGTCATACTTAAATTGGAAGTTTGGTCGTCGCCGGTTTCCCGATTGTAAGCTTTTTCAACAATCTCGGTCCCTGTTAATTGTGCGTTTGCACCAAAACCTGCTGCTATTATTAATGTAACTACTATTACTGTTTTTAAAGTTTTCATGATTTTAATTTTTTAATGTTACTATTTTAATTTTCACTAAGCCACGGTGTGACTTGGAGTCACGCCGTGGCTAAAACCTAAACCTATTTCTTCTTTTTGAAATACACATTACTACTATAAAGCAGCACCAACATTACCGTTACTGTTCCAATAAAACTGGTAAACATATTAAGCGAAACCAATGCTCCGAGTTCCCTGTTTGGTGGGAATACCGAAAACAACAACACTAAAAATCCTGCAATTACCACAATTGCATTGTAACTAATTGCCCTTCCAGAATGTGCCATGGTCTTTTGAGCTGCCAAAACTTTGTCTCCGGTTTTTAATGCATTATTTCGGTATTGTTCAATAAAATGTACGGCGTAATCAATTCCAATTCCGATGGCGATACTCGATAATAATGCTGAAGTTGTGCTTAAAGGAATGTCGAGAAATCCCATTGTTCCAAAACTAATCAAGGCAGTTACAATAATCGGGACCGCACCAATTAAACCCAGCTTAATATTTTTGAACATAAACGAGAGCAATACAATTACGATTATTAGCGACAGAATTAAACTCATTATTTGTCCTTCCAGAATTAAGTCGGTAAACACAAGTCCTTTGTAACCACTTCCTGCATACTTCATTGTAATCCCCATTTTCTCAAAATCTTCTTCAAATTCGTGTATTACGTCGAGTGCAGAATTAATCGCTTTCGAATTATCGCTTTTTAACTGAAAAGTGACGTTTAACTTTTCGTAGTCGTAATCAACTACTTTATTTAAATTCTCAGGGTCACCCGACATTTCGTAAAGCAACAGATACTGAGCCACCATATCCTGACTATCAGGAATTGTATTGAATTCCTCTTTATCGGCATTCATCACTTTATTCATTCGGTTTACATAATCGGTTAAAGTGAAAGAAGTTCCCACAATTTCAAGATCGTTTTCAACCTTGTTTTGCATTTTCTCAACCAACTTTAATACATCAGGATTTTTAAAAGCATCTTTTTTACCATCGGCATCCAAAACAAGGTTTAACGAAGTTGTACCTCCAAAATGACTATTAATAAATTGGTCGGTGAGAACAATGTCGCTGTCCTTTTCAAATTTGTCGAGGAAGCTGGAGTTGATCCATATTTTTTGCATTCCTACAATTGAAACCACAATAATAATTGCCGTAATAATTATAGATGCACTTTTTCGTTTTAATATTTTTGAAGCAAAACCATAAGCCAGATTCGATTCTAAATCACCGCTTTTTTTAGTTGCTTTAATTTTTGGCAAACCGAAAATCATTAAACCTGCCGGAATTACGATTAGTGAAAATACCATAGCCATTAATACTCCAAAAGCAGTAAAAATTCCAAAATATTTAATCGGATAAACCTGTGAAGTAAGTAACGAAACAAAACCAATTGCGGTTGTAATGGATGTCATTACCACCGGCTTCCACATGTGTTTAATCATATCAACACTTGCTTCTTTTTTTGTTGCCGTGGGATTTTTTCTAAGGAACAATTGCAAATGACTATAAAGATGTATTCCGTCGGCAACTCCAATTGCAATAAGCATTACCGGAATCATTGTTGATACGGCATAGATTGGAATACCCAAAAGTGCCATCAACCCAAAAACCCAAAGTGTGCTAAAAAATACAACCGACATGGTAAGTAGTGTGCTTTTTACCGAGCGTAACATTACAAACAATACCAGAGTAATAACAAGCAAAACAATTGGCACCATTTTTTTCATGTCGGCGGGGCCAAGCAAGGCCATTGTACCTTCTACAATCGGGCGGCCTGCAACATGGATTTTAATATCCGCCGTTTCGTATTCATTTACTAAACTTAATATCTCTTCGTAAAATTCCTGCGTAAAAACATCGTCCCTGATTTCGGCAATTATCACAGTTACCGTTTTGTCGTACGAAACTAAACGACCAAATGTCATTTCGTTATTCTCAACATTCCGTTTTATTTCATTTAAATTCTCTTCGGATGAAGGAACACGCGAATAAAAAGCTTTCACATCCATTCCGTCTTCTGTGCCAACAATGTTATCGGCGGTGTATAACGATGTTACATCTGCTTTTTCAATTTCGTCCATTTTCTGCAATCGACGGGTAAGCTGTTTTAAAGTATCTAAGGTTGCAGCGTTAAAAACACCTTTCTGATTTTCAATGGCAACAATAATTCCATCGTTAATTCCAAACCATTCTTCAGCCTGGTCGCTGTAAACAAAAGCCGGATGATCTTGTGGCATGTATTTGTCAAGATCGGTTTCCATTGAAGTGTTTTCTTTCATTTGCATGAATAGAAAAGCACTAATTACTATTGTTACAGCAACAATAATCCAGGGTGCTTTTAAAAATTTATTTAATAATTTTTCCATTTTTATTTTTTGTTAATTAATACTCACTAACTTGAGTTTGTTTAAAAAACTCACTTTTTAAAAGTGAGTACAAATCATTGAAACAGTGCTTTTACAGCACCTTCGTTTTTGCTGTTGGTTTAGGAGCTTTTACAACCAAAACCCTGACTATTTTATCACTATTATTATAAATACAGTGTACTATATCTTTTGGACTTTCCACCAGACTATTTACCTCAACAATTTGTCTCTCCTCTCCAACAAGTACCTCGGGAGTTCCTTCAATTACAAAGAAAAAAACATCTACCGGAGTAATGTGTGGTTTTAAACTTTGGCCGGCTTCCAATTTAATGTGAACAGCCTGCGCCGAGTCTTTGTCGTATAACATTCGTGCATCCACTTTGTGTGGTGTTTCCTTTATTGTAGTTTCTGTTACTTTTGATATTTTCATCTCATTATAATTTAAAATTTTCAACGGTATTCGATGGAACTCGCTTATAATGGTTCTCCTGTGTGAAAAACATTTTGCATGCTCGTTTCATATTATTTATTTTTGTTCGTTTAATTTACGTGCTTCCCTTCTCGGTTTACAAATGGTAAAATAGGCAAGTATTAAAAATACAATTGTGATACTTGTTCGAACAAGCATTGCCCCAATTGTTTTCGTTTCATGAATACCTCCACCATTAATATGAATTAATAGCCCAATAAATGCTGCGACAAGAATTACTACCGAGGCAACGAGATATTTAGCTGTCCATTTGCTATTTTTAATAAATCCGTAAGCTGCAAAAAGATAAAGAATACTGCTCAGGAAATTTGCCCATACAACCAACAAAACATAATTGCCTTCTTTTTCTCTTATTCCAAACAGATCGAATATTACTGAACTACTTAAAAATAAAGTGATCAATCCAAAAGCGGTTAATGCAATTGCTATTAAATAAGGAACTAATTTTTTCATGTTTTTATTTATTATTTAAATTTATTTTTTTAAAACTTTACTTGTTACTGTTATCAGTTTTTTACCCTCGGTACTTAAATCAAAGTTGTGATTATTTAAATCCCACCTTTTAACAAATAACCTAAATGAACCCATTGCAATTAATGCAAGGCTTTTTATTTCAATATCTTCCCGCACATTTTTTTCCTGCTGTCCTTTTGAAATAATACTTTCTACTGTTTGCGCATGAAGATTTAAAATTTCAACAATTCTAACTTTTAATACTTCTTCGTTTTTAAAAATCTCTTCTGAAAATATAACCGAAACCATCGATGGTTTTTCTGAAAATAATTCAAGCATTTTCGAAAACATAAAACTGATTTTCTCAGATGCAGGAGCTTCGTAACTTTCCATCATCCCGGAAAGGATTTCTGCCATTTCTTTAAAATTATTCAGAATGCTTAATAAGATTTCCGTTTTGCTAACAAAATGCCTGTAAATGGCCGGCTCTGTAATACCAATTTTTTTCGAAAGGTTTTTAATGGTCATTCCCTGAATTCCTTTTTCAGTAATTAACTCCAGAGCAGCTTCAATTATTTCTATTTGTCTTTCTGTTTGCATTTTTTTGTTTGTTTCATAATTAACAACACGACAAAGTTAGTTAATGTTCACTAACATGCAAGAAAAAAATTGAATTTTAACTTTTTTAATCATTCTTTCTCATAGGAATTAACTGAAAGTGTTAAGAAATCAAAATAATATACAGGTTTCCACCCCTTCTTTTTTAGCTAGCGATTAACCATGTCATGCGCTATCACCATTGTAACCTTATGTTTGTACTTCTTTCCTAAATATTATTGAGGCCGTTCCAGTTGTCCAATTCGGCGGACTACAAAAAAAATCTATTCACTATTTTGAAATGAACTACTTTGCCTTTATTTGACTGATTCTTCAATTTTTGAGGAAATATGATGTTTATTGGTTTTGCATCGAACATAAATATACCTCAAAAACTCATTTCAGCCCTAAATCGTATTCCATTTTTATCGGCAAAACCACTATCAACGTAAGTGTTTGTTAATTGGCGGACATATTCAACACGCAAAACTTTAAAAATGTTGGTTATCCCAAAGCCAATTTCCGCGTAAGGTTTTTTCACTTCATTGTTATAATAATCGGGCAAATCGAAAACTCCGTTATACGAATCGGTTACACTACCATAATGCGATTTTAGCGAAACCATTTCGCGCAATTTGAATTTTTTAATGAACGGTATTCGGTTTAAAATTACACCGCCGCCATTATAGTCGAGATGGATGTTGGAATACAAATTGTGTGCAAACGAAGCGTGGTGAAGCAGGTTAAACCTGTATTTAGCGAAACCCAACGACATGGAACCAACTGGTTGGTCCAACAAATCGTACGGCGCATCTCCAATTAAATAACCACCGTTTACCATGTAGCGCAGAAAAGTTTGACCTATATTTAGTTTCCCTACAATTGACCCGTGGAGGTGTGAATAAATGCCAAGCGAACTACCCGCGTTGTCAGGCAGGTTGGTTTTTCCAATGTCCCAGCTTAAGTTTAGTACTGGTATCTGGTCGATGTAATAAACCCGCGCAAAATAGTATTTGTCGTAGTACTGCCCGAATGCCAGCCTCAGATTCATCAAAATTCCGTAATTTTCATACTGCGAGTAATCCAAATTATTGCGCACAAAGTGCACATCGGGGGTACTATTACTTAAAAGATAGTAGGGCGAAATCCCCAGGGTAACATCTTCGCGGGCATTGTATTCTAAAGTAAAATTGAAGTTTTTTTCTTCTTTTAAATACGGGTTTCGCTCCCGCGCAGTAAGCGCTGCAATAAAGTTCCCGTTTCCCTTTGTATTAGGATTTTTCTTAATGAACTTCAGGAATTTATCTTGTGAAACCAAATTGTAATCGTTGGAATAATTTACACGAAAAATATACTTGTCGGTTGGCAAAAGTTGGTAAGCTGCATTTATACCAAATTTGAATTCGTTGTTTTTTGTTCCGTAGCCAACAAAACCGCCGACGGTAAAGTATTCAAACAGTTTCTCACCAGTCCTAATTGGCACGGTAAAACGATTTCCCTCGATGGCATTTGTGCTGTAAATGTCGAAAACGGGGCCAACATCAATTTTCCCTGTACTGATGTAACTCGTTAAAACTGCTCCGCCAATGGCATCAATTACCTGTACTACATCGTTTTCTTTAAGCTTTTCGATGCGCATGTAGGTTCCCTCTTTAAGTTGATTAGATGCAAATTCGGACTGGTTTTTCCAATCGCGCGCCTTTACCTGGTTGAGGCGTTTTGCCGTAGAATATTGTGTGGTTTTATTAACCAGCCAGTTGCCAGCCGATATTTCATTTAACCGTTCGGAGCCGTATTTGGAAACCGTGTCTTTGTTTAACGAGAGCGACATATTAAAGCTGATTTCCTGGTCATTATAAAACCAATAATCCTGCTCGGTTTTCCGATACGAAACATTTGCCTGAAACCCATTTACGAAGTTGATGTTGGCTTCTTTTTGAATGTAAGCGTAAACCTTTGTTAATGCAAAATTTTCACCATCAACCGTAAAACGGCCTGTAAACAAAGGATTGTATTTGTTTTTTGGTGTGAATGAAAAACTATAAAATAGCTTTCCGTCAACCACCGTACTGTCGTTTAAGAAAATATCGTAATTCAACCTTGCCGCATTACTTATAGGCGATGTAAAGCCCCGCCCCAAAATATCAATTTGCTCCTGGTAAAAATCCAAATCAACCACTACATTCAGCAAAATAAGGCTTTCGATGGTTTGGTTCAATTTTGGGAATATTCCATCCTTTTTGGCATAAACAGTACTGTCTTTCCCAGCCCTGTTTGCTTTTCCCAATTCGGCCATGTAAATAGGTGAGAATTTCAAATTATGTCCATCCATTTTCATGGTCACTTCATCCAAATTATTTATAATCCGGTTCGTTCTGGCCGATGAATCAACGGCAACATAAACCGAAGTACGGGCAAAGGTTTTATATTCATTTACCCTTTTTATATTTTCCCTGTTTTCTTTTTTATGATCCAGGATTAGCTTAAACAACTCTTTTGCACGCGAAATTTCGGGTTTCACTTTAACTTCACCCAGTTCTTTAACGTCTTCGATTAACGAAACTGAAATTGGTTTGTTAACACCTTTTTCAATTTCTATTTCCCTTTGAAAATATCCTACTGAAGAAAAACAAAGTGTATCGTTTTTCCCCGGTGGCAATTTGAAATTACCGTTGACATCCGACATCGTTCCCTGGCTTGTACCCTTGAACCAAATGTTCACGAATGGCAATGCTTCGTTTGTTTTTGCGTCGGTTACCTTTCCTGTAATTTCTATTGCGTAACCACCAAATGCAGAAAATACGACAATTAATAATAATGCAATTTTATATTTCATAATAATCGGAGAAATATCCTAATTCTCTTTTTCCGATTTAATTACCCAATACAATCCTTTCACTCCAATTTTTATGTCATCGAGCCGCAGCAGCACGAGATTTTTTTCGATATAGGCAAACAAACCCCATCCTACTGCGAGGTAGAACATCCATGTATAAAAGCCGAAAACAAACAGTATAAAAAAGAAAATACTTTGCACGTAACCCGCCGAAACCGCCGAGTACAAATGCAAACCAGGGATTTTACCAAAGCGGACGAAAGAGATAAAATAACTTAAAACAAACACACCAAGAAAAAGGTATAAAAACCAAGCGTGTGGTTCAATATCAATCCATTTAAAAATAAACAAACCCAGAATGGCCATGGCATAAGTAAAAATATCAGCAAGGTTATCGAGTGCGGCTCCAAAATTGGTTTGAAGCTTAAAATAACGGGCAATGCTGCCGTCAATTGCATCACTAACCAAGCTAATACTCAAAAGAATTACGAACCAATTTTCGCGGTTAGTGAGCGCCATAAATAAGATTACAGGGAATACCAAAAGACGGTATAAACTGATTAAATTTGGGACGTTTAAAACGCTCTCTCCTTTAATAATTATTTTTTTCATTTTGCTTTTATTAGATATAAGATTTTGAGACACAAAAATCAAGACTTGAAATACTCAACAATAATTAAAGTCCGGAAACCATTACACGTTTTCTTTTTTGTGTTGCAAGATTGTCGATAAAATATTCCAGCATTTTATGTACCGTATTTTCGTTTGCTTCATGTCCGTCAACCATAAGTATTTTGTCCAGATTGCTGGTATCGAACTGTAAATTCGTATCGATATAACTTTCTGTGAAAGACATTCCTGCAGATATGATTCGTTCTAAAGCAGTCATTTCGTGGCGTGCGAACTTTTTTTCGGGAACAATATTTATTGGCAGCAAATTACTTATGCTTTTAATGATATGAATATTTTTCACCTGCTTTTTTGCAATAAAATTCATAATCACTGGTATATGTTTTACTTCTACCGCTCGCAGTAAATAGTTCACAACCGTGTCTATTGGAATTAAATTCTGCGTTGAAACAGGGTTAACATGCACACGTACCGTTTGATTTGGGTTACGAAACGCGAGGCTGTGTATCCGTTTTGTAAAATCGAAAATGCCATAATCGGTTTTGGTAACACCCGTTTTGTTGTTGCCAACCACTTGCGATAAACGGATAACATGTCCATTTAAACCATGATTATCTATTTGTTTTTTAACCACATTTTCAGCAAACCTTTTCGACTGTTCGTAGTAGTTCCTGAATTTATCAATGTCATCGTTAGGATAGAATTTCTCCTCGAACCGTCCCGAAAATCTGCCACAAGAGTAGGCCGTTCCGATAAAAAAGAAACGCGAATTGAACTTTGCAAATTTTGAGAATACCTGAATTGAATTTCCAAGCCCTCCTACATTTGTTTCAAATATTTCCTCTTTTGATTTAAAATCGAATTTTAAACTGGCAGCAAAATGAAAATAATCTACCTCTTCGCTAAAAGTATCTTCCAACTGTTCCTGCGGAATCAAAAAATCTTTGTGAAGCAACGAGTAACTATATACTTTCAGGTTGGTACTATTTACATACTCGTCATCGCTACTTTCTGCCAATGCCGCTTTCATCCTTTCGGTTGGCGAAAATTTAATACTTGGCCGCACCAACGCAATTACTTTATACTTCTGTGTTAATAATTTATTGATGAAATTTGAGGCTACATAACCGTTTGCCCCGTTGATAATAATTGTTTTCATATTTTGAGTTTTTATGTTTTCAGTAAAAAAATTAAAGGAATAGCACCAAAATCAACACAACACTTAAAGGAATGGTAAGGTTGTCGGAGCCACGCCAGCTAATCAATTCGGCCAATGTTCCAGTAACCGCAATGATTAAAGCAAGCCAAAATGTTTTCAGGTCGAATACCTTAAAATGAAAATAAAATGCGATAACGCTGATAATAAAACTAGATGCAAAAAATGCCCCCGAGCCCAAATACGTTTTCGCCAATTTACGCCCGAAGATTCTAATTTTGCCATTATAGTTTACAATGTTTATTCCCAATATCGATGCCATCGGGTCACTAATTGCGAGTATTAACATTGGCAGGATGAAAATAAATTTGTTGTCGCTTAAATCGGAAATTAGAAATGTGATGTAAATTGAGAGAGGTAGCAAGTAACTTCCAATTGATTTTCGCTCGATGTCGTGTATCGATTTTAACTGTTTGATTTGCTGTGTAATAAACAAAACAGCGAAAAATATAATTGCCAAAACAAACACATACCAATGCGAAGTAAAAATATAAGGAAACGGAACCACTGCCAGAGTTGAGGTAAAATGTGCAAATTTTCGTGTGAATTCGCCTTTTACTTTTAGGCGGCGATAATTCAATTCGTTGAAAACCAACAAAAGACTGATGCCAACCAAATAAACAAGAGAAAGTACAATTATATTAACCATTTATTTCTTTTTTAAAATTTTAAAACATACACACAAAAGGCAACCCACGCGCCCGCAACAATCAAGCTGTCGAACCTGTCGAGAAAACCACCATGACCAGGAATTAGCTTACTGTAATCTTTTACATTAAATTTTCGTTTGTAAAATGAAGCTGCCAAATCTCCTGCAAAAGCAAAAAGTACAACTCCAATTGTTAGAATAAGCGATTTCAATTCAGACTCGGGAAAAAGATTTTTGAGTAGGAAAGCACTGCCAATTGCAATTAATCCACCACCGATAAAACCGCCCAAAGTTTTGTTGGGGCTGATTGTTGGGAACAGTTTTTTTCGACCCCAAAGTTGTCCAGTAATTTGGCTGAAACTGTCGAAAATAGAGAGTACGATAAATGAAAACAGGATTAGCTCTTTTTGCAATGTACCAAACAATAAAAACCCCGCTGAAAGCACTCCATAGATTAGCAATGAAAAAAAATAGAACCGTTTATGCTTGTAATCTGATTGATGAAAAAGTCGAAACAATTCGAACATACCAACGCCAATAATCAAAACCGACAAGTATCGAAAAGCTACTGGATTTACGACAATACTGAAAAACAGGATGTTGATGATGAAAAAATACGTCACGAATTTGATGTTACTTTTCCGTGCAATTTTGAGTTCTCTTTTTCGGTTGATAAAATAGAATCCAACTCCGCCCAGCAGAAAATAGATTAGAATTATATAGTAAATAATGTGAATCATGTATAAATGTTTTTCCTTTTGTAATTATCCAACTATCATTAAAATACCCAGTAATACCATCACGGCTGCATATAAATACCTGACTTTATTTTCGGAGTTTCCGATTTTTATTTTCGACAAAAACCTGGGGCCAATTAATGCCCCAACAATTGAACCTGCTGTTAAAAAACAAACCAGTGTGAGGTCGATTTTTCCGACCAAAAAGTGGGCGCCAACCGCAAAAAGCGTGTTGCTCAAAACCACTAAAAGCGAAGTACCGATTACCATTTTCAACGGAATATTCAAGCTAAACAAACCTGCCAAAACAGGTGCTGTTCCGCTGGTACCGAATGTTCCGGTAATTGTTCCTGCAAGAAATCCGAAAAACGAACTTTTTGAATTTTTTGCGAAAGGTGATAACTCGTTCTGCCCGTTTCCATTTTTTTCTGCTTGTCTTTTGCGCCATGCGTTCCATGCAATATTCAAAGCAATTGCCATGGAATAAATTCCAAAGCTTATTTTCAACTGCTCGGCACTTATCCTGCTCGTAATTTCTGCACCAAAAAAAGCTCCTGCAATTCCTGCCAGCGCAAACAATGCCCCAACCCTAAAATCAATGTTTCCTTTGTGATAGTGCGACAGCGAGCCAACAATGCAAATGGGCAGCGTGGCAACCAGCGAAGTAATTACAGCGGTTTGTGCCGGCACTCCAAACAATAGTGTAAGGATTGGCAAAAAGAAAAAACCACCACCTCCACCAAGCATGGTTCCAAGCAAGCCAATTAACAGCCCCACCAATGGCAGCAAATAATAAACAGGTTCTATTTCCGATAATTCAATCATTTGTTTTATTGTTGCTTGTTTATTCGATGTAATTGCACGGTACCCAGTTTATGTCGCATTTTTGCGGATTGTAAAATTCCGTTTTCGTAGAAGTACCTGTTCAGTTCCTTTTCTTTTTCATCTTTAATTATATAGGTATGCTCGCTCACGGCCTCCAACTGTCTCATTTCCGAATTCCTTTCCTTATATATTTTTTTTATTCCTTTAGGCTCGTTGAAATAAATCAGGCTGCCACTGTATTCGATTAAATCATGTATAACGGATGTATCTTTATCTGTAATTAGAAGATATGAACCCTTTTCAAGTTTCATCCAAATTGTTGAATTTAGTTTTCCGTTTTTATAGATTTCAACAAGCGAACTTTGCAGAATACCTTGTTCGTAAACTGTTCTCTGAACATATTTAATGCGATATGAAAAAAGAAGATTTATTTTCACATCGGTTATTGCTTTAATGTTTACATTTCCGTTTTCGCTGGCTTGGGTAACTGAAAACTCTCCGATACGGACCCCTAACATTTGTATATTATATTTCGTAGCCAGTTCTTCGGGTTTGGCAGAAACAGATATAAAAGAAATAATGCCGAGTAGAAGAAGCAAAATGTATTTAATTTGCCTATTTTCATTATTATGATAAGTGAAAATAAATGCTCTGAAATAACCAAATGAGGGTAAATAGTTATTATTCAAAATGATTTTCTTTTCCCTTGTGTTCATATTAATTATTCACGTTTAATGAAAATTATTTTATCGGTATAAAATCGGTTTTATCACTGATTAAAAAACATAAATGGTTTCAATTTACTTACACCGTGGTTAGTTAACATTAACTAACTTTTGTTCGCCAAAAAAACTCACAATTAATCCGTGAGCTTTTATAATTTGATACTCTTTATAATAATTTTACCTGAGTTATTGGCCTGGCCACTTTCACCACCAGAATTCGTGCAGCATTAATTGAATTATTTGAAATACAGTGTACAATATCATTTTGACTTTCCACCAGACTGTTCGCTTCAATTATTTCTATTTGTCTTTCTGTCTGCATTTATTTTAATGGTTTCATATTTAACAACACAACAAAGTTAGTTAATATTCACTAACTTCCAAATCTTTCATGCTTTTTAATTCATATTAATTTTGAATTGCAGAATATTTGCCTTCCCATTTTTACCTTCATTCGAAATATACAAATCGCCATTTTCAGAAAAACAAATACCTTCGGGTTGACTAAATATTTGTTTATCCAACTCAAAGAAATTAATAATTTCGCCACTTATGCTCATAACAATCAGCCATTTACCGAGACTTGAAATGACATATATTTTATCTTTTTCAATCGGGTGAATACCTAAACCTGAAGGATGAAAACGGTTACCGTCGCCAACAAATTTTAGTTGTTTTGCTGTTTTTATAAATAATTTTTGAACTGCACCGGTAACTTTTAAACTATCTATTTTAGAAAAATTAACTAAATATTCAGGTTTTTCAATTAGTGTATTAGTATTCAGGTCAAAGCGGTAGATTGCCTTAAAACCTTCAAAAGGTTCATTTTTATTAATCGAAGGAGAATTTTTACAAGCAATTAAAAGTGAGTTGGTATTTTCATCAAAAAACAATCCTTCCGTATTATTCTTTTTCGTGAGAAGAGTTTTAATCTTTGTTGTTTTCCTTTGATTTGTTTCAAAGTTTTCAACCTTAAATAAAGTACCGTCACTTCTGAGAATAAATACATCATCTTTCACAACGGCGATATCTTCGTAGTCGCCTTTTTTACCAAAATCGTATTTTGAGATAATTTCTCTTTTCTCCGTATCAAAAATGTAAATGTTTGCTTTTTCGTCGTTTATACAAACAATCTGATTTTTTTTGTAGAATGATATTCCCGAAATTTCTTTTAGATTATTGGGTAAAAAATAGATATCATTTGGAGCCTTGAGATTGTACGCAAAATTATCTTCGTTTAACGATTCGATTGTAAGTTGTTTCTTTTCCTTTCCCGTAAAATCACAAGATATAACTCCCATAAACAGTAAGCTTAGAAATAGAGTTCGAATTAGTATATTTCCATTTTTTGTATTCATTATCTTATGATTATTTTTATTTACATATTTTAAAAAACTCATTCCGTAAAAATTGCAAAATTTTATGCGGAATCTCTAGCAAAATACTTCGAAGTTGGATTAGATTCCCGTTTTCACGGGAATGAACACTTCAATTTGAAGGCTGTGGTATAAACGGATAAACAATTTATTTTATCAAACAATTTACCGACAGATTTCCAAATCCATCCTTTTCTTCCAGTTTCCATCCCTTTTTTTTAAGTATTTTTATCAGCTCCCTGTTAACCGCACCGTGTGCAATTACGACACTTTCTCCGTGCTTTTCTGCAAAAGTAATTAGTTCACTTGTATATTCTTCAAGACTTTGTTTTCTCTGTTTTAGAGTTGGTTTATCTTTTCGGTTTACACCAGCCATCCAAGAAATACGGGAAATAGTTTGCCAGGCTTTTACCGGCAATTTTATCACTGGAATCCGTACAACCGAATAATCGAGTTCCATTAAATTCTCATTAATTTTTAAAGCTACCTGCTTATCAAAAAGCAAACCTGCAGTTTCTATTGCGCGTGATTGTGGACTGCAAAAAACCGTGCCAATTAATTCGGGATTGTCGATCTTTTCAAGCACAATTTCAGGATTAAAATTCCGGACATGAGCAATGTTGTATTCCTCTTTATAACTTTGTGTTTCTTTTGTATTGCACCATCCCGGGTTTTTAATCTGAACCTCGGCATGTCTGATTAAATATATTTTGGAACTTGCAAATACAGCTTCCGAAAGTAAAATCAAAAAAATTATTATGCTATTTCTAAATTTTAGCATCGCTTAAAACTGATAATTTACTGTAACATTTATAAGATCATCTTCTTTACTCCCGGCATACGAAATTGTAAATACAGCTAAATCAAAAGGTGAGAACCAAAAACCCATTCCATAACCATCGTGCCAACGCGAGGATTTTTCACTTTCGTACCAAACACGGCCAATGTCATTAAAAAGCATAAGCCCGATTGTACCATTTAAAACATAAGTATTAAACTGTTTCATTCTTATTCGCATTTCGGTATTTAAATAAAGCGATGCATCGCCGTAAAATCTCGTCTGCCGATAAGCTCTCAGATTTTCTTTTTGCCCAAGTTTTGCTGCTTCAGTAAATACATAATCGCCAAAAAGTTTTTCTCCTCCAAGCCGCACTGCATAAACAACTCGAGGTCGTTTTGAAAAACTTAAATATGTACTTGCTTCGCCTGTCATTTTTGTAAAATGAGGTGAATCGTTATTTAAACCAACAAAATGCGAAATCTCTGTATTCACTTTAGTACCGCGTGAAGGAAACATATTACTCCCGAAGAATTCAACCTCTTTTTTTCCTTCTCCGTTCAACATTGTATTCAGCTCGTATTTAAAACTTACCCCTGCAAAAGAATGAGGCTGTAACTCTTCCGGATCAAGCCCGTTCGTTTCTAAATCGGAGATAAATCGATCTGGAGTAGTCTCTACTTCAGTGTTTTTGAAAAATACTCCAAGCCCGGCTTTGTGAATATTTTCTTTATCGAGTAATTTTACAAAATCAGTTTTGACAAAATATTCATTCATTCTAATCCTATAATACTCTTTTTCAGGATGTTCTTCCTGCCAGTTGGTTTCATTTCCAAAACCAAAAAAATTATTTACATAACCCGGCGATTTATAATAAGCATCGAAACCCAATTCCAGACGTTTTAAAGGATAACTGTTTTTGCCAGAAAAATGAAAATTGAAAGCTTTTGTTAAATTGGCATAATTAGCCAAAAATTTAAAATTCTGAGAATTATAGCGAGAGAATTTATTGATATTCACACCTGCCCCGGTAAAAACACCATCATCCTGATTGTATCCTAAAAACAAAGCCGGAAGAAATACATCATTTTTAAAAGCTTCCCTATCGTATTTTATTTCGTCGAGATTATAAATATTTTTTATTTGCTTTTTTAACGACGGTGACAAATCGGTACTTTTTTTATCATAAATAGAAATATAACGGGGAGCTTTTGATTCTTCATAAATTACCTCGTCATCTTTGTCTCCCCCAATTATTTTAAGGTCTATTTTGCTTTTATAATGGCCTGTAATAACGAAACGATCTTTTTTGTCGAATCCGTAAATTCTAATTTTATTTGTTTCTGAAGCATAAAATATACGACTATAAATTTCACTTCCTTTTTCATCGTTCTTTTTAATATGAAAACCTGTTATTTGGATTGTTGTATCGTTGGGAACAGTAATTTCAAACCAATCGCATTTATTTGTGCCGGTTATATCAACTTCTTTGGCAAGCGACAAATATAATTTGCGTGCCATCGGTTCCAAATTATCAAGTCTGGCCTTTAATATTTCCGCTGTTTCTCTGGCACACAAATGCTGAACTTCCTTTGGAAAACTCAAAACAGCTTTATCAATTTGTTCCGAAGTCAGCACAGTTTTAAGAAAATCGATTTGCTGTCGCCAATCTTCCCAATTACTCTGCGTTAAAAAAGTTCGATCGAAATATCGGGCGTTAAAAGAATGTCCGATAATGTTTTCGGTATATTCATCGAATCCCTGTATTTTAGGTACCAGCGCCTTTTGTTTGGCAATTCCTGGAATAACTCCCTCGTTCACAAAAAATGCCTGATCGCGATCTCGCGGAATAGGTTTGTAGTTGGTTTTGTCTCCATTTTCGAAACCTGCCCAGCGCCATTGGTCATCGTGTCGATCCCAATCGTTTATTAGAATGTCGAACAAACGGGCTCTTAAAGTTGCCTCCGAATTAATAAAATGATCTTCGTCGTCGAAAATCTTTTCAATCGTCTCGTCTGTGGAAATAACGTCTTTAGAATATCCAAAACTTGCCACATCACTTCTGTCTCCATCGGGTCGTTCTTCAAAAATAAATAGTTGCCCTGCCACGTCCTGCCGGTAAATACCAAACCGCGGATCGTCGGGTACATAAACGATTTCAGGATTCGTATGAAAAACACCTGCCAACTCTGCCAACTCTGCAACTACCAGTGCAGCAAACGGATTTGATGCCGATATTTGATCCTGCACAACATCAACCGCGAACATATTTTTTAACTCATCGGGTAGCACACCTTTTACATTTTTATCGACCGAACGTAGTACAAATTGCCGTCCATCTTTATCTTCCAGTCTGAGTGAAAGGGTTTGTTGCCCACCACCACGTTTAATAATCTTTAATCCCTCTTTTTTGGCTCCGATATCGAATACCGGTACTTTCACCGGTGTATCCCAGATTGCGCGATAATTTTCACCCAACCAAAAATAACCCGACTCTGGGATATTATACTTGTTACTGGCTTTAATTGTCATGCTATCAGGCAATTGTTCTATAATATGTTCTTGCTCGGCACTGCTAACAAACGTTTTTTTATAAATTGTTTTCCGAAAAAGTTCACCATTCACACCAATAAAATTTAATTCACAATCTCCTTTTGAAGAAAAATTTAACCGGGCGAATCCGTTTTTTGTGCTTCCAAATTCGGTCTGTTTAGAACGAACAAATTCTGATTGTACCATTGAACCTGAAATTACGTGATGCGCATTGTCAAATTGGAAATATTGCAAATTTGCACCGCCAGATGAGGCATAAATTATATCGGGGTATTTTTTTAAAACAGAAAGCATTGCATCGCGGAACCCTTTAAAATCGGGGTGTTGATTATCTTTTCTTGTTCCGGGTATTTTCCTGTAAAATGTATAAGGAGCTTCAAAAATCCTTTGTGCAAATGAGAAATATCCGCCGCTATTTCCATAACTTTTTATAGAATGATGCCCCGCAACTACCACATGTTTTGTTTGATAATGTCTTCGAATAGCATCTTCAATATGAACCAAAACGTCTCCGCTTGTTTCAAGCCCGCATTTATTAAAACGCCGGTCGTACTTATGTACCCACCAATGTGTATCTATTAAAATTACTACCAGATTATCATTCAAAACAATTTCTACAGGGCCGGGACAAGCCGCATCGGGTAGATAAACAGACCCATCGTAATGTTCGTTTAATCTGTCTCCAATCTCTTTAATTATTTTTTTTCCTGAAGAACCTCCATTTGCCCACTCTTTTTCCCCTGGCGCCAGCAGCAATGGAATTTTATTTCCCAAAAAGAGTTTCTCTGAATATTTGTTTTCTCCCGGATTATAAATGTTTCCGAGCATCAGAAAAGCCATGTTTTCCGACTCATGAGATAACTGTTTCCATTTTTCAAATAATTCCTCATCCGGATAATTTTCGGATGTGTTGCCGGTTAACAAAATGCTGAAAGAATCTGAATTTTGTGCATTTGCAAAATTTACAAAAAGGACAAATAGCAAAATCGGATAAAGCTGTTTTATGTATTTTAATTTTGTTTTCATAAAAAGCAGTTAAGAAATTTGATTAAATATCGAAAGCATCATGAGATAGTTTCAATTTGTTTGCATCAGCAAGTTTTGGAAGTATTGTTTCCTTTTTTTTCTGAAAACGCTGCATTCGCCTTAATATCTTGTCCAGCATTTTTACTGCTTTATCAATATAAATCCCTTTATTTAACATCACACACTCAGCTCGTTGAGCATATGCGGCATCAGTTATTTCCGATCTGGTGGGGACACCTTTTTTGGCCAGGTTTTCTAAAACCTGAGTTGCCCAAACATCAGGAATATGTGCAGCTTCACAAATACGAAGAATCTCTTCCTGGATACTGGCAAAATTTTTCCATCCCGTTTCTATGGCCAAATCACCACGAGCAACCATAACTCCAATTGGAAAAGTTTGCATTGCTTTTAAAATTATTTGAGGTAAATTTTTAAATCCTTTTTTAGTTTCAATTTTTAAAATAATACCCAACGACGTATTATATTTACTTAACTCATCTAACAATTGTTGCACGTCATTGTCGTCATTAACAAACGAGTAATTTACGGTATCGGCATTTAATGCAACAAATTCCAAATCCTTTTTATCTTTTTCTGTTAAACCACTCACAATTAAATTACTATCCGGCAAATTAATTCCTTTGTCCGCTTTAAGTTTACTTCCTGTATTTCGGGCGTATATAATTTCTATTAATAAGTTGTTTTTATCTACTTCTTTTATAATTCCTTCGATTTTCCCATCATCAAAAAAAATAGGCTCGCCCTTTTTTACTTCACCAAATATTTTGGGAAGTGTACATGAAATATGTGCCGGTTGCAATAGTTTTCCTGTTTCATCGTACTTAGCCGGTTCTCCAGGATTGGGACTGCTGTTCAAAATAAGTTTATCGCCGACATGCAGGATGATAAATTGTTCGGTTGGCAATAACTCACCTACATAACTTTTTTCTTTTCCAGATTTTTTCTCTTTGTTAACCGTTAACTCTGTTCCTGTAGTTAAATAAACTGAATCGCTGCACAGCCCCCATTTTCCCTTGCCTTGTTTTTTAACGATATAAATTCTACACTTTTTATCTCGCGAATCAGTAAAATTAATTGTATTTCCACGTTTGATTTTTTCGAGTAGCAATTCACTAACAGGAATTATTGCATCTGCTGAATCATCGGGTGGCAAAACATCTGGGGGTGCAATCCATACTTTCGCAGGATTTGTAACTTTCCCAACCTGGTCGCGTTGTGGTTTGATGTGAATAACCCGCGGTCCGGGTTTCATCGAGCCGGTCCTTAATTTTGGGCCACCCAAATCCATCATCACTTTACAGTTCTTTTGCAATGCAATGTTTGCCCGTTTAATATTAGCAATCATTATTGCCCATACTTCTGGTTCGTCGTGGGCGCAGTTTATTCTTGCACTGTTCATTCCCAGTTTTATCAGGCGGTTAACAAAATTATAATCGCTTGCAGCATCAGCAGGTAAAGTTACCATTATGCGCGTCCGTCTGTTTTTTGATTTATTCCCGAATATTTGCCTTGTATTTTTACGAAGAAGTTTTTCGCTCTTTTTAATCGAAATAACATTCTTTTGTTTTTCGATTACCTCAATTCCACGTAAATGATTGAGGATTGTTTTGATTGCAAGAAGGCTTTTCATAACATGTCCTTCAATATTTGACAAGTCGGGCAAACCCATATATTTTAGTTTTTCCTGTAAATCGTCGATATCAAAACTCCTGAATGCAAGATAATGCACAAGGTTTAAAGCGCTTTCACGATAAGCAAGATGAACATTCATAATCAAATCGTAATAATTACTTTCAAGAGTTTTTGCCTCATTAATAATTTCTTCGATCTGATTATTTATCGTCAAAAGTTTTACGTTATTTTTCATATGATTATAATTGTTTATTTTTAAAGGTATCATATGGAACTCGCTTATAATCATCATCCTGTGTGAAAAAACTTTTACATGCTCGTTTCATAACCTGTAATATTTTATTTTTTATAGTGAAAAATGAATCTGGCCTACAACTGCAAAAAAACCAGCAGGAAGGCAATAACTGAAACCACAATTCCTACCATAAAAACATTGTATGCCCATCGCAATAATTTGTATTTCCTTGCAAGCACTTTCCCCAAAGAATATTGGTCTTTTGTCATGGTTGAATACAAATACTGGTCATCGTTTATCATTTCTTTAATTGCCCATTCATACTCCTCCAGTTCCATATTGTAAAAATTTCCAAAAAATAAAAGATTAATTTTTTTTGGTTTGATATCGTCTCGTGAAAACTTACTTGGTGAAATATTTGGACGGGTAGATAAAATGGCAAGAATTATAGTTGACAAACTAAATACGATAAAAATTACCGTAGGTAAAATTAATGCCGGCTCTTCCTGAAATTTAGTCGCTAAACCGGCCAACCCGAGCGAAATTATTATACCGTTGAGCGAAATCAATATATTCGATTTATTGTCGGCAATCGAACTCAGGTTTATTTGGTTTCGGGCGGTAAGTTTAAACATTGAATCTACACCTCGCGAATATCTTTTTTCCTTTTCTATCGAAATCTGTTTTTTTCGTTCTCGATTAACGATACTTTCATTCAAAAGCTTTAGATTTTCTGCTTTTCTTTTTGCAGTTTCTCCAAGGCAATAATTTGAAAAATAAGAATGATTCTTAAATAATTTTACCGACTCTTTTTCAAATTCAACTTTCTTTAGTTTTCTTATTCCTGAATTTGCCAATTCCTGTCGAAGTTTTTCAGCAAGTTCAAAATAACTCGAATTTCCCAGATGCATCATGTCGGCATCGCACAAAATCTCCGCTATTTTGGTGGTAGGCCGATAAGGAAAAATAGTTGCCATAATACAACCGGAAACAATATCCCTTATATCTTTATCAACATCCTTACTCTCCAGAAAATTAACGGCAATTGCCATACTTTCTGCTTCGTGCCCCTGATATTTTTTTACATAACCAGTGTCATGAAACCAGGCACTGACACGCAGGATATTCATTTCTTCCTCGTTCAAATTTTCATTTTCCCCAATAATCTCTGCATTTTTTACAACCAACCGGGTATGAGCGATAGTATGATACGTTAAATTTTCAGATGATTTTTCTACGATGAGATCACTAACGTATTTTTCAACCTCTTTTAATAGTTCTGAATTAATTCTCATAATGTTTTTTATTAAACGATTTTTCTGTTTTTTCATCAACAAATTTATGAAGCGACACCAATTTTTCACTCCCTTTTATTTTAGAGGATCCTATCCACTCGAATGTATTTTGAGTATCAAGTTTTAGTTGATTAAAAACCTCTTTTGAAATAAGAAGATTAGTATTATATTTTTTATTTAACTGTTCGATTCGGGAAGCCATTATTACCACTCTGCCGGTAATTGAATATTGTTTGCGTGTAGAAGAACCTATATTTCCTGTCACCGCTTCATCGTAATGAAGCCCAATACCAATACTGGTTTTAGGTATATTTCCTTTGTCTAATTCAATGTCTAATTTTTTAATAATTTCCCGGGCAGCATCGGTGGCATGTTGACTGCTATTTCCGATGGAAACAGGTGCGCCAAAAGTTGCCATAAATCCATCTCCAAGAAATTGATTTATAACTCCGTGATGCGCTTGGACAATGTCAATCATAAAACCAAATAAAGTATTTAGGTAAGCAACCACTTCTTCGGGTTGGTGCCGCTCAACAAAAGGGGTAAACTTCCGAATATCGAGAAACATAACACAAACTTTTTTTCTTGTTCCTGAAAGTTCATTGTCGTTTGTTAAAATATTATCTGCAATTTGGGGCGATATTTGCTGCCCAAACAAATTAATTACCTCATTCTTTTCTTTAATATTACTCCACGAAATAATCATCTTCTTTTTAATAAGATCGGCAACAAAACCGGCTGCTATTCCGGTAATTAACATTATTAATCCCTGACCCAAATATTGCATTCCGGTAAGATCGGGGTGGGCACTATCAACCGGTGTATCTGCAAAATGAGTTGAATAATATATTGATATAAGAATGAATTCAAGGGCGGCGAGCAAACCGGTAAAAACCGACAATTTAAAATTTAAGCGAAGAGTAGAAAGAACTATAAAAATAAAATATGTTAATGTGGCGGGCGATTGCAAAATAACAGTTTGACCTGAATACTCTACAATAAATATTAAAAGCAAACTGAGCAAAGTAAGCTCTGAAAAAGCGTTGAATTGTGTGAAAAACCGAGAATGTAGGCAAAACATTTTACTTCTCTTACCAATAAAATATTGGACTAAAAACTCAAAAATAATAATGATGAATGTAAAAATTAAGATGGCAAAAATAGCGATGTGGGTTTTGAACATATAAAGATATTCCTCGCTGTAAAAAAAATAAATAACCAATAGAAATATTGATTCCAGTCCTAAAAGCCCAACTAGGATAATAGCACGCAAACGTTCGCTTTTTGTAATTTCAGCATTAAACGATTCTTCAACTGATATCAAATTTTGCATTTACTCTTGAATTTATTTCAAACTAAAAAACATTCGACAAAGTTAGTTAGTATTCACTAACTTCCAAATATTTCTTAGTATTTTTATTTTGACATATAATAAACTCTTGAACTTTCTTGCAGAAAATTCAGATTGTTACCTTGAAAAAACATTATGTTTTATCATTTGTAATCAGTATTTTCGGTGAGAAAAGGAAGGTTAGAGCTTACTTTAAAAATGAGTTAGGCGTAACCTGAATGCTACTTATAATCTGTAGACTCATAGTGTTCATTTGTATACTTTAGCTTCAAATTTTTTATTAATGACAATAGAGGAAAAATTCGGAGCAGTATTAAAATCAGTTCGTAATTCAAAAGGATTATCGCAAGAAGAATTAGCATTTTCCGCTAACTTACACAGGACATATATTGGAAGTGTTGAAAGAGGAGAACGTAATATCTCATTGAAAAACATAAGCTTAATCTGTAAAGTTTTAGAAATTTCCCTCAGTGATTTTTTTATGGAAATTGAAACTATAAACAAAGCTTTATGAAGTATTGCGATAAAACGATTCCCAGTTCATCAAAATATGATGAATTACAAAGAAGAAAATGCCATTTACCAGAAGGACATAACGGTCGATGTTCAGAATTCCCATTTTTAAAACATCTGAATCAAACTTTTAAAAGAGTTTCTGATAAAATCAAAAGAGATTCTACGATGACGACTGGTGCTGCTTGGA
>JABGRN010000084.1 GCA_018648265.1 Prolixibacteraceae bacterium | reverse complement strand
AAGGGAAACCGAAAGGGAGTACCTTCTTTTTATTATTTTAGTCGGACACTAGTGAAATAATAACATGTTTGAAGTTGAGGTTAGAGACAGGGTTGCAATTATTCTGATAAAAGAAGATGTATTTAAATTGATTACTACAGAGCATGAATCGCTTTTTGATTCATTAAATTCATTTGAATCAGATAATCAAATTAAAGCAGTTCTATTTCAAAATACACCTGAATGTTATGGCGAAAAGATTTATGAAAGTTTTTTGAAGGAAAATATGTTGCCCTTTAATGAATTAGAGGATTTTGAATTGCCCAATTTTTGCAATAAAAATATAAGGTTCAGAGAATTAAATGTCCTGAATCGTTTTATAAAATATTTGGTAAATTATAAAAAGCTTTGTTTCACCGTTCTTTCAGGAAGTGTTGTCACTCCATTTTTCGGGGCATCTCTATCAACCGATATACGCTATGCTACACCCGAAATGTATTATTCGTTAGCTCATAATAAATATGGGTTGCATCCAAGTGGTGCATTACCTTATTTCTTAATTACACAATTGGGATATAATAGAGCAATGGAAATAATGCTTTCCGAAAAGGTTTCAGCGCAAGAAGCTTTAAACCTGGGATTAATAAATAAAATTGTTCAAGGCGAGAATATGTTAGATGTGGTTCTGTCAGATATTAAAAAAATAACTCAATTGCGTAGTTGTACATTGCGAAGAACAAAACAATTATCTTCTTATGTACAAGGGTCTTTATCCGATTATTTCACTTACGAGGAGTTTTTATTAAATCTTTAATCCATGGTTACAGGTTCTGCATCTTAACTTGGACGAAAGAGGAGAAGATAATTTAAACGACTATTTCTTTGTTCAATTAGACAAATATTTCTTTGACAACAGGTTAAAAATAGCTCCAATAGCAGGTGATTTATTGTATCTGATTGGGACGATATAGAAAATAATTATGCAATAGTTTATATGCCAAGCATCTCGTATATGGCAACCGACAATGCTGAAATAACACTCTCAATTGCCTTGTTTGATGGTAAAGGAGATAATATGTTTGCCACCCTGTCTGATTACAATATGATGATGTTAAAGCTGAAGTATAGTTTTTAGGAGATAGTAATCATTTCATCCAAAGACATAATAAAAATCATAATTGCAAATGAGCACATCAAATAATTAATCAAGGTGTTCGTACTTTTATCCCGCACCACAAAAACCAAGCGCTGTAACTTTTGTTTAAGCTTTGTTGAAGACTTTATTCCTCAATAAAGAGACTCTCATTAAGTAGCTGAAAATTTTCTTTTCTTCTTTGATTTATAATCTACATCCGTTCAAAAAGTTTCCTCTTTTATAAAACAAAATTGTATTGTTGTCGTATATGTTTTTGTTATGAATGTAATAGATGAAAATGTATATATTTTTGAGGGCAAATTGGGTTTCGAGGATTCTCTGTATTTACCTGAATTTAGGAAAAATGAAAAAAAGGGTGACAATCAGGAGTTTGTAGTTCCATGGCAAATGACGGATTACGAAAAAGCACTTAAAAAAGAGGATACAGTTTTGCCGGAGAGTGAGGGAGAATTGCAAGAAAATTTGTTAAGAAAAAGCCCATTTACATTTTAACCTAAACATTTTTAATTCCCGTTTTTTAAATCATTGGAATCAATAATTTGTTACGAATTGGAACGCGGCCTTTTTTGCCGAGGAAAAAAGTAAGCGAAATTTCGTGCGAGCCGTAGGTATAATTTGAAAGTTTAGAAAGGGTCAAATCAAAACTATATCCAATCTGAAATTTTTCAACCGCGAAACCCATCAGGGCAATAAAAGCATCCGGGCGAACATCAATGTTATTGCGGTACCAGCCACCAAACAGAAAAGATTTCTCTATCATATAAATACCCAGGTTTACCTGTTTGAAATTTCCTTGCTGTTGGTAAATGATATTTGGCGAAAGAGTAAACTCGCGCGAAAGTAAACCATGGTGAAGTTTCCTTGAACGCGCGCCGGCATGTAGCGTTACTTTTATCGGGACATTCCCTTTTTGGTCGCCTTCAATTATCGATTCGTCAGGGCGGGTTAAATGATGTACGCTGGCCCCCCAGAAATAATCGTTATGCTGGCCAAGTGCGCCAACGGCAAAGTCGGGGTAAACTTTCATTTCGTCCGAAATATTTATGGGTAAGCCCCCCGCAACTTCTCCGCTTAATTGATCAATGTTTGATGGAAAAACAAGGGTACTTGTATCAAATTGTTTTAAAACCATTCCCCCTTGTAATCCCAGGGTAATAAAACTCAGGTCTTTAAGTTTTAAATGGTGCGAATACGAAAATGAGGCAGAACTTGTATTTACAATATTATTTAGTTCACTGTCGCGGTATATTTGAAAACCAAACCCGGAATTATTTTTTTTCGAAAGTTGATCGTAAGAAATTGAGTAGGTGGTGTATGTAGCTCCCTTTTGAGGCCACTGATTTCTGTAATTCAAAACGGTCCGTGGGAGTTCTGTTGTCCCTGTAAATGCCGGGTTCAAATATAATGGATTGGCAAAAAATTGCGAAAACCCCGGATCTTGCCCAAATACTAACACGGGAAAATAAATAATAAAAAGGACAGAAACCCAACGGCACATAAATTCTAAAATTCGGAATTAGAGCGGCGAAAGTAGTAAAATTAGTATAATTTCTTTTGTGGTATCCAGGGATTTATTTCTGAATAATTAATACGGGGAATAATAAGTCCCAATGTAATTTCGCCGAAAAAAGCGATTTCATCTGAAATAACCGGCATTCCAATTCCTGACGAAAAATTTATCCTGAAATTATCTATTCTCCAACCAAATGTTCCTCCAAGCGCATGATAATTATCGGTAAAGTTATTTTGAATAAATAAGGCATAAGTTCGGTCGATGTGCTCAACTTTTATACTTGCTCGGTTCATAAAAAAATCATCCTGATAAAATATTATTATCTCGGGATAAACTTGAAATGGCTGGGATACGAGTTCGTTTCGTAGGCCCATTGTTTTTTTTGCATAATAAAATACAAAACCAGTTGCGACATTGTTTTGTTGATTTTCCGGGTCAGCAAAATTATTTTTAAAATGAATTGTGGCAGAAATACCCAGTTGAGAAACGGGCGAATCGTACAAAATACCAAACTGGGGCTTGAATATATTGTATTGCCCAAAACCTTCGCCCGGGGGACTAGGTGGTTCAAATTTTTTATTTAACAAGTTATCGATTGAAAATACAAACCACTGTTTAGTAGCATATAAAAAATGGGTGCCAATTGATGGGATTAATTTGCCTTCCCCAATTTTTATGGCCGGCCCAGCATACGAAAAGCCAAATTCGCTTGTATTTGTATTTACTTCGCCAAGCAATCCTTGTTGAAAATAAAAAGCAAACCCACCTTTTAACTTTTCTGAATAGGCATCATAAGTAAGGCTAAACTGATTATTTACAACTTGATTTGATTTTGCAAATAATTGAATACCGGTCCACAAATTTGTTTTATTGTTTAACCCTGCAAACGATGGATTTAGTAATAACTTGTTGGAAAAGGGCAACAAATTATTCTCTTTTTGTGCAATTAATTTAACCGAAAAAAAGGTTAATAATAACAGTAATACTATTTTTAAATTGATTTTCAAATTATCAGCGGAGTTTGGTGCTTAACGGATCAGGGTCATAATTTCTTCAAGGAAATATTTCTTTTGATCGCTTGCATTTTCCAGTGCTTTATTTATTAAATCTGAAACCTGTTTACGAACTTCCTTCCCTGGGAAATATTCCATATTTTCGATTACAGTGAAAGCCTCAAATGCAATTTTCCAATCTTCGTTTATAACCAGGTTTACAAAAAAAGGTAAATGGTCGCTAAAATCCATTCCGTTTTGCCAACATGCTATCAGTATTGTTTTTTGAATGGTTTTGTATTTTTTATTTTCCAGTGCCGTAATAAAACCCGGAACCGTTTCTTTGTCTTTTACAGTTCCCAAAATTTTTTTGATCTCCCTTTCTATTTCTTCTTCAGGGTTTGTTATTAACAAATCAAAAAGAACAGGAAGGTATGTTTTATTTCCTTTTTCCTTTATCTTTTGTAATGCCAACAACACTTTATCCGTCTGGGCAGAGAAGAGGTTTTTTACGATTTTGTGATCTGGTTTTTCAGTATTCATAATTATATTGCTTTCGAATTTGCAAAATTACATTTTAAAAAGCTAAAACAATGACTTTACAAAAATGTTCCTTTATAAACTTTACCTTTACCGGGCATGAAAAACATCAAAGAATTAAGTGAAGCCAAAATTAGCCGCTTGATGCTGAAATATTTTATTCCGGCATTTATTGGTGTATTTGTAAATGCACTTTACAATATTGTCGATCGTATTTTTATTGGCCAGGGTGTTGGGGCAGAAGCTTTGTCCGGCATCTCGGTAATTTTCCCGGTAATGCTTATTATGATGGGATTTGGAATGTTAATTGGGATTGGGACCGGCGTTTATGTTTCAATAAATTTAGGGAAAAAAGACATTGATAAAGCAGAAAAAACATTGGGGACAGGTTTTGCTTTAATGCTGGTAGTTTCGGCAATTATTATGGTAGTTATTTATTTGCTGAAAGTTCCGATTTTAAGATCGTTTGGATCGACTGAAGAGACATTCCAGTATGCCAACGATTATCTGAATATTATTATTGGAGGTACCTTTTTTATGGTTATTGGTTTTTCGTTGAACAATGTTATCCGTTCTGAAGGGAACGCCCGGATTGGTATGATTTCGATGATATTAAGTTCGGTGACAAACATTATTTTAGATTACATATTTATTTTTTGGCTCGATATGGGAGTTAAAGGTGCTGCTTATGCCACGGTAATTTCCATGTTTGTTTTAATGCTTTGGGTTTTAATTCATTTCCGCAGTAATCGTGCAGTTGTAAAACTCGAGAAGGAAAATATTAGAATAAACTGGGGAATTCTAATAGAAATTGTCGCTATCGGAATGTCCCCGTTTTCAATGCAAATTGCCAACAGTTTCGTTCAGGGTTTACTAAATAAAAAATTAATAGAATTTGGAGGCGATCTCGCTGTCGGGGCAATGGGTATTATTAATTCGGTGCTTACACTTTTTATTATGGCGATATTCGCTATTAATATGGCATCACAACCAATAATCGGTTTTAATTATGGTGCAAAATCTATTCAGAGGGTAAAAGATTCGTTACGGATTTCATTAATTGCTGCAACAATAATTGCCATTTGTGCATTTATATTAATTGAAGCAATCCCGGGAATAATTGTCAGGTTTTTTAACAGCGATAGCCAAATTTTGTACGATATCTCGGTAAATGGAATGCGCCTAATAATTTTGGCATTACCAATAGTTGGGTTTCAGGTTGTGGCTTCTACTTTTTTTCAATCGGTTGGAAAAGCAAAACTTGCAATGTTTGCAACTTTATTCAGGCAGGTAATCGGGTTAATTCCCTTGCTTTATATTTTGCCTGAGTTTTTTGGTATTAATGGTGTTTGGCTTGCTTACCCGATTGCCGATACAATGTCCGCGCTCGTCGTATCGTTTCTTTTAATCAGGGAGTGGAAAAGGTTACCGGAGATTAATACCTAAATTATAATGAAAATTTGATTAGGAATTTAATTTAGCTTTTCTCTCAAGGCAATTCCTGTAAAAGAATTTTCCATTTTTATCAATTCTTCAGGCAATCCTTCAAAAATAATTTCCCCTCCTTTATTCCCTCCTTCCGGGCCCAGATCTATTATCCAATCTGCCGATTTAATAATTTCCAGGTTGTGTTCAATAATTATAATCGAATGACCTCTCGAAATAAGTGCGTTAAAAGAATCCAGCAGTTTTTTGATGTCGTGAAAATGCAGACCGGTTGTTGGTTCATCAAAAATGAAAAGAGTAGGGGAGTCTTTCTCTTTTGCAAGAAAGGAAGCCAATTTTACCCGTTGACTTTCACCTCCAGAAAGTGTGCTCGAAGATTGCCCCAATTTTATATATCCTAATCCGACATCCTGCAAAGGTTTTAAACGTTTTGTGATTTTTTTTTCGGTGGAAGTTTTCCCAATTGAAAATAGTTCAATGGCCTGGTTTACGGTCAAGTTTAAAATGTCGTCAATATTTTTTTCCTGATAACGGACATCTAAAATATCTTCTTTGAACCTTTTTCCGTCACAACTTTCGCAAAGGAGATAGACATCGGCCAAAAACTGCATTTCAACTTTAATCGTCCCCTCGCCCTGGCATTCGTCACACCGGCCACCATCAACATTAAACGAAAAGTGTGAAGGTTTTAATCCTTGTATTTTTGCCGTTTGTTGATCGGAATACAATTTTCTGATTTCGTCGTATGCTTTTAAATAAGTTACCGGGTTCGAGCGTGATGATTTCCCGATGGGATTTTGGTTTATAAACTCAATGGCATCCAATAAATTAAAATCGCCTAAAACTGCATCGTGATGCCCGGTCCGCTCGCCGTAACCACCCAATGTTTTTGTAAGGGCCGGAAAAAGGATTTTTGAAACCAGCGATGATTTCCCTGAACCGCTGACTCCTGTAACCACAGTTATTGTATTTAGCGGAAATTTAACCCGCAGGTTTTTTAGGTTATTTTCGCGTGCACCCACAATTTCAATAAAATTTGACCATTTTCTTCGTCGGTCGGGAATCTCAATTTTTTCAACACCAGTTAAATATTGTGTTGTAAGACTTTCTGTTTTTGTGGTAAGTTCGCTGTGGTTTCCCTGAAAAACAACCGCACCGCCATGTTGGCCGGCAAAAGGACCAATATCAATTATTTCGTCGGCTGCCCTAATTATCTCTTCGTCGTGTTCTACAACTAAAACAGTATTGCCAATTTTTTGCAGCCGTCGTAATACTTTTAACAAGCGTTCGGTATCGCGCGAATGCAGCCCAATACTGGGTTCATCTAAAATATAAAGCGAGCCAACTAAACTGCTGCCAAGCGAAGTGGCCAGGTTTATCCGTTGCGATTCGCCACCAGATAGTGTTGATGAAAGCCGGTTAATTGTTAGGTAACCCAACCCAACATCGCATAAAAATTCAAGGCGGTTATTTATTTCTATAAGAATACGTTTTGCAATTGCAGTGTCGTGTTTTGTTAATTTAATTTTAACAAAAAAATCTTTCAATTTAGAAACGGGCATTAAAACTAATTCTTGCAGTGATTTCCCGGCAACTTTTACATACCCTGCTTCTTTTTTCAAGCGACTGCCTTTGCATTCGGGGCAAATGGTTTTTCCCCGATACCTCGAAAGCATAACACGGAACTGTATTTTATAACTATTCTCTTCGAGATATTTAAAAAATTGGTTTAATCCTTTAAAATATTTATTTCCTGTCCAGAGCATAAATTTTTGTGCCTCCGATAATTCATAAAAAGGTTTATGAATGGGGAAATTAAATTTTTCGGCACTGTAAATTAGTTCATTTTTCCATTCACTCATTTTTTCACCTTTCCAGCAGGCAACGGCATCTTGATAAATTGAAAGAGATTTGTTTGGAATTACAAGGTCTTCATCAATTCCGATAACTTTTCCGTAACCTTCGCAACTGGGGCAGGCTCCCACAGGGTTGTTAAAACTGAACATGTGGACAGAAGGCTCCTCAAACTCAATTCCATCGGCTTCGAACAAATTCGAGAATGACTGGGAAAGTGCATCCCCATTTTTGAACATTTTAATTATGCACTCACCATGTCCTTCAAAAAAAGCCGTTTGAACCGAATCTGCAATTCGGCTTTGATTATCGTCGTCGTTTTTTACAGCTAACCTATCGATAACAATATTGCAATTTCCAGGACAAAAATCCTCGTTCCCCGTTTTAAGCAATTCATCAATTTGTTTAATCTCGTTATTGGTTTCCAGCCTGGTAAATCCTTGTTGCATTAGTAATTCGGCTTCTTGCAAAAGTGTCCGTCCGTTTTTGGTTTTTAAAGGTGCAGCAATTATAAGCCTCGTCCCTTCAGCAAAAGAATAAATATAATCTACCACGTCTGAAACATTTTGCCTTTTAACTATTTCCCCGGAAACAGGAGAAATAGTTCTACCAATTCTTGCGAACAAAAGTTTCAGATAATCGTAAATTTCGGTTGAGGTACCTACGGTTGATCGCGGGTTCCGGGTGTTCACTTTTTGTTCTATGGCAATAGCTGGCGGTATCCCTTTAATAAAATCAACATCAGGCTTATTTATCCTACCCAAAAACTGTCGTGCATACGACGAAAGGCTTTCAACATATCTTCGCTGGCCTTCGGCAAAAAGTGTGTCGAATGCCAGTGAAGACTTCCCTGAACCTGAAACACCGGTAACTACAATAAACTTATTTAAAGGAATTTTAAGGCTGATATTTTTTAAATTATGTACTCTAGCACTCTGGATTTCAATATATTTAGTGTTTTTATTATCTGGCATAATTAATCTTAAAATCTCATTATTAATAAAAAATTTGTATTTTTCAGTAAAAAGTAGCATTTTTACCACAGCAAAATTAGAAAATTGTTTTACTTCATTTAATAAAATCGCCTATAGAAATATTTTACTTTTTGTTTACAAACTAAATAGAAGGTAATGTCAACTACAAAATTACTGAACGATAACGAACTCGTTCAACAATTTATCAATGGCGATCAAAATTCATTAGAAATTTTAATCCATAGGCATAAAAGCAGGGTGTTTTCGTACATTTTGCTTATTGTGAAAAATCAGGAATTGGCGGAAGACATATTTCAGGAAACGTTTATTAAGGTAATCCGCTCGTTGAAAAGAGGGAAGTATATTGAAAACGGGAAATTTGTTTCCTGGGTTTTGCGGATTTCTCACAATTTGATAATAGATCATTTCCGAAAAGAAAAGCTTAAAGGCACAATTTCTAACGATAGTTCGGATGTGGATATTTTTAATTCACAAAAATTCTCGGAAGAAACTATCGAGGATCAGATGATAAATAGCCAGATTTTAAGCGAGGTTAAAGAACTGATTTATGAACTACCGGAAGATCAGCAACAAGTAATTTATATGCGCCATTATATGGACATGAGTTTTAAAGAAATATCGGAACAAACTGATGTTAGCATAAATACTGCGCTTGGGCGAATGCGATATGCACTGATAAACCTGAGAAAATTAATTGAAAAGAAGAACCTGGTACTTACCAAGTTTTAACGATTGTTAACACAATAATTAATTAAGAATGGCGTTTTTTAGAAAAATAATATTCGAAAATGCCTATGAGAAATTACTCTACCTTAATTTATTTTGTTAACAATTTTCAAGCTGATTTAATTTCTACAAAAACGGTAGAAAGTGGTTTTGAAAATTCACAGACTAAGATGGTATTTGCAGAGTCGTTACCATCAGAACAATCCATAGAAAATATTCTCAACTTTGCACGTTCATACGAGGTTTTAGAGACCAAAGATGCGGGGCATGTTGAAATGATTTTGAATTAACAAAAGGTACCCGGTAAAAGGGTACCTTTTATTTTACCTCCTTTTTTAAAGCAATTTTTAAAATAATATACCCCATTGAACCGGCAAGCAAAGATCCAATTAAAATACCCATTTTGGCCGAGTCGATTAGTGCCTGATCGCTAAAAGCAAGGTTGTTGATAAACAGCGACATGGTAAATCCAAGTCCTCCTAAAAATGAAATCCCAATGAGTTGAAAAAAGGTGACATTTTTTGGGAGTTCGGCAATTTTTAATTTAATTGATAAATATGAGAAAATAAAAATGCCAAGTGCATTTCCTAAAAATAAGCTAATTGCGATATTAGTTGAAAGGGCGAAATTAGACTGCCCGCCAAAACTGAAAATCACCCCTGCATTTGCAAAAGCAAAAAGCGGCATTATTATATACGACACCCACCCGTGTAAACGGTGTTCGAGGTATTGTAAAGGTGGAGCTGTTTTTTCAGTTAAATCATCCAATTCGTCAATCGCATCCATTTGTTTTTTTGTCAAAACCGTATTTTCGCCATTTGTTTTGCAATCTTCAACAAAACTGTTAAGATTTTCTTTTGCCGTTGTATAAAAAATTTGTGTATTTGTTTTGCGCTGTAAAGGAATTGTAAATGCCATTAGAACCCCTGCAATTGTGGGGTGAATCCCCGATTTAAGAAATAAAATCCAAACAATTGCTCCTCCGAGGAAAAACAGATATTTTGTATAATACCCTTTTTTCGACAGAAACATTAGGAGAGCAACTATTGCTAAACCAATTAAAATATATGTCCAAACAAGACCTGAACTATAAAAAAATGCAATTATTAAAACTGCTCCAAGATCGTCAATAATTGCAAAAGCCATCAAAAATATCTTTAACCCCGAAGGCACACGATTTCCCAAAAGTTTTAAAATTCCTAAGGTAAATGCAATATCTGCGGCAATCGGAATTCCCCATCCATGCGAGCCGGGTTGACCACCATTGAGGACTGTAAAAAGAGTTGCAGGAACAATCATTCCCCCAACGGCCGCTATCAATGGAAGGGATGCCTTTTTTATGCTGCTAAGTTCACCGGTATAAATTTCGCGTTTGATTTCAAGCCCAATTAAAAAGAAAAAAACAGCCATTAAACCATCGTTAATCCACTTTAGCATTGGTTTTGAAAGTGTAAAACCCGGGATACTGAAGGTAATCTCGTTTTTCCATATTCCCAGATAAGTTTCACTAAATGCACTATTAGCAAGGATAAGCGCAGAAACTGTGGCTGCGAAAAGTATTATACTACTTGATGTTTCAAGTTGGATAAATTTGTTTATCGGATTTTTGATGCTTTTCATTTTTTAATTTTATTGTAGTAACCAAAATTCACTTTATTTGTTCAAAGCAAATTACCAGTATAAAAATATAAAAAAAAATGTATTCACGTTTTGTATTTGTGAAAAGAATAGTTTAAATTGCGATATCATATTAATATCATATTACTTAAATTATAATATCATGGAAAAACAATACAAAGGTCTCGGAGGTTACTTATTCCTATTTTTAGAATTAATTGTTTTAGCGATAATCGTTTTTGGATTTATGCGCGGAATGGTTGTGTCTTCAATTATTTTAATTCCAATTTTTATTTTAATTGCAATCGGATTTACTGTTGTAGATCCGAACCAGAGCTGCGTAATGGTTTTATTTGGTGCTTACAAAGGAACCATTAAAATAAATGGTTTTTATTGGGTAAATCCTTTTTTTGTAAAGAAAAAGATTTCATTACGTGCAAGAAATTTCGATAGCGAAACTATTAAAGTAAACGACAAACTTGGAAACCCAATTATGATTGGGCTAGTATTGGTTTGGAAAGTTGAAGAAACATTCAAAGCCGCATTTGGTGTTGACGAATACGAACATTTCGTAGTCGTACAAAGCGAAGCTGCCTTGCGAAAACTGGCCGGTTTATATGCCTACGATAACATTGAGGATGAAACAGCAAAAGTTACATTGCGCGATGGCACCGAGGAAGTCAACAATGAGTTGGAACGAGAAATTGTTGAACGACTGGATATTGCCGGGATACACGTTGTTGAAGCAAGAATTAACCACATTGCTTATGCACAGGAAATTGCTCAGGCAATGCTGAAACGTCAACAGGCAACTGCGATTGTAGCGGCCCGGTTTAAAATTGTTGAAGGTGCGGTTAGTATGGTTGAGATGGCGTTAGAACAACTCAGCGAAAAAAATATTGTGGATCTCGATGATGATAAAAAGGCTACAATGGTTAGCAATTTAATGGTTGTTCTCTGTGGCGATAAAGATGCTACACCAATTGTAAATACCGGAACATTATATTAGAAAAATGCAAAAGGTTCTTTTTAAAGAGGAGCAGCGTTTTACGCAGTGGTGGCTATGGCTGATATTAGGTTCTGCCTTGCTGGCCATAGTAATTCCACTTGCCAACGAACTTTCGGCACAGTCGTGGGATACAAGTTCAGAGGGTTTCTTACGTCTGATTCTTTATGGAAGTGTAGCCGTATTATTTATTGTTGCAGTATTAATAGTATTGATATTAAGCAGGCTAAAAACAAAGATTACTTACGATGGAATCTTTATCACATTTCCACCACTGAAAAGAAAATCGTTCAGAATAAAAGTTCAGGAAATTGAGCGGTTTGAAATTCGTAAGTACAGAGCAAAGCGCGAATACGGGGGGTATGGATTTCGAAGCAGACGAAAATCCGGACAGGCTTATACTATTTCGGGAAATATAGGCTTGCAGCTTCATTTTAAAAACGGGAAAAAATTATTGATTGGAACACAAAAGAAGCAAGCCATAGAATTCGCTATGTGTAAAATAATGGGCGAGAATAAAAAGCTTCCAACAGGCGAAAGGAATAGTCAGCAAGTGGAAGGAAGGGTTGGAAAGAAGGCAAAAAAGATTCTGATAATTTTCGCAATTGAGATAGTAGTAGCCATTCTGATATTTGGAATAATTCAGCTATTAAAATGAAACGTTAGAAAAGAAAGGAGTGAAGATGGCTAAGAAAAAAACATTTGTATTACGTGTAAATCCTGAAATTATGCAGGCAATGGAAAAGTGGGCTGCTGATGATTTTCGAAGTATAAACGGGCAAATAGAATGGATAATTAGCAATGCTTTAAAAAATGCAAAACGCTTTAAGAAAAACAAGGAGGATGAGTAGGTACAAAAAGAAAATAGCCAGCCAGGAAAAGGTGTCATTCAGGAAAAAAATGCTTAACATAAATGCATGGTGGATTACACTTATTATTTCGTCTGTAGTTTTAATTGTGCAGTTAGTAATTTATTTCAAAACCCAATACCAATAGTTCAAAAACAGTGAAACCGCTTTAGGGCGGCGTTAATAAAACAAAAGCCATGGAAAAGAAAACCTACACTTGTCCCAAATGTAATAACCGTAAAGCAGACGTTGATCAAATCAGAACAACTGGTTCCGGATTTACACGTTATTTTAATATTCAAAATCGAAAATATTCTGCTGTTTCTTGCACTCGCTGTGGTTTCACAGAATTATACCGAATTGGACGAGCTGGCGGAGCCAGTAATGTACTCGATTTTTTAACCAACTAATTATTGAACAACAACTTTGGTAATTTTTCCATCGTTTGATTTTGCAATGTAAATTCCTTTTATCCAGTGATTTATTGCAATGACTGTTGTCGATTCAATAGTTTCAACCGAATACATTTTCCTGCCATCTAAACTAAAAAAGTCGATTTTTGTGGTGTTTTTGTCTGTAAGAATCTGAATAAATTCGTTCGCTGGATTTGGATAAATTTTTAATTCATTTTCTTCTAAAAGTGATAGTTTGGGTTCAATTCCTGTAATATTATTTCCTTCATTCCAAAGCATTTCTACTTCTTCAGAATTTAAAGCGCGGTTGTAAATCCTAACTTCATCAATCATACCTTTGAAATGAAAAAACCGGTTGTCTTGCCCAAATCGTCCGTAACCCAACGATAAAACTTCCTTTGCCGGAACATCAGCAAAAAAATCGTGATATGTTGAATTTGAACCCAAATTATATCTTCTGTTTACCAGTTCTTCACCATTTAAATAACCCGTATTTCCGTTTGAATCGACCACCGCCACAAAGTGATACCAGGTTTCCGGGGTCAGGTTTTCGCGCGAATCGAAACAAAACCGCTGATTAACAATCGTAAAATACAAACGGCGATTTGCAGGATCTCCTTCATTTACACCGTGTCCAACTTCAATAATTAAACTGTTGTGATCTTCATTTTCAGAACTTTCGCCAAAATATAAAATTGGTAAAATATTTCCACCAATGTTTTGAAAATTAAACCAAACTGAAATTGTACCAATAGAAAGGTTTCTGATAGATTCGGGCGGCATATTATTTTTTGCCGGGAAAAATACAGCATCCTGAACCGAATTAAATTGGATTGCCTTTCCGCTAATTCCATTTACGTAATCAATTTCATACGAAGTACCGTTTATTAGATTTCCAGATTCATCGAGAATAACATTTGCAGAATCGTTATTAAAACTCCAATGTGCAATTAACCCCGATTCCAGATTTTGTCCAACTCCTTGAGTTATAATAAGAAATAAAAAAAATAGCGCTAATAAATATTTCACATTAAAAATTAAGGAGACAAAAATAAGAAATTAAATAACGTTCAAACATTTAATATTTGAACTTATGTTGGTAAACAATAATGATTATTAATAAACTACATTTCAATTACAACAATAAGTTCATAGTTTTTTTCAATATTTATTACCTGTTTGAATATTAAATATTAAAAATTAAATTAATTTAAGGCGCTGAACTTTTACAACTAAATCTAAATCTTCCGTAATGAAAAATATAAACTCACGCCGCGAATTTCTGAAAAAATCTGTTGCAGGTTCGGCCGTTTTAATGGCTGGTGGAATTCTTCCTGGTTTTAGCGCAGAAAGTTACAAACGTATTATTGGGGCCAACGATAAAATCAAGGCTTCTGTAATGGGTGTAAATTCGCGGGGAACAGCGCTGGCACAAAATTTTGCATTTCAAAAAAATTGCGATGTTATACATATTTGCGATGTGGACAAACGTGCTATTGAAAAATGTATGGACACCGTCAAAAACGTTCAGGAGATTCAACCAAAAGGATTTGAAGATTTTCGCGAATCGTTGGAAAGCAAAGATGTAGATTTAATGGTGATTGCTGCTCCCGATCATTGGCACGCCCCGGCAGCATTACTCGCAATGCAAGCCGGCAAACATGTTTATGTTGAAAAACCGCTAAGTCATAATCCAAACGAGGGAGAAATTTTAGTTGAAGCGGCTATACGATACGGGAAATCAATTCAAATGGGAAATCAGCGTCGTTCGTGGCCAAATGTGATGGAAGCAATTAGCGATTTAAAAAATGGTGCAATTGGAAAACCATATTTTGGAAAAGGCTGGTATTCGAATAATCGTGGGCCAATTGGAATAGGAAAGGAAGTTGCAGTTCCCGAATGGTTAAACTGGAATCTCTGGCAGGGTCCAGCACCCCGACAAGCGTTTAAAGACAACATTGTACATTATAACTGGCACTGGTTATGGCACTGGGGAACAGGAGAAGCTTTAAATAACGGGACGCACATGATCGACCTTTTACGCTGGGGTTTCGATGTAGATTTCCCTGTAAAAGTGAGTTCAAACGGAGGAAGGTTTCGGTACAAGGATGATTGGGAAACACCGGATACACAAGTAATTAATTTGGATTTTGAAGAAGGAATTTCGATGACTTGGGAAGGACGAAGTTGCAACGGAAAACATATTGAAGGAAGTTCGGTTGGTGTTGAATTTTACGGGGAAGATGGTTCAATTTTGATTTCAGGAGGAAATGAGTACAAAATTTTCGACCTAAAAAACAATATTGTAAAAGAAGTAAAGGCATCGAAAGAAATCGATCCGAGAGATGCAGCAAATCCGGCCAGCCATTTAGATGCATTGCATATTCGAAATTTATTCAATAATATTTTGAAAGGCGAAAAACTTAAGGCTGATATTGATTCCGGTCATAAAAGTACATTGCTTGTCCAGCTCGGAAATATTGCTCAAAGAGTAGGGCATTCATTGGAAATTAATCCTAAAAATGGCCATATTGTTGATGATAAAAAGGCACAGAAACTTTGGTCTCGTGAATATGAAAAAGGTTGGGAAATGAAACTATAAAATCATAAAATGAACTCAAGAAGAACATTTATAAAAACAGTGGGAAGTGGAGTTGCAGTTTCTGCAATTGCTCCGGGAATTATGGCAAATTCATTTTCAAAAGAAAAACAATTGCGCATTGGAATTATTGGGGCTGAGAATTCGCACACTGCCGGTTTTGGAAAGATGTTTAACATCGATAAAAAATTTCCGGGTGTTGAAGTAAAATATGTTTGGGGCGAAACCGATGAGTTTGCTAAAAAGGCTATGGAAAAAGGAGGCATTCCTAATCAGGTTAAAGATCCAAAAGAAATGATGGGAAAAATCGATGCGTTGATAGTCGATCATCGTCACCCAAAATATCACCTCGAAGCAGCAACACCGTTTGTAGAAGCTGGCATTCCAACATTTGTAGATAAACCTTTTTGTTACCGTGCCGCTGAGGGTAAAGAATTTCTGGAAATGGCACGAAAAGTTGGAACGCCGGTAACTTCGTTTAGTTCTATTGCGCAAAGTAATGCAACTTTCGACATGAAAGATCAGGTCAAGTCGATGGAGGGAATTACACAAGTTGTTCGAACTGGTACTGTGGATTTAGATTCAAAATATGGAAATGTATTTTTTTATGGTGTACATATTGTTCAGCCGCTTCTTTTTATTTTTGGCGATGATGTTGCTCGTGTAAAAATTAGCAGAAATGGAAAATATGGAAATGCAAGTCTTCAGTTTTCATCAGGTTTGTTTGCAACCTTAATTTTTAAGGAAGATGCGTACGGATGGGAAACATACGTTGAATCGAAGGATGGATTTAAAGAATTAATACCGAGTGTTGAGAAATCAAATCCGGGGAAAAACTATGTTGATATGGTTGAAATGTTCCGAACTGGCGTTGAACCACGTTCGCATCAAAATATATTAAATTGTGTTTCGGTACTTGAAGCACTTGAAAAATCTGCAGAATCGGAAAAATGGGTGGATGTTGAATTCTTAAAATTAAATTCATGAAAAAATTTGTTTCGTTATCTATTGTATTAATTGTATTATTTGTTGGAATGGGAAAAGCACAAAAAACCATTGAAGGATTACATTTCGCAACAGGGAATCCGGTAGCAGTTAAAGTTAAGGATGGAAAGATTCTGGAGATAAAAGACATTAAAAAACTTTCTGATGAAGAAAACAATTTAATTATCGCGCCCGGTTTTTTCGATAATCAGATAAATGGTTTTGCCGATGTTTCATTTTCATTCGGAGGAGGGGAACTAACTCAGGACGGCGTTCGAAAAGCTACTCAGGCTCTGTGGGAAAGGGGAGTTACTTCGTATTTGCCAACGCTAACGACAAACAGCAGGGAAGTACTTACGAAGAATTTTGCAGTTTTGGCAAAAGCAAAGGACGATGTAAGTTTGCTGGGTTCAATTCCGGGATACCATTTGGAAGGCCCGTATATTTCGCCGTTTGATGGTTTTCGGGGAGCGCATTCAAAACGGTTTGTGAGAGAACCCGACTGGAACGAGTTTATGGAATTTTATGAAGCTGCCGGGAAGGATATTTTAACAGTTACCGTGGCCCCCGAAATTGAGGGTGCAATGGAATTCATTAAAAAATGTACAGATTTGGGGATTGTTATTTCGCTTGGTCACCACAACGGAACTGCGCAACAAATAAATGAAGCCGTTCAGAATGGTGCAAAAACCTGCACACATTTAGGAAATGGTTGTGCAAATATGATAAATCGGCACGATAATCCGCTTTGGCCTCAGTTGGCGAACGATGGATTAATGATAAGTATTATTTGCGATGGTTTTCATTTGAGGCCGGAAGAAATAAGGGTATTTTCAAAAGCCAAAGGATACGATAAAACAATTGTTACATCGGATGTTACAAAATATGCCGGGTTAAAACCGGGTATTTATAAAAATATCGATGGCGATGATATTGAACTTACCGTTGATGGAAAAATACAATATCCGGCACAGCAGGTTTTGGCAGGTTCGGCATCGTCTATTGAAAAAGGGATTGGTCATGCAATGGAAGTAACCGGTTGCACGCTTGCCGAGGCGATTGGAATGGCAAGTGCAAATCCTGCAAAATTGTATGGTTTAAATGATCGTGGAACTTTGGAAGTTGGTAAACGGGCTGATTTGGTTTTATTGACTGTAGATGATTTCAAAATAAACGTTCAAAAAACTTTTGTTAAAGGAGAATTGGTGTATAGTGCGCCAAAATAGTTCTCTTCCATTTTGCGTCCTTTGCGAAAACGTTTTTATTTCACGCAAGGGGCGCAAAGTTTGAAAAACGCAAAGGGCGCAAAAAGGTGTACTATTATAATTAATTTTTAAACTATGACTAAACCACTTTCCAAAAAAATATTAATTGGCCTCGCAGCAGTTGGCCCCGGACTTTTTTTAATCGGTTATAATATCGGAACCGGCAGTGTTACAACTATGGCAAAATCTGGAGCTGAGCATGGAATGTCGCTTTTCTGGACATTGGTTTTGTCGTGCATTTTTACTTTTATATTAATGGTTGCCTACGGAAAAGTTACACTGGTAACCGGAAAAACTGCACTCTTTAATATTAAATCGGAGTTTAAATTGGGCTGGTTGCTGGCGCTTTATATTTTAATTGCACTTATAATTGGCGAATTATTGGCTCTAATCGGAGTAATGGGAATTGTAGCAGAATTACTTCAGGAAGGAATAAAAATTCTCACGGGTGGAAGCACAATTCACACTGGTTGGATTATTTTGTCAATTGTTCCGTTTATGTATTTGCTGCTTTGGTTTGGCCGCTACAAACAGTTCGAAAAGGTGTTAACAGTTTTTGTAATCTTAATGGGCTTGAGTTTTGTCGTTGTGTTTTTTATGTTGAAACCCGATTATTCAACCATTGTAAAAGGAATGGTTCCGAGTATTCCAGACACACCCGGTGCTTTTGGTTTGATTGCTGCTATGGCGGGAACCACTTGTTCGGCGGCGGTTTTTATTATTCGAAGTACGGTTGTTGTTGAAAAGGGGTGGACTATTAAAAACTTGAAATCGGAAAAAAGAGATGCTTTTGTTTCGGCCGGAATGATGCTTTTTTTAAGTGGAATTATTATGGCAGTTGCTGCCGGAACGTTGCACGTAATGGGATTGCGACTGGATAATACAGTTGAAATGATTTATCTTTTTGAACCTATCGGCGGAAAAGTTGCCGCATTAATTTTAATCCTGGGAATTGCCGGAGCAGGTCTGTCAACAATTTTCCCGATAGTTTTAATTGCGCCCTGGCTAATTTCTGATTACACGGGAAAACCACGCGATATTCATTCTCCCATGTTTCGATGGTTGATGTTTGGCGGACTTATTTTTGCATTTGGTTCGGTATTTTTGGAACAGCGTCCGCCAGCACTTATGATTTTTTCGCAGGCATTTCAAGCTTGTATTTTACCAGCAGTAGCCATTCCAATCTTTATTTTGCTTAACAGAAAAAACTTAATGAACAAATATGTGGCAAATTGGAAAATGAATTTAGGAGTGATGGCAGTTATTTTATTTTCATTTATAACAACCTGGTTCGCAATTTCTGAATTATTTGGAATTTGAAAATAAAATATTATAATCACATTTAAACCGATGGAGAGTTGTTTTGAAAAAACTTCTGACTTCCGGCTCCTGTCTTCTAACTTTTTTAATTATGAAACAACTTCAAAAAGAAAACCTCAAAGTAGAAATTTACGATATAGTTGAGGATTTAGGAAAAGCAGCAGCAATCTTTGTTGCCAAAGTTCTTCAAAACGAAATAGCCAAAAAAGGTTTCGCCAACTTAATTCTGGCAACTGGTGCCTCGCAGTTTTCATTTATAGAAAGTTTGCAAAATCAAGATATCGACTGGAATAAAATTACTGTTTTTCATTTAGATGAATATAAGGGAATGTCGATTACCCATCCGGCAAGTTTTCGGAAATATTTGAAAGAACGGATTCTTGAAAAAGTACAACCTAAAAATGTGTACTATTTGGAAGGTGATGCAAAAGATATTGAAGCAGAAGTTTTGCGTTACGAAGAGTTGTTAAAAAATCATCCGATTGATATTGCATGCATCGGGATTGGTGAAAACGGGCACATTGCTTTTAACGATCCGCCAGTTGCCGATTTTAACGATCCTAAATTGGTAAAAGTGGTTGAACTCGACGAGGCATGTCGCAAACAACAACTGGGTGAAGGCTGGTTTCCAACATTCGACGATGTGCCAACGCACGCACTTACTTTAACGATTTCTGCAATTATGGGTTGTAAAGTAATTAGTTGTGTAGTTCCCGATGAAAGAAAATCACAAGCAGTTTTTAATACAATAAATGCAGAAATTTCTACTGCATGCCCTGCAACAATTTTGCGGACACATGAGAATACGGTTTTGTATTTGGATAAAAATTCCGCATCAAAATTATAATCCCAGGGTGTCGCGGATTCCAATCCGCGTATTATGGCGATTCGGAAATCGCCATTCCCAGATGTGTTTTTAACTTTTCTTTAAATCAACGACAATAAATTTCTACAACTGTATATTACCATAAAATTCACCTATTTTTGGTTCATTAAAATTGAAATCAATAAAATAGATCAAAATGAAAATAAGTGCATTACAAAAAGAACGGGCGAAATATCAGCCTAAACTTCCCAAGTCGTTAAAAAGTACAGTAAAACTGGTTGAAGGAGAGAAAACCGAATCTGTTGCTGATAAGAAGGAAATTGAAGAACGTTTCCCGAATACTTACGGAATGCCATTATTGACTTTTGAGGAGGGAAAAGAAAGCTCACAAAAGGAGCCGGTTAATGTTGGGGTAATTTTGTCAGGAGGACAGGCTCCGGGTGGACATAATGTTATTTCGGGGATTTTTGATGGTGTCAAAAATATCAATCCAGAAAGTAAATTGTATGGTTTTTTGGGAGGACCCGAAGGATTGATTGAACACAAATATATTGAACTTACCTCCGAAATTATTGATGATTACAGAAATACTGGCGGTTTTGATATTATCGGTTCTGGACGTACAAAACTGGAGAAAAAGAAAGATTTTGACAAAGGGCTTCAAATTGCAAAAGATTTAGGTTTAAATGCACTTGTAGTTATAGGTGGCGACGATTCGAATACAAATGCTTGTGTATTGGCTGAATATTACGCCAAAATTAATTCGGGTGTTCAGGTTATTGGTTGCCCAAAGACCATCGACGGAGATTTAAAAAATGAAATGATTGAAGCTTCCTTTGGTTTCGATACGGCCACAAAAGTATATTCCGAATTAATTGGAAATATCCAGCGCGATGCAAATTCAGCAAAAAAATACTGGCACTTTATTAAATTAATGGGACGTTCAGCTTCACATATTGGGTTGGAATGTGCTTTAAAAACGCAACCAAATATTACTTTAATTTCAGAGGAAGTAGCTCAAAAACAGCAAACTTTGGGCGAGATTGTAGAATACATGACTGGAATAATTGTTAAACGTGCAGAAAATGGTGACAATTTTGGTGTTGCTTTAATCCCTGAAGGATTAATCGAATTTATTCCAGAAATGAATATACTTATTTCGGAATTAAGTGACTTGTTGGCAGAAGGCTCGTTGTCTGAAAAAGAATTTAAACATTTGAAAAAGAGTCACCGGCTGGCATGGGTTGCTGAACATATTTCTCCCAAATCGGCAAAAGTGTTTCAATCGCTTCCATCCGGAATTGCAACGCAATTAACCCTTGATCGTGACTCACATGGAAATGTTCAGGTTTCGTTGATAGAAACAGAAAAACTATTGGGGGAAATGGTAAAAACAAGGCTTGAAGAGATGAAGGCGGCAAAAGAGTTTAGTGGAAAGTTTGGAACCCAATACCACTTTTTTGGCTACGAAGGACGTTGTGCTGCACCTTCAAATTTCGATGCAGATTATTGTTATTCGCTTGGTAGCACGGCTTCAACATTAATTTCTACAGGAAAAACTGGTTATATGTCATCGGTTCGGAATTTAACGGCACCAGCTGATGAGTGGATTGCTGGCGGTGTTCCTATTACTATGATGATGAATATGGAGAAACGTAACCGGAAAATGGTCCCTGTAATTCAAAAAGCATTGGTTGAACTTGATGGGGCTCCGTACAAATATTTTGTTTCTAAACGTGGTGAATGGGCTTATAGTACGCAATTTATTTATCCAGGACCGATACAATATTTTGGACCCAGCGAAGTCTGCGACCAGCCAACAGAAACACTAAAACTGGAAAAATCTTAAACGATAAGTTTTATTCAAAAAAACCTTCTGTAATAAAACGGAAGGTTTTTTTATGCTTTTTGGGCTTTTTCCCACCTTGGAAATTTGGGATTTGAGTATAAATATTTGGTACTTCTTTTCAAAAATTTACGTATTAATATGCAGTCCTAAATGGTTGGATGAATTAATTTTGAAGTGTAATACCTATATGACAACAAAAATGTCGCAAACTTTCACTTTGTTCAGTCTGTTTCTTTGTTGTTGTATCGGCATTAACACCCGAAATAGATTCGGCTATTGTAACTTCAAAGTTTGATATTAGGCATTTGTGAAGAACAATTGGTATAAAAAGTTAACATATTTCAATAAAGTTAAAATAAGGGGTATTGAAAACACCTTCTGTTTTTGATTAATTTGATTAGTTTGAAAAATTCAATTAGTAAATGCGAATTTTTCTTATAGAAACGAGTAAAAATTATGATGTATTTTTTGCTTAGCCAACTTGTCCCGATGTAATCGGGAAGGCGGATTTGACAAGAATAGCACCAGCTATTTAAGGAAAATTCAACGAAGTATAGGTGAAAAAGACGCATAATTAAATGAAAGGATAATATTTAAATATTCTCTTATAATTTATTTTACTATTTTGATTTTTTATTTACTAAATTGTAAATTGCAAAAAACAATTAAAACATGGCCGAAAAAGAAATTGCCCTATTAAAAAAACAGATTTCAAAACTCAACGAAAAAAAATTCGATCTCGAAGCCTGGAAAAACCATACCGTAATTTTTCTGGAACGCATTTTCGGAAAAGACAGCTCAAAAATTAAAATGATAAAAGAACTGCATTACGATTATTCGAGTTGGAATCTGCGCGATACAGCAGCAGCAGGTAAAACAAAAGATAAAGATCCGCTAAGGATGCAGGCTGCAGAAATTTTAAGTGCAACAATTGCCGAATTAGAAAATTTGGGTTTACCTGAAGGAACAAAAGATAAAGAGAAAATTTGGGAACTGCTTCAGGATGAATTGACCGGAAAACAGGTAAAAGAAATTGAAGCTTTTCTGGTTTCGGAAGAACAGGAAAAAACAGAAAAAATTGCAACCATTCTAGAAAACCTTGAAAAAGAAAACCTCGCATTAACAATTGCAAAACTTCTTATTTCTTAAAACAAAATTATGTTTAGAAAAGAGAAAATTGCAATTGTAATACTTAACTGGAACGGTGTAAAACTCTTTAATACATTTTTGCCTTCTGTTATTCAAAATTCAGTGGCAGAAAATATAGAAATTATTGTTGCCGACAATGGTTCTACCGACAATTCGATAATATTCCTTAGCGAAAACTTCCCCGAAATCAGAATAATTGATTTAATAGAAAACTTTGGTTTTGCAGAGGGGTACAACCGGGCATTAAAACAAGTGGAAGCCGATTATTTTGTTTTAATAAATTCCGATGTAAAAGTTAGCCCAAACTGGATTGAACCGTGTGTGAAACGCTTACGGGAAGATGAAAAAATAGCCGCCGTCCAACCAAAAATTTTAAGTTTCAATCAGCCTGAACTATTTGAATATGCAGGTGCAGCAGGCGGTTTTATCGATAAATTCGGTTATCCGTTTTGTCGTGGCCGGCTGCTAAATAAATTGGAACACGATAATGGACAATACAATGATGCTTCCCCTATTTTTTGGGCAAGCGGTGCTTGCATTTTTATTAAGGCCAAAACCTTTAAAAAAGCCAATGGCTTTGACGGTGATTTTTGGGCCCACATGGAAGAAATTGATTTGTGTTGGCGGTTAAAAAACAAGGGGCTCGATATTTGGTACGAACCACAAAGCGTTGTATATCACCTTGGTGGGGGAACACTCTCGTACGGAAGTCCACAAAAAGTATATCTTAATTTCAGGAACAACCTTTGGATGTTGTTTAAAAACCTGCCGCCGCATAAATTTAAACGCATATTTTTTGCGCGCCTGGTTTTAGATGGGATTGCGGCCCTTAAATTTATTTTCGGATTTCACTTCAGAAGTTTTTGGGCCGTTGTAAAAGCTCACGGTGCATTTTATAAAAATCTTTCTTCATTAATCAGAAAACGAAAAGAAATTCAAACGCTGACTGTCGTAAAAGAACATCCCGAAATATATTCGAAAAGTATAATGTGGAAATTCTTTGTTCAGAATAAAAACAAATTTTCAGAATTAAATTTCAATCCAAACAAATAATGCAAAAACTAACTTTCGAAGAAAAAATTTATACCTACCATATTGATTTTGTGGGTCATGTAAACAACATAATTTATATACAATGGATGGAAAACGGTCGTGTAAAATTATTGGAGGCCATGGGAATACCAGCTCACGACTTAGCACACTTCGAAGGAGTAGTCCCAATACTCACAGAAACCACGATAAAATATAAAAAACCATTTTTTTTAAACAACGAGGTACACATCGAATGTTGGATTTCAAAGCTCAACAATGCCTCAGCAATCATGGAATTCAGGTTTTTAAACGAAAAAAATGAACTTTGTGCCAGTGGTCAGCAAAAAGGTTTGTTCATCAATAAAAAAACCATGAGACCAAGCCGTTTAAATGAAAAACATCGCAAAGCATTTGAAAAGTTTTTAATCGAAGGGTAATATTTCCTGTAAAAGGTTGTAAATTGTATTTATAATTACTAACCATAAATACTTTAAATCATGGGAAATAATGAAGAATTAAACCTTAAATTTTTAAGGTACGGCTCGTCGGCATTGGCAATTTTTGCATTTATTGTAGGTATATTAACCTTAATTGAAGGTGTAGATATTTTTGTAGCAAACCACGAAAAAACGGTTGTTTGGTTCGGCCTTGCCGTAGTAGCCATTTTAATTCCATATATAAAAGAGATAACAATTAAAGATTTAAAAGTGGTGATTAAGGATTTGAAAGAAGCAAAAAAATCGCTCGATGCCACAAATTTAACATCGCGTCAGTTGCAATTACGGTTGACAGCCACACGGAGTGAATTAATAAACGGATATCAAATCTACCTTCAGAATTTAAAGCCTGAGCAAAAAAATAAAAAAGTAATAGAAATGTCAAGGTTGTACATTGAAGAAATGGGGCTTGATATAAAAAAGATTAAAGATTGGCTCAAGCAACTTGGTTACGAAGCAGGAAAAATGGATAATGAAATTACACAAATTTATATTAATTCAATACGAGAATTTCAAATCAAAAATAAACTTGGTGATGATGGTATTTTTGGATATCGGACATACGATAAAATCTGCCAGCTTATTAAAACAAAAGATTAAGACACTGATTAGGCCTATTTCTAATATTCCCCATAGCAAATTTTAAAATTATAATAGCCTCGAATCTATTTCGGGAGTTAATGCCGATAATACAACAAAGAAGCAGACTGAACAAAGTGAAAGTTTGCGACATTTTGTTGTCAAATCGGTATAACAATTATCAAAGTATAAATCTGTCCGGCAATTGATTGATAAATCACAAAAAACAATACCAGAATTACAAATTGCTTAAAAAATAATAAGGAACAATTAAGGGCTTTTTTAAGAATATTATTTTTATCCTCAACAATATTTCATTAGATTTATCAAAACTAAATTTTCACTTAAACTTTTTCCATGGCACATAAAATTGTAACATTAAGTGCAATATTTTTATTTGCATTTGTTGGAAATAAATTGATTGCACAGGAAGCAGTTGTGGCGTCAGGTGGAAACGCTTTTGGAAGTGGGGGTTCGGTGAGTTACTCGCTTGGCCAGGTTTTTTACACCGCAAAACCGGGTGCCGTCGGGGAAATTACCGAAGGTGTGCAACAACCTTTTGAAATTTTTGTGATTACCGGAATTGAAGAAACCACCGGGATTTCGATTAGTTGCAGGGCTTACCCAAATCCGACGACCGGATTCCTGAATTTGAAAATTGATGGCGATATACAGGAGAATTACATTGCAGCCCTGTACAACATGGACGGAAAGTTAATAAAAACCCAAAATATTTTGGGCAGCCTGACAAGTATCGATATTGGCAATTTTGTTTCGGCCACGTATTTGCTAAAAGTAGTTCAAACTTTTAACAGCGCCGGGGAATTTAACGATGTTGTTTCCAAACTTTCCCAATCGCGGCCCCTGAAAACTTTCAAAATAATTAAAAAATAAAATTTTGTCCCAACCTTGATTTTAAGGTTGTGTTTGTTGTTTGCTTTTAAAATGTGCTTTTATACTTATTGAAATAATTTTGAAATAAAAAACCCAAAAATGAAAAACTTACTACTCGCCACAGTTGCAGCAATAGTTTTTACATTGGCAACTTTTGCCCAGCCGCCCGAAAAAATGACATACCAGGCCGTCATCCGCAACAGCAGCGACGCCCTTGTGTGCAACGCAACGTTAAGCATGAGGATAAGTATCCTTCAGGGTTCTGTTGGGGGGGCGGTGGTTTACAGCGAAAGCCAGTCGCCGGTGACCAATGCTAATGGTTTGGTGAGTGTTGAAATTGGCGGCGCGGGCCTGGCCGATATCAATTGGGGCGACGGCCCCTTTTTTTTGAAAACAGAAACCGATGTACCTGCCGGTGGCGGGGCAGTTTATACAATAACCGGGGTGAGCCAGTTGTTAAGTGTGCCCTTT
>JABGRN010000008.1 GCA_018648265.1 Prolixibacteraceae bacterium | reverse complement strand
GAAAGATAAAAGAAAACTTTTTATCCCACCAACCCGATAATTAAACTGATCCCTATTAATTCACTTGGTTTTTGAAGGCATTCTATATATGGATCGGTATTATACATTCAGAACTGTTTGTTAAAGTTAGTGAATTAGGACACTGTCCTTTTATTGTATGAGAGAGAAAATGTGAAATCAATCCTTATTTTCCTGCCAGGTTTCCATAATTCATAAATTGGTTTTCCCAGATTTTTAAACAATTATTTTTTGTGGAATTAAAAAGAAATAAATTATTTTTAGCTGATACAAAGATGAAAATATGGAAATAACAAAAATGAAACTATCATCAGTCAAATAACATGCACGGTAGGATGATTAGACTACAGGTTGGCACAATCAAACTTCCAACTTCCGTATTCGGTCTTCTTACCAATTTTTAAACCGATGAATTAACCGAGACTTTGGTTCTTTGTGTAACTTGTACTTCTTTGAGCAACTTTGTGCCACAGCAATTACGCAAAAATCCACAACAAATCTGCGTGAGTGCAATTCGTTTAAATTCAGTCTCTTATGTAATAAATAATAATAATAAGTGAGAAGAGGGAGAGTGCAAACAATCGATTATTGGTATTAAATTTAAATTATTGATATGAAAACAAACAAAATTATAGAAACCCAAATTGAGAAATTACACAAGCAATTAAATAAAAATGAATTAGCGTTTGGTGAAATTCTTTTCAATAATGGTGGATGTCAGGTTTTATCGCAATCACCTGTTAAGTACGAGTTGATCGTAAGTGATGAAATTACAGGGCTAACTACTGAATATGAGCTAATTATTGACGTTGAAGAAAACATTACTCCTGCTATTGAAAAAGAAGTTTGTGAATGGAACAAAAACTCTTTTGCATGCCTTTTACAGGTAGAAAGCGAATTACACCTTCTCGACCCAAAAGAGAACATTGAACATAAAAAATATACCAGAAAAGGTATGATCCAGCGTGTTTTGAAAGAACGCCAACAAAAAGCCGACAAAGCTCAATACCGTATAAAATGGGCTGATAATATTTATGGCAACCATATTTTAACAAACGAAAAAGGCGTTAAATACAAAATATTTCTCAGAAATTTTGAAACCGAAACAGGTTATAGCAATAGTATGGACTCGAAGCTCAATAAGTTGGGTACAACCAAACATATTATGTATGTTTTCAATAAGTTAAAAGAAAACAAACTTTTGTATAAACGTTTAAAAAAAACTTACCCGTTTATTGAAATATTTTGCGACCCGCTTAATGATTACAAAATTACCTGGCATTTTCCTCATAAATTGCCCTTGGAAGGACAACTTTTGATTTCGAGGTACTTTAAAAAATCGCATTTTATTGAAGAAGAAAAAATCACATCATTATTAGGTTTTATTGAAGAAGCAGCTAACAATAATATTATTCATATCCGCCCGGAAGTTCAGGAAAAACTTGAGGCCGCATTTGAAAATGAAATGCTTGGTAAACTTAGCGAAACGTATCAACTCAATTTTGATTTAATTAAAGCCAGTTTATTTGATTATCAAAAAGAGGGTATCGCCTTTTCCCTTTTCCGGAAAGTATCGATTATTGCAGATGAAATGGGCCTTGGGAAAACAATTCAAGCCATTGGTGCAGCAATATTAAAAAAAGAGGTTTTCGGCTTTAAAAAAACCCTGGTAGTTTGTCCTGCTTCAATAAAAGAACAATGGAAAAAAGAGATTGAAAAATTCTCTGATGAGCTTGCCATGGTTGTCCAAGGTTTTCCTGATGAGCGGACAAAAATGTACCAGGACAAAGACCATTATTTTTTTATTGTAAACTATGAGACAGTGCTGCGCGACCAAATGGCAATAAATAAAGCAAGTATAGATTTCCTGATTCTTGATGAAGCTCAAAGGGCCAAAAACTACGAAACTAAAACTGCCTCTTCGTTAAAAAGAATAGAAGCAAAACATAAATTGGTAATTACTGGTACGCCCATCGAAAATAAATTAATTGATATATTTTCAATCATGGGAATACTTGATCCCCATTTTTTCGGGCCTTTATGGGAGTTTTCGTACCAGCATTGCCTTTTCGATCCCGAAAGATATGACAAAATAAATGGATATTTTAACCTGAAAAGCCTCAATAAAAAGTTAGATAAAATATTACTCCGAAGGGAAAAAAGAAAAGTTATTGACCAGCTTCCAAATCTTCAGCAAATTAATATACCCCTGGAATTATCGCCCTTGCAAGCTGAATATCATGCCTCGTATGCAAAGGGCTTGGCACAAATAATCAGGAAGAAATTTCTTACACCTTATGACTTGCAACGTATGCAATTGCTATTAGCCAATATGAGGATGGTATGCGATTCAACTTACCTTATTGATGACGAAACCAACGAATCGCCTAAATTAGAGGAGCTAAAACACATATTGATTGAAAAACTTGATGTAAAAAATACCGCCCGTAAAATTATTATTTTCTCTGAATGGATTAAAGTTCATAAGTTAATAGGTAAGTTACTTCGCGACAATAATATCGGTTTTGTAGAATTAAATGGGAAAATACCTGTAAAATCGAGGGGTGAATTAATTCGGAAATTTGAAGAGAATCAACATTATAAAATATTTTTATCGACAGAGGCTGGCGGCTCAGGGCTGAACCTCCAAGTGGCAGATATCTTGTTTAATTTCGAACTTCCCTGGAATCCCGCCAAAAAGAACCAACGTATTGGACGGATCGACAGACTTGGGCAAACGAGCAAAAAACTAACTATCTTTAATTTTATCACACGTAATTCAATCGAACAACAAATAGCATCGGGCTTGCTCGTTAAACAAAGTCTTTTCGATGGTGTATTAGGTGATAATTCAAATAAAGATTTTGTTGATTTTAGTACAAAAGGCCGATCGCAATTCATTTTGCAGTTAGAAGAATTTGTTTCTAAAACCGAAGGTCAAACCTTTAACGAAGAAACGCTATTTACTTCTGATGAACTCGATAAAGAAATACCTAAAATTGAAAAACAGCCCGAGGAGGAATTGGACTTTTCTATTGATGAAATGGAACACGGGCATGATAATCAAAACAATGTAAATGAAAATGAGCAAGGACACACTACCCGCGAAGGGGAGCCTTTAAAAGTTAAAGAATTTGAAGAAGTTATGAATAACGGTATGCAGTTTCTATCCGGAATGTTTAAATTGTCAACAGGAAAAGAAATGGGTATTGAAAATCAATCCATAACAGTAAACAAAGAGACCGGAGAAGTTACCATGAAATTTAAACTACCGGTTTAATTACTTCAGTAAACAAGTTTTCCGAATCCGGATTTTTACACTTAGGATATTATTTGAAGGGAATGAATTCTTCTACTCCTTTTTTAAATAAAAATTTTACTAAATAGTATAACTTTACCAGCCAATATTTAGGTTGAATGATATGGGCATCTATCAGCTAACGGACACTGGGCATGATTATAAAACAGCACAAAGGTATCCGCAAAGGATTCCATCTTTTTTCAGAGATGGAATCCCTGTTGTAATCAGCGGCGATAACAATGGGGACCAGTGAATCCTTTCTCTGAATTTTATTATAAAAAGTCGAGATCGAAAAAACACAAACAACTCAAAAACAACAAGTTGTATAATTATAAACAGATGGAAAAACGAAATGTTGAAATAATGGCTCCTGTAGGTTCGTATGAATCGTTAATGGCAGCCATTCAGGGAGGGGCGGGTTCGGTGTATTTTGGAGTTGAACACCTGAATATGAGATCGCGCTCGTCGAATAATTTTTCTATTAACGACTTAAAAAAAATTGCTGAAACTGCATCAAAAAATGGGGTAAAAACCTACCTCACTTTAAATGTTGAGGTTTTCGATACTGAAATACAATTGATGCACGAAGTATTGGATACAGCAAAACAAGCTGGTGTTTCTGCGGTAATTGCAGCCGATGTCTCTGTAATTCAGTATGCCCGTTCCATTGGTTTCGAAGTGCATATTTCAACGCAGGTAAACATAACTAATATTGAAGCCGTTAAGTTTTATTCCAATTTTGCCGATGTTGTTGTGCTTGCCCGCGAAATGAATTTGGGTAGGGTTCACGAAATAAATAATCAAATCAAAGATGAAAATATTAAAGGCCCTTCTGGTAATTTAATACGTTTGGAAATGTTTGTCCACGGGGCACTTTGTATGGCTACCAGTGGGAAATGTTATCTCAGTTTGCACGAAATGAACTCATCTGCGAATCGTGGTTCCTGCCTGCAAACATGCCGTCGTGCATACACGGTTACCGATAAAGAAACAGGTACCGAGCTAGACATTGAAAATGAGTACATTATGTCGCCAAAAGATTTAAAAACGATTCATTTTCTGAATAAAATGTTGGATGCCGGCGTTTCTGTTTTAAAAATTGAAGGGCGGGCACGTTCTCCTGAATATGTAAAAACCACTGTACAATGTTATAAAGAAGCTGTTGATGCTTATTTTGCGGATGATTTTTCCGATGAAAAAGTTGAAAATTGGAACAGGCGTCTTGCTTCAGTTTTTAATCGTGGATTCTGGGATGGTTATTACCTTGGTCAGAGGCTGGGCGAGTGGAGCAAAAATTACGGTTCGCTGGCTACAAAACGAAAATTGTACATTGGGAAATGTACCAATTACTTTTCAAAAATTAAAGTCGCCGAATTCAAACTCGAAACAAATAGTTTAAAAATCGGCGACGAAATTATTGTAACCGGACCAACTACAGGGCTTGTTCAAACCTCGGTCGAAGAAATCCGGGTTGATCTGAAATCGGTTGATGAAGGGAAAAAGGGAGATTCTATTTCAGTTCAAATCGATACAAAAACCCGGCGTGCCGATAAGCTTTTTAAAATGGTTGATGCCAGTGAAGTAAAACAGAGAAAGTAAAATAATTTTGTGGTTTGATTAAGGGATTATAAATTTTTTGTAAGTTTAATCGTTTTACAAAAAAATTGACCATGAACCATAAATTCCTTTTAACAATAATCATTATTCTCCTGTTTGGAAATGTGTTTGGGCAAACGCTAAGGTTCAGGTTAAGCGCTAATTCAGGAATGTTTCTCAGTGAAATTGGCAGCGAAGAACTTAACCACCCACTTGTAGGACTGGAATCTAATCCAAATAGTACCGACTTCACATCTGACAATAATTTAGGTGCCGAATTCGAAATAATGGTGCCCGTAACTTTAAGTATTGAAGCAGGCATTGAATTTGCATATGCAAACTTTTCAGGTTACAACAATTTGCCGCCAATGTATAACTTCAATTATAATACTCATTTTAACCCAATTGGTCCGGCTATTACCGAAGCACTAATTTACGAAACCACAGTAATCAGTATTTTAGGGAACTGGAGGTTTTTCATGGCACCTAAAAATAAATTTAATCCATATTTAAAAATTTTTGCTGGAATTTCGTTTATTGGTACCGATTATACATTCAAAGATCCATTTTATAGCGTCGATTATGGGGTAGGAGTTTTATTCGCCCGAGGAACTTTAAACAGCGAAAAACCAAAGGAGATGGCATTTAATTATGGCACCGGGATTGGAATAGAATACCAGTTTTTAAGCAGATTCGCTTTTAATGTTGGAATTTCAGCATCGATAATTAATTCTGATATCATTGATGGCAGACCTAATTTCGACTATCTTGAAAATGAAGCATTGGGAAATTTTAATCGTGCGAATAATATGGCTTTGGTTCCACAAGCAAGTATTGGATTGGTTTATTCGGCAATTCCTGACAAAAGGTATAATAAAAGCAACAAAACAAAAAGCCGCAGGGTAAAATCAAGAAAAACGCTTCGCAATAAAAAGTCGTTTCAATTTTTTAAAAGAAGATAGGGAATTGGTAAAAATTTTACCAAAATTTTAAATAATGGAACGGGCAACATACTTAAAATGAAATCCATTTTTTATATCTTCGAAGAACAATAGTAAAAAATCAACATTTAAAAATCTAACAATCTTCCATTGGCTACATGCGATGAAATAGGCAAAATGGTTATTAATAATAAAAAATAATGTTATTTGTGGATTCCTTGCCCTATCGCTTAAAAACAACATAAATGAAAACTTTATTTTTTATCATCATTTTAACAGGAATAGTGAGCTGCAATTCAAAAAACATTCAAAACCCGGAGTTAATTAAGCAAATTCAAACCAACGAGTATTTTGCTTTTACAAAACAAAAGGCTCTCGAAATTGTAAAAACCGGATTTAATGCTGGCGAAGGTTACGGCGAAGTCTGGATTCGCGATTATAACACTTTTATCGAACTTTCGGCTGAAGTTTTTGAGGCTAATGTTTTGAAGGAAAATCTGCTAGTGTTTTTCAAAATGCAGGGCAACGATGGAAATATTATTGATGGTTTTATTCCAAAAGAAAAAATTACGGGACATGGTTACGATTACAAATACTCCGATTTGGAACCGCGTTATGCTGGGCATAAAAATACAGTTGAAACCGATCAGGAATCATCGCTGGTTCAGACAGTTTATAAATACGTTCAGGTTACAAACGATAAAACAATTTTAGATGATAAAGTGGGTGATAAAACTGTTGCCGATCGTTTGGAGTGGGCCATGGATTTTTTAATGAACCACCGTTACAACGAAAAATATGGTTTGCTCTGGGGAGCTACTACCGCCGATTGGGGCGATGTTCAGCCCGAACATGACTGGGGCGTTTATTTTACCGAAGACACACATTACGCCATCGATATTTACGACAATGCAATGTTTTTAATTGCTCTCGATAATTTAATGGAATTGCTTCCGGAAACAAAAGAAAAGTGGCTCCCAATCCGAAATCAAATTGCAGAAAATACACGCAAACATTTATGGGACGAAACAAATCAGAAATTTATTCCACACATCTATTTAAATGGTTCACCATTTCCCGATGATTTTAATGAAAACGAAATCTACTATCATGGAGGAACTGCCGTTGCCATTGAAGCAGGTTTGCTTTCAAAAAAGGAAATAAAAATTTCCCTGGGAAAAATGGTTGCCAATGTAAAAGCATCGGGTGCCGGTTCTATTGGATTAACTTTATATCCGACTTACCTAGAAGGATTTTACAAAAATAAAAGTATGTATCCCTACGGTTACCAAAATGGTGGCGACTGGACCTGGTTTGGTGGACGGATGATTCAACAACTTATTAAGTATGGTTTTGTTGAAGAAGCTTTCGAACAAATGCAACCCATGGTAAAGCGAGTAAAAGAAAACGATGGTTTTTTCGAATGGTACACTGTTGAAAACAAACCCAAAGGTTCAGGAACTTTTCGGGGTTCGGCGGGAGTATTGTACAAAGCTATTTTAATGTTCGAGGAATTGGAAAATGAATAGCAACGAATTCAGAAAAACCAGTCAGTATTTGATGCCGGCAAAAAAGCAGGGAGAGAATATTGGTAAGTACGGATTATTTCCAACTCATTCAGTGGGAGAGGATAAAATATTTGCTGGTTTTGAAAGTTTAGCCTCCGAAATTCAAAATCATAAAACAATTATTATTGACGGATTTTTGGGTGTTTTTTATAAAAACATAAAAGAACAACTTCAAAATAATTTTGAAAAACGAGGTTTAAAAATAAATTGGATTGATATTTCGGAAGCATTAATACCAGAGCCGGAAATTGATAAATTGGTTGCTTCGTTTTTAGGCGGAGGCGACCCGATTTTTGGAACACGAACAACTTTAGATTTAATTGATTTTTTTCAAGTTGGAGAATTAGAAAGTTTAAGATTGAATACAGATTCCGACATAAATATAATTTACGGAATCGGTGCAATTTTAACCAATTTTAAAGGGACATTGATTTATTTTGATCTTCCAAAAAATGAATTACAATTTCGTGCCCGGGCTAAATCAATAACTAATCTGGGAGCTTCAAAACCGGATGAAATAAAATCCATGTACAAACGGTTTTATTTTGTCGATTGGATAGTGCTGAACAAACACAAACAAGCCATTTTACCAGAAATAGATATTGTTGTTGATGAGCAACGCCCCAATGAAATTACCTGGATGAAAGGCAATGATTTGAGGCAAGGTTTGAAGGAAATCAGCCAAAATTTATTTCGTGTTCGTCCGTGGTTTGAGCCGGGTGCGTGGGGAGGAAAATGGAGTCTGGATAAAATTAACGGACTAAATAAAGATGTTCCAAATTATGCCTGGTCGTTTGAACTAATTGTACCTGAAAATGGCTTACTTTTTGAAAGTTCGGGCAATATTTTGGAAGTGTCGTTCGACTGTCTGATGTTTCAGGAAGGAGAGTCTGTTTTGGGAGAATCTTTTGCAGCGTTTGGTTATGAATTCCCAATTCGCTTCGATTTTTTAGATACCTTCGATGGCGGCAATCTTTCCATTCAATGTCATCCGCAAAAAGATTATACGAAGAATCATTTTAACGAAGATTTTACGCAGGAAGAATGCTATTATATTCTCGATACAAAAGATAATGCAGCTATTTATTTGGGTTTTCAGGATGACATCCGACCAAAGGAATTTGAGAAAGTTTTAACGGAGAGTTTTCAGCAAAAAAAGGAAGTTGATATTACAAAGTTTGTGCAAAAACACACAGCATCGAAACACGATTTTTTTCTCGTTCCGCCGGGAACTATTCATGGATCGGGGAAAAATAATCTGGTGCTAGAAATCAGTTCAACACCTTATATTTTCACTTTTAAAATGTACGACTGGCTGCGCCTCGATTTTGATGGTAAACCCCGCCCCATAAATATTGCAAGAGGCATGGAAAACCTGAATTTCGAAAGAAAGGGTGATTACGTGAAAGAGAAATTAATTTCGAAACCTGTGTTAATTGAACAAGGAAATAACTGGAAATTGTTTCATCTTCCAACCCACGAAAAACATTTGTACGATGTGCAACGAATTCATTTAAATACTGAGATTGAAATTCAAACAGAAAATAAATGCCATGTACTTAGTTTAGTTGAAGGAACCAGCATTTTGATTGAAACAAAAAATGGAATAAAACAACGCTTTAATTATGCCGAAACGTTTGTTATTCCAGCCGCTGCAAGTTCTTACAAAATTATAAATGAATCTGATGATGAAGTTTGGGTAATTAAGGCTTTTGTAAAATAGTTCAGATTGCTTCGTCTTCGTGCCTCATACTCGCAATGACGAATTAAATTTAACGTCTTTGCGAGGAGGCACGACGAAGCAATCTGCTACTAAAAAGAGAAATCATGGAAAGAGGCGGAGCAATATATATTCTTACTAATAGAAATAATACTGTTCTTTATACTGGAGTTACTTCCAATTTAAGAAAACGATTGTATGAGCATAAGAATAAAGTTTATACTTCAAGTTTTACAAATAAGTACAATGTTTCGAAATTGGTTTATTTTGAAGTTTTTTCTTTAATAGAGGAAGCAATTGCCCGGGAAAAACAAATTAAAGCCGGGTCAAGAAAAAAGAAAGTTGAATTAATAAATAGTATTAATCCTGAGTGGAATGATTTGTCGGGACAATTTGAATAGATTGCTTTGTAGGTTCTGCTCAGTGTGACGTAAAACATTTAATATGAAATCAAAAATAGCATTTCTCATCCTATCTGTTTTCAGTGTTGGCATTTTTGCCCAAACACCTCAATTCGCGAACTCACAAATTGTAAATGGTTACGCAGAAAAAATTACTGGCAACGATTTTAGTTATCACTCATCTATTCCGCTTGCAAAAGCGTGTTTGCTGATTCGTGCAACCGATGGAAATTCAACATTGGAATGGGAAACAGATCCGGTTCCTTCAGAAATAAAAAGTGAATTTGTAACTTTTGTTTGGTTGGCAGGAATTGGTTCTTCTCCTGGCAGGGCCAGTTTTGATTTGCAAATTAATGGTGAGCAAAAATTTTCGTTTTGGGCAGACGGATTAAACAAATGGAAATTGGAAAATGAAGACGGTTCAACTCTTTCTTTTCAAAAAGATATGATTGACCAGCACGGTGATCGGTTTGGTTTTATGTATTTAAAAATACCGGCAGATAAAATTGTAAAAGGAGAACCTTTGCAACTAAAAATCACAGGTGGAAAATTTGACAAAACATCGTGGTACATGACATTTAAATTTCAAGTAAAAAGTGGATTAACTTTTAAAGCCTTTCCTGCAATTTTAGAAAAGAATGGCCAATTAAAGCAGTTGGGAGTTGCCGGGATTTTACATTTTGGACAACCATCAAATGCTAAAATTTTTATTGATGAAAAACTAATAAAAGAAACCGAGGTAAAATTTGGATACAACTACGTAAAAATAGATTTGCCAAAAGTTGAAGAAAGTAGAATTGCAGAGTATAAATTAGAAATTAATGATTTTGTTGAAGAAGGAAAAGTAACGATAAATCCGGTAAAAAAGTGGCGGGTGAATTTTGTTCAACACACACATACCGACATTGGTTACACCCGGTCGCAAACCGAAATACTGGCCGAACATTTACGATACATTGATTATGCTTTAGATTATTGCGATAATACCGACAATTATCCAGAAGATTCAAAATTTCGCTGGACTTGTGAGGCAACCTGGCCTGTTGATGAATATTTAAAAAGCCGCCCGGCAGAACAGATTGAACGGTTAAAAAAGCGGGTGGCGGAAGGACGAATTGAACTGACCGGAATGTATTTCAACTTTAATGAACTGCCAGACGAACAGATTTTGGCAGCTTCGTTACAACCAATAAAACGATTTCGCGAAAATGGTTTGGATGTTAAAGTGGCCATGCAAAACGATGTAAATGGAATTGGCTGGTGCCTGAATGATTATTACCACGATATCGGAATAAAATACCTTAACATGGGAACGCACGGTCACCGGGCACTAATTGCCTTCGATAAACCAACCTTGTTTTGGTGGGAATCGCCATCGGGAAAAAGAATGTTGGCTTACCGCGCCGAACATTACATGACTGGAAATACAGTTTTTAAAATTCATGCCGGGGATTTCAACATTTTTGAAGACGAGTTACTTTCGTATTTAATGGAACTGGAAGAAAAAGGATATGAATACGATTTGATTTCCATTCAACATTCAGGTTTTTTAACTGATAATGCGCCTCCTTCAACATTAGCCTCTGAAATGATAAAACAGTGGAATGAAAAATATATCTGGCCAAAACTTAAAACTGCCACAGCCTCCGAGTTTTTTGAAGAAATGGAGGAAAAGTTTAGCAACGATTTTCAAGTAATTAAGGGTGCGTGGCCCGACTGGTGGACTGATGGTTTTGGAGCTTCGGCCCGCGAGGTTGCAACAATTCGAACAGCCGAAACCGATTTAATTGCAAATTCTGCCGGATTAACAATGGCTGCTTTGCAAGGCTCAAAACTTCCTGAAAAAATAAACGACAGGATTGAAATAACAAATAATGCCTTGCTTTTTTATACTGAACACACAGTTGGTTATCATGGAAGTGTGCGCGAACCATTTTCGAAAAATACAATGGAACAGCGCGCTTTAAAAGAGTCTTATGCTTGGGAAGCCAGCCGGCGTGCAAAAATGATTGGTGAAGAAACGATGGGTTTGTTGCAAAGTCATGTTGAACGCGAAGCGTCGCCAACTTTGCTGGTTTATAATACGCTGAACTGGAAACGAAGCGGGTTATTTACAATTTACGTCGATCATCAAATTATTCCACGATATCAAAAATTTAAAATTGTAGATGAAAATGGGAAAGAAGCAATTGCTCAATCAATTGAACATCATTCAGACGGAACATATTGGATAATTTGGGCGAATGATATTCCGGCATTTGGATTCAAAAAGTATGTAATTCAAGTTGAAAAAAATAAACCTTTTCAAAACAATAAAACACAAACTGAGGGAAAAACTGAATTGGAAAATCAATGGTATAGAATTTCAATTGACACAGAAAAAGGTGCAATTGCAAGTTTGTTCGATAAGGATTTGGATAAAGAATTAGTTGACCCAAATTCAGAATACAAATTAGGTGAGTTTATTTATGAAACACTGGACAACCGGGCACAAATGGAGGCGTTTAAATTGGATAATTACAAAAGGGAGCCGCTTGAAAAAGTTTGGTTTGAAAGATTTGAAAAAGGCCCGGTTTGGAATACAATTCGTTTTAAAGGAGACACAAAAGCAGCAAATCGCGATGGAACGTATAATTTTGAAATTCGGCTTTTTAATACTTCCAAAAGAATAGATTTGGCCTATTCAATAAATAAAAAATCGGTAGTTGATCCGGAAGGAATTTACATTGCATTTCCTTTTTTGTTGGAAAATGGAGAGTTGGCATTCGATGTTCAGGGAGGCGAAATCAGGGCAGGAGTTGACCAAATTCCGGGTTCGGCAAACGACTGGAATACGGTTCAGAATTATGCCCGCGTTAAAAATGAAAATGCACAAATTTTATTGAGTTCACAAGAGATTCCTTTGATGCAATTTGGCGGGATTAACACCGGACGCTACAAAGCTGGGGCAATACCGGAAACCATACATATTTATGGCTGGCCCATGAATAATTATTGGGTAACTAATTTTAACGCAGAACAACGGGGTGGGCACAACTGGACTTTTACCCTTTCGAGTTCTGAAAATAATTCGCAATTAAATGCTACGAAATTTGGCTGGGGAAACCGGGTCCCGTTTTTAACCCGGGTTTCGCCCGGAGGTGGAAAGGGAGATAAAAACTGGAGTGCATCGTTTATAACTGGCTGGCCCGAAAATATTTTACTGATAAGTTCTTTCCCATCGGAAGACGGCAGTTTTTCAATTTTTCATGTTCGCGAAATTGCTGGTGAAAATGCAAAAATTGAATTGGGAAATGGAATTACTGGTAATAATTTAATCGTAAAAGAAGTAAATGTTTTGGGTGAAATTATTGAAAATGGAACCGTTGAAATAGAACCTTTTGAATCGAAGTTTTTTAAAGTAACCCGATGATAAATATAAAAACAAAGCGGTGGTAACCAGCCACCGCTTCATTTTTGCAAGACAAACAACTAATTCCCTTAACTAACTTTGTATCAACCATTAACCAATCAATCCCATTAGTCCACTTTTAATATTATTCATACAAAGTCAATTAGAAGTTACGCATCGATTAATCTATTGTTTCAGAATAAAAATGATTTAACAAAATTTAACCCGTTTGCTTTTTGTAATAATACCATTTTAATTTTGAAATAAGCCATTTAGTAATTTTTGTGATTCATCAGTCAATTGCCAGAAAGGTTTGTAATTTTTTGCCAAAAAAACCACGAATATTAGAAATAATACCGATTTGTCAACAAAATGTCGAAAACCTTCACTTTGTTCAGTCTGCTTCTTTGTTGTATTATCGGCATTAACTCCCGAAATAGATTCGGGCTATTGCAACTTCAAAATTTGCTATGCAGCATTTTGAAGAACAATTGGTATAAAAGCCTAAAGACTAAAAGTGTGAGTATATTTTAACAACAATGTTCGGTTGGCCAATTTTGGAAGCAAAGGGATTTCAAGGTCGGGATTAAGATTTCTAATTTCGTTAAACACAATGTAAAAATCATTTCCTTCGCGCGGGTTATACCGTAATCTAAAATTCCCTACAAAACCAGCATTTAAAGTATTGTATTGCACATAAGAACTGGCTGACAATTTAGTACTGTGCATATATTCAAATTTTATACGTGCAATGTGATTAATAAAATCCTGGTTTCTTTCGCTAAAATTTACTGCATCAAACTGATATGTTCCGGAGACAAGAAAACTCGATGACAAATTTAAAAACGGAGTAACAGTATAAGAAAAACGATTCCCATCGAAAAACTGCCCTCCCTCAAGCATCATTTCAGCATAAACTTTTTTAGTCATTGGTGTTACCAGCATCCCCTCAAAACCATAAAATTCATAATTCCCAATTGGAACATCGGCATCATCAGAAAATGAAAATTCTTCCTCGATATTTTCAACCATCCTTTTTAATTGGATTGTTCCCATAAGGAAATGTTTCGTTTGAAATTGCCAGCCAGGCCCGAAAGAACTGGATTCTGTTAGTCCGGTAATCGCATCGAAGTAATGATAAAGATGCATGTTTGCGTTATAACTGATAAACTTTGATTTTTCACCGGGAAGCCAGCCCCATTGTATCTGGGCACGTATTGAGCGATAATTAACCCTACTTTCGAAACCCACCCCTGGATTAAAATCCTCTCCTGAATGAGAGAAAGAAAAATCGTAGCCCAAACCTTTTTGAGAACGCCGTTCCCAACCTAACCGTATCCGTGCCGGGGAAAGCGAAACAATTTGGCTCTCTACATTATTTTCGAACGATTGCGCCCATTTAAACTCAAGATAATCGTCTCCAAACATTCTGATTATTCCATCAAATCCATAGGCAGTATTATAATTCCCATCAGTTCCAATTCGGGTAGTTAACATGCCTCCCAAATAAGAGTTTTGATTAATTACTTGTCGGCGCATTCGCAAAACACCAAAGTTTTCTGAAGGTACAGCATCGTTTTTTGCCGTTTGCATATTTAGCAAACCCATTTCCCATTTACCAACTCGCCCGTAAAGGCGTGTCCCTGCCAAAATCCTTACCGGGTTGCCATCTTCATCTAAACCAATCCGGCGGCTATAAAACAAATTGTTTGGGCCTCCAAAATTAAAATTGAAAATACTTGCCCTTTCCTGAAAAAACATTCTTTTCTCGGGAAAAAAAAGTGAAAACCTTGTTAGGTTTACTTGTTGATCGTCGGCTTCAACCTGTGCAAAATCGGTATTTACAGTTAAATCGAGTGTAAGGTTGCTACTTATACTGTATTTTAAATCGCCCCCTATTTCTTTGGTAAATTTCTCTTCGGTGATGTAAGCAGTTTCTTCGGTGTTTAAAGAATTATCGTTTGAGAATCCACCCAAAACATAGGGAGAAAAATACACTGGTTTGCTTGGTTTAATATTCTCGAATAACACTTTTTTAGCCACCGATGGTTTCCAGGTTGCCCACATCCCGTATTTTGGATCGATGGAAGGAAAGGTAACATTTTCGGTATCGTGAGCCGACCAACGCCACGAAATAAGGCCCATTTCTGAAATGCCGTTTACAGTTTGAAAACGCAGACTCGAAAATGGGATTCGCATTTCGCAATACCACCCATTTTGATCACGCGAAGTTTTAACATCCCAAAAAGTATTCCAGTCAGGATTTAAGGGCATCCGGCTTGAGGCATCGTCGGAAACTAAGGCGTCTAAACGCAAACCTGTTGGAGTGGTAAAAAATGACATCGCATTTTCGTTGTCGTTATAAGTATCTAAAATTACGCCGAAAAAATCGCTGTTTGCACTTAGCTCATCACGCTTTTTTGAAGATGCTTTAATATGTGAAGGATCGTTTACCAACAATTTTGCACCAATCCATAAAAATTGGTCATCGTAAGTAATACGAATAATTGATCTTTGTTTTGCTTCACCCTGAAAAACCGGGGTGTGCATAGTCATTGAAAGTGTATCTATTATTTGCCAGGCAGCTTCATCCGGTATTCCATCAAACTGAATTGCATTTGTTAAACGCTGAATTTTTAATTTTTCCTGCGAAAATGCTTTTCCTGCTAAGAAAATCAGAAAGGACAGTAACAAATAAAATAAGACCTTCTTTTTCAATTGGTTTAGTTTTGAAATGTGAAATTAATATTTCTTACAACTTTTTTGCAATTCACAAAAGCAATAAATCCCTCCATTTTATGGAAGGATTTATTTTTTTATTCAGCGAAAAGTTAAATAAATTTTTCCCGTTTTTGCAAATTAAACAGTCCGTATAAAATAAATACAAGGATTCCTATCCCAAGGAAAATCCTGTTTTTTGAAATCAATCCCAGCCAAATTACCTCATTCAAATTATTCGGAATTTGAAAAGGATTCAAAAATATATCCCATTGTGTCCTTTCAAATACATCTTCCTTTAGTATTAAAAGGGCAACTCCAATTAATATCATAACCACAGCAGTTCCGTTCCCGTTTTTAATGAGGGTAGAAAACATAAATGCCATCGACCCTAAAAAAACAATCGGATACATTAATTGGTACGACATTTCCAGAATATTTATCTTATATAAAAGCACGGACGCTACCGCTGCAAATACAATAATTATGATAAAAATAAGAACGTAAATCATAATTAAACGAACCAGCCATACTTTGTACCGATAATTGGGTATTCCGAATAATATTTCCAACATCCTCGAATCATCGTCGTTTTGAATGCCAAAAACTGAGGGATAAAAAATCAGCAAAATACCTGGGAAAATTAATAAATTGTATAAAGTTCCTTCACTAATATTACCGCCATTTAAAATTGTTTGAACAGCAAAAAACACAAAGAATGCAAAGGCCGCCAACAAAAACCAAATAAATTTATTGGCAAATATTATTTTCAGATTGTACCCTACCATTTTACGAAAAATGGTAAACCGGTTTTTAATATCAAAATTGTTACTCATTTACTCTTTTTTAAACAAAATCTTTAAGCAGACATAAATACGCATCTTCGAGATGGGGCGCCACATTTACCGCATCTTCGGCTGGTTTTTCTTTGGCCAGGCAACGCAGCTTAATATTTTCGCCGTCGCGCATGTGGTGGACAATCAATTGTTTGTTAGCAAAATCGTCGAATTTATTTGCGGGAATAGAAAATTGCCAAACAAATTTTTCGCCCATTGTTGCCATTTCTTCAGGTGTTCCGAAATATTTCAGGTCGCCCTTGTTTATAACTGCTACCTGATTACACGAGCTTGAAATATCTTCAATAATATGTGTTGAGAATATTACAATCCGCTCGCGGCTTAATTCAACCAATAAATTTCTGAATCTAATCCTTTCACGTGGATCCAGCCCGGCGGTTGGTTCGTCAACCACCAAAATACGGGGAAGGTTTATCAGGATTTGTGCAATCCCGATTCGCTGTTTCATTCCACCTGAAAAAGAACCAATTTTATCGTCGCGACGATCAAACATGTGCACGTTTTTCAAAACATATTCCAAGCGCTCGCTTCTAACCTTCGAATCTTTAATTCCCTTCAGAATTGCCTGGTACTCTAAAAATTCCCATGCCGACATATTTTCGTAGGTTCCAAATGCCTGTGGAAGATAACCAATTAAACCCTGAAGTTCTTCGCGATGCTTTTGTGTATCGAGACCGTTTATCCAGATTTTTCCGTAACTCTGTTCCAGGATACCACAAATAATCCGCATCATTGTTGATTTTCCTGCACCATTTGGCCCAAGTAATCCAAACATTCCTGTTCTGATTTTAAGAGAAACCCCATTCAGTGCCCTAAATGGTTTGTTGCGTTTTCCAATAACCGGAATCTGACGGACCATTGTAAAATAACCACGGCGCAAAGTTGCGAACCTTCCGGCGATGCGGGCAATATTTACATTTTTGTTGTGAATGTATTCTGCCGAACTATAAATAATCAATAAAACATACCAAATAATTCCCACAAAAATTACCATTCCCAAATTATCCCAATTCTTGTAAAAAACGAAAAGAAAGATTAATGGAACAAGCCAGTAAATCAGGTTCTTAACAATGTTATTTATTTTGAGGTAAATTGGCTTTGATGTTGCTTCGTTTTTATTTATTAGTACCTGATTTAGAGGAACCCTCAAAAGGAAAATGAAGAAAAATACGAAATGAGAAAGTGTCCACATCCAAAAATTACTTTCGATATAAAAGAATGTGAAATAGACCAGGAACCCAAAAAGTGGAAGTTGCCAAATCAAATCGTAAAAATCGCGGGCATGTTTAAAATCTTTCAATAAACCGGCACGCTCCCTGATTTTTAATCCTGATTTCCACTCGCGGACAAAACGATTATCGCGATCGTAAATTTTTACCAGTTTACGGACATCAATTCTAATGGCTTCATTTTCGTCGATTACTTTTGAACTTGCCTGCCTCAAACTGGTCATCACAAATGCCGTTACACCTGGCACTAAAATTACCAGTATCATAAAATCGAGCATTTGCCAAATAAATGTATCTACTTCGTAATAAATATAAAATGCCCCAACAATGAAGACAATCATTTGCCCTGTTTTTAGCATCCAATGCAACGACTTCATCCAATCGAGTGCACTTTCCAGCCCGGCATACAATGTTGGAATAAAAATCAATGTTAAAATTGTACTCAGTGCCAAACCACCAATTACTGTAATTGCAAAAGGAGCCCCGATTGCACCAACATATTCAGCCTGGCCCATTGCAAGTGGGAACATGGCGACAATCGTTGTGATAGCTGTAATTAAAATTGGACGAACACGCGAAAGTCCGGCAGTCATTAAAGCCCTGGATTTTCTATAACCTCTTTTTCTGAGAATATTGGTAAAATCGATTAAAATGATTCCATTGTTTACAACCACACCCAGCAAAATCAAAAAACCAGTTAGAGTGTTGGCATTAAATAAACTGTTGCCGGTAAAAATAAGTGCAAGAAAGGAGCCAATTGCAGCGAGAGGAACAGAAAACATTAATACAAACGGAGTTGATACCGATTCAAAAACCGATGCCAGGATCATAATTATTAAAATGAAAGCAGCGGCAATAAGAAAATAGAATTCAGAAAATTGATCTTCTTCCTGAATCAGTTCGATTGCAACACCAGACGGAACTTTATAAACACCCACAATTTCCTCAATTTCCATTCGATAAGCTTCAAGCAAATCTTTCGATTGTTGTGCTTCATCTACAAAACGATAAGTTAATTCAATTTGTTTTTCCTGATTCACGCGGGTTATACTCGACATTCCATCGGCATAAACCAAGTCTGAAATATCCTGCAAATCGTAAGTTGCACCTTGCGAACCGCTAATCTGCAAACGCCTTAAATCTTCAATCCCCTTTTCGGTGTCTTTCTCTTCCTCCTCTTCAGTAAGATCTTCTTTTATAATAATTTCGTACTCTTCATTTCCCTGATTGAAATTAACGCCTGAGGTAAATTCACGTGAGAAAGATGAAAGTTCATTAGAAATATTACTTAAAGTAAGTCCGTATTCTGTTAAAAGAAGTTGATTGAAATACAGGTGAACTTCGGGGCGGTTACTTGCCACACTTACACTTGCACTTCGTATCGATTCAAGATCTTCAATGTAATATTGTAAATCGTCGGCAACACCTTTCATTAATTCAAAATCTTCACCTTTAATTACAATTCGTTCCTGATTGGTTCCAATCCCCATAAAGTTGCTGAAGTTTTCTGTTCCTGATCCGCCGCCTCCACCGCCGCCTCCGCCACGGAAACTTGCACTTGAAGTAGGAGCAGTTAAACTTATTTCAGCCTGTGAAACCCTTTCAACCAAATCTTCTACTTCCGATTTGATTTCAGCCACTGTACGATCATCAATATCCTTGTAATCTTCTTGTAAAATAACGGTCAAAATGGCTTCTTCTTCCTGAACCTTCGAAATAATATCTTGTTTTTCTGCTATTTCACTCAAGCGTTTTTCAACTTCGGCAGCCACCAAATCGGTAGATTCCAGAGTTGAACCGGTTGGCATTGTTATATAAACCGAGAACTGTGTTTCTTCAACTTCTTCAAGCGAATTAACACTAATTGCCAGCACAATAAAAATGGTGATAAAAAACAATACAATCGCTCCGATAACTGTGCGTGCCGGAACCCGCATACTGGCTTTTAACAATAAAATATAGATTTGAATAATCCGATTATTGGTAGTTACCTTTTCATAAAAAATATTGTGCGACGATTTTCCTTTTAACAAAACATGAGCCGCCATTGGAATTAATAACAATGCGACAAACAGAGAAACCATTAAGGTTGAAATAATAGAAACCCCAACATGGTTTCCCAAAAGTTTTACCATGTAATCTGACGAAAACACAAACGGCAGAAAAACGGTAACCGTGGTTAAGGTTGCAGCTACAATCGATCTCCAAACTTCTTGTGTCCCCTGAGTCACAGCACGATCGGCGCTAAATCCTTTGCCCGAAAGCCGGTAGATATTTTCGAGAACAACAACACTGTTGTCAAGTAACATCCCAATGGCAAGCACCAATCCAACCAGCGTTAAACTGTTTAAGGAAATATTAAAAGCATAAAAAAGGTTGAATGCGGTAAAAACTGAAATTGGAATTGCAAGCGCAATAAACGATACAATCTTCAAGTTTTTCAGGAACATCCACAAAACGAAAATAGCCAACAAACCGCCCACCAAAGCCAGATTAATAATCTGATCGATGTTTTTTTCCATGGTCTCCGCCAGGTTAGTCTGCACAACAATTTCAATTTCTTTTGGAGCCAGTTTTTTGTTTAGCTCCAAAATCCTGTCTTCAACTTTATGCGAAAGATCAATCAAATTGGCCTGCGAATCGCTGACCAGAAGCATAGAAATTGCATCCAATCCATTTATCCGGCTAATAGTTTCTTCCTCTTTTACCCCAAAATAAACATCGGCCACATCTTTTAAATAAACCGGGCCTTCGGCTACAATAATATTCTCAATGTCTGAAACCTGGTCATACTCGGCTGTAACATGTACAAAATATTGCTTTTGCGAATCGTGCAGATAACCGGTAAAAGTGCGGTTTCTTGAATTTTGATTTATTGCATTCCGTATTTGTGATGGAGTGATATCGTAGGCTTCACAAGCTGCACCGTCGTAAGTAACTTCTATTGAACGCTCTTTTCCACCGAAAACAGTTACCGAAGCCACCCCGTCGATATTTTCCATTTCGGCAGTGATTTCCTGATCGACAATATTTCTAAGCCTGTCGGTCCCGCCACTTCCACGGATTTGCAACTCCATAAACTGGTTTGTAAGCTGCTGGATATCGACTTTATTTACAGTAACAGTAAAATTTTCATCGAGATTGTCGGTAACCTGATCTATTTTTTCCTGAAGCTTTAAAAAAGTGTATTTGAAATTTACGTTCTGCTTAAAATTAACCTGAATAGAAGCATTCCGGTTATTTAAAAACGACTCTAAACTTTCAATTCCTTCCAGAGTACTTATTGCACCTTCTATAGGAATTACTGCCTGGTTCTCCATATAATTCGGATCTACTTCGATGCGCGAATTAATCTGGACAAACAACATTGGAAGTTCAGCATTTGGCATTAATTCTACCGGCAACCGTTTATACGAGATGTACCCTAATAAGGTCAGCCCGAGAAACACCATGCTGATGAGTATTTTTCTATTTATGATGAATTTCATGTACTTATAATTGTTTGCTTTAAACGGTAACAAATGAAACCAACCAATAATTATGTTTTAGTGTGTAACAATATTCTAAAGTTTGTTTCATTTTACTCTTTTATTTTGGAACACTTATGACACAGATTTAATGATATTTATGCTTTATTTTCGATCTGTGTTATTTGTATTCTATCTCTTTTCTATTTCCAACAAGTATTCCTCTCACCCGGTCGAAAATATCGTAAGCACAAGGAATTACAACTAATGTTAAAAGTGTTGAAGTTACCAGACCACCAATTACCGCAAGTGCCATTGGGGAACGTAGTGAAGCACTTTCACCAAAACCAATAGTTAATGGAAGTAATGCTAAAATTGTGGTTAAACTGGTCATTATTATTGGGCGGATACGTTGTTGCCCGGCCTGTAAAATTGCCTGAGTCCTGTCAACCCCATCACGAATTAATTGGTTTATCCGGTCAACCAAAATAATGGAATCGTTAACCGCAATTCCAACCAACATAATTATGCCAATAATTGCCATTATATTTAACGTTATTCCCATTATGAAAAAGATTAAAATACTACCGACCACGGCCAATGGAATAGTTAATAATATGGTGAATGGGTGAATCAGAGATTCGAATTGAGAGGCCAAAACCATATAAACCAAAACGATTGAAAGCAACAATGCAAATCCAAGATTAGTCATTGATTCCTGCCTTTTTTCTTCTTCGCCGGTAACTAAAATCCGATAGTCGGGCTGCATGTCGATGTTAGCTGTTTCGTTGCGAATTGTGTTGGCTACCTTGTCGAGTGCAACACCTTTTTCCATTTGAGCAGTAACTTTACCAATGCGATTTTGGTTTCTCCTAAAAATCTCTTTTGGCGAAACACCGTATGAAATGTCCGCGATTTCGCTTAATCGAAATACCTGGGTTCCCGATGTTATTATCAAATCGCTAATTTCGTTTAATCCTTTTTCGGGAACTTTTATAGTAATATCGCGCATCTCACCATCTTTTTCAAGCTGGCCTGCGTTTTTACCCTCCAGTTGATCCTGAATTTGAGTAATCACTGTATTTATGTCAACGTTGTACATTCCGGCCCGCACGCGATCCACTGTAACTTCAACTTCGGGAGCGCCGTCTTCAATTGATGTTTGTATATTAAACAAGCCACCAATTCCAAGCATTTTGTCTTTAACCTGGTTTACTATCGATTCAATTTCATCCAAATCTTCGCCACGAACTTCAACAACTACCGGAGCTTCATCGGTTCCTAGGATTGAATTTAATGCACTCTCTTCCTGTGAAAAACTTACTTCGAGGCTCGGAATATCTGCCATCAATTTATCGATGGAAGCAATAACAGTAGCCGACGAAATAGTTGTTTCTTCTTTCAAAATAACTTTTATTTCGGCTGTATTTTCACCCTCAAAAACTGAACTTGCGTCACCTTCAATTCCTGAAGACGGACCGGCTTGCGAATAAATTATATCCAGATTTTCACCTAAATAATCAGATAAAATTGTTTCAATATTTTTAACAGTTGCTTCGGTACGCTCCAGTTCAGTACCTTCCTGCAATTTCATTTCAATTGTAAATTCCCTGGTTTCGGTTTTCGGCATAAATTCAGTTCCGATATAAGGAACCAATAAAAATGAACCGGCAACCAAAATAACTCCGAGAAAAATAACTACCCATTTTATTTTTAAGACCTTTTCAAGAAAACGTCCGTAACCTCCAACCTTTACCGATTTGTGTTTTACAGGTGCTTTTTTATTTTTATAAATCCGGTGATACATCATCGGAATTAGAAAAATAGCAACAAACAACGACGAAACCAATGAGAAAGCAACTGTCCAGGCCTGATCTTTAAACAATTCGCCCGAAGCTCCGTGCAAATAAACAATCGGAAGGAAAACAATTATAGTAGTTAATGTTGAAGCCGTTATTGCACCCCCAACCTGCGATGTACCGACAATTGCCGCTTCTTTTACGCTCATTCCGTTTTCGTGGTTTCGGAAAATATTTTCCATTACCACAATTGCATTGTCCACCAACATTCCTGCCCCAAGCGCGAGCCCACCCAAAGTCATGATATTTATGGTGAGCTCGTTAAAATACATGAGGTTAAAAGTGGCAATAATAGAAACCGGAATGGCCACACTTACAATTAATGTAGTCCCAAACCGGCGAAGGAAAAGGAACAAAACAACTATTGCCAGTAAAATACCAAGTAGTGCTGTGTCTTTTACTTCTTTAATTGCAGTACTAATAAATTTACCCTGATTAGTAACATTTGTTAGTTCGTATCCCGGCAGGGCTTTTTCAATTTGTGCTAGCGATTCGTTAATTTGTTCAACAGATTTAACAGTATTAAATTTCGTTTCTTTATAAATAGAAAGACCAATACATCGCTGACCGTTTATATGAACAATATTTTCGGGATCCTTATTTCCAAATGAAATGGTTGCCACATCTTTTAAATAAATAGGTGCCCTTTCAAATGTGTTTTGCCCTTCGGTTTCCACCTGAACTGCTTTATAACCAACAATCAGGTTTTCAAAATCTTCGGTATCATCAAGCAGACTTACTCCTTTCACAATATATTGCAGTCCCATTTCACTAATCCTGCCACCCGAAACATTTCGGTTGAAATTCTGAATCCTGGAACTTATGTCATCCATCGAAAGGTTTTGTGCATCCATCCGATATTGATCGGTTTGAATAATTACCTCGCTTTCTTCCTGTCCCGACAATTCAACTTCTGCCACACCTTCTAACCTGACCAATTCGTTACGAATATAATTTTCCGCGACTTTGCGGATCTCATTCATATCGTTAATTTCGGTATGAGTTAAGCCAATTATCATTACCGGCGAAGTATTAGGATCGTGTTGTGTAATTTTCAGATCGTCGATTTCTGAATTTTGAGTTAATGTATTTAAAGCTTTCTGCAAATCGAGAAATGCTTCGTCCATATCTTTATTCCACGCGTACTCTACTGTAATTTGAGCTGAGCCAACCTTTGAAACGGAAGTAACCTGGATAACATCTGACTGGCGGATTGCCAACGCCTCGATATTTTCCACGAACTGTTTTTCCATCTCTTCAGGAGGTCGTTCTCCCGATTTTATTTCGACAAAAATACGGGGAGAATTCAAGTCGGGAAACAAGTCAACTCCCAGTTTATCGTACGAAATGTAACCCAGGAGGATTACTCCAAGGACCACCATCAGGATAGTTACCGGGTAATTGACAGAAAATTGGGTTAATTTCTTCATGCTATAAATTTTCTTTATGTTACCGGTAATTCTTAAAGTATAACTTTCACCTTCGAATTATCGCGCAAAGTTTCAAATCCTTTTACAATCAGGCGGTCGTTGCTATTAAGTCCAGACACAACTTCTACAAATTCCTGATTTTCTATTCCGGTGGTAATCTGACGGTCATCGGCAGAGGCGTTCCTGCCAACCACAAATACGTATTTACCACGATTACCACTTAAAATAATATCTTTTGGGATTACAATCGTACTATCCTTTTGTGAAGTAATTATATCGGCTTTTACAAACATCCCCGGACGTAATTTTAAATCCGAATTGTTTATCTGAAGTTTTCCGTTAAAGGTTCGGGTTTCTGTACTGATAACAGGTGAAAGCTCACTTACTACACCTTTCAAAGTATCATCGATAATTGTGTAATTTGTTATAATTACTTCCTGTCCAAGTTTTACTTCTGATATATTTTTTTCGGGAAGGTTAATTTCCATGTAAATTTTTTCATAGCTCATCAAACTTACCATTTGTTGGTTGGCAGAAATCCTTGTCCCTACGGTATAATACGGCAATTCAACAATAACACCCGAAAACGGTGCAACAACATTCATTTTTGCCAAACGTATTTCGGCACTTTCGAAATCGTATTTTGCATTGATACTCGAAACTTCCGAATTTCGAAGTTCCCGTAAAGTAACGCCCCCTTTTTCGTACAACGACTGTTGTTTTTCAAATTCCTGTTCCGAAATCTCGAGGTTCAGTTTTTTGGCTTCGATTGCAATGCCGTTTACATATTCCTCATCTTCGAAACGAACAATTACCTGCCCCTTTTTAACTTTGTCGCCCAACTTAAAGAGTTTTCCTGTTGCCGGGTTTTTCATCAAAAAATAATCACCCGCCATCTCCGAATTTAGTAACGTTTCATTGATTGCTTTTGCAGTTCCTGTGGTATTAATGAATTGCTGAATACTTTGCAATTTAATATTTTCGATTGAAACAGGAATTGCCAATTCGGCTTCCTCGGTTTGAGTTTGATTGTTGCACGAAACCACCGCTGCAACAATTCCAAAAAGTAAGAGTAATCTAATATTTTTCATTTCTGATTGTTTTTTCAAGGTTTAATTTTTTTCATTCAAATATAATTCGGAAGGCAAAACGGCCTCATCTTTTTCAAAATCGTAAAGAGCCTGGATTTTTAAATTCAGCAATTCAATTTTATAATTGATTAATGCTTGTGCATAAGAAATCTTTTTTTCTGAAAGCTGGGTTTGATACAGGTTTAAATCCATCCCGGTCAAGTCGCCATTCTCATATCTTTCCAGATTTATTTCGTAGGTTAACTGAGCATTTATTTCGTTTTGTTTTGCAATATCAATTTGATTTAACTGGTTCTGGATATTCCTGAATACTTGTCTGATACCTATAATTATTTGATTTTTTTCTTCTGAGTAATTTAATTTTTGAGACTGAATTGCAGCTTCCTGGGCCGCAATACGGGCTTTCTTTTCACCCCAGTCGAAAAGCGGAATATTGAAACTAAGTGCAACCGACGGGCTATTTGTTGGTGCATCAAAAACCTGTCCCAGACTTTCGTTATCACCTGTAATTCCAAGGCGCAAATTAACATCGCCCCTGAATTCATTCATCGATTTGGTTTGAATCATTGCAAACTGGCTGGTTTCAATATCTATTTCGCGCTGGCGTAATTCCATTCGCGAGTTCAAGCCATTTTCGATAGCTTTGTCCATATCAACCGGAACCGGGTTTGCCGAAACATCAGCAAGAATTAAAACATCTTCAAAAAGATCCATTCCCAAATACAATTTTAACTGGTCCTTTGCATTTTCAAAAGTAACCTCGCTATTTTGTAACGACGATTTTGAAGTTGCAAGGTTCAACTCAGCCTGGTATAATTCTTCTTTTGCAGCCAGGCCGGCATCAACTTTATTAACAATAATATCGTAACTTTTTTGAGTGTTTTCCAATTCTTCTTTTGCAATGGTCAAATTCATTTGAGCCATGTAAACATTGTAAAAAAACTGCGTAACATTCCGCTCAAGATTTAAACGCTGGATGGCATAACCAATATTTGCATTTTCGTAACTCAATTCCAACTCCTTCATTTCCAGCTTTAGCCGGTTATAAGTAAACAGAGGTTGATTTAAGTTTAAATACAAATTATTGTAAAAAACCTGACTTTCGATATCGGTTGAACTGGAGTTACTACTTTGCCAGCCAAATTCGTTTGTCAGCGAAATTGTACCATCGGTTGGTAAAATTGGTTGAACAACTCGGAACATTGCACTCGATTCCAGGCTCTCGTTTGTAAACCACTCGGAAACCCTACTATCGAAACGCCTGTTTCTGCTATAACCTACCGGATTAACATCTAACGACAAACGAGATTTTAATGCGGCACTCTGTGCTTCCAGGTTTTTCTGGAACCGTTCGAGGTTTAACAGCGATTGTTTTAAATCGGGACTTCCGGTTTCTGCAAATTGCAGTGCTTTGCCAAGAGTTAATGCCTCCTGCGCCCTTAGTTCTGAAAACCCAAATAGAATTATCAGCCCCAGAATTGCTATTTTATGCATTTGTTTAATTTTAAAACGCTTCATATATTTTAATTTTTATTGCTCAACTAATTTCACAGCATCGGCAAAAACCATTTTTAAATCAGATCTGTTTGATAGCTCGATTAATGCAGTATCGGAAGAAAAATAAAACGAGCCCAGGTGATTCCAGCCCGCGTCGGCACTTTGAATTTCCAATGCCTGTTCTTCGGCTCCGTCGTCGCAGTGTACAACAAAATTATATTCCCCTTTTTCTTCTTCCCCACCGCCATCTCTTCCGCGGCCAAATCTTCGTGATTTATATAAATGGTAATACACATCGTAATATCCTGCTTTTTGTACCGGAACATGCCATTTTGCAACAAGAGAACCGTCTCCGGCTTTAATATAATAACCCGAACGGACATATTCACCATAAAAATCGGTGTTGGTAATTGCTGTCCATTTGGTTGGAGGCCTCCAATAATTCATTCCTGAATATTTACTGCCCCCCTCTTTTTCTTTTACTATCCATTTTTCAAGGATACTTTCATTTTCATCAACAGTAACCTCAAATTGAGGATCTTCATTGTCAACAATTGTTTCGTTTGGCAATGCAATTTGTACTGCAATTTCCGATATTTTTTCTTGCTCAATGGGTGTAACTTTCAGATCTTCTTCAATTTCCCGGAACATTTTAGTCATTGTTTGTGGGATATTTTTTGAAGTCATTGTATTAATAATCATCATGCGCGGGTTTGCATCCAACAGATAGCTAATTTCTTTTGTTTGGTGTGGTTCCAAATGTATTAATTTATCAATCATATCGGCGCTTCCCCCACCGCCACCGCCGCCGCCATGGCTACCGCCCATTCGACCGCCGCCGCCACCGCCGAAACTTCCCAGCCTAAATGAAAGTTTAACCAGTCCCTCGGTATCGGAAAAGTTGGTTGCTTTTAATGTAACCATGGTTCTCATCATGTCGCCCGATTTAACTTTTACGGCTTCAACAGGAGAAAACAGATAACCCGGAAGTGTTTTTGCTTTGAACCAATCGTCCATTATCGGAATTAATTCGATATCGAATTCAGCATTAATCCGTTGGTCAAATTCTTCAAAAGAAATATTTTTAAATTTATATTCGTTTAAAATATTATGCAAAAAATCTTCAAATTCCTCTTGTCCGGCCTTCCATTGAATCATAGAAAATAAGACATCACCTTTTAATTTAATTACATTATCGATTATTTTTTTCTGGTTTACATCGGCCAGGATTTCTTCGAAAGTACTATCCTGAAGTGCAATATTTGCCAGCTCGTCTTCACTAACACCGGTCATATTCCTCATCATTGCCGAACGCATATCGGTTATCTTGTTTTTTAAATAAGCTTCGAAAATACGGTTGGTTATTGGCCAATTATCCGACTGAATATTGTTTTGAAAATTATACAACATCGGAAAAATAAAATATGGACTTTGTGATTCAGACACTGTCAATCCTTCGCGACCACCACGCATGTCTCTTTGCATCTCACGGGTAAAAACCCCAAGAAAACTCCCCAACACCCTCAACTGCATGTCTTTGGGTGTCATTTCACTGTCACCGCGGCGACCCCATCTTTCCATATTTTTCTTTGAACCGGCAAAATCTGCTTCCCTCATCATAAATCCTTTTTCAGGAATTAATATTTGCTCTGGTTGAACCAACTCCTGATTTGAAGTCCAGGTACGTTCAAACGATTTAAATTGGGCCGGGACTTCAACTATTGAAATCCTGTCAAAATTATATTCCAGGTTAAATGTTCTTTGAAAATCATCAAATCTCTCCTGGATTACACTTGCAACAGTGTCATTAATTTCAGGCAAGGCGTCTGAGAAAAAATCGTGCCCGTCGATGTACCAAACACCAAATTCAAGACTATCCGTTTCTAAATTTTTATGTTTATAATTTCCTATTGCCAATGAAATTTGTGTTAATGGCTGTCCATTTTCGAAAGTAAACTGCCCTTCTGAAATCTCGCTTATTTTACCCTGCGAAATTGCTTTTAACCCGTCGCTGGTTTTTACTTTAAGGTCGAATTTGATAAACTGTGGTTGATTCCAGCTAACATCTTCCGAACTAAATGTGACACCAGTTTTAGGATACCAGTTTGATTCCGGCGTAAGTAGCAGATAATCGGGAGTAATAAATGCAAACCGTTTATCGACATTTATAACAAACTTGCCATATTTTTCCTGAAGGGTTTCCTCATCGATATCCAGGAAACAAAGGGCTTCGTTAATAATTCCATCATAAGCAATTTCAACTGTTGCTTCCTCTTCCGGATTTAAATTTATTTTATCTGAAATTATAATTAAATGTTGTTCTCGCAAAAACTGAGTCTCACTTCCATTCACTTTTAAACTGCTCACATTCAACCCACTATTTAAACTTAAAACCAATTTGTCGATGTTTGTTTCCAAATTATTTTTCAAAGTAATTTTTGAAGTTGCCTCAATAGTTTCGGCTTTGTGTTCAACCGAAATTGAATGATTTAATGTACTGGGTAAATTTTCGCCAACGTATTTGTTATTTAATTCTACTACTTCAGTTCTAAATTTTTCAGTTTTCTTGAAATTATTAATGTGGTCGTAAGCCAAATAACCTCCTCCGGCAAAAAACGCAACACCAAAAATGAGTGAAAAAATAGTCATTGTATCGGATTGTGGAAGTCTTTTCAATAAGAATATCGTAAAAAAGATAAAACTCAGTCCAAGCGACAAATAGATTCCGCGATGAGCCAGGATAATATCCATATTTCCAAAGCCAACAATGTCGGAACTTAACATGGGGATGTTAAAAGCCATGTAATCGAAAATGAAATAATACTTAGCCTGTAAAAGGAATAAAGTGATTCCGATGTAACCCAGAATTATTACAAAAGTAATTGCCTGGTTACGAATTAAGCTCATCAGCAAAAACGAAAGCCCCATTATAAAAACAAGGGTAGGGATACTAATTAAAACAAGGTAAATTCCGTACGAAACCCAATTTATTGCTGTGCCCTGGGCAAGTGCATTAAAAATTAACGCCATAAACACAACTATAATATTTAGCACGATAAATACCTGAAGGTTTCCCCAGGTTTTACCGATTACATATTCGCCGTTGGTCATCGAACGCATGTAAATTACTTCCGTAGTATCTAGTTTTTTATCGCGTTTTAAAAAATCAGATGCCAAAAAAACGGCAATAATTGCTTGTGCCACATTTAAAATTAACAGATTAAAATATGGAATTGCACTTGGAATACTTCTAATTGCCCAACCATCGCCTCCGCCGCCTTCTATTACCATTCCGAAATTCATCCCAAAAAGAACTAACAAGGACAATACGCCAAAAATTCTAAAAAACCAGCTTCTTAACAAAGTTTTTCTTTCGTATTTAGCTATCGATAATATATTATGTAGTGAAATAATTTTCATAATGTTTTATGTTACGATTTAGACCATTGATTTAATTTATTCTCCATAAAATGAACATAGGCATGTTCGAGATTGGGTTCGATTCGTTTGCCCAGATACCCGTTAATTTCGTTGGCTACTACCTGCACTTCCCAACCGCCATCAGTTGGAATTGTAGATATTACCGGAAATTTTTCGTTAATTTCAAGGTACTCAGTTTCGGTAGCTTTTATCAACCAAACACTTCCTTCGGCTTCTTTAGTAAGTTGCTCCGGCGAGCCCGAAAAAGCCAGTTTTCCCTGGTTTAACAATGCCATATTATAACATGTACTTGAAATATCGCCAACAATGTGTGTTGAAAGGATTATGATTACATCGCGTTGGCTAATTGTAGAAAGTAAATTCCTAAAACGGATTCGTTCTTCAGGATCGAGGCCGGTGGTTGGTTCATCAACTATAATAATTTTAGGATCATTAATCAAAGCCTGGGCAATTCCCAACCTTCGTTTCATACCTCCCGAAAGTTTGTTTGCATTTCGGTCGCGTGCTTCAAACAAACCCACTTCTTCAAGCATTTGATCAACTGCACTACGGCGTGCTGCCCCATTTGTCATTCCTGCCAGCCGGGCAGCATAGTCTAAAAATTCGTAAGTTTTTAATTTCGAAAAAAAACTAAAATCCTGTGGTAAATATCCCAACATCGAACGAATTTCCCTTCTGTTTTTTGCCAGATCGAGATCGTTTACAGTTACTTTACCACTACTTGGTTTCATTAATGTTACCAAAATGCGCATCAATGTTGATTTTCCAGCCCCATTTGGCCCGAGTAAACCGAACATCCCGTTTGGAATTTCAAGATTTAAATTCTTGATCGCGTAGTTTCCGTTTGGATAAACTTTATTCAGATTTTCAATCTTTATATGCATAGTTTAAATTTCAATAAAATTGTTAAACACTGAGCTTGGACTTTAGGAGGCAAAAATAGTTTAAAATATAAGTTTGATTATTATGATTTGTATAAATATTAAAGAACAAACAACCCGGATTTTGTTTCTTAATGTTAATATTAAATAAAAAAGGCTTCAGTTATGAAGCCTTTTTCTATTCTCAACACAAACTAACCCGTTTAGTGCATGTCAATAAAGTTGGCAATTTTTAAAATGAAGCACAAAATTACAAACTTGTCGATTAAAATTTTTACTATTTATTTTAATTCTAACTCAAATACTTGATTTATGTACCATAAATTGATGATCGTTAAACTTATCGGTAACAACTATTTTATAGTTGCCATTTTTAAGTTTTGATAAATCGAAACATTTCTGAATCGACAACTCTTTTCCAAGGCTTACTCCGTCAACATGATCCCCATTTTTGTACACGTTCAAATAGACACTGTTTTGTGCTAGATTTAAAAACGAAACATTCAACATTCCATTTTTATAACAGAAATAGGGTTCTTGCAACTGAACAACCGGCCCTACTTTGATATCCTTTTTTGAAACATGCAAATCCCGGTTCATACTGCAGTTGCCATAATTTAAGCTTACATTATAATTACCGTTTCCTATTTCAGAAAAATCAAAAACTTTTTGATACACATCAACCGGATTTTTTGATTTTTTATAATAAACTATTTCCCCATCATTTTTTGTAATGGTAATTTCAAATGTGACAGGAATTTCTGAATTAAATGTTACCAAAGCTTTTTCTGCTTTTACAGGAACAATGTTCATTTTTGGAGTTTCGGTGGCAAATCCTATTGCTACAATAAAAATTGCCAGGGTTGTAATAACCCAGATTTTTGTTTTCATGACTGTTTTCTTTAATTTGTTTTCACTATTATGACATTAAACTTTTGAAGTAGTTACATCAAATCCTGAGTTAATCGACCAACAACATTTAGCCAGAGACAAACAACACTAATTACATGAAAATCGTCCTGTCTTTTGAAAATGAAGTAGTTGAAACGTCGATGCCATTTATTCATCCAAATAGTCTCAATAAAATTTTCTTAGCCCAAGAAATATTTTTTGAATTTTTTATATATTTTCGACAAATTTTAAAAATGGATATTCAAATTTCACAGTTACTTGAGGGTGCAAAAAATGCGCGTGGATTAACCGTAATTATTGATGTTTTCAGAGCATTTTCTACCGCATGTTATACTTTTGAAATTGGTGCAACCAAAATTTTTCCAATCGGCGATATTAGTCTTGCTTATAAATTAAAAGAACAAAATCCGCAGTATATTTTAATTGGCGAACGTAACGAACAAAAACCTCCCGGATTTGATTTTGGGAATTCTCCCTCACAATTAATTCGAAGGGATTTATCAGACAAAACAATTGTTCACACTACAAGTTCCGGGACACAAGGAATTACAAATGCAACAAAAGCTGATGAAATAATAACGGGAAGTTTTGTTAATGCCGGTGCAATTGTACGATACATTCAATTGAAACAACCTGAAACTGTTTCGCTGGTTTGTATGGGTTATGCTTGTGAATATCCTACTGATGAAGACACGTTTTGTGCCGAATACATTAAAAATGAATTGGAAGCAAAACCAAATGATTTTGGGAAAATGGTTAAAATTATGCGATCCGGATCGGGAGCTCGATTTTTTGATAAGGAAAAACAGGAATGGTCGCCGCAAAAAGATTTTGACCTTTGCCTCGACCTTAATCGTTTCGATTTTGTTTTAAAGGTTGAAAGGGAAGACGATTTAAATTATCTTCGACGAATTGATATATAAAGAAACTCGTCATTCCGAACTTGATTCGGAATCTCTAATTAATATAGATATTGAATCAGGTGCAGAATGACTGTCCAGAATAATTGCAACAGATGAAAAAATACAACTTCAATGAAATAGTTCCACGCGAAGGAACAAACTGCATTAAATACGATGCCCGCGAGTGGTATTTTAAAACCAACGATGTTTTACCGTTGTGGGTAGCCGACATGGATTTTAAAACTCCCGACTTTATTGTTGAAGCGATAAAAAAGAGAGCAGAGCATGAAATTTTTGGATACACATTTCGTCCCGATTCATATTTTCAATCAATAATTGGATGGATGAAAAGTCAGCATGATTGGGAGATTCAAAAAGAATGGATTTCGTTTAGCCCGGGCGTGGTATCTGCATTAACTTTTGCAATTCAAACTTTTTCGAAACCGGGCGACGGAGTGGTTGTGCAACCGCCTGTATATTTCCCGTTTTTCGATTGTGTAAAAGGGACCAAACGCAAAATGGTTGAAAATCCTTTAAAAATTGAAAACGGCAGATATACTTTCGATTTTGAGGATCTGAAACAGAAAATTGATGAGAACACAAAAATATTACTTCTTTGTAATCCACAAAATCCGGGAGGAACGGTTTGGACCAGAACAGAATTGGAAGAACTTGCAAATATTTGCCACGAAAATAAAATCATGATAGTTTCCGATGAAATTCACTCTGATTTAGTTTTTAATGGGCACAAACATATTCCAATTGCTTCAATTTCTGATGAAGTTGCACAGAATTGTATGGTTTGCATGGCACCAAGTAAAACTTTTAATGTTGCAGGGCTGGCATCTTCAATGGTAATAATTCCCAACAAATGCACATTTGCACGTTATGAAAAAGCAATTGGAATCGGGCATCTTGGAATGGGAAATATATTTGGCTCAGTAGCACTCCAGGCTTCTTTTTCGAACGGCGATGAATGGTTAAATCAAATGCTTGATTACGTTTGGAAAAACTATCTTTTTTTGGAAGATTTTTTCAAAACCAACCTACCTAAAATAAAGGTAATGAAACCTGAAGCCACTTTTCTTGTTTGGCTCGACTTTACTGCTTACGAAATGAATGACAAGGAACTGTGGAAATTTACTACTGAAAAAGCAAAAGTTGGATTAAACAATGGCGGCCGTTTTGGAAGTGGCGGAGATGGTTGGCTGAGAATTAATATCGGTTGCCCGCGTAGTATTTTGGAAGAGGCGTTGAAAATGATGGGAGATGCGTTTAGGTAATTATTTTTGGATTATTCTTTTTACAATATCCTGAAATCATAATATTTGTCGTAGTAATCGCATATTAAATACTAAAATTGGGAATACAGTCGCAAGTTTTGAAAAATCCAATTGGTTTAATGTTTATGTTGTATTACATTAAAAACTCTTCATAATTCTTGAGATTTATTATTGAATAATCATGTTGAGGGTAAGTTTTCGAGAAACTTTTTGAAAGCTTTGGTTTTTTTTTCGGATTCCATTTAATTTCAAAAGCATGTAAAACCCCATCGCGTTCTTCAATGTAATCAATCTCTTGCTGATCCTGAGTACGCCAGAAATAAGAATTTGCCCAGATATCGTTGTACTTCAAGTATTTTAATCTTTCGCTAATAATAAAATTTTCCCATAAAGCACCAATATCGCTTCTTAATTCAGGCAAATTAAAATTTGCAATAAGAGCATTTCTTATTCCATTATCATAAAAATAAATTTTCCTTCCACGCTTTAATTCTTTTCGGTAGTTTCTGCTAAAAGCCGGCAGCCTGAATATAATAAATGTTTGCTCTAAAAGTTGAATGTATTTTTCAACTGTCTGATTATCTATTTCTAAAAGGTTTGCAAGATTGTTGTACGATACTTCTGAGCCAATTTGAAGAGAAAGAGCTTGTAGCAGTTTTATTAATTTTTCGGGCTTTTTAATTCTCTCCCACATAAGAATGTCTTTATACAAATAGCTATCTGATATTTGTTTTAGTATTTTTTTTTCATTCCCGGGATTAGAAACAATTTCAGGGTAATAACCATAAACCAAGCGTATAGGAATTAATCGATTTTCTTCCAGAAAACCATGATGTTTCACCATTTCAGAGAATGAAAGTGGGAAAAGGTTATATTCCCATTTTCGACCTGTTAATGGTTCGTTTATTTTATTGGCAAGCTCGAAAGCCGACGAACCGGTGGCTAATAACTGTATTTCTTTTATTTGATCGGTTATAAGTTTTAGCTTTAATCCTATGTTTGGAATTCTTTGAGCCTCATCGATAACAACAATTGAATGACCTGCCAGTGTGGCTTTTAGCCTTGTAGAGGTAGAGTTTTCAAATAATGCTACTGTATCAGGGTCATCAGCATTTAGCCATAAGGCATTTTTTTTATTCTCAACTATTTTTTGAAATAAGGTAGTTTTACCTGTTTGCCTTGCACCGAGAACAATAATTGCTTTTCCTTTAAACAATTGTTTTTCGATTTCTTCTTCAATAATCCGGACAATCATCGCAAGTATTTTGATTACAATCGCAAATATAACGTTTTATTTGCGATTGTAATCAAGAAATTATCGAATATATTTAAGTTGAAATTAAAAATTATTACAGTTTGGGCTGGCTGAGATGGTTGGTTGAGAATAAATATTGGTTGCCCGAGGAGTGTTTTGGAAGAGGGGTTGGAAAGGTTGAAAAGGGCGTTTGAAAAAATCCGGTGATACGAATTCTGATTCGCGTGAATGTTAATAGTAATTTTAGGAATTCCTCAGCATAATTACCGATCTAACCAAGCTTTAAAATCCTTAACGCGTTCGCGGCTGACAACCAAATCTTCCTCAGGTTTTGGGACAATTTCCAGTTTTAAACGGCTATTAAAATAGGTGTGGATATTTCTAATACTTTCAAAATTCAAAATATATTTCCTGTTAATTTGAAAAAAATTATCTGCATCGAGAAGTTCCGAAAGCTGATCGACTGAGTAATTTACAGGGAAACGTGTATTTTCAAAAGTAAAAGCAAAAGTTACACCCTCATCGTACATAAACCAGGCAATGTCTTTACTTTTCACCGAGCTGAATTTGTCTCCCAGTTTTACCAGAAACCGCTTTTTTGTTTCCGGATTTTTTGATTGAATAATACTTTTCAGCAATTCATTTTCGGGTGCTATAAACATTTTTCTGAAGTTTTTGAATTTGTCGAGTGCCTTTTTTATATCCTGAAAATCATACGGTTTAACAATGTAGTCGATGCTGTTCAACTTAAATGATTGAAGTGCAAATTCGTTGTATGCAGTTGTGAAAATTACGGGGATTTCTACTTTTACTTTTTCAAAAATTTCGAAACAGTTTCCATCATTTAACAAAATATCCTGAAATACCAGATCGGGAAATGGATTGTTTCGATACCAATCAATCCCATGTTTCACAGAGCCAATTACATCAAGCACGTTAATTTTAGAATCGTATTTTTTTAACAACTTAATTAGCCGGGTTGCCGTATGTTTTTCATCTTCAAATATTAAAACGTTCATAATCCGATTGGTTTAACACTGGTATTTTTACAGTAAATACCGTGTTGGTTTTATTAATATCAACTTTTAATTCTGAAATCAATTCATAACGTCTGGCTACATTTTTTAACCCTTGCCTGGTAGAAGACTCCAGAATTTCTCTTGGATTCAGATTATTCCTTACCACAATAAAATCACCTTCTTTTTCAATTTGAATAATTAAAGGATTTTCAGGATTGTATTTGTTGTGATTTACCGCATTTTCGACAAGTAACTGTAATGTTGCAGGAGGAATAAAAGTGGTTTCAACAAACGATTTTTCTAACTTGTTTTCTAAAAAAACACCATTGTCTAACCGCGTTTTTATAAGAAAAAAGTATGCATCTATAAATTCCAGTTCCTCCTTAAGTTTAACCAAATGAAACTCGTTTTTTTCAATAATATACCGCAGCGTTTTCGATAGTTTTATAATAAAATTGGAGGAGAGATCTGCATCTTCATGCACCAGCGAAGAAAGGACGCTGAGACTGTTAAATAAAAAATGAGGTTCAATTTGAGCTTTTAATGCCTGATATTGCGCCAAAATACTCTCTTTTTCTAATTGCTCAGTTTTTAATAATCCTTCTTGTAATTTAATTCTGATTTGGGAATAGCTGTCGAAACCAAAAACTACCAAATATATAATAGTTAATGAAACTGTTAATTCAGGATTAAAAAATGAAATATCATTCCACCCTGAAGCATTCTCAAACAAATATGTATCACTAAACCGATACAAGTAATTCAGGGAAACCATAAATACAAAAGCAAATATTGAATGAAATAATGTTATGACGATCATTTTTCTACGATTACCTTCGGGGTTTCTCATCCAACTATGAAGTTTACTATCGAACGACTCTGCTAAATACCACAATAACAGTCCATAACTGATAAACAATAACGAAAAAACAAGGCTTCGTAAATTCAATTCAAATGGCCCTCCCGGATAAGAACGATCGAAACTTTTAATTATAAGATGAAAAAGAAAAACAACCAAAAAACGAACCCATATTTTACTTGTGTTAACCATTCTGATTATTTGAAATAATTATTGGAATGAAACCACAAGATAGCTTTTTCGACTGAATATTTAGTTGAGGTAATTTGAAAACCCAATTCATTAATTGCTTTTTCCGGGGTAAAATAATTACCTGTGCAAAGCATTCTTGCATTTGTATAAGATAGTTGAACTGGGGTTTTCAAAACCTTTTCGAAGAAACTACCAAACCATCCTAAAATTAGTAACACTAATTTTGGTATTGGAATTAAAATTGTTTTTTGTCCAGTGATTTTTTTAATCATTCGAAAGAAATCTTTATACGAATGATTCTCTCCAGCCAATAAATAACACTCTCCTTTTCTGCCTTTTTCCAAAGCACTTATTATACCATTTACGACAGTTTCGACATCTACAAAATTCTTTCCTCCAGGTGGATAAAATGCTATTTTTTTATTCAAAACATGAGAGAAAATTTGTCCGCTGCTGGGTTTTATATCATTTGCACCAATTAAAAAAGTTGGGTTTACAATTACTGCATCAAATTTATTTTCAACCGTTTCTTTTAAAACCATTTGCTGAGCCAGATATTTACTGTAAGCATATCCCGAGTTTTTTAACCACGATAAAAAGGGCTTTTTTTCATCGCCCGGATTTTTTTTGGTACCATTTCCAAAACAATTGGCAGTGCTGACAAATACAAATCTTTTAACATCGTATTTTTTACACGCATCAATTAAAAATCGAGTACTATCTATATTTGGCTTTCTGAATGCTTCCAAATTTGATGGAGTTTGTGCTGTGCGTGCAGCAACATGTATAACAAAACTACAACCTTTAACTGCTTTCTCAACATCTGATTTTTTGGTTATCTGACCTTCAAAAAGTTCATAGTTCAGCTCTCCCAAAGCTTTCAAATTACTCCCTTTTCGGACTATTGCACGAACTTGATATTGGGAATTTAACATTGTCCCAACAACATGCGACCCTAAAAATCCGTTTGCACCAGTTACTAAAACTTTCTTCATTTTAAGCTACCTGAATAATTTGTTTAGAATCCTGTAATTCGCTTTGTAACGAAGAACGCATAATAATCAATCTCATCCAAACCGGAATTATTTTCAATATAACCCAACTCACTTTATTCATAAATCCGGGAATTATCAGCTCATCGTTTTTTAGCAATTGCCGAATACAAATCTTAGCCACTTTTTGAGTTGACAAAGTGGTTGCCTGAATAAGTTTACTGTGTTTCTCAATTCGGCGGGTAACCTCCGGATTGGTTTTCATTCCGCCCGGATGAGCGACACTAACAACAACTCCTGTTCCTCTTAATTCTGCACCAAGCCCTCGCGAAAAGGAATAAACAAACGCTTTTGAAGCCGGGTAAACTGTTTTAAACGGCATTGGTCCGAAAGATGCCATGCTTGCAATATTCAGGATATAAGCTTTCTTTTGTTTTTTTAAATTTGGTAAAAGAAACCGTGTTAGCAATACCATTGCCCGCATGTTTAATAATACAATTTGGTCGATATTATCGGGAGTTGCCTCAAGAAATGGTAAGGTGCCTCCCACTCCTGCATTATTAATCAGCATGTTAATTTCGTACTTTGCAGAAATAGTTAGACTTAAGCTTTTTACTGCTCCTTCTTGCGTTAGATCTGTTTCGTAGGTTTGAACTTTAACCTTATATTCATTTGAAATATCTTCACCCAATTTTTTAATTTGTTCATTGGGCAATGCGGTTAATATAAGGTTTCTACCCAATTTTGCGCATTCAATTGCAAGTTGTTTACCTAACCCTGTACTTGCCCCGGTAATTAGTGTGTATTTATTAGTTTTCATCACTTTTTATTTTTTCTTTTTAATATTGAAAGAGAGAGATAGTATCCGATAAACAGAGCAAAACTCCCGGTAATTAATCCACCTAATAAAAGTGATAAAAACACATCGGGACCTGCACTTATAACTGTTTTTGCAAAACTAAGGTTTATACGATCTGGCATTTGGAATAATGATTCAATTCCTAAAATCTTTCTTCCCAACCAATAATTAAATGCGAATATAAACGCTCCGGTTGCCATGTTTGTATTAAATACCCCTGCAATTGCTGCCGTTCTGTTATAGCGCAAAATTGTAGCAAGAGTTGCCGAAATCACCCATTGAAATCCGGGAAATGGAAGCATTCCAACAAACGAACCCAAAGCAAATCCTTTGGCAACAATTTTAGGTTCTCCCTTCAATTTGAGGAGCTCTTTGAAACCTTTCTTTTTGTTTTCTTTGTTCATCATTTCTTTTCGGCTAATTGTTTTAAATTAACCAACGAATTAATGCTAAGTTTCTGAACAATTGGGTCTTGAACAAATCGTGGAAACATGAGTTTAGTGAATGAAATAATACGGTAATCTACTTTCGTTGAACCATTTTTTCTGGCTGAAAGAAACCATGTTCCCTGATAATTTTTCAACCTTTCAATTCCTTTTGTTTCTGAGAAAAAATCAGGGGCAGCTTCAATCTCAATGGTTGCATTCAGCCCATTTTGTTCGACCAAATGCCGGGTTACTAAATCCTTTTGTTTAAAAGGCCACGGATAATTCATTACCGTGTGTGTAAACCAAACCGAATCGCTGATTTTTGTAATGCTGCATTTTTTAATTCCCGCAGCCCAGTTTTTATAACTCTCGGTATTACTAAAATGTGAGAGAATTTCAGGAATTTCAGCATCGATGGTAAATTCAGCTTTCATTTCTCTAGATTTGATTGAATCTCCTAAATTTATCCATCGATAATAAAGCGAAATCCCTTCTGATTTTGCTGCCAGATACCATTCTGCATTATTCCCTGTTTTACTGTTTTTTGAAAAACCTTGCAATCCTGCAAAAACAAAAATAAGGATTAACAACATTTCTAAATTCTGTTTTCTAATCATCATTGATTCTAAATGTTTCTGGCACAAAAATATTTGCAAAGAGTGGTTCTAGAAATGTAAAATCTGTGAAAGCGCTATCTACTTTCTCAGTTGTAGAAAACGTTCGTTGAATTGTAATTCTAATTTCAATTTTAAAGATTAAGACTGAAATAGGAGATTAATCGGTTTAAATTTTATCAAGAGAAAGTGTCAAATCTGTGGATAAATATTTGAAAAGTATTCTAATTTATTAGAAATTCTCATTCACCCATAAAACAACTTCATTTGTATCCAGATCCATCATGCATTTAAAATGCTTTTTAGGACATTTTTTGTAGCCCAGTTTAGAACAGGGCCTGCATTTCAAATTCTTTAATTCCATGATTTTTGAATCAGGGTGTGGCTGGTAGGGAAACATTCCAAAATCAGGGACAGTGTTTCCCCAAAACGACAGGATTTTTTTCTTGAATGCTGCAGCAATGTGCATTAATCCGGTATCGTTTGTTAAAACAATATTCGCTCTGCGGACCAAAGATGCAGATTCGTTTAAACTTATTTTTCCTGCATAATTAAGTACATTTCCTTTTGATTGCGAAAGTATTTTTTCGCCTTCGTCGAATTCATTTTTTCCGCCTAAAAGAATAACGGGAAATTCAATTTCTTTGCAAATTTCTGAAACTTTACTAACCGGAAGTTTTTTTGTTGTGTAAGTCCCGGCAATCACAAATGCAACAAATCCTTTTTGAAAATTAACAGGTAAATCTGCTACTTTAAATGCTTCATTTTCAGGGATAAAATGATCTAAACCCTTTCCATCATTCTTTACATCGAAAGTTAAAAGTGTTTCCAAATATCGGTCAACAATATGTTTATCGGGTAGTTTATTTATTTTAAACTGGATAAGGAGAAATTTTTGAAAATTAAGTTTGTTAAAGGAAAATGCCGGTAATTTTAGCCGTCTTTTAATCCGGTTACTTCTAAAATTTTGATGCAAATCGATAATGTAATCTAATTTCTCTTCCTGCAATTCAACAATCAGGTCATTTATATTTTCACCTAAAACATGGATTTTGTCGATATAAGGATTTGAATTTAAAATCGGAGCATGTTTTTGTTTGGTTGCAAAATGTATTTCAACATTATCAACCTGTTGTTTTAGGTAACGGACTACGGGAGTGGTTAACACAATGTCGCCGATAGAACTAAACCGTATGACAAGAAATTTAATTTTCACATTATTAAAACAAAAACCCCGAAGAATTTGATTTCTAAGGGGTAATATAGTAATTTTTTATTTCCTTCTTTATGCTGTTTCAACCAATACAATAATTTTATTTGTTTTATTCTCAATAACCCCACCATCAACATCAAATCGTTTCACATTTCCACTCTCGTCAACTATTTTTATTGTTCCTTTGTCGAGGGTTGAAATAATTGGTGCGTGGTTTTTCAAAATTTCAAAACTACCTTTGCTCCCCGGGAGTTGAACTCTTTTTACTTCACCTTCAAATATTTTTTTATCGGGTGTTATTATTTCAAGAAACATGGGCGATTATTTAAAATTAATTGTCTGCCACCATTTTTTCACCTTTTTCAATGGCTTCTTCAATTGTACCAACCAGGTTAAAAGCGGCTTCCGGATATTGGTCAACTTCGCCATTCATAATCATGTTGAAGCCTTTAATTGTATCTTCAATTGAAACCAATTTTCCTTCGAGGCCGGTAAATTGTTCGGCAACAAAAAATGGTTGCGATAAGAACCTTTGAACCCGGCGAGCACGGTGTACCACTAATTTGTCCTCTTCCGAAAGTTCGTCCATTCCAAGAATGGCAATAATATCTTGCAGCTCTGTGTAACGTTGTAATAACATAATAACATCCTGCGCGCAGTTGTAATGCTCGTCACCAACAACTTCGGGTGTTAAAATCCTTGATGTTGAATCAAGCGGATCAACCGCCGGATAAATACCAAGTTCTGAAATTTTACGACTTAAAACAGTTGTTGCATCGAGGTGGGCAAAAGTAGTTGCCGGGGCCGGGTCGGTTAAATCATCGGCCGGCACATAAACTGCCTGTACTGAGGTAATTGAACCATTTTTTGTAGAAGTAATCCTCTCCTGCATCTCACCCATTTCTGTTGCTAAAGTTGGCTGGTAACCAACCGCCGATGGCATCCTTCCAAGCAGTGCCGAAACTTCTGATCCTGCCTGTGTAAAACGGAAAATATTGTCCACGAAAAATAAAATGTCGCGACCGCTGCCCTGACTACCATCACCATCGCGCAAACTTTCTGCAATTGTCAAACCTGACAAGGCAACTCTTGCACGAGCTCCCGGTGGTTCATTCATCTGCCCAAAAACCATTGCCAATTTCGATTTTTTCAGGCTTTCATCACTCACTTTCGAAAGATCCCAGCTTCCACTTTCCATCGACTCCTTAAAATCCTCACCGTAATCAACAATGTCGGCTTCGATCATTTCGCGTAACAGATCATTTCCTTCACGAGTTCGTTCACCAACACCGGCAAAAACCGACAGTCCGCTATGTGCCAGTGCAATATTGTTTATTAATTCCTGTATCAAAACGGTTTTACCAACACCTGCTCCTCCAAATAAACCAATTTTACCTCCTTTTGCGTAAGGTTCAATAAGATCGATTACTTTAATTCCGGTGTATAGTACTTCGGTTTCAGTAGTTAGGTCTTTATATTTTGGTGGCTCGTTGTGAATATTTAAACCGTTTTTGGGCAATTGTTCCAAGCCGTCAACTGCATTTCCAATAACATTTAGCAATCTTCCCAACGCTGCTTCGCCCGTAGGCATAATAATCGGGCTACCTGTTGAAATTACGTCCATTCCGCGTTTTAACCCATCGGTGGCATCCATTGCAACACAACGGATTGTGTTCTCGCCAATGTGTTGCTGACACTCGATTACCAAATTATCCGTTCCTTCGCGAACAACTTCCAGTGCATCGTAAATACCGGGAAGTTCGCCGCCTTCTTTTTCGAAACTTGCGTCAACTACAGGACCAATGATTTGTATTATTTTACCTATGTTTTGAGCCATTTATGTTTTGATTTTTAAACCAATTGAATAGAAATTGCCAATAAATTTAATGCCCAGCAAAATTAGTATTGTTTTACTTTTGTGCAATTAAAAATGGTGGTTTTTGAGGTAAATTTAATTTTCTTAATGGTTCCGATTAAGCATTTGTTTACCGATTAAAATAAGTTGTTGTTTTTTATAATCATCAATTGGTATTTCTTGAAGGGTTTGTGAAGATTCATTAAAGTAGTATTCAATTTTTCTTTTGGTCAATTCCTTAATTCCAATTTCATTATATATTTTTGTGACTGCTAAAATTTTTTCTTCAGGATTAAATTCCTTCTTATTTAACCATTTGGTGAGTTCATTCAATTGTACTTTGGAAGTCATTCCCAAAGCTTTTGTCAGCAAAAATGTTTTTTTATTTGCCAGAATATCGCCGCCAATTTTTTTCCCAAACATTTTTTTGTCTCCAAAAGTATCCAACAAATCATCTTGTAATTGAAAAGCCAAACCCAGATTTATCCCAAAACTATAAAGTAAGCTCGCAACATTTTCGTTAACATTTGCCAAAAGTGCACCTGTTTTTAAACTACAAGCTAACAAAACGGCTGTTTTAAGCCTGATCATTTCCAGATACTCAGCCTCTGTCACTTTCATGAGGGACTCAAAATCCATGTCGTATTGTTGTCCTTCGCACACTTCAATAGCTGTTAAAGTAAACAAATTGGCAACATCAACCAAACGTTCCGATTTACTTTCCATTAAAAACCGGTACGACAAAAAAGCCATGGCATCGCCTGAAAGGATTGCATTGTTTTCGCCAAAATTTTTATGCACTGTTGACTGATTTCTTCTAACATCTGCCTTGTCCATAATATCGTCGTGCAAAAGGGTAAAATTATGAAACACTTCAATTGCCAAAGCTGCCGGTAAGGCATTTAAAATTTCATCGGAAAACAAATTATAACTCAGAAGTAAGAGTACAGGTCGTAATCTTTTCCCTCCCATTTCAAGCGCATATTTAACAGGAATATAAAGTTCGAATGGTGGTTTTTCTATTAATTCCTTTGAACGCAGTTCAATTTCGCGATTGATTATTTGCTGTAATTCTTCTACAGAATACATTAAAATTATTTTTTATTTTTATCGTAAAATATCTCAAGATCTTCCAGTTCAATATCTTCTTCCTCGTCGTAAATGTGCAGAAGAGGTTCTTTAAAAGCCTGAGTGGTTGTTAATCTTTCTAAACCGGTAAGTAGCGATGGTAATAAAATTAAATTTGAAGTTACGGCAACAAGAAGTGTAAGTGAAACCAAAATTCCCATTGCCACTGTACCGCCAAAACTTGAAAGCGTAAATATTCCAAACCCAAAGAATAAAACCACCGATGTATAAAACATACTAACCCCGGTCTCTTTTAAGGCCAGCACAACCGATTTACGAATATCCCAATTGGTAGCATTTAGTTCCTGTCGGTATTTTGCCAGAAAATGAATCGTGTTATCTACCGAAATCCCAAAGGCAATACTAAAAACCAAAATTGTTGATGCTTTTATCGGAATGTCGGCAAATCCCATTATTGCAGCCGTAAAAATAAGAGGGATTACATTGGGTGTCAACGACATAATTACCATCCTCCAAGATGAAAACATTATTGCCATAAAAGCAGAAATCAAAAGAATTGCCAGAGCAAGGCTGGTAAAAAGGTTTTTTATCAGATATTTAGTTCCTTTAAAAAAAGTAATGCTTGAGCCGGTCACGGTAACATCGTAATTGTCTGCCGTGAAAATTGAATCAATATCGGCTTTAAACCCGGAATATAACTCTTCCATTCGTTTTGTACCGACATCTTTCATCCTGATACTAATCCGGGTTATTTGTTTCGAACTGTCTAAAAACGAATGTAATAAATCGGCATTCTTGTCTCCGGTGGCTGCATATTGTAAAATGAAATTCTTTTCGCGGTTATTGGGCAAACTGTAATAATTTTCCTTACCATTATAAAAGGCCTGTTTCGAAAATTTTAAAAGATTTAACAAAGAAAGCGGAGGGGAAAGTTCAGGATATTCTGACAGTCTTTTTTCTAATTGATCGATTTTATTAAAAGTAGATAATTGCATTGCCCCGCTTGGTTTTTTGGTATCGACCATAATTTCAAGAGGCATCAATCCATCAAAATTATCTTCAAAAAATTTTAAATCGGTATAAATCGGATCGCTTTCCTGAATATCGTCAACCATATATCCCGAGCTTTTTATCAGCGTTATTCCATAAATGCCCAATCCAACGATAATAACTGTTGTAATGTAAACCACCTTCCGATAGTTTTGGGTAATTTTTATTAAATGCCCGATAATACCAGAAACAAATTTATTTTCCAGATGCCTGACATGTTTGGAAGATGGAGGATCGATGAAACTAAAAATAATCGGGATTAGCAATAAGGAAAGTAAAAACAATCCCATAATATTTAACGAAGCTACTATCCCAAACTGTTTCAATAAATCGCTTTTAACAATTATAAATGTTGCAAAACCAGAGGCAGTAGTCAGGTTAGTTAAAAAGGTGGCATTACCAATTTTTATAATAACTCTTTGAAGTGCTTTTATTTTATTTCCGTGGGTAACATATTCATGATGAAATTTATTCAGCATGTAAATACTGTTCGGGATTCCTATCACAATTAAAAGTGGTGGAATCATCCCCGTTAACAAAGTAATTTTGTACCCAAAAAGAGCCAACATTCCCAGGGCCCAAACCACGCCCACAAGCACAATAAGTACAGGGAAAAATACAGCCTTAAAAGAGCGAAAGAAAAAGAATAACACAATAATACAAATGGCAAGTGCAAGCGCACTAAATAAATATAATTCGTTCCTGATTTTTATGGCATTCACCACTCTTATGTATGGCAATCCGGAGTAATGTAGTTGAGCATTGTTTTTTACTTCATACTGAAGGCAGATTTTTTGAATAGATTTAACCATCTGCTCCCGTTCTTTCGACATCATTTTATCTTTGTTTACTGTGATGGCCAGTAAATAGGTTTCCGTTTCGTCGTTGTAAACGGTTTCTTTGTAAAATGGCAATCCTTTAAATTTTTCAGCAAACTTGTCCAGTTCTTGCTGATTGGAAACAGAATCGGGAAAAATCATTTCAATTTCAAACTGCCTCTCCTTTGTATTTTTTACCAGATTATAAGTGTTGGATACCGTCAATAAATTTTCTACCCCCTCCACTTTAGCGAGGTCGTTACTTAATTTTCTCCAACTTTTAAAATGATCGATTTGAAAGAAATTCGAATCCTGGATTCCAATAATTATTAAATTCCCCTCTTCTCCAAAAATCTCAACAAAACGCTGGTAATCTTTAAATGCCTGATCTTTTTTAGGGAGTAACTGAGCATATTCATACGACATTTCCACTTTCCGGGCATGGTATCCCAAAAAAATGGTAATCGATGCTAATACTATAAGAAGTAATATTTTATTCCGAAGAATAATCCCGGAAATCCTAATCCACATAAGTCCTGTTTCAAAACAATTTAGCGAAAATAAGACATTTATTCGGATAATAAAAAGAAGGCGCTAGTATGAGTCAACAATGAATTTAATGTAAAATAATGGATTTAAACTCTATTGTTTTTTTACAGCAATTAAACTTCTATTAGTCCTGAAAAACAAGTAATTCTCTGCAATGGCCGGCGTTGACATGCAGGTTTCGTCGAGATTATTTTCCTGAAGGACCTGAAATTCAGGGCCGGCTTTTACCGAATAAACCATTCCATTATTATCGGTGATGTAAATAATTCCATCGGCTGCCACAGGCGACGAGGTGTAACTGTTTCCCGATCCAACTTTCTCTGCAAACATCTCTTCCCCTGTTAATGCATTAAAACAACTTAACTTTCCGTTCCAGGCAGCATTGTACAAATAATCGCCATAAATTAACATCGTTCCCATGTACGAGCCACCACGAAGTTTTCCCCATTTTACAAATTCATTTGTTGTTTCCCTTTCTTCCAAAGTAATATCACCAGAAGCATTATTTTGAATTGCAAGAATCGGTGACATTTTTCCATGGGCACTGTTAAAATAAATCAAATCGTTTCCGACAATTGGGGTTGGAACCGGAATATCGCCCCCACCCGACATTCGCCAGATTTCTTCCCCGGTTTCAAAATCGTATCCACCACGATGTTTAAATCCGTTTACGGCGATTCTTGCTTTTTCCCCTTCATAATAAATATTTGGTGTACACCAACCGGGATATTCATCGCGGTTTTGTTTCCACAACTCTTCACCTGTTTTTATATCGTAAGCAGCCAAAAACGAATTTTCCATTACATCGCATTGAATAATTACAACATCCTCATGTATTAAGGGAGAACTGGCAAATTCCCATTCGGCAGATTCAACAAGGAAAAACGAGGATTTAAGTACTCCAAAATCTTTCGACCATTGCAAATCTCCTCTCATATTGTAACAATACAAACCTTCGGAACCAAAAAAAGCAACCACAAATTCACCATTTGTTGCCGGGGAGCAATTTGCATGCGATGACATCGGGTGGCGTTTCTGTTCAGGAATTCCAGAATGTGAAGTTTGTTCCCACTTTATTTCGCCGGAAGTTTTATCGATACAATACAAATTCCAATCGTGAATTGAAGAGTCGGGCACAGGTGCAATCGAACCATAAATTCCGGTTTTAATATCACCTTTTTCTTCTGTACTAACTGCTGTTGTTACAAAAACATTGTCGCCCCAAACCACCGGACAAGAGTGACCCATTCCAGGAATTTCAGTTTTCCAGGCAATGTTATCGCCAGTTACGGCATCCCAGGTTTCAGGCAAATTAGCTTGATCTAAAACCCCACTTGCGTAATTTCCACGGTACATAAACCATTGTCGGTCGGGATCTATTTTTTTTGTACAAACCGTTAAAAACACAATAGATACAATTAAAAGAAAAGTGTACTTAGACATTTTGTTAGTTTTTGGTTTGCTGGCAAATTAGCGAAAATTTATTTATTTGTATATCTAAAATTAAAGCAGCCGAAATAATTTATTTCACAAAAAGGAACAGATTCCGAATCAAGTTCGGATTAACGGCACTAAATAGTGTTTTACAAAATGCTATCAACTATTTGCCAAATTCAGCCACTCATACCATTTTTCCATCCCTTCCCCTGTTTTAGCAGAAACTTCAAAAAATACCATATCCGGGTTTAATTGTTTTGCCAGATTTTTTGCCTTTTCAATATCAAAATCAACATAGGGTAAAAGATCTGTTTTATTGAGAATACAAACATCGGATGTGTGAAAAATAGTTGGGTACTTTTCCGGTTTATCTTCACCCTCGGTTACGCTGAAAATTGCAACCCGCTTTTTTTCGCCCAAATCAAACATCGACGGGCAAACCAGGTTTCCCACATTTTCGATAATTAGGACTGAATTAGATTCAGGCTCCAATTGTTTAGTTGCATTATTTACCATATTCGCATCCAAATGACATCCGTTCCCGGTATTTACCTGAACAGCTTTTGCACCTGCTTTTTGAATTCGCTCAGCATCGTTTGATGTTTGCTGGTCGCCTTCAATAACATAAAATTTAAGCTGGCCTCCGATTTCAGCAATCGTTCGTTCAATCACCGATGTTTTTCCCGAGCCCGGCGAACTGACCATATTTATTGCAAAAATTCCGAGTGCTTCAAAATATCCCCGGTTGCGTTCGGACAATAAATTATTTTTTGATAGAATGTCCTGTTCAACCGAAATTTTACGATGAGAATGTTTGTCGTGATGGTGATGATGCGGTACTGCATTATCGTGTGAATGATGATGGTGGTTCGGTACTGCTTTATCATGTGAATGATGATGGTGATGTTCTTTTATTTTTCCCGGCTCATAAATTTTTACGTTTTCGGAATCTTCGCATCCGCAAGTGTCGCACATAATTTTAGATATTAAATTATACAGTTAACGATTTTATCCTCAATTGTTTTCCATTAATTATTTTGAAATTCGCTTGGTCACATTTTGGGCAAAATGCCAGCAAATCGTTAGTTTTAAATTGAAATTTACAATTTGAGCATTTTGCAAGTCCGCTTATTTTCAAATAATTAATTTTTGCCCCCTCAAGTTTTGTATTTTTTACTGTCATTTCCAAAGCAAATTCGAGAGCTTCGAAAACCACACCCGACAATGCACCAATTTCAATATCGATAGTTTGAATTGTTTCAGCATTCTCATTTACGGCAATTTCATTAGCAAGTTCAACAATCGATTGTGCAATTGACAATTCGTGCATATCTTTTAATACTCAATTTTTTCGTTTTTCAATCTTCCAACTTCCTCAACAAATTCTTGGCAACTGGTCGCCCAACAACATGTCGATTATCCGTTTACCTCCGATTTGGGTTTGCAAAACCACTTTGCCAGAATGTTCATTCACCACTTCCCCTACAATTTGAGCCTCTTTCCCAAACTCATTTTTCTGTAACTTTTCCAACACTTTTTCAGCATCATTATCAGAAACAATCATCACCACTTTCCCTTCGTTGGCAACATAAAGCGGGTCGAAACCAAAAAACTCACACATTCCCCGAACACTTTCGCGAACAGGTATTTTCTCTTCAATTAAATGAATTCCAAAATTTCTGTTCTTGACAATTTCAGCTAAAACTGTAGCCAAACCACCCCTTGTCGCGTCGCGCATAAATTTTACGTTTTCCGAAATTGCCAAAACTTCCCCGATTAATCCATTTAAGGGCGCACAATCAGATTGAACGTCAGCCTGAACTTTTAATTCGTTGCGGGCACTCATCACTGCAATTCCATGATCGGCAATAAAACCGTTTATTAAAATTTTATCACCCGGTTGAATTTTTTCTCCAGAACTTATTTTTTTGAATTTGGAATCCAATTCACCAATCCCACTTGTATTAATAAATAATTTATCACATTTTCCCCGGTTGACCACTTTTGTGTCGCCGGTAACAATTTTAACATTTGCAGTTTTAGCCGTTTCAGCAATACTTTTTACTAATTTCTCCAAAACGTCAAACTCCAATCCCTCTTCAATTATAAAACCAACACTTAAATATTTTGGAACTGCCCCCGAAACAGCTAAATCGTTTACCGTTCCACAAACTGCCAATTTACCAATATCGCCGCCAGGGAAAAACAGGGGATCGACAACGAAAGAATCTGTAGTAAATGCAAGATTGTTTGTTTGAATATTTAGAATTGCCGAATCGCCGCCAGAAATTAAAATTTTATTATCAAAATAGTTGAAAAACAAATTCTGAATTAAATCGGTACTCCTTTTTCCACCACTACCGTGACTTAACAAAATTTTATCTCTGTTCATAATTGATATTTATAAAATGCCTGGCACGATCCTTCAGTTGAAACCATACATGCCCCAACCGGATTTTCGGGCGTGCAAATTTTGCCAAACATTTTGCAATCGCTTGGCAGTTTCAATCCCTTCAAAATCTCTCCACAAATGCACCCTTTTTCCTCTTTTGGCTCTGGTAAATTCAATTGAAAATTTAATTCTGCATCAAATTTTTTAAATTCAGTTTTTAGTTTTAACCCACTTTTAGGAACATTCCCCAATCCCCGCCACCAATCATCTTTAAGTTCAAAGACTTCATCCAAAAGTTTTAATGCTTTTATATTCCCTACCGCTTTTACAGCCCGTTTATATTGAATTTCAACTTTAGGATTTCCAGATTCAAACTGTTTAACTAACATTAAAATTCCCTGTAATAAATCAACAGGTTCGAAACCGGTAATTACACAGCCCAATCCAAAATTTTCAACTATTCCATTATAAATTCCCGAACCGGTGATTGTACTCACATGCCCCGGACAAATGTAGCCATCAATTTGCACCTCATCGTCGATGAGCATTTCCATTGCAGGCGGCATAATTTTGTGGGCACTCAACAAAAAAAAGTTATCCAATTTTTCTTTTTTCGCTTGAAGAACAGTCACAGCAGTAGCCGGTGAAGTAGTTTCAAAACCAATACCCGGAAAAAATATTTTTTTTGATGGATACTCTTTTGCTATTTCAATAGAATCCAATGGCGAATAAACCATTCGGATTTCTGCTCCATTCGCCCTCTCATTTTCTAATGTTGAACTTGAACCAGGAACCCGCATTAAATCGCCGTATGTTGTGATTATTGTCTCAGGAATTTTAGATAATTTAATTGCTTTATCGATAAACGATTTTCCGGTAACACAAACCGGGCAACCGGGACCACTTAACAATTTAATGGTTGATGGCAGTAATTCTGGAATTCCAAATTTGCGAATGGCAACAGTGTGCCCGCCACAAACTTCCATTAACCGGACAGGAGTTTTGCTGGTTTCCCAGATCTGTTTCAGGAGCAGGTCAACCAGTTTTTTATCCCTATATTCGTCAATGTGCTTCACTCGTTTTCTTTTTCTTTCTTAATAACCTCATTTAATAATTGCATGGTTTCCATAGCTTCTTTTTCATCAATTATTTGAATTGCAAAACCAGAATGCAATAAAACATAATCGCCGATTTTCGCATGTTCCACTAAATTAAGTGCAGCATTGTATTCTGCGCCACCCAAGGAAACCCGGGCTTTTTCGCCATTAATCGATACTATTTTTGCCGGAATACTTAGACACATTTTAAATTGATTATTTATTAGTGATTAATTATTATTGTCTGAAAACTGCGACTGTAAACTTTCTCCCATTTTTTACTGTTCACTGCGACTGCGACTGACAACTTTCTCTCACTTTTTACTGTTCACTGTGACTGTGACTGACAACTTTCTCCCACTTTTTACTGTTCACTGCGACTGCGACTGCTCACTTTCTTCCTCTTCTCTTCGCTGCAATTGCAAGTTGTCCCAATGAAATTCCGCCATCGTTGCAAGGAACCAAATTGTTGGTAAAAACCTGAAACCCAAAATCCACCAGTTTATTTTCTGTCCTTTCTGAAAGATACCTGTTCTGAAAAGTTCCTCCCGACAAAATCACCTTTTTCAATCCTGTATTTTTGCTTATCTTTTTTACACCATTTATTATGGTTTCCGAAATCGTATTGTGAAATTTTGCTGAAATTTTTTCAGGTTCAACTTCTCGTTTCAAATCTTGTATAATTTCGGTAAACATTTTCGAAAAATCTATGATACGTGACAGTTTATACGAATAATTTCTAGATTCATTTTTAGCAGCAATATTTTCAAGTCTCATGGGTGCTTCGGCTTCAAATGTTGAATAATTACACAATCCGAGCAAAGCCGAAACGGAATCGAATAATCTTCCGGATCCCGAAGTTAAAGGACAATTAATTTTTTTGTCGATGGCTTTTATTATCCAGCTAATTTTTTCTTCGGAGATATTTTTAAGGAATGGCAAATTAAAATTCAGGAAATCATTTCCATAAATATTATAAAGCCATGAAACGGTTATTTTCCATGGTTCTTTTGTTGCTGCATCGCCACCGGGAAGCGGGATATATTCAAAATGTAACACTCGTTTATAATCCATTAAATCGCAAACAAAAAATTCCGACCCCCAAATATTTCCATCATCTCCAAGGCCGGTTCCATCGAAACATACACCAATCACTTTTTCATCTAAACCATGCTCGGCCATGCAAGATGCGATATGAGAATGATGATGTTGCACTGCAAAAGTTGGCAACCCGGATTTCATGGCATATTTTGTAGAGAGATATTCAGGATGAAAATCATGAACAACCAAAGCCGGTTTTACACAAAACATTTTTTGAAACTGCTGAATGTTTTTTTCATAAAACGAGAGGGTTTCAAAATCTTTCAAATCACCAATATGTTGGCTAAGAACTGCTTGTTTTCCTTTTCCCAGACAGAAAGTATTTTTTAATTCAGCACCGGTTGCCAAAATTCCATCAACATCAAAATTCAAATAAACCGGGTTTGGCGCCCAGCCTCTTGAACGACGCATTAATCGTGGCTTTCTGTTTATTACCTGTAAAAGCGAATCGTCTGATCTATTGAAGATTTCGCGATTAAATGTTACCACTGCATCACAAATTTGAGGTAATTCAGTTTCAGCTTTTTTATTGGAAATAATAATTGGTTCGTCGGAAAAGTTTCCACTGGTAAAAACGATTGCCGGTGTTTTTAATTTTTCAAAAAGTAAATAATGAAATGGCATGTAAGGAAGCATCGCACCCACGGTATTTATGCCATTGCTAACACTTTCGGGAAGTTTGTTTTTTGATTTAAGAATTAAAATAGGTCGCTGCCATGATATGAGAGTTTCTTTTTCTTTTTCACTTAAAAAACAAAACTGATTAATTATATCCGTATCCTTAAACATAACGGCAAAAGGTTTTCCCTCGCGATTTTTTAGTTTTCGCAGACGTTTAACAGCATTTCCATTTGTTGCATCGCAAGCAATAAAAAATCCGCCGATTCCTTTTATGGCAACAGTTTTCCCTTCGTATATAAATTGAGAAGTTTGGTTTAGAACCTCATCAAATTTTTCAGTTACTTTTTCCCCTGATATAAATTTATAATTTGGGCCACAATTTACACATGCTACGGGTTGAGCGTGAAAACGCCTATCGTCGGGATTCTGATATTCACTTTTACAAACCGGGCACATTTTAAAAACGTCCATTGTGGTTTTTTCGCGGTCGTAGGGTAAATCGCGGATTATGGAAAAACGGGGGCCACAATTGGTACAATTAATAAACGGATAATTTGAGCGATGAGCTTGTATTTTCAAATCTTCCAAACAGTCACTGCAAACTGCAATGTCGGGGCCAATTTGTGTGATTTCATTTTGTCCTGAGTTTTCATCACTTAAAATTATTTGAAAACCATTTTTATAAAACTTACCCGAATTCGAAACCTGAATATTCTGAATTTGAGCAGCAACAGGGAAATCATTTTTTAGATTTGAAAAAAACGAATCAACATTTTTTGTTTTTCCTGAGGCTTCAATTAGAATTCCATCTTGCCGATTTTTTACCCACCCGGAAACATCGTTTTTTAAAGCAGCGCGATAAACAAACGGACGAAAACCAACTCCCTGAACAAGGCCTTTAATTTTAATATTAATATTTTTTGTGGAGCTGGTTCTCATAAGAGAATTCATTTCGTTTAAATATAACACTTTTAGACCAATCCCCCATCGCCAAGGGGAACTCGTCCCAAACATGTTTTTATTATAGAATATATATTTTGGTATTTTATTCGCGTTGTAAACTATCAGCTGCAAAACAATAAAAAAGAACACTCTTTCCTACAGTGAAATTGCATCTTTATTGCGACTCCGTCCCCCTTTGGAAAGGGGAAATCAAAAGGGGGATTGATAATTAGTTAACTATTAATCCCCTGTTCCTCAATGCACTCAATGGCATAATCAATTTCAGTCACAACCTCATCAATACGATAAATTACAAAAACTTCAGAGAATTTTAATATCTGAAAACCCAAACTTTCAAGGAAATTTTGCCTTTCAAAGTCTTCTTCCGATTTTGCAATATGAGAATTTCCATCTATTTCAATGATTAGTTTTAATTTTCTGGAAACAAAATCTACAATATAATTATCAATAGGAAACTGGCGGTTAAATTGATAACCCTTAATTTGACGGGCTTTTAAAACATCACGCCAAAGAATAGCTTCGCCTTTGGTGCCTTGCTTCCTCAGTTTTCTTGCCAACGGTTTTAATTTTTTATTGTATGAGGAGTTCATTGATGTACTGATTTCCTTTAAAATTAAGACATTTTGATCGATCCCCCTAAATCCCCCTTTACCAAGGGGGACTAAAAATAACTAATACTTCTTCCCTTCCTCATCCAACATTGGCACAAACCGCACCGGCAAAATTGTTTCTTCCCGAATTTTTCCGCGCTTCTTTTCAAGTAAAACCAAATATTGAATGGGATCTTTGCCAACAGGAATTATCATTCTGCCACCTTCAGCAAGCTGGTTTTTTAATGGTTCAGGAATATGAGTTGGCGAGCAGGTAACAATAATTGCATCAAAAGGTGCATGTTCGGTCCAGCCTTTGTATCCATCGCCAACTTTGCAGAAAATATTTTTATAGCCTAATTCTGCATAAAGCAATTTTACCTTTTTCCCAAGCGACTCAAATATTTCGATGGTAAAAACCGAATCGCAAATTTCAGCCAGAATTGCAGCCTGGTATCCTGAGCCGGTTCCGATTTCAAGGACTTTGTCGGTTGGTTTTAATTCCAAAGCTTCAGTCATAAAAGCTACTATGTAGGGTTGAGAAATTGTTTGACCTTCCGTAATTGGAAGAGGAGAATCTTTGTAAGCAACCGAAATATAAGCAGGTAAAACAAACCGGTGCCTTTCAACATTAAGAAATGCCTGAAGTACATTTTCATTTTTAATGCCCCTCGCTTCGATTTGGGTTTTTACCATTCTCAACCTTAAATCGGCAAAGTATTTATTCTGGGCAAACAATGTTGTTACGGTAATAAAAAGAATAATCAGGAATAGGGGCACCCAGGAAGATTTAACACTTAAAATAACCCTTTTCATTTGGCAGCTATTATTATGCTTTTCATTTAGTTTGCAGTGTCTGTTTTTTATGGCATCAAATGAAATTTGCATCGTAAATATTCTTCATAAAATAAGGGTTTCTCATGCCTATTTCAACGAAGCAACTTTACGAAGGTTTCTTTTTAATAATCTAAAGTACGTTATCCTGATTTTTATCACTTTAAGTATGAATAATGACAAACATTCAAAACCTGAAATAGAATTCTCCGTAGAATTTAAAGATCAACCTTTAATTGAATTCATAATGAAAGTTGAACGTCCATCCTGTCCATCGTGTTTAACCAAGGCACTTTCGTTTTTTAGCGAAATGGATGAGTTCGATTTAATTAGCCTCAGTAACAATAAAACATGCAATTTTTATAAAAAAGGTCACATTGTTTTTTATGAAGGCCGAATCCCAACCGGCATTTACTGTTTAGAACAAGGAAGGGTTAAAATCTACCGGGTTGGAATGGATGGTAAAGAGCAAATTGTACGTTTATCAACTCAAGGTAGTTTGTTGGGAATCCGGTCACTTTTAAATGGAGAACGATATACAGCTTCTGCCGCAACACTGGAGGACTCGGTTATTTGTTTCGTAAATAAATCATTCTTCTTTCATCTAACTGAAAAATACCCAAAAATGAACACCGAAATTGTTGGGTATCTATGCAAAATGCTGAAAGAAGCTGAAGACAAAATTATATCGATTGCCCAAAAACCTGTCCGTGAGCGCCTGGCAGAGTCTTTGCTAATTTTAAACCGTGTTTTTAAACCAAATGGAAAAACAGTAATTAAACATAATATTTCGTTGCCACGCGAAGACCTTGCCAATATTGTTGGAACGGCCACTGAAACAGTAATCCGCCTCTTACATGACTTTAAAGATGAAAATCTTATTTCAATCGATGGCCGATCGATAACCCTAACCGACATTAAGGGATTGAAGCAAACCGCAAAAAATTTTGAATAATTATCTCTAAAAACTGACCCAGGTCATTTTATAGTCTGACCATCATCATTCATAAAAAGATTCATTTTCAATACCTTGTATGAAAGTTGAAACTCTAATTTAAAAAATGAACCAGAGTGATTCTGTTACTTCAATTTTTTAATAATAACACTTATTAAATTATGAGTGAAAAAAATTTAACCGGTATCTTATTTTACCATCCCGGAAACGGACATGTGAGCAGCCTGAACTTCGATGAAATAATAAAGTATTCAGAAAGCTTTAAACATGTTGTAGTGATTTGGGATTCAGAAACTTTTCCTTTGTGGGATAAATCATTCCTTGAATCACAAATTCAGAAGTTCAAATTGAAACGATTAATCATAGCCGGTTACGATACAGGACTAATTAAGCCTTTTTTTTCCTCGGTATTCTCAAATTCAAAACTTCCTGTTGAAAATATTTTATTGGCCGATTTTAAAGAACATGGCGCACTTGAAAGCAATGATACCGAACTGGCAAAAGCCATTGTTGCTTGTGCGATTCTCAATGTTCCTTTTTTAGATGCCGCAAAACCAGGTGATTCGGAAGTTTGCCCCGATACATTAGTTATAGGTGGTGGGATTGCGGGAATTCAGGCATCGTTGGAAATTGCCAACGCCAACCAAAAAGTTTATCTGGTTGAAAAAACAGGGACTATTGGCGGGCACATGGCAATGTTCGACAAAACTTTTCCGACACTCGATTGTGCGGCCTGTATTTTAACCCCAAAAATGGTTGATGTGGGGCAACACGAAAACATCAACTTGTTGACTTACAGCGAGATTAAAAGTGTTGAAGGAACTGCTGGAAATTACAAAGTAAAAATATTGAAAAAAGCCCGCAGGGTCGATATTGCAACTTGCATAGGATGTGGTACATGCTCTGAAAAATGCCCCAGCAAAACCTATAGCGAATTTGATTCAGGGACAACTTTACGAAAAGCTATTTACATCCCATTTCCACAGGCAGTACCAAATAAATATTTAATTGATGCAGAAAGTTGCAGGTATGTTCAGGGGAAAAAGTGTAGTGTCTGTGTTAAATTTTGTCCGGTGCCCGATTGTATTGATTTAGATGCAAAAGATGAAGTAGTTGAAATTACCGTTGGAAACATAATTGTAGCCACCGGATTTAAAGTATTTGACGCAAAACGGGCTGAACAATTTGGTTATGGGAAACACCCGAATGTTATTACATCGCTTGAATTTGAAAGGTTGATAAATGCAGCGGGACCAACAGATGGGAACATTACTTACCGGACCAAAGACAAAAAAGGCAATTGGATTTTTACAATCGGAGCCGATGTCCCCGACAGTGTCGCAATTATTCATTGCATTGGCAGCCGCGACGAAAATTATAATGCATATTGTTCGAAAGTCTGTTGCATGTATTCATTAAAATTGGCACACCTGGTAAAAGAAAAACTACCCGACGCTGACGTTTATGAGCATTATATAGATATGCGCGCTTTTGGAAAAGGTTATGAAGAATTTTACGAACGAATAAAAAATGAAGGAATAAATATAATTCGAGGAAGGACAGCATCAGTTGAATCAACCAATGGTGAATTGATTGTTCGAAGCGAAGATGTTGAAAACGGTCGTTTGCTGGAACAGAAAGTAGAAATGGTAATCCTGGCCGTGGGACTTGAACCTAATAACGATGCGAAAGAATTGGCTGCGATGCTAAAAATTCCTGTTGACAAATATGGCTGGATGAATGAAATACATAAAATAAGTAACCCTGTAAATACGTGTAAAGGCGGAGTTGCAATTGCCGGTTTGTGCCAGGGGCCCAAAGATATTCCCGACACAGTTGCCCAGGCATCGGCAGCAGCATTGCGAGTTTTACAAAGCATTTTAAACGGGAAGATCTCAAACGGACGTAGCAGTTTGTCGTTTCTTGATATTGAAAAAAGGGCAAAAAAACTTACCACCATAAATGACTATTAATTATGGCAACACGAGTGGATCCAAATTTTATGCACGACCTTGAAAAATTCGGGGTGAAAAACTGGAAGGACTGCTTCCATTGTGGCAACTGTACTGCAATTTGTCAACTTACTGAAAAAGATATCCTGTTTCCCAGAAAAACAATCCGGCAAGCGCAAATGGGTTTAAAAGATAAACTTGCAAGTAACGGCGATCCATGGTTATGTTATTACTGTGGCGAATGTTCAGAGACCTGCCCGCGCGACGCAAACCCAGGTGAAATTATGATGGCCTTGCGCCGATATTTAACTTCAATTTACGACTGGACCGGTTTTTCAGGATTTCTCTACAAATCATTTACAGCTCACCTCTTTGTTATGTTGTTTCTATTTTTCGCTGTAATTATTTCTTTCCTGCTCTTTGGAGGGCTGATGTTAAGTGAATTAACTCCCGCAGGAGGAGTTCAATTAAACACATTTGCACATCCCGAAATGATAGCCACAATCGATCATATTTTGTTGTTGTCGTTATCGTTATTCCTGATAACAAATATTTTAAATATGTATTACAAGGTAATTGTTAAAGACAAATCAGTAAAAATTCCCATTTGGATTTACATTTCTGAAATCGGTGAAGCCGTAGTTCATTTTGCAACACAACTTAGGTTTTCGAAATGCAATAAAAGCAGGATGTACTGGTTTGGGCATTGGTTTTTAATGATTGGTTATGTAACAATGTTTATTTTCATTATTTTCTTTCTTACCTGGTTTCAAACCGAAGATATCCACGCATGGTATCACCCACAACGTTTAATCGGATATATAATTACTGCTGGATTCCTTTTTGGTACTGTCTATTTTATGATTGGCAGAGTCCGAAAAAAGAAAGAGATTTTTAAATACTCACACCACAGCGACTGGATATTTGTCGTTTTACTTTTTATGGTTGCTTTAACCGGAATTCTGATCCATATTTTTAGGGTAAATGGCTTACCCTTCGCAACTTATTATTCTTATATAATTCATCTGGCCTTCGAAGTCCCAATGGTTGTAACATTTGTTGCTTTTTCAAAATGGTCTCACCTGGCCTATCGTCCTTTAGCTATTTATTTTACTAATATGAAAAAGAAAGCCAGTGCATTACAATTGAAATCAAAACTTTCGGTAGCTGTTTAATAAAACTTTTAAAAAATGGAAGAAGTTAGAATTGGTGTTTATGTTTGCTGGTGCGGAAACAACATTGCCAAAATGGTTGATGTTGAAGATGTGTCCAGGGAAATGGAAACTTTACCAAATGTTGTTATATCGCGCGATTACAAATATATGTGTTCCGACCCCGGGCAAGATTTAATAATCAGCGATGTAAAAAAGCATAAACTAAACCGGGTGGTTGTTGCGGCCTGTTCTCCCCGAATTCATGAATTAACATTTAGAAAAGCACTTGAGAATGCAGGTTTAAATCCATACATGTTTCAAATGGCCAATATTCGCGAACATGTTTCGTGGGTTCATAGAAGTAGGGAGAATGCAACAAAAAAAGCAAAATCTCTGGTAGCGGCTGCAATTAATCGGATCCAATGGCACGAAGCGCTCAATAAACGTTCAGTAGAAATAGACCCTGCAACCCTTATTGTTGGTGGGGGCATTTCAGGAATTTCAGCAGCATTAGAAATAGCAGATTCAGGGAAACAGGTTTATCTTGTCGAAAAAACAAGTCAGTTGGGCGGTTATGCAGCACAAATAGATCTCATCTCTCCGTTTATGTACAACGCAGCCCAATTAATTAATCCCAAAATTGAACATGTTTATATACATCCGAACATTAAAGTTTTCCTGAATACCCAAATTGAAGAAATCAGCGGTTACATTGGAAATTTTGAAACTAAAATTACCAACAGTGAAAACCAGTCAATAGAATTAAAATTTGGAAATATAATTTTGGCTATTGGTTTAAGCACATTCAATCCCTCAAAAATTCAAAATTATAAATATGGAATTATTCCGGATGTAGTGACCTCGTTGGAACTTGAACAGGTATTAAAATCCGGTAAAATTCTAACAAATGATGGAAATGTCCCACAAAATATTGCAATAATTCATTGTGTTGGAAGCCGAAATTCAAACTATCACGAATATTGTTCTCGACTTTGTTGTAAGAATGCTTTAAAATATTCAAATCTTGTCCGCTCCGCAATTCCCGATGCTAATATTTTTGAGATTTACGCCGATATGCGGGCTATGGGAAATGGATGTGAAGAGTTGTATTCTGCAACCTCGCTAAAGAATGTTATGTTCCTGATGTTTGATCAAAAAAACGGATTGCCTGAAGTAAGGGAAGCCTCATCAAAAGATAATTGTAAAATGTTAATCGAATTCGACGAAAAACTTTCGGGCGAAAGAATTGAGGTGCCTGCCGATTTGGTAATACTGATGGTAGCAAAAGAAGCACATAAAGAGGCAAAAAAACTTGCACAAACTGTTGGGATAAGCATGTGCGGCAACCAGTTTTTTATTGAACGCCATCCGAAACTCGACCCCGTTGCAACTACTACCGATGGAATTTATGTTGTTGGAAGCTGTCAGGCACCAAAAGATATTCCCGATTCAGTCGCTCAGGCAAGGGCCGCGGCTGCAAGAATTCTTGGAACTATAAATAAAGGAAGTGTCGAAGTTGAGGTTACCACGGCCAAAGTAAACGAAGATACTTGCTGTGGCTGTCAGACCTGTATTAGCGTATGTCCTTACACCGCTATTAGTTTCGACGAAGAAAAACAGGTGTCGGTTGTTAACGAGGTTCTTTGCAAAGGTTGTGGAACCTGTGGATCAGCCTGTCCAACCGGTGCTATCAGATCACAACACTTTACCGACCGGCAAATACTTTCTCAGATAAAAGGATTACTTGATAAATCATTTGAATTACAGGAGGGTTAATTATGGATTTTGAACCAACAATTGTTTCGTTTTTATGTAACTGGTGCTCCTACACCGGAGCCGACCTTGCCGGAACTTCGCGAATGAAGTATGCTCACAACATTCGGATTATACGTGTAATGTGCTCTGGAAGGATTGATCCAATTTTTGTACTGGAGTCGTTTAAAGATGGTGCCGATGGTGTGCTGATTTGTGGCTGCCATCCTGGAGATTGTCATTATCATGAGGGAAATTATAAATGCCTTCGAAGATATCATTTGCTAAAAAAATATATTGCCCAAATGGGAATTGATCCGGGAAGGTTGCATTTAGAATGGATTAGTGCAAGTGAAGGAAAACAATTTGCTGAATTAGCCGATTCGTTTACTGAAACAGTTCGGGGATTAGGCCCATGCCATGTAAAAGAGATTATAGAAAACTTTGCTTAAGGGAGGTATTAAAATGACAGAACAAAAAAATAAACCAAAACTAAAAATGGCTGTTTATTGGGGCGCGGCCTGCGGAGGGTGCTGTGTTTCGGTACTCGATGTCCACGAGAAATTGTTTGATGTGGTTGCCAACGCAGATCTTGTTTTCTGGCCAATTGCGTTAGACATAAAATATGCCGACGTTGAAGCAATGGAAGATAAATTTATTGATATCACCCTTTTTAACGGCGCAGTACGCAACAGCGAAAACGAACACATGGCAAAAGTCTTGCGACAAAAATCAAAACTATTGGTTGCTTACGGCTCGTGTGCCCACATGGGTGGAATACCCGGGCTGGCTAATTTTTCGACTAAAGAAGAAATCCTAAAGCAGGTTTATCTTAAAAACATTACAACAGAAAATGAAGATGCTACACTACCAAATGTAAGTTACGAAGTTGAAGAAGGGACACTGACTTTACCAAAATTTTATAACGATGTTCGAACACTCGATCAAACCGTTGTTGTAGATTATTACATGCCGGGGTGCCCACCTCAAACCGAACGGCTTTTGGAAGTATTTATGGCCATTGTTTCAGGAAACGAGTTGCCGCCAAAAGGTTCAGTTATTGGCGCTTACGATAAAGGTCAGTGTGACGAATGTACACGTAAAAAAACCGACAACAAACATATAAAAGAGTTTAAACGTCCGTTTGAAATTGAAGACGACGGTGAAACCTGTTTCTTAGAACAGGGTGTAATTTGCCTTGGTCCGGCAACCCGCGGAGGATGTGGTCATCGTTGCATAGAAGGAAATGCACCTTGTCGCGGTTGTTACGGCCCGCCTCCCGATGTAAGCGATCCGGGAGCTAAAATGATGTCGGCAGTAGCAACTATGATTGACGCCAACGAACCAGAGGAAATTGAAAGAATAACAAATCAGATTGTAGATCCAGCAGGTACATTTTACCGCTTTAGTTTGCCCGGTTCAATATTAAGGAGAAAAGTGAAAGAAAGTTTGCAGTGAGTAGTCACAGTAGCAGTTTTCAGTGAAAAACAAACACTTAAACTTTAAACTCAGAACTTTAACTGATAATTATGAAACGAATAACAATAGATCCAATTACCCGCCTCGAAGGCCACGGCAAAATTGAAATTTTCCTAAACGATGAGGGAGATGTTGATAATGTTTACTTTCAGGTCCCGGAATTACGTGGTTTTGAAAAATTTTGTGAAGGCCGCCCGGTTGAGGAGTTGCCTCAAATTGTAACCAAAATTTGTGGGGTTTGCCCGGGTTGCCACCACATGGCATCCGGGAAAGCTGTTGATGCGGTTTACGGGGTCGAACCTCCACCAACTGCTAAAAAACTGCGCGAGTTATTTTACATGGCTCATTTTGTACATAGCCACATTGCACATTTTTATGCACTGGCTGCACCCGATTTTGTAGTTGGTCCTACTGCGGCAAAAGCAGAGCGGAATATCCTCGGTGTAATAAATAAAGTTGGTGTCAATATTGGAACCGAAGTAATAAAACAGCGACGGATTGCCCAGGAAATTCAGGCTCTGATTGGCGGACATCAAACACATGTTGTAATGAATATCCCGGGCGGGGTTAGAAAAGGATTGACAGAAGAACAACGCGCCGATATCGAAAAAAAAGCAAAAGGTTTTATCGATTTCGCCAAATTTTCGCTTAATCTTTTTGGCGATGTAGTTCTTGAAAATAAAGAATACGTGGATCTGATTTTGAATGGGCCTTATTCACTAAAACTACACTCGATGGGCCTGGTTGATGAAAATAACAAAGTAAATTTTTACGATGGAAAAGTGCGTGTAGTTGATACCGAAGGCGAAGAACACTGTAAATACTCTCCTAACGATTATCAGGATTTTGTGGCCGAACGGGTTGAACCCTGGAGTTACCTTAAATTTCCATACCTCAAAAAAATAGGTTGGAAAGGATTTGTTGAAGGCCAGGATTCAGGAGTTTACCAGGCAACACCACTTTCGAGGTTGAATGCAGCCGATGGAATGGCAACCCCTTTTGCACAATCGGAATACGAAAAAATGTTCGGGATTTTAGGAGGCAAACCGGTTCATGCAACTTTGGCGATGCACTGGGCAAGGTTAATTGAATTACTTTATTCTGCTGAACGTTCTCTTGAACTGGCTACCGATCCCGATATTATCGGTAAAGATTTAAGATCGCCATTGCCAAACATACCAAACGAAGGTATTGGTATTGTTGAAGCACAACGGGGTACTTTAACCCACCATTATATTACCGACGACAAAGGCTTGGTGTTAAAAGCCAACCTGATTGTAGGCACAACCAACAACAACGCTGCCATTTGTATGTCGCTTAAAAAAGCAGCACAAGGTTTAATTAAGAAAGGGGTGGAAGTTACCGATGGAATTCTTAATATGATCGAAATGGCATTTCGTGCTTACGATCCCTGTTTTTCGTGTGCTACTCACAGTTTACCAGGTGAAATGCCCATGATTGTTAATATTCGTGAAATGGATGGAACTTTAATTCGAACTGTGAAACGAAAATAAGTTCATTTCCGTAGAAAACAATATGAACAAAAGTGATAAAAATGTATTGGTTTTGGGAGTTGGTAACGACATTTTGACGGATGATGGAATTGGTCCAAAATTATGTGATTTCCTAAAAAATAAATATGAAGGGACTGAGTTAATATTTGAGAAATTAAATGTTGGCGGTCTCGAAATCCTGGAATTTATACAGGGCTACAAAACTGTGATTTTTATCGATGCCATTAAAACATCCGGCGGTAATATTGGCGATGTTTATCTTTTTACACCAAACGATTTTAAAGAAACTTTACATCTTTCAAATTTGCATGATACGAATTTTATTACAGCACTCGAATTGGGTAATACGGTAGGATTTGACATACCGGAAAATATGTTTATATTGGCGGTAGAAATTAAAGAAGACATGGTGTTTTCTGAGTATTTTACAGAGGAATTAGCTTCGCGATATCAAGATATAAAAATGAAGGTTTTAAACATTTTAAACGAACTAATCCCAAATGAATTTTTAATAGCAGAAAAATTATAAAAGTGGGTATATTTAATAAAAATGGAATGCTGGTTTTCCCCAATCCGCTTAAAAAGAGAAAAATATGTGACGATGAAAATGTTGTGCTTTTTACCGAATGTTATTGTCAGAATGGACACAACCTGATTTCGGATAAAGCTAAATTTGATGAATTTAACGGAATATTTTTAAATGCAAAAAAAGGCGAACAAGAGGGTGTTGTTGCGTTAAGTCCGGTTTATGGTTGCAAAACTCGTGTTGTGGTTGGGATGAAAATAAAGGAAAACGATACATATGATTTATATTGTCCGAAGTGCAATGAAGCTTTACCAGCATTTTCAAATTGTCATTGCGGCGGGAAAATCATTGCCCTTTTCCTTAACAAGAAAGCAGCATTCGATTCATTTATAGGAGTTTGCAATAGAATTGGCTGCGCAAATTCCTACATTCAGTTAGGTGAGGAATTAATTACTTCAATACGGCACGAGTCGGTATAATCACAATTTTTCCAAATTTTATAATTGCCAGGCTCAAAGCAGCCCTATGTCGCTGTAAATATGCTTGTTGAAATTGCTTCACTTCGGTGCTAATGACAGATTTATGTAACATATTTATTATTTGGTGTTTCATTTCAAAAATTTGCCGACTTGTTGGATAGACTTTAACAATTCTCTTCTCCAAACATATCCAAACCTTCTTTGTATTATTTACAAATTGAATATCTTTGCGGCTGATTTCCTAAATCAATTAATTAAAATTCAAAAATGAAGTATTCAATATTACTACTTTTAGTATTTGCAAATGTTGCGACACTTGCCAATTCTTTTACAAAATCGAAAATCGATACCACTATAAATACCTTCAATAAAGACTTTGTTTACAATGTAAAAAAAGCAAAATCAGCGATAAAAATCGATGGAGTTATTGAAGAATCTGATTGGATGAACGCCCAAAAAGCCGACAATTTTTATAGCGTACTGCCCGTTGATACTGGGTTTGCCAATCAACAATCGGAGATCTTAATGACCTACGATGACAAAGCACTTTATTTAGCACAAATTTTTTACGATACCATTCCCGGCAAACGAATTATGGAATCGTTTCGGCGCGATTTTAGTTTTGGTAGTAACGACAACCTTTTGGTTTTCTTCGACACCTTCCTAGATCAAACTAACGGATTTTCGTTTGGAGTTTCTGCGTCGGGAGCAAAATGGGATGGAACAATGTCTGATGGGAGCAGCATTTCGCTGGATTGGGATTGCAAGTGGGAATCGAAAACAAAACAATACGATGATAAATGGGTGACGGAAATGCGAATCCCTTTTAAATCGGTTCGATACCCGGCTGGCAGTCAAATTTGGAATACAAATTTTAGCCGGCTGGATTTAAAGTCGAACGAAAAATCGGCTTGGGCACCGGTTCCAAGACAATTTCCAACGGCTTCGCTGGCATACACAGGTGTAATGAAATTTGAAGAGCCGCTTCCAAAATCAAAAACACAATTTTCTCTTATTCCATATATTTTTGGAAGTTTTGCCAACGATTTTGAAGCAGGTACGGGAGCCGAATACAAAAAAGATTTTGGCTTCGATGCAAAAATTGGAATCTCATCGTCGATGAACCTTGACCTGACTTACAACCCTGATTTTGCACAGGTTGAAGTCGATCAACAAGTTACTAATATCGATCGTTTCGAATTGTTTTTTCCTGAAAAACGCCAATTTTTTTTAGAAAACAGTGACTTGTTTTCCGGTTTCGGACATAATACCGCGACACCATTTTTCTCGCGCCGGATTGGTTTAGATGCACCGGTTTTAGCAGGCGCACGATTAAGTGGGAAAATTGGCAACGACTGGCGGATTGGATTTATGAACATGACCACGCAAGAAACCAGCGAACACCTGGCACGAAATTTTACAGTTGCCTCGGTTCAGAAAAAAGTTTTTGCCCGCTCGAATTTCGGGTTCATACTGGTAAACAAAGAATATCTGGACCAGCCTGAAAACAGCAATTTATTTAACCGTGTTGCCGGATTCGACTACAATTTGGCAAGTAAAAACAATTTCTGGAGCGGGAAGTTTTATTATCACCGTTCGTTCCAATCCAGTAATCCCGACAAACAATTTTCGCAAGGGGCAACACTTGCCTACAACACAAAAAATCTTCAACTCGAACTTATTCAAATTTCTGTGGGGGAAAATTATGACGCCGAAGTTGGTTACATCCAACGGAAAGGATATAATTTTATTAGCCCTGAATTTTCATACCTTTTTGTACCCAACAAACGAATTGTGAGTCATGGTCCAATGTTCGATTTTAGGTATTATTTCAATCCCGAGTATCATAAAATTGAACACGAAAATCTATATAGCTACCAATTCCAGTTTCAGGACAGATCAACTTTAATGTTTGGTTACAAAGATTTTTTTGTTGAATTACAGGACGATTTTGACCCAACTCATATTAGTGAGACCTATCTGCCTGCCGGATCAACTTACAAATTTGGAGGCCCATTTTTGTTTTATTCATCAACAAGAAAAACAATGTTTAACTGGAGTGCACAGGCAGCAAAAGGTCCTTTTTACAGCGGGGAAATCCAATATGTTCAGGCCGAGTTTGGATACCGTTACCAGCCGTTTATCAATCTCTCGATGAATTTTAATTATACCGACATGAACCTGCCACAACCATTTGAACATACAAAATTATGGTTGGTTGGACCAAAACTGGACGTAACTTTCACCGACAAACTGTTCTGGTCAACATTTGTTCAATACAATGAGCAAATTGATAACGTAAATATTAATATGCGTTTGCAATGGCGTTATCAACCGGTATCCGATATTTTTGTAGTTTATACCGACAATTATATTCCGGGAAATTGGAATTCACGAAACCGTGCCTTAGTGCTTAAAATGACATATTGGTTAAATTAAGGGTATTTCAGGCGATGGATGGATCCCTCTTTCAGGGCAAATTATTTGAACTTTAAAATAAATTTTCCCAAAATCAAAAATTCAATTAACTTTGCGCTTCTTTTTTTGAAAGAATATTATTTTATTTATATTTAGATATTTAAATACGTAAACATAAAAATTCAATAATAATATGAAAGTTACAGTAGTCGGAGCTGGAAATGTTGGTGCAACATGTGCACAAATTGTTGCAGAAAAAAATATTGTTCAGGAAGTTGTCCTTTTAGATATTAAAGAAGGTATTGCTGAAGGAAAAGCCTTGGATTTGTGGCAAACTGCACCAGTTAATTATTACGATTCTCGTGTGGTTGGTTCAACAAACGATTACTCAAAAACAGCCGATTCGGAAGTTGTTGTAATTACTTCGGGTGTTCCACGTAAACCGGGAATGAGCCGCGACGATTTAATTTCTATTAACGCTGGCATTGTAAAAAGCGTTACCGAAAACGTTGTGAAGCACTCGCCTAATGCAAAAATTATTATCGTTTCCAATCCGTTGGACGTGATGACTTACGCAGCTTTTAAAACAGCTAAAAAACCGAAAAACCTTTTAATGGGAATGGCAGGTATTCTTGACACAGCCCGTTATCGTGCTTTTCTAGCTGAAGCTTTGGATGTTTCACCACGCGATATTCAGGCACTTTTAATGGGTGGCCACGGCGACACAATGGTTCCACTTCCACGTTATACCACTGTTGCAGGTATTCCTGTTACAGAAATGATTGATGAAGAAAAACTAAATGCAATTGTTGATCGAACCAAAAAAGGTGGTGGCGAGCTTGTTAATTTAATGGGGACTTCCGCATGGTACGCACCTGGAGCGGCAGCAGCGCAAATGGTTGAAGCAATTGTTATGGACCAAAAACGTGTTTTCCCATGTTGTGTAAAACTCGAAGGTGAATACGGGTTAAACGATATGTTTGTTGGAGCCCCGGTTGTATTGGGTAAAAACGGCGTTGAAAAAATTATTGAAGTTGCCCTTAACAAAGATGAAAAACAACTGTTGCACAATTCTGCAAATTCGGTTAAAGGTGTTATGGATATTTTAGACGGAATGAATATTTTATAAAAATAGAGCCTCTCTTAACCTCTCCAAAGGGGAGGAATTAGAAAAAATATTTTAAACGGTTAGTTCTTCGGAATTAGCCGTTTTTTATTTCCCATTAAAAAATACTTGGCTCATTTGAAGGTCGAATTCGATTTCTGCGGAAAAGAAAGTTAATTTCAAATTAGAATTCTTAAAACCTTATTTTTAGGTTTTTAACCTTAGAAGGAATTTTAATTTAGGTAACACCGAACCTTATTAGCCTTTTTCAGGGAAAGCAAAGTCATCTTCATGGCAGGTGTGATTTTTATTGTTAAAACTTTCTTATTCAATAATTATAGATTTATTTTACGAAATGAGAATAAAAATACCAATGCAAATTGTAGAACTGGAAGAAGACAATTTCCATTTGATTATCTCTTCTGATTTTTCGGATGGAACAAAAGGGAATTGGGTAATTGATACAGGAGCATCAAAAACAGTTTTCGATAAAACATTAGTTGCAAAATACAATGTTTTAAAAGATGAATCGGATAAAATTCACACTGCCGGAATTGGAGAAAAGCCCCTGGAAGTTTCAATAGCCCTTTTAAAATCGGTTCAATTTGGAAAGTTAAAAATAGAAAACATAAAAGTGGCAATTCTCGATTTATCACATATAAATGAATTGTATTCAAAAGTTACAAACTTAAAAATATGTGGATTGATTGGGGGCGATTTTCTTATGAAATACAAGGCTGTGATTAATTATAAAAAAAAGATTTTACTTCTAACCTGAACTATTCATAAATTTATCTATTCCGAAATCAAACTGCTTTGAATAAAGAGAATGCTCGATTCTCGATTCTCAAAATAGCTGAGGCTATTTCTGCGAGGCTCAACTCTGTGCTTCCCTTTATTCTGTGCATTTTGAATTCTCATAACGAAAAACTCATGAATAATTCAGGCTAAGGAAAGACTAATTCATTTTCTTTGAAGTTTCGTGTTTCAGCAAAAAGGTCTTTAAAAATTTCAGAAAAACATAAAATGCTGAATACAATGAGTTTTGCATCTTCCTGTAAAATATATTTTTAGCCCCAATTTCTAAACCTTCGTTTTTTGCATACCTGAAATGTTTAAGTATATTTGCTCCGCTTAAAAAACATGGCATTGAATATCAAAATTAAAATATCAAAAAAACTTGTTCTTCGCATTGCGCTTTTCGCAGTTGTAATTGGCTTAGCCACCATATTTGATATTTATTTTGAAAGCAATCGGAATGATTTGGATGAAATACAGACGGATTCAAAACAACCTGCCCATGAACATGGTACGATTTACCTTTTTAACCAGGCAAATACATTCAATGCAAAAACATCTTTTCAAAAAACTTCAGGTCGTAAAATCTTCGTCCATTCACACGATAAATATCTGCAAAAACATCATCAGTTAAGAAATTTCCAGGTATTAAAAGCCGAGGTGCAAACACAAACGTCCCCTCTTATTTTGTCCTATCATTATCTGGTTTTCAAAAATTACTTCTTTACTGTTCCAGACGATGAACCGATAATTTCATAAATTCTCTATTTCTATTTTAATTTATAGGGGCAGGGATTTTTCAATTCTCTGATTATTCATTTTGAATACAAATTCGAATTAATTTCAAAAAAATACATATTAATATTTTAAACATAAAAATTAAATAAAATGCAAAACAAAGGTGCTATTTTATCATTTGCCATTCTGCTTGCAGCCGTTTGTCTTTACCAGTTAACTTTTACCTGGAAAGCAAAACAAATCGAAAAAGATGCAGTAGAATATGCCCAGGGTGACCCCGACAAAGAATTTTTCTACCTTGATTCTATTTCAGGGGAAGAAGTTTATAACTTTTTAGGGTTAAAACAATTTACTTACAAAGATGTCAAAGAGCTTGAAATGAACCTCGGACTTGACCTCAAAGGAGGGATGAATGTTACTTTGGAGGTTGAAGTAATAGACTTGATTAAAGCGATGTCGAATTACAGTACCGATTCTACTTTTAATGCTGCACTTTCACAAGCGACCATGCTACAGAAAAACAGTCAGGAAGACTTTGTAGCTTTGTTTGGCCGCTCGTTCGAAGAAATTGATCCAAATGCAAAACTGGCTTCTGTTTTTAACACACTCGAATTGCGCGACCGAATTAATTTCAACACTACAAATGCCGAAGTTCTCGATGTTATTAATGCAGAAACAACAGCAGCAATCGACAACTCATTTAATATTCTCCGTACACGTATCGACCGTTTTGGTGTCGCACAACCAAATATTCAGAAGCTACAAACCAAAGGGCGTATTTTGGTTGAATTACCAGGTGTAAAAGATCAAAACAGGGTGCGTAACCTGCTACAAGGAACAGCAATGCTCGAGTTCTGGGAAACCTATGAAAACCAGGAAGTTTACTCTTATTTACTTCAGGTAAACGAGAGGATTAAAGAGATGCAAACTTCCGGAATTGAGGAAGAAGAAACAATTGTTGAAGAAGTTGAAGCTGTTGCAGAAACAGACTCAACCGAAGCCGAAAGTTCTCTTTTGTCAGAACTGGAAGCCGGGGCGGAAAACGACTCAACTGCGGCAGGAATCGACAACCTGGAAAATTTCAAAAAAGAGTATCCTTTATTTGCCATTTTAAATCCAAGCACCGACCAAACCGGACAACTATTCCCGGGACCGGTTGTTGGGATGGCTCATTTTAAAGATACTTCGCAGATAAATGATTATTTAAAACTTGAACAGGTAAGTAGTATATTTCCACGGAATATGGTTTTCCGCTGGACTGCAAAACCTGCTGATGAAGCAGAAAATTATTACCGCTTAATTGCATTAAAAGTTACAACACGAGATGGCCGTGCGCCACTCGATGGTGATGTGATTACTGATGCCCGCCAGGATTTCGACCAATTTGGTTCAAATCCGGAGGTTGCCTTTAGTATGAACAGCGAAGGTGATAAAACCTGGTCGAGAATGACCAAGGATAATGTTGGGAAATCGATTGCAATTGTTCTCGACGGATATGTTCGTTCGTTCCCAACAGTTCAGGGAGAAATTAAAGGTGGCCAGTCAAGTATCACCGGTTTAGAAAGTATCGAAGAGGCAAAAGACCTTGCAAACATTTTGAAATCGGGTAAAATGCCAGCACCTGCAAGAATTATGCAGGAAGAAATTGTTGGCCCCTCGCTTGGGAAAGAAGCTATTAGCAGCGGGATGTATTCATTCCTGATTGCATTTTCTTTAGTCCTGCTTTATATGTTTTTCTTCTACAGTAAAAATGCAGGTTTGGTTGCCAACATTGCGTTAATTGTCAACATGTTTTTTATAATTGGTATTTTAGCTTCGTTGGGTGCTGTTTTAACTTTACCTGGTATCGCAGGTATTGTACTTACTATTGGTATGTCGGTTGATGCGAATGTGCTGATTTTCGAAAGGGTCCAGGAAGAACTCAGGGCCGGAAAAGGGATTAAACTTGCAATTTCCGATGGTTATAAAAATGCGTATTCAGCCATTATCGACGGCCAGGTAACTACCCTTTTAACAGGTATCGTACTTTATATGTTTGGTTCGGGACCAATTAAAGGTTTCGCAACCACTTTAATAATTGGTATCCTCACATCACTTTTCTCAGCTATTTTCTTGACCCGAATAGTATTTGAATGGCAACTGAGTGCAAGTAAAAAGATTCAATTTGCTTCGTCAGCCACAGAAAACTGGCTTCGCGAAACTAAAGTTAAATTCCTGGAGAAAAGAAAAATTTTCTATGTTATTTCTGCTGCTTTTATAGTTCTCTCAATTGGTTCATTTGTGGTTCGTGGGTTAAATTACGGCATCGATTTTAAAGGCGGGCGTACTTATGTGGTTCGCTTTGATCAGGATGTTTTAGTTGCCGATGTTCAGGAGGCACTTGCCGGAGTTTATGGTGAAGCCCCTGAAGTAAAAACTTATGGTGCTAACAATCAGGTGAGAATTACAACTGAATATAAGATTGATGACACCGGTGAAAACGTTGATAACGAAGTTGAAGAGATGCTAATGAATGGCCTTCAAAACGCCAACATGATTAGCAGTGATGTTACTCTCGAACAATTTACCGAAGAGTATCAAATGAGCTCGCAAAAAGTAGGGCCAACCATTTCTAATGATATTCGTAGAGATTCAGCTTTTGCCATTGGATTCGCATTAATTATTATTTTCATATATATTCTAATCCGCTTCCGAAACTGGCAGTACGGTTTGGGAGCTGTTGCTGCTTTAACGCACGATTCACTAATTGTACTTGGTATTTTCTCGTTGTTTTACGGAGTATTACCCTTCTCTTTAGAAATCGACCAGGCATTTATTGCAGCCATTCTTACAGTAGTGGGGTATTCTATTAACGATACGGTTGTTGTTTTCGACCGCATCCGGGAATATCTGCATTTGTACCCAAAACGCGAAAGAGATGATAATGTTGACCATGCGTTAAATAGTACACTGCGCCGTACATTTAGTACTTCGCTTTCAACATTTGTTGTATTGTTTGCAATCTTTTTGTTCGGTGGAGAAACTATTCGGGGCTTCACATTTGCATTATTAATAGGAGTTATTGTTGGTACATACTCTTCACTTTTCATTGCAACGCCGATTGCTTTCGATACTCAAAAACGATTGGTAAAAATTGTCTCCAAAAGAAAAAAATAAAGGAAATCTCAGTTTGTTTTAAATAAGTAGCCTTGCTTTTTGCAGGGCTACTACTTTTTTATTTCAACACAGTATTTTTTGAGCTTCCAATTTGTATATTTGTGTGATTAAAATTATAATAATGACTAATTATATTTTATTTATTAGCGGCGGAGAGGTTGTATTGGTAATGCTTTTAGCTCTATTGTTTTTCGGATCGAAAGCTATCCCTGACATTGCCAAAACTATGGGAAAAGGATTGCGCGAATTTAAAAAAGCTACCAACGAAATAAAACGCGAAATTAACGACCATACATCAGACATTAAAAAAGATATTAATGATGTATCTTCTTCGGTTACTAAAGAAACCAACGACATCAAAAAAGGGATAACTGATCATTTTGAAGATTAGCACTAAATCATTAATCAGATTTTGTTATGATTGTTGTTTATTTTTTGGCATTGCTGGTTTGTTTTGTTTTACTTGCCCGCATTGTCGATCTGTTTTTTATTGCTTCCCTTGATAAAATTTCCAAAGACCTTCGACTTTCGAGCGACGCTGCCGGGGCCACATTAATGGCAGTTGGGTCGAGTGCACCCGAATTATTTGTTGCTCTTTTCGCTGTTTTAAAACCCGGCGAACACCAGGTAATAGGAATCGGAAGTATTGTAGGAAGTGCCATTTTTAACTTACTTGTTATTGTTGGTGTTGCGGCTTGGGTAAAACAGGCAAAACTAACCTGGCAACCAATTGTTCGCGATCTATTTTTTTACACTGCCTCAGTTGGATTATTGATTTACTTTATTTCCGATGGTTCAATTACTTTAAACGAAACCATAATTTTCCTTGGAGTTTACATTGTTTACGTAGTTGCCGTAATTTACTGGCGCAAAATATTGCCTTATTCAGATCGTATTTTTAAAGAGCAGGCAGATAAAGAATGTAATAAAAAAGGTGTCGTTGGCACTTTCGACAGATTGCTATGTTTTGTATTTCCCAAACAGGAAAGGTATTATCTGGTTTTCTTTTTTTCAATATTAATAATTGCCGGATTAAGTTGGGTTCTGGTTGAATTGGCTGTTATTATTTCGGTTTCCCTTAACATTCCGGAAGCAATAATTGCTTTAACTGTTTTAGCTGTTGGAACATCCATCCCCGATCTTTTTTCATCGTTAATAGTTGCCAAACAAGGACGCGGCGAAATGGCTGTGAGTAACGCAATTGGCTCCAATATTTTCGATATTTTGGTTGGCCTTGGTTTACCTTTTTTGATTGTATTACTCATTTCCGGTGGATCCATTGGTACGGGAGGAGATTTAAACAGGTCATCGATAATCCTGTTTGCTTCGGTAATTCTACTATTTGTAATGCTTTTAATAAACAAATGGAAAATAGGTAAGTTTACCGGGTTCCTATTAATTGCAATTTATCTTTTTTATGTGATTTGGGAAATAATAATCCTTTAATTTAAAAGTTCTATTTAAAAAACGGCTGCATTGATAAAAGCACAAAATATAAAAAAATCGTTTGGTAACCTTCAGGTTTTGAAAGGAATAAACCTTGAAATTCCACAGGGAAAAATCTATTCAATTGTTGGGGCCAGCGGCGCCGGAAAAACAACATTGCTGCAAATTTTAGGAACATTGACTAATTACGACAGCGGTGAAGTTTATTATCATGACAAAAAAATATCTTCACTTTCAGAAAAAGAGCTTGCTACATTCCGGAATAAGGAAATAGGGTTTGTATTTCAATTCCACCATTTATTACCTGAATTTACAGCCCTCGAAAATGTTTGTATCCCGGCTTATATAGCAAAACTATCGAAACAAAAAGCTGAAAAAAAGGCAAAAGAACTTATCGATTATCTTGGATTGACGGACCGCATGGAACACAAACCTTCTGAACTTTCGGGAGGCGAAAAACAGCGTGTTGCAGTTGCCCGGGCGTTAGTAAACAAACCTTCGGTAATTTTAGCCGACGAACCTTCGGGAAACCTCGACTCGGCAAACCGCAACGAATTGCACGACCTGCTTTTTAAATTGCGTGACGAAATGGGGCAAACTTTTATTATTGTTACCCACGACGATAATTTTGCCGACCGTTCAGACAAAATTGTTCATATTAAAGATGGAGTTATTGAATAACTGAAGGACTGAATTATAGAAGGACTAAATTATGGAATTCAATGAGATTAAGGTTTTTCTTGACGAAAAAAATTTAAAATACAACCGACCTTCTTTTATTGAAACCGATCCAATTCAGATACCAAAAAAATTCTCACAAAAGGGGGACATCGAAATTGCCGGATTTTTAACAGCTACCATTTCATGGGGAAACCGGAATGCCATCATTAAAAACGCACTAAAATTAATGTCGTTGATGGATTACCAACCCCACGATTTCATTTTAAATTCTTCCCGCTCTGAGATAAAAAAACTGGGCAATTTTGTGCATCGCACTTTTAACGGCGATGATTGTATTTACTTTGCTCATTCACTAAAAAACTTATACCAAAATCACGGCGGCCTTCAAACAGTTTTCGAAAACGGCTATCAAAAAGAAGGCACAATCAAATCTGCCCTAATTCATCTCTTTTCTGTTTTTTTTGAAATGGAAGGAGAACGGACCCGCAAACATATTTCGAATGTAACAAAAGGTGCTTCGGCCAAACGTTTAAATATGTTCCTTCGTTGGATGGTAAGAAATGATAAAGGGGGCGTTGACTTTGGAATCTGGAAAGGAATTCCTGCCTCTGCATTAATGCTTCCATTGGATGTTCACACAGGAAATGTTTCACGAAAACTGGGTATCTTAAACCGTAAATCGAACGATTGGAAAGCGGTTGAGGAAGTAACAAAAACACTTTGTAAATTTGACCCGACAGACCCTGTTAAATACGATTTTGCGCTTTTCGGTTTGGGGGTATTCGAGAAATTCTAAAAAATGGGCAGAAACAACTATTTCCAATTTAAACAATTCAAAATCATTCAGGAAGAAGCGGCAATGAAAGTTGGCACAGACGGGGTTTTATTGGGTGCCTGGGCCAGTGTTAACGGTGTAAAATCGGTTTTGGATGTGGGAACCGGAACTGGCGTAATTGCAATTATGCTGGCGCAACGTTCAACCGCCCAAATAATGGGAATTGAAATCGAAAAAAACGCTGCCGAAGAAGCAGATTTTAATTCACAAAACTCACCCTTTAGTAAAAGGATTTCTATTAAAAACTTACCTTTTCAGGAATTGGCAGAAACTACCCAAAATACTTTCGATTTAATAATTTCTAATCCACCCTTTTTTATAAACAATACGAAAACCCCGAACCCCAGCCGTACAATTGCTCGTCATAACGATTTGCTTCCTTTGATGGACTTGGTAAATGGCAATGTAAAATTGTTAGAAGAAAATGGGAAACTGGCACTTATTCTTCCGGTTAATGAAGCAGAAAAATTTATCAAAATAGCCAAAAATCAAGGATTACATCTTGTTAGATTAACTGAAGTAAAATCGAACCAGCAAAAAAATGCCCATCGTTATTTGATGGAATTCAGCAAAAAACTATCAGCTTTAAAAGAAGATTGCCTGACTATTTATAATGAAAGTGGTAATGACTATTCAAGGACGTACAAAATACTAACTTGCGATTTTTACCTCAATTTTTAAACTAAAAAAAGAAAAGGGTTAAAAACTTTATCCATCCTTTTCGAAAATATCCTAATGGCTTCGTGGTCAACTTTCGATGTGGTCTTTTTCACTTTTGCCACCTTTTTTACAACAATTTTTTCAAGAAAATTCATTTTTTCAAAATCAAACTCCCCACCAAAAACAGCAACTGATTTTGCAACCTGGTGCAATTCTTCCGGATATGCATCTAAAAGCTGTTTCTGACCAGTTTCACCCGGTTCCATGCAACAAATAAAAAGTCCTAATTCTTTTAATTTCAATTCGTTAATGTTTTTCGAACAAAACTCTTTTACGCGTTTCTGGACCTGTCCTGCGTGAATAGAACCTCCAATTATCACCCGATTAAATTTCTCAAGCTTAGGATTACGATCTGATTTTAAATTTATTAATTCCACTTCTCCATCAAAATACTCTTTCAATTCCTGCGAAGTTTTTTCGGTACAGCCGTGTGTGGTAGAAAAGGCAATCAGTGTTTTCATGCGTTTAAATATTTTATTAAATTTTTGGGATTAAATTATTACATTTTGAATTCCAACTAAATTACATTTTGCAAAACAAACTTTTGTGTTAAAAATCGGTTAACTCTCTAAAATAATCGATTAAAAAAGATACTTAAACGTCTTTATTTAATTAATCTATTTTATTTTTGGCAAATTTTATATTAAATACAACATGGCTATTAATACAAATACTGATCTGCAAATTGATGTGCATTTCTATAAAATCGTTAATATTAGGAATTTAACAGAAAACACATTCATTTTATCGCTGCCAAAAAGCAGGTTCAAATATGTTGCAGGTCAGCATATTTCGCTTTCGATAATGGGTGATTATCAAAACCGCGAATATTCAATTTATAGTTCAGAAGAAAATAAGAACCTTGAAATTTTGGTTAAAGAAGTAGAAGGTGGATATTTTTCACCCAAATTAAAACACCTTAAACCAGGTGATTTGGTTGAAGTTCACGGCCCGTTTGGAAAATTTAATTTGGACACAAAAAAGCAGCACACACACAAACACGTTTTTATTGCCAGCGGAACAGGAATTGCCCCGTTCCATAGCATGATAAAAAGTTACCCGAATATTGATTATCAACTAATTCATGGCGTTCGGTATGCCAGTGAAGGTTACGAAAAAGCAGAATACGAAAATAATCGGTATGCTTTGTGTACATCGCGCGATAACCGATCGGATTTTAAAGGCCGGTTAACTGAATATCTGAAACAAACCAATTTCGAAAAAAATACATGCTTTTATCTTTGCGGAAACAGCGATATGATTTTCGATTCAATGGAAATACTCAAAGAAAAAGGGTTCGACAGGGAAGATGTAAATGTTGAGGTTTATTTTTAGTCGAATAACAATTAAAAAGTATTGTTATCCTGTAAGTGCAGTAATTTACCAGTTGTTTCTGAGATTCCCTCTTTCGAGGGAATGATAGTTTAATCCGGTATATTTATTTTGAATCAATCTTCTCCCCGTAAGCAAGATCACCTGCATCACCAAGACCAGGAACGATATACGACTTTGAGGTCATTCCTGCATCGACAGCTCCGAGCCAAAGCGTAACATTTTTGTCATTAATATTTTCAACAACATAATCCACGCCCTGTTGACTCGAAATAATTGAAGCCAAATGAACATGTGACGGTTTCCCTTTGCTAAATAACGCACGGTAACCTATTTCCATCGATTTGCCTGAAGCCAGCATTGGGTCAGATAAAATTACTACTTTATTCTCCAACGAAGGTGAAGCCATGTATTCAAATTCAATTTCAAATCCTCCTTTTTTAGTGTACTTTCGATAGGCAGAAATAAAACAATTTTCAGCCCGGTCGAAAATCTTCAGCAATCCGTTGTGCATTGGTAATCCGGCCCGTAAAATAGTAGCCAGAACCGGTTGATTTTTTAATACCGGAACTTTGGCTATACCCAGCGGTGTAATAATATCGTTGACTGTAAATTCCAGCTCTTTACTAATTTCATAGGCAAATAACTCACCAATGCGGTACAAATTTTCGCGAAACCGAAGCGGGTCCTTTTGAATGGATTCGTCCCTGATTTCAGCCAGGTATTGATCTAAAATTGAATGGTTATTCCCTAAAATATTTATTTCCATTTTGTATGATTAAGTAAAAATTACATCTCCGTCACCGTCCTGAAATTGATATTTTTTCTCAACGTTAATTTCAAATGAACTGTATATTTTCTGCCCGTATTTTTTCGTGTGTAAAAATGGGAATTTTTGGGCAAAAAATTGCAGCGCGATTTCAGTTTTATAAACAGTTACTAACTCAATTTTGTGTTTTATACAGAATTGTTTTAAGTAATTCGCCACTTTATTTTCAATTCCGGATGGAACATTAAAATATAAGGTCTTTAAATGCCCCTCTTTTACAGAAAAAATAAAAAATCCGGCAAAATTATTTTTATTAAAAATCTTAACTGTTTGATATATAAAAGAACTTGAATAAGAAGAAAACGGATATTTTTTTGAAATCGTAGATTCGATTTTTGAAATCCAGGGGTACTGAAAAATCCACTTCAATTCGTTCGCATTCCGATTAAAAACGAAAGTTGAATTGTTTTTTTGAATGGATTCAAAACATTGTTCGTCGGGAAATTGGATAGTTTCTAATCGATAATCCGGATTGTTTTCAGAATCAAAAAACCACAACCTGATTGTTGAAACAACAGCAATAAAAAAATCGATCACCGAAAACAACAATTTTAAACCCATGTTTTTATTCGCTGCCGGTAATAATTTCCGGGTTTTAGGAAATAAATATCCACGAACTCCCGCAAATTCGTAAATACTTTGAAACCAGCCTGTTTTTAAATACAAATTTTCCGAAGACGGGGCGTAATTTGTAAACATCAGTTTTCCGTTCCAGTCGGAATGTGCCTCTTTTAAAAGCTGTTCCGAAAATCCGTTCCTCCGAAAATCGGGATGAACCCAATTTCCGCTGCACCAGCCAAACCGGATTTGTTCATTTTTTGTAGTCACAATTCCGGCAAACAAACTGCGGAATGCAACCAACTTCCCTTCAACAAAACCAAGAAAAAGTACAACATCGTCGGGTTTGGCATGCGGATTATGAATAAACGATTTTGCCCTTTCTGGAGTTATCGGAACATTCAAAAAACGATTATAAGTTTCGCTTTGCACAAAACTATCCAATTCATTTAAACGTATTTTCTTAATCTCTAATTTCAATGTTTTACTGTTGCTTTTCTGATAATTTTTCTGAGTTTAAAATATACCCATTCCGATTTTATATTCGTAATAAAACTTCCCGGTTGTTCGACCGGATAGCGTTGGAAATGATTCTCAAATTCATCGTATTTTACACCTGCAGTTCCAAAGGTAATGTCACAAATATTTTCATTTGATAAAGCTTTTAATACTCTGGAAGAAATTCCTGAATCGGTAAATGGAAATGAAAATGCTTTAATTTCAGGGTGTATATTTTCATTTAACCACTCCATACTTTTTTTAACTTCCTTAATCTGATCTTCTTCCGAAATCTGCCAAAATTCGGGATGGTTAAAACTGTGTGCCCCAATTGAAAATCCATGAGATTTTAACCAGAGGATTTGTTCTGTTGTTAAATATGGTTTTTGCTTTTTAAGAAATTCATAAAAATTAATCCCCAATATTTCAGCCGTTTTGTCCAAAATCTGAACTTGAGAAATTTCGGCTTTTAAAACATTTTTACCTTGCAAGTTATTCTTCTTCAATAATTTTTCTGCCTCAATATTCTGGTTATTCAACATTTCACCTAAAATAAGACTTGCTTTATATTTGTGAAAAAGTGCCCGGTTATCTACAAAACCAGGATTTATAAAAAAGCTAGCTGGAATTCCTTTTTTCAATAAAACAGGGGCTATTATTTCCCCGCATTCTTTTAAACCATCGTCGAAACTCAAGTGAAAAATCTTTTCTTTGGAATTAGTTTTTGAAATTAAATAATCGAGGGAAACCGGTTTAAAATATTTCAAATAGAAATCTAATTCTTTTTCAAACTGAATTGCATTTCGATAAGGATAATTAAGAATATGTGGCAATTTCTCGTTGCTGACCACGTGGTAAAACGGCAAAAAAACAGGAACGGATATTTTAAAAAGTGAATTCGCAGGTATCATCCTGCCAATCTGTTTACTAATAAAACGAGGGAAATTTCTCATTTTCTACTTTCGTTTTAACCACTTTAATGGCAAAGGTAAACGATTAAATTTAAGTTGAAAATATGTTTCAGGAGAAGCACCAAATCCACCGTAAAACCGAGCAACACCTGGAATCATCGAACCTTCAAAATCGAGAATCAGATTTTTTTCTGCATTCGCCTGAATAAAATTATCGACCAAAAAATACATTCCCCGTAATTCTTTTCCCTGGGAATTTGAAGCGGCATTCATATAAATAACCCGGTTTTCCCATCTGCAAAAATATACGGCCGCACACAACTCGTTTTCAGCGGTGTAAACCCCATGAATTTCGCCAAATCCTTTATACTGTCCAAATGCAATTATACTTTTCAGTTTTCCAAGTTCCTTTTTTCCCAGGTTTATCTGCAAATTTATCGATTTAAATGCGAGATAATCTTCCAACCTGATTCCGGCAATAAGTTTCAAATTATTACTGTTAGCTTTTTTCAGGTTCCTTTTTGTATTTTTTGAAAAACCGTTAGAAATTGTTTTATAATCATTATTCAGCGGAAGCAGATAATTTTCCCGGGATAATAAATCAACCTCCGCTTCAACATTCACCGATTGATTTTGAGAATTAAGTTGAATGTCGGAGTACCTGAATTTTTTCACCAATGAACTATAAAAATATGCGGCTATTTTGTTTGGAGGAGAAGGAAATATTCCCAATTGCTGGCAAAAAAGTGGTTGGTATAAATACGAAATACCCAGTTTCCTGCGAAAAGTAAGTGGCATCACAAATTCGTAATCGCCCCAAATAAGTGCATCCCAAACTACGGCAGTCCGATCGAGATGCCAGTCGTTAGCATAAAACCTACTGTTGGGTGCATTCTCAATACATCGGTTCCATTTTTCGGAATCAATGTCTTCGTGTTTTATATATTTTATTTTCTGATTATTATTCATTTGCTAACTCGAAACCCCTTTTATTCATCTTTTCAAAAACTTCGCGAAATCCTTTCCAACTTCCCAAATTGCTTACCGTTTCGTTGTGCCAGATGCTCACAAACGTACCTCCCACATTTTTTACTTCTGTCATAAGCCGTTCAATTTCGTTTGTTGCTTGTTCGGGTGTTAATTTCATATAATCGCGCAAAGTAACATCCATAACCTGAAACGGGACTATTTTCAGATTTGTTGTTGTTTCTTTCTCCAAATCGTAAAAATAAAATGGGGTGCAAATACCTGCACGAAAACCGGTTTGCGATGGATAACCCATGGTAAAATCTTCGTCAATTCCGGCTTTTATTAATCGCCTGTAAGTTTCAGGAAAACTTAATTGAAGAAAATGTTGCCTGCTTTTTTTGACTTTACTTCCCGTAATTTCTTTAAGCCGCTGAATCTCAAATTTCAAATTTTTAGACTCTTTTTTCTTATCAGATAAAAAAGATGGATGAATGCCAACAGCATATTTTTCTTTAATTTTTTGAATTAATTTTCGGAAATGCCTGTTTTTATAAGAAACATTTTTGTCGAAACGCGAATAATCGCCCAAAAGAAAAAAGAAATAAACGTTCTTTTCATTCCCTTTAAAAACTGAATTTAGAAAATCGTAAGTATCGTATGGATCTTTTGTTGAACCCAACAACACATTAATTCTATTTTTTACTTCCGTAAAATTACCTTTTGTAAGTACTTTAAAAAGTGCTCCTGAACTTCGCAAAAACCCTTTGTGTAAATACGCCCAGGAATTGTCGATATCAATAGTAGAAAGAAAATCAAATTTGCGCTCGCGGAAAACCAGTTGCGGATATTTTTCATGTAATTTTTCGGCTAATAAATTGGCCCAAATATTTACAACCGGTTTTTTCTGCAGGTTGTTTTTAAATAAAATACTCTTTTCTACAGGGTAGCGATTAAATTTATCCCTGTCAGTTTCAAGATATTCTTCGTAGCGGGTAACTACATAAAATGAGGCTGCAAAAGGATCAAAAGTTAACATCGAGTTTTTTGAACTTTCAAAAAAATATTCTTCTCCCCCAAATAAACCCAGGTCAATATCTTGATTAATTAGCTCTTTACTAAATAGTAACGGATGTGGTTTTATATAGAATTCGTTGTTTAGTTTTTTGTCAGAGTAATTTAATTTTGGTGAATCTGACTTTATGAATTCGGAAGAATTGGTAGTAAAACTAATTTCAACTTTCAATATATGTGTGAAAATTAGTTTTGCGATGTACTCTAAACGAGGTGTAATTTCTTCTGAATAAATTAAAATCATTTTAACAGCGGCATTTTTTATTACAACATTCCTTCGTCGGCCAAACTAAGATAACTGTTTTGTCCAATTATTATATGATCCAGTACTGAAATGTCCATAATTTTAGCAGCATCAATAATTTTTTTGGTAATTTTTAAATCAGCGTCCGACGCTTCCATTGTTCCCGAAGGATGGTTGTGACAAAGAATTATTCCACTTGACAGTTTTTCAAGTGCCGTTTTTAAAATTAGTCGCACGTCGATAATTGTACCCGAAATTCCGCCTTGGCTTACCATAAAACTATCGAGGATTTTATTCCCACGATCTAGCAACATTACCCAAAACTCTTCGTGGTTTAAATCACCCAAAAGCGGTTGAAAATAATCGGCTGCATTTTTGCTTCCGTTAATTTTGTTTTTGGTGAAAACATCCGCTTCTTTTCTACGTTTTCCTAATTCGAGCGCAGCTACAATTGATACTGCTTTTGCTTCTCCAATTCCGTTAAATGATTTAAGGAAATGGATGCCTTTCCTTCCTAAATTATTTAAATTATTATCAGTCGCTGTTAATATCCGTCGCGAAAGTTCTACTGCTGTCTCATCAACATTTCCTGAACCGATTAAAATAGCAATAAGTTCGGCATCAGTTAAAGTACGTGAACCATTTGATAATAACTTTTCGCGTGGACGGTCTTCAACAGCCCAGTCTTTGATGTTAAGTTTTTTATATTCATTCATGTTGCCCGGAGTTTAGTTTAAAAATAATGATTTTAAACCGAATTTAAAAGAGGGAAGCGAAAAATTCCGGGCATAAAAAAACCTTCCGCTTGTTGACGAAAGGTTTTTTTAATATCTTAAAATACCTGTTACAATTGATTCACCTGAACCGTTAATTTTGATTTCAGGTTTGAAGCTTTGTTTTTATGGATGATATTGCGTTTAGCAAGACTATCAATCATAGAAACCACTTCAGGGTACAACTTTACTGCCTCTTCTTTATCAGTAGCATCACGTAAGGTTTTTATTGCATTACGTGTAGTTTTGGCGTAGTATTTATTGTGTACCCTTTTCTTTTCGCTTTGCCTAATTCTTTTTAAGGCTGATTTGTGATGTGCCATATTTTCAAATTTCTTTAATTTAAGTAGCCCGTAGGGGATTCGAACCCCTGCTACCAGGATGAAAACCTGGCGTCCTAACCCCTAGACGAACGGGCCTTCCTTATTTCCCTTTAATTTTGGGACTGCAAAAATACTGCATTTTTGTAATTCACCAAATTTTAAAAGAATTTTTATGCCAAACTTTGTCTTTTTATCAATTAAAAAGCGTTTTTCATTTTGGCGAAGCAAAGAAAATTAAGTTTTTCGAATCTGCAAATCTAAAAAGGGAAAAATAAAATGTATTTGAAAGAATTTAAGATTATCGTAACTCAAAATTCTGGCCGAGGTAAACCCTGCGTACATCTTCGTCGTTGGCTAAATCTTCGGCAGAACCTGCTTTTAAAATTGAACCTTCAAAAAGAAGGTACGAGCGATCGGTAATCGAAAGGGTTTCGTGAACGTTGTGATCGGTAATTAAAACGCCGATATTTTTTTCTTTCAGTTTAATAACAATTTGTTGAATATCTTCCACTGCAATAGGGTCAACACCTGCAAATGGCTCGTCGAGCAGAATAAATTTTGGATCGATTGCCAAGGCACGGGCAATTTCAGTTCGGCGGCGCTCCCCTCCCGAAAGTTGATCTCCCTTACTTTTCCTAATGTGCTGCAAGCCAAACTCTTCAATCAGTGTCTCTAGCTTATCTTTTTGATATTCTTTTGTATAGTTTGTCATTTCCAAAACAGCTTTCAGGTTGTCTTCAATGCTCAATTTCCTGAAAACCGACGATTCCTGGGCCAGATAACCAATCCCTTTTTTAGCCCTTTTATAAACGGGTAGTTTGGTAATATCCTCGTCGTCCATATAAATTTTTCCTGAAAAGGGTTGGACTAAACCAACAATCATATAAAACGAAGTAGTTTTCCCGGCACCGTTTGGCCCAAGCAAACCAACAATTTCGCCCCGTTTTACGTTAAAACTAACTGCTTTAACAACAGTTCTTTTTCTATATTTCTTGACAATATTTTCGGCTCTAAGAATCATTGAGGCAAATAACGTTAATTTCGTCCAGAATTAATTTTCTTCCAATTCTTTTTCACGTTTTTTAACTACACGACGCGAAATCATTATTCCTATTTCATATAAAAACACAAGCGGGAAACATACCATTACCTGACTAAAAATATCAGGTGGGGTAATTACTGCCGAAAGTAACAACATTACTACATATGCATGTTTCCTGTATGTTTTCATAAACTGTGGTGTTAATATACCCACCTTGCTCAGGAAATATGAAAAAATGGGCAATAAGAAAACTACCCCCGCCGCCATTGAAATTGAAGTAACCGAACCGATATAAGATTTAAGGTTAATCTGATTGGCAACATCGCTGCTAACATTGTAAGTACCCAAAAAGTGGACAGATAACGGCACAATTAAATAATAACCAAACAAAACGCCCATCATAAATAATGCGGAAGTATAAAATACGGCTCCGCTGGCATGTTTTTTTTCTTTATCGTAAAGTGCAGGTTTTACAAACCGCCAAAATTCGTAAAATACAACCGGGGAGGCCAATAAAAACCCGGCAATAATTGATGTCCAAATGTGCATTGAAAATTGCCCTGCAATTTTAATACTAATCAGTTCAAGAGGTTCCTGGTTTATTTTCAAGGCTTCACTCCCAACTAAATCACCCAGTTTGGCAAACATACGGTTGGTCCAAAAATCAGGCGTTCGTGGATTTAAAATTACAGTATCAAAAATAAAATCCTTCATAATAAACGCAACTATGGCAAAAGCAAAAATAGCCATTGCCGAACGTACAATATGCCAACGAAATTCTTCGAGATGTTCTAAAAAAGACATCTCGCCTTGTTTTGTTTTTTTTGTTTTCTTTTTGGTCGTCTGTTCCTCTCGATTTGTATCTTCGCTCATAAAAATTTATTTTTCAAAAAACTCCACAAATATAAACACTTCTTAATAGTTAGTGTTTCCTGAGCAACATATTTATTAAACCAAACAATTATTTATTCATAAAAATTATTAATTGCTTTGACAATTTGTGTACTTTTAATAATTTAGAATTTATATTATTGGTAAATTAAGTTTGGGAACAGAATATTTATGAATAACAAATATACACTAACAGAACATTTACAGAACTTTTTTGGGTTCGACCGTTTTAAAGGCCAGCAGGAAGAAGCTGTCAAGAATGTGCTGAGTGGAAAAAATACTTTTGTATTAATGCCAACCGGTGGCGGTAAATCGTTAATTTATCAGTTACCCGCTCTTATTCTTGATGGCACTGCAATTATTATTTCACCCTTAATTGCATTAATGAAAAACCAGGTAGATTCTATTCGTGGAATGCACCAGGAAGACAATGTCGCACATTTTTTAAACTCATCATTATCGAAAACAGCTATTCAGGAAGTTAAAAACGATGTATTATTGGGAAAGACAAAACTGCTTTATGTTGCTCCTGAATCGCTTACAAAAGAGGAAAATATTGAATTTTTCAAAAAAGTAAAGATCTCTTTCTATGCTATCGATGAAGCACATTGTATCTCCGAATGGGGGCACGATTTCAGACCGGAATACCGCCGGATAAAACCCCTTGTAGAAGAAATAGGGAAGTCTCCTATTATTGCCTTAACGGCAACTGCAACAGCAAAAGTTCAACACGATATTCAAAAAAATTTGGGGATTTTAGATGCTGAAGTTTTTAAAGCATCATTTAACCGCGCCAACCTGTATTACGAAATACGGCCAAAAATAAAACCCGAAACCCAGATCATTAAATTTATCAAACAAAATGAAGGTAAATCGGGGATTATTTATTGCCTGAGCCGAAAAAAAGTAGAAGAACTGGCCGAAGCACTTCAGGTTAACGGAATAAAAGCTTTACCATATCACGCTGGAATGGATGCTGCTACCCGATCGGGGAACCAGGATAAATTCCTGATGGAAGATGTGGATGTAATGATTGCAACAATTGCATTTGGTATGGGAATCGACAAACCCGATGTTCGTTTTGTAATTCACTACGATATTCCCAAAAGCCTGGAAGGATATTATCAGGAAACGGGGCGTTCAGGTCGCGATGGCGGTGAAGGACAGTGCATTACATTTTACAGTTATAAGGATATCCAAAAACTGGAAAAATTTATGCACGGTAAACCCGTGGCCGAACAGGAAATTGGGAAACAATTATTGCTCGACACAGTTTCTTATGCCGAATCGGCCGTTTGCCGACGTATAATTTTACTTTATTATTTTGGGGAAAGATATGGACACGAAAATTGTGGAAATTGCGACAACTGCCTGAACCCCAAAGAACAGATAGAAGCCGAAGATGAAGTTGTCAGGGCGTTAAAAGCCATTTTGGAAGTAAATGAACAATACAAAGCCGATCATGTGGCCAATATCCTTATTGGGAATAAAACGGCAGCCATAAAATCATTTAAACATGACACCGTAATATCATTTGGCACCGGGAAAGACCACGATGAACGGTTTTGGAATGCAGTTTTCAGGCAATCGATGATAGCGGGATTGCTAACAAAAGACATAGAAAATTACGGACTTCTTAAAATTACACAAAAAGGGCATGATTATTTAAAGAACCCTACTCGTTTTATGCTGGTGAAAAACCATGAATATGAAGAGGATGACGATTCCGGAGGTTCAGGTGGCGCACCTTCAGGAGCCAGCAGTGGCGATCCCCAGTTATTTGCAATTTTAAAAGACCTTCGCAAAAAAATAGCCAAAAAACACAATCTACCTCCTTTTGTAATCTTTCAGGATCCATCGCTGGCCGACATGTCAATTCAGTACCCCATTTCACTGGAAGAACTTAACAATATCCAGGGAGTTGGCCAAGGGAAAGCGCGCAGGTATGGAAAAGAATTTATTACCTTGATTAAAAAATATGTAGAGGAAAATGAAATTGAAAGACCGGAAGATTTAGTTGTCCGCACTGTAGCCAACAAATCAAAAATGAAAGTCTTTATCATTCAAAGTATCGACCGTAAAATTTCGTTTGAAGACATTGCAGACTCAAAAGGGGTTGAAGTTAAAGATATTATTACAGAAGTAGAAGCAATTGTAAATTCAGGAACCCGCCTAAATATCGATTATTATATCGATGATGTCCTGGACGAAGATCACCAGGAAGAGATTTTTGACTATTTCCGGGAAGCAGAAATCGATTCAATTGATCATGCACTGGAAGAACTCGGCGAAGATGAATATTCCGGGGAAGATATCCGCCTAATGAGAATAAAATTTTTATCCGATATGGGCAATTAATTTTACTCTATCCTTTTCAAGCATTACTGCCAATTATTAATGTAGAATTTATTAATTTTGCGAAAATTTTTTATAACGTACAATAAATCGTAAATACGAAATGACCATAGCCGTAAAACAAAAGTTAAGTTACAAAGTAGCTGATATAAATTTAGCTGAATTCGGAAGGAAAGAAATTGATATCGCCGAAAAAGAGATGCCTGGATTAATGTCGATCCGCAAAAAATTTGGCCCTCAAAAACCCCTAAAAGGCGCACGTGTAATGGGGAGCCTGCACATGACCATTCAAACTGCCGTTTTAATTGAAACTCTGGTCGAGCTGGGCGCAGATGTGCGCTGGGCAAGTTGCAATATTTTTTCTACACAAGACCACGCTGCTGCCGCAATCGCAAAAACAGGGATTCCGGTATTTGCATGGAAAGGCGAAACTTTAAAAGAATACTGGTGGTGTACCGACCAGGCCCTTAATTTTGGAAATGGCCTTGGACCAAACCTGATTGTTGACGATGGGGGCGATGCAACATTAATGGTCCACCGTGGTTACGATGCTGAAAAAGATCCTTCAATTTTAGATGTTGAGTCAGAAGGAGAAGACGAAATTGAACTCAATAAAATATTAAAAGAAATTTGGGGCGAAACTCCTTCGCGCTGGCAAAAAGTTGCTGCCAATTTAAAAGGGGTTTCAGAAGAAACCACAACCGGTGTTCATCGTCTGTACCAAATGAAAGATGAAGGCAAATTGCTTTTCCCGGCAATTAATGTAAACGATTCGGTAACAAAATCGAAATTCGATAATTTGTATGGTTGTCGGGAATCATTAGCCGATGGTATTAAAAGGGCAACCGACGTTATGATTGCAGGAAAAGTTGTTGTAGTTGCAGGTTACGGTGATGTTGGAAAAGGTTGTGCAAGCTCGATGCGCAGTTATGGTTCTCGTGTAATCGTTACTGAAATTGACCCAATTTGTGCTTTGCAGGCAGCCATGGAAGGATTTGAAGTAAAAACCATGGAAGAAGCATTAAACGAAGGAAATATTTTCGTAACAACAACCGGGAACAAAGATGTAATTACAGCAGAACACATGTCGAAAATGAAAGATCAGGCAATTGTTTGTAACATTGGCCATTTCGACAATGAAATCCAGGTTGCACAATTGGAAAAATGGGCTGGTATTGAAAAACTAAATATTAAACCTCAGGTTGATAAATATATTTATAAAGATGGGCATTGCATATTCTTGCTTGCCGAGGGCCGTTTGGTAAATTTAGGTTGTGCAACTGGCCATCCGTCATTTGTAATGAGCAACTCGTTTACAAACCAATCGCTTGCACAAATCGATTTGTGGGAAAACAATTATGAAATTGGTGTTTTTACATTGTCCAAGAAATTGGATGAAGAAGTAGCTCGTTTACATTTAGCTCAATTGGGAGTTAAATTAACAACACTTTCCGATGAGCAAGCCAGTTATCTTGGAGTTTCAAAAGAAGGTCCGTTTAAACCAGAGCATTACAGATATTAATGTAAGACACTGTTTAAACATTATATATAGGAAATGGGGTTCGAAGCAAACGAAGCCCATTTTTTTAATTGTACACACGTAAAGTAAATTCGTTTATTACCGATACATTGTACTGTTTTAATGGTAATACCGCCGGACCTCTTGAGGGATAAGCACCGCTAATTAGAATAAACTGCGATTCGCAACATGGGCAAGTTCCCAAAACCCCTTCGTTTACAATTCGGCACGAAGTACTTATTTCGTAGGTACAGGTGGCATCGAAGGCGTAATATGAACCAGGTAATTCGCAATAAACAATAACTCCCCCAAAACCAACATTGGGGAAAAACACAGAATTTCCAGGAATGCCCAAATCGTTCACAATATTCAAATTAACAGTAAACGAAACCGGGACATTTGGGATAACCGAATTAAGGTTATCATCACACGAAACAGAGAAAAGAAATATCGAAAAAAATAATATGAAACGAACTATTTTAGCTTTCTTCAATCCGAAAAAATGACTGCCAAAACAAGTTCTCCCGTTTGATCGGGACAAGCCAGAAAATAAACTTAAAAATTTTATTGAAAATGAATTGAAATTCTTCCCATTTTTCAAAACCAACTGATTCATTTTTCCTATTTTTACTAAAACTTTAAAAACACTATATTTATTGCGAATTTAATCGAAAAGAAATTATGGATGATCTTGTAGTCATAATTATAACCTTAATTTTTGTAGTGGTGGGTACTCTTGGGCAAATTAAAAAGAAAAAACCATTGCCACAAAATCCCGATCAACAAAAAAAGCCCCCAGGTTTTTGGGATTTACTTAAAGAAGAAGCCGATTATCAAGAGCAAGAACCCGGATATACACCAAATGAAGAATTAGCAACAGAACCCGGTTTTCAAGGAGAAAACCCGGATTATCAGCTTACAGTAAATAATGAACCAAAATCAGTTTTTGGCAGTGAGAAAAACAAAAGAAAAAAAGAAGAAATAAAAGAAATAAAAACAAAAGAAAAATTTTCATTACGAAAAGCTGTAATATACAGTGAAATATTAAATCGAAAATATACTTAGCAACGCTTAAAACGTTCATTCTGAATATTTTTTAAGCAAGAATATTTTAAATATCAAGAAATTATATAATTTTGCAGAAGAAAGAGTTCCGCTGTTCTGGAATTCTTTCTGTTTTTTTTATACGGTAACAGATAACAAGGAGGATTAAAAATGTCCCAGGTAACATATTTAACACAAGAAGGACTTACAAAGCTTAAAAAAAAGCTTGAGCAATTAATGAATGTTGAACGTCCGGCTATTTCAAAACAAATTGGCGAAGCCATAGAAAAAGGCGATATTTCTGAAAATGCAGAGTACGATGCAGCAAAAGATGCGCAAGGAATGTTGGAAGCAAAAATAGCTGTGATTCAATCTAAAATTGCAAATGCACGAATTTTAGATGAATCGAAAATTAATACATCAAAAGTTCAGATTCTTAATAAAATAACTATTAAGAATAAAAAAACCAATACAAACATGCAATATACATTGGTTCCCGAAAGTGAAGCAAACCTAAAACAGGGGAAAATTTCGGTTGACACGCCAATTGCAAAGGGATTAATGGGTAAAAAGGTGGGCGACGTAGTCGAAATTAAAATTCCTTCGGGAGTTATTTCATTGGAAATTATTGAAATTTCAATCTAAAAAATGGCAGGCATTTTTAGCAAAATAGTAAATGGCGAAATTCCCGCATACAAAGTAGCTGAAGATGAAGATTACCTGGCTTTCCTTGATATTTTCCCGGTAGCAAAGGGACACACATTGGTTATTCCCAAAAAGGAAGTTGATTACCTTTTCGATCTGGATGATGAACTTTACACAGGATTGCAGTTATTTGCAAAAAAAATAGCTGTCGGGTTAAAAAAAGCCTTCCCATGCGAAAAAGTTGGGGTTTTAGTTTTGGGGCTTGATGTTCCTCACGCTCACATTCATTTGGTGCCCATGCAAAACGAAGCAGATTTGCTCAATTTCTCAAAAAAAATAAAGTTCACCCCAGAAGAATTTAAAAAGATTAGCGAACTCATTTCAAACAATATCGAATAATGAAGCTGTGCTGATCTTGCTTTTTTAACTCCTGTTTTTTAATTCACTTTTTATCAACAAAGCATTTTCAACTTTTCAAAATAAGTACCTTTACGCAATTGTTTAGGTGTTGAAGGATTAACGAAAAGCTGTTGAAAAATGATTCCATTTACCCATTTACACGTACACTCACAATACTCAATATTAGATGGTGCTGCCAGTGTTGAAGCCCTTGTTATCAAGGCAAAAAAGGATGGCATGAAAGCCCTGGCCCTTACCGATCATGGAAGTATGTTTGGGATTAAAGAATTTCATGCTAAATGTAAAAAGTCAGGGATAAAACCAATTCTTGGTTGCGAAACTTATGTGGCTTCACGGACAATTTATGACAAAAAAGATAAAATTGACCGTTCGGGATATCACCTCATTTTACTTGCAAAAAACAAAACCGGATATAAAAACCTGATTAAGCTGATTTCAATTGCAAGCAGCGAAGGTTTTTATTACAAACCCCGAATCGACAAAGATTTGCTTATAAAACACAGCGAAGGATTAATTGCTACTTCAGCCTGCCTTGGGGGCGAGGTACCAAATTTACTCATGAACAATCAACTTAACAGAGCCGAAGAATCAATTCAATGGTATAAGAGTATTTTTGGCGACGACTATTATCTCGAACTTCAACGGCATCCTTCTGAATTTGCCCAACAACGCATTGAAGTGTACGACCAGCAAGTAAAAGTAAACAAACTCATCCTGCAATTGGCAAAAAAATACAGCGTTAAAGTAATTGCCAGCAACGATGTTCATTTTACCAATGCTGAGGATGCCGATGCCCACGATCTTTTAATTTGTTTGAACACCGGAAAAGATTTAGACGATCCGAACCGGATGCGATATACCAAACAAGAGTGGTTTAAAACCCACAGCGAGATGAACGAGTTATTTAAAGATGTTCCTGAAGCATTGGCAAATACTAACGAAATTGCTGAAAAAGTTGAGAATTATGAATTGGACGAAGCTCCTGTAATGCCGGTCTTTCCCATTCCCGAAGAATTTGGGGCAGAAAAAGATTTTGAACTAAAATTTCCAAAAGAAAAATTAATCGACGAATTTGGGATCGAATCGTTTGAAAGGTTGGGAGGTTATCACAAAGTACTGAGAATAAAACTGGAAGCCGCTTACCTAAGACATTTAACTTTTTTAGGTGCCGAAAAGAGATATGGAAAACCGTTGCCGGAGGATGTTACCAAACTTTTGGATTTTGAACTCGATACAATTAAACAGATGGGATATCCCGGGTACTTCCTAATTACACAGGATTTTATTAACGAAGCCCGGAAAATGGGAGTTTTAGTTGGCCCGGGACGTGGATCCGCAGCTGGTGCAGCAGTTTCATATTCCACAGGGATAACCAATATCGATCCTATTAAATACAATCTCCTTTTTGAACGGTTCCTAAATCCCGACCGTATTTCGTTACCAGATGTCGATATTGATTTTGACGACGATGGCCGACAGTTAGTTCTCGATTATGTAACCAAAAAGTACGGGAAAGAAAAAGTAGCCCATATTTGCACATTTGGGACATTGGCAACAAAAATGGCCATTCGTGATGTTGCAAGAGTCCTTAAACTACCTCTACCCGAAGCCGACCGATTGGCAAAGCTGGTGCCCGAAACACCAAAAATGACATTCGAAAAGGCATTTAAAGAAAGTGCTGATTTAAAAAAAGAAAAAAAATCGGGAAATCCACTTATAGTAAAAACCCTAAAACTTGCCGAAACACTCGAAGGTTCAATTCGGCATTCCGGGGTACATGCCTGTGGTATACTGATTAGCCGCGACCCCTTAACCAACCACATTCCGTTAATGCCAACAAAAGATGGGGGTAATCTTTTGGTAACGCAATACGATGGCCGGTACGTAGAAAATATTGGTTTGCTAAAAATGGATTTCCTCGGATTAAAAACCCTCTCGATTATTAAAGAAACCCTGGAAAATATAAAACTTTCGAAAGGAATTAATCTCGATATCGACAATATTCCATGGGAAGACGAAAAAACCTACGGGCTGTTTAGCCATGGTGAGAGTACCGCAATTTTCCAATTTGAATCGGAAGGGATGAAAAAACACCTGCGAGATCTGAAACCAAACCGTTTTGAGGATCTTGTTGCAATGAATGCACTTTATCGCCCCGGACCAATGAAATATATCCCCGATTATATTGCCCGGAAACATGGCCGTCAAAAAGTGGATTACGATCTCCCAATGATGGAAAAATACTTAAATGAAACTTATGGTATTACCGTTTTCCAGGAACAGGTAATGTTGCTTTCGAGGTTGCTGGCCAATTTTACACGCGGCGATTCTGACACTTTAAGAAAAGCAATGGGGAAAAAGATAATTTCGGTAATGGATAAATTGAAAGTCAAATTTGTTGACGGGTGCAAAGCAAATTTTCAATTTATCGACGAATGCACCCTCACCGGGAAAAAACCTGAAGTCGTAATTGAAAAAATTTGGAAAGATTGGGAAGCATTTGCAGAATATGCTTTTAACAAATCGCATTCTGTTTGTTACGCGTACATTGCCTACCAAACAGGTTATCTGAAAGCAAATTTCCCTGCTGAATTTATGGCCGCCAACCTCAGCCGCAACCTAAATAATATTACCGACATTACAAAATTGATGACCGAATGTAAAAGAATGAAACTTAATGTTTTAGGACCCGATGTTAACGAGAGTTTTATTAAATTTACGGCCAACAAAAAGAGCGATATCCGGTTTGGGATGGGTGCCATAAAAGGGGTTGGTGCCAATGCTGCACAAGATATTATTACTGCCCGCGATAAAAATGGTGAATTCAAAACCATTTACGATTTTGTAGAAAATGTCAACCTGCAAACCGTAAATAAAAAGAACCTTGAAGCAATGGCAATGGCAGGTGGGTTCGACAATTTAAACAAGATTAAACGGAGCAGTTTTTTTGTCGGCAACGATGAAAACGATAAAACAACTTTTATTGAAAAATTATTACGGTACGGGAACAAAATTCAAAATGAAAGCCAAAGCATGCAACAAAGCCTGTTTGGCAGCTTCGAAAGCGATGCGGTAATTAAAAAACCTGATATCCCACAAGTTGATGAGTGGCCAAAACTAATTTTTCTTGAAAAAGAAAAAAACCTAATCGGGATTTATCTTACCTCGCATCCACTTGACGACTATAAACTGGAGATTGAAAATTTCTGTTCCAGGGACATTTCGTTAAAAGACCTGAACAACGATATCGAAAAATACAAAAACAAAGAATTCACATTTGGTGGAATGGTTACGGCAGTCAGGGAAGCTACTTCAAAAAACGGAAACCCATTCAGTACATTAACCCTCTCGGATTATTCTGATTCTAACGAGTTTTTCTTTTTTGGGCAAGACTATGTAAACTTCCACAAATACTGCAAATCAGGATTATTTGTAATGGTAAAAGGATCGGTGAGGCAAAGGTACAACAGCGAGTATTATGAATTTAAAATTTCACAAATTGAATTGCTTTCCGAAGTAAGGAAAAATTATATTAAAAGTATAACTATAAACCTCCCCCTAAATAAAGTAAACGAGAAAATTATTGGAGAATTTGAAAAATTAACCTTAAACAATAAAGGGAACACTTTGTTGAAATTTAATATTTACGATTGGGAGAATAACAGGCAATTAAAAATGTTTTCGAGGAATTCAAAAATCAATCTTACCGATAGTTTATTAAATTTATTTGAAGAACAATTAGATATCACATATAGAATTAATTAGTTAATTTTGCAAAAAAATAATAAAGAGTAATATTAAAATAATTTGATTATGGCTATAGAAATTACCGATGCCAATTTCGAGGAGTTGGTCGTAAAAGCAGAAAAACCAGTAATGATTGACTTTTGGGCAGTTTGGTGTGGCCCATGCAGGATGATTGCACCAATTGTTGCTGAAATGTCGGAAGAATATGAAGGCAGGGCAATTATTGGCAAAGTGGATGTTGATTCAAATCCCAAGGTAGCAATGAAATACGGGATAAGGAATATTCCAACCGTACTTTTTGTGAAAAATGGTGAAGTGGCTGATAAGCAAGTTGGTGCTGCCCCAAAACAAGCATTTGTTGCCAAATTAGACGCATTGCTTTAATAAATCTGAAATCAATAAAAACAACACTGGGTGGTTTGATCTCCCGGTGCTTTTTTTTGTATAATAATTTTGAAAAGTATTTTCGACATAGAACAGTTTCACCAGTTCGACAACCTGGGATTAATTGCCCGCGAAGTTGTAGAGGGATTTATTACAGGTTTGCATCGTAGCCCCTTTCATGGCTTCTCGGTTGAATTTGCCGAACACCGTTTGTACAACCAGGGAGAATCGACAAAACACATCGACTGGAAACTGTTTGCCCGCACCGACAAATTTTTTATTAAACAGTACGAAGAAGAAACAAACCTCCGTTGCCAGTTGGTAATAGATACATCTTCTTCAATGCTTTTCCCATACACAAAAGGAAAAAAACATTTGCAAAACAAACTGGCTTTTTCGGTTTATACTGCAGCCGCATTAATTTATCTACTTCGGAAACAGCGCGATGCTGTGGGATTGACACTTTTCTCCAACGAAATTGAATTTCACACAAGTCCCCGCATTTCATCGGTAAATGCAGAACTGATGTACGGAAAACTATCGGAACTTATAAAACCCGAAAATGCGCATCTTCGTAAAAACACAAATACAACCGAAGTTCTTCACCAAATTGCTGAAAACATTCACAAACGGTCGCTAATTATTATTTTTAGCGATATGCTCGATAATCAAAAAACCGACGAACTTTTTTCAGCTTTACAACATCTTAGGTACAACAAACACGAGGTAATCCTGTTTCATGTAACCGATCATAAACAAGAGCGCGAATTTAATTTCAGTAACCGCCCCCATAAATTTGTTGATTTGGAAAACGGGCAGGTTGTGAAATTTAATCCCTGGGAAGTAAAAAAGCACTACGTTTCCACGGTAAATTCATATTTTGATGAATTAAAAGTAAAATGTGGCCAGTACCAAATTGATCTGGCCGAAGCTGATATCAACCAGGATTTTAATCAGGTATTACTTTCATATTTGGTAAAAAGGAAAAAGTTGTATTAGAAGTTATTATCCAAATTTTGGTGAGCCTCAATTCAAATTTTTATTGGAATCCGCTACCTGGCATTAGATTCTAAAAAAGATTTAATATTAGTGGATTGTTTTGATTTTGGAACAGTAAAGCAAAAAACTGACCCTTTGCCGGGTACACTTTCTACCCAAATATTTCCGCCATGTCTTTTTACAAATTCCTTGCAAAGTATTAGACCCAAACCGGTTCCTTTTTCACCTTTTGTTCCTACAGAAGGATTACTTTCATCAAATGAAAAAAGGGTTTTTGCCTTTTCAGAATCGATTCCAACTCCTTGATCTTCTACCCTAAATGTAACAAATTCACCCTCGTCTTGCGTAATGTCAATTAATACACTCGTTCCTGAATTGCTAAATTTTATTGCATTTGTTAGTAAATTCCTTAAAACCAGCAACAACATATTTATATCAACAAATAGTGGAATATATTTTCCTTCAGTTTCATCTATTATTGTTATTCCCTTTTTTTTAGATTGGGAATTAATTTCAATAATACTTTTTAGAATTACTTCAGAAGCAGTTGTTTCTATTGGTAGGAAATCGATTGTTCCTCTTTGAATACCAGTCCAGTCGAGCAAATTTTTTAAAAGTGTAAAAGCATTCTCTCCCGACTCTTTAAGATTGATTAAAATTTTATTTAATGTATTTTCATCAAAGTCTTTATAATTTTCGAGTAACAGATCTGTAAATCCTAATATCGCATTGAATGGGTTTCTTAGATCGTGTGCAATTATTGAAAACAGTTTATCTTTTGTTGCAATTATTTTGGCAAGTTCCTTTGTTCTGCGTTCTACTTTGGCTTCAAGAATTAATTTTTGTCTTTTTAATACTGAAATTCGAATATAAAAAATTGCCAAAACAATTAAGCCAAAGGTAAAAATCAGAAGACTTTTAAACCACCATGTTTTATGCCAGGGCGGTGTAACACTAATAATTATTGAAGCCCCCAATTCGTTCCAAACACCATCGTTATTGGCTCCCTTAACGTGAAATACGTATTCACCCGGATCCAAATTAGTGTAAGTAGCTTCACAGCTATTTCCGCAATAAACCCAGTCATTATCAATTTCATCAATTTTATATGCATATTGATTTTTATTTAGGCTTGTAAAATCCAAAACCGCAAAATGAAACGTTAAAACCGATTGATTATATTTTAACTCTATCTTTTCAGTTTCAGTAATATTTTTTTTAAGAGGTGAGTCAGGTGAAGTGTGCGTTACCGGAATATGGAAAATATCCATACCTGTAATTCGCACTTCTGGCAAAATCTTATTTGTAGTAATTTTTTCAGGATCGATAATATTAAACCCATTAACACCTCCAAAATAGAGTTTTCCTGTTTTGTCAATGTTTATACTTCTGGGACGAAACTCATTCCCTTGCAGCCCATCGTCTTTTGTAAATACCCTGAATGATTCATTAGTAGAATCAAATTGGCAAATTCCACTTGTTGTAGATACCCATAATTTTCCTGTATTATCTTTTACCAAACCATTTATAGTATTACCCGGAAGTCCATCTTCTGTTGTATATCTGATCAATTTTCCAGATTCCAGATTTAAATGTCCTAATCCTAATAAGGTTCCAAACCATACAACGGTGTCGTTTTCAATAACAATGTCGTTTATTTCAGCATCCAGAATACTGTTATCGTTCTTATTGTTATTTACAATTTCTTTCACCAGCTTAGTATTAGTATCGTATTTTACTAATCCCCGGGTTGTACCAATAAACAGATTTCCTATATCATCCTTTTTAATCACATTAACAGTATTATCTCCAATATTAACATTCAATTCATTTATTGAAGTAAAATTATTTGAGTTTTGATTAAAATGAATCAACCCACCATAATGACTTCCCAGCCACAATTCGTTATCTTTTCCTAAGGCCAACGAATAAATTTTGTCATCAGGAATATTACTATTTTGAGTTGTAAAAGAGGCGAAAGTTTTATCTCTGGGATTATATTTAATTAATCCTCCGTCCCATGTAGCCATCCAGATTATCTGATTTTCGTCTTCAATTAATGAAAGAATATAATCATTACTTAATCCGGAATTGTGTGAGTTGTAGTTTTTGAATTGTTCAGTTTTTTTATCCAACAAAAAAATGCCCTTTCCATCTGTTCCAATCCAAATCTGTTCCTTTTTATCTTCAAGAAATGTATTTACCAAATTGTTGTTATAATTTATTCCCTCAACATTAAAACTTTCGAAAAGAGATATTGCATAACTATTTTTCGGAACAATAAGTACACCGTGTCCGTAGGTTCCCAGCCACATGTTTTTAGCATTATCCTCTAAAATTGCATTAATCGATAAATCTGTTAATTTTATATTAGAGCTTCCAGATCGAATGTGTGAAAAGTTGTGATTTTCAGAATCATATCTAAATAATCCATTATTTTCTGCGCCAATCCAAAGCCTGTTTTCCGTATCTATAAAATTACTGGCAAGCATATTTTTTGAGATTGATTTTGGATTATCCGGATCATTTGAAAAGTACTCCAACTTTTCTATGTTGTCGAACGAATTAATTCGGAACAAACCATCTTCACTATTTATCCAAATTGTCCCATATTTATCTTCAACAATTTTTAAAAACAAATACGCAGAAAAATCCTCCCCGTTTATTCCATTGCCAATTAGTCGAAATGTTTTATTCTTATTGTCAAAAACATGAAGACCAGATTGTGTACTAACCCAAATTTGCCCTTGCTTATCTGCGTGAACGCTTGTACAGTTCGAATTGCTTAAACTTCCATTATTTTCATTAATATGTTTAAATAATTCATACTCATTATTTTCCACGTCGAATAATACTAATCCAATATTAGTTGCAATCCACAATTTTCCATCCATATCAACTTCAACTTCGTTTACCTGAAAAGATAAATTGAAAAGGCAAGAAGCTGTATCTCCACAATAGTTAATGAATTCATCATTATTTATATCGTATTTGCTAATTCCAGTATTTGTACCCACATACATATTATTTTCAGCATCAATATACAGAGAGCGTATTAAATTATCGGGTAAACTATTCAGATTGTTCGTTTCGTGCTTGTAAATTTTGAATTCCTTACTGTCGTATCTGTTCAGCCCATCGTAAGTTCCTATCCAAATAAAGCCATCTTTATCTTGCTGAATACAAAGTATGTTTGATGAGGAAAGACCATCATTGGTAGTTAAATTATTAAATTGGATTCGTTGCCCAGCTGAAAAAATATTTAAGGACAATAAAAAAATTATGATTATTAAATTTTTAACTGTTTTATTCTTTGATAACATAATTAGACTTAATTAATTCCAAACGCCATAAATTGAGGTGTCTGGAATAGAAGTTTTGATCGTGCGAATAATTACCCGAAAGTACAAAAAATAAGGTAAGAGATCAATTTCACCATTTAACTTTGAGTTCGAAACCTAAATTCGCAAATAAATTTTTAAAGAAACTTCAATGTATCTATTGTAACTTATAAATTTTGTTTATTCCCTGGCATGACAAGATTTAAAGCAGCATAATTGTTAACCAATTAGGTGTCATCTTTTTATTTTCATGTAAATTACTTAAATTTAGATTTTAGCAATTAAATCCCTGCTTATGTTAGTTAAAACCTTCGGAAGCGCAGTTTTTGGAATTGATGCAACAACAATAACCATTGAAGTTGATGTTACCAAAGGAATTAAATTTATGCTGGTTGGCTTGCCCGACAGTGCCGTTAAAGAAAGTCAGCAACGAATAGAATCCGCACTTCGTTTAAATGGTTTTAAATGGCCCAAATATAAAATCATAATCAACATGGCACCTGCCGATATCCGCAAGGAAGGATCAGCCTACGATTTACCACTGGCAGCCGGGGTATTGGCTGCATCAAAACAAATTGATGCAAATAAACTGAAGAAATACGTACTCATGGGAGAGCTTTCATTAGACGGGACTTTGCAACCCTTAAAAGGTGTTTTGCCAATAGCAATTAATGCCAGAAAAGAAGAATTCGAAGGGCTTATCCTCCCTAAACAAAACGCCCGAGAAGCGGCAGTGGTTGATCGCCTAAAAGTTTACGGAGCAGAAAATATTAAAGACGTTATTGATTTTTTGAATGATGAATCCGATTTGGAACCTACAATTGTTGATACCCGTGCCGAATTTTATGCCACAGCAAATAATAACGCTCTCGATTTTTCGGATGTAAAAGGACAGGAAAATGTAAAACGCGCTTTGGAGATTGCTGCTGCCGGCGGTCATAATATTATTTTAGTCGGCCCACCCGGATCTGGAAAAACAATGTTAGCCAAACGAATTCCGACGATACTTCCACCATTCACTTTAAAAGAAGCCTTGGAAACCACTAAAATTCACTCGGTTGCGGGTAAGATAAATAAAGAAACCTCGTTAATGACGCAACGGCCATTCCGGTCTCCACATCACACTATCAGCGATGTCGCTTTGGTTGGTGGCGGGAACTATCCTCAACCAGGCGAAATATCACTGGCTCACAATGGAGTGCTTTTTCTTGACGAACTTCCCGAATTTAAACGAACGGTACTGGAAGTAATGCGCCAGCCGCTGGAAGATAGAAATATTACTATCTCGCGGGCAAAATTCTCGGTGGAATATCCGTCAAGTTTTATGTTGATAGCTTCGATGAACCCATGTCCGTGCGGATATTATAATCATCCATCAAAAGATTGCGTTTGTGGCCCGGGAGTAGTGCAGAAATATCTGAACAAAATCTCCGGCCCACTGTTAGACCGGATAGACATTCATTTAGAAGTAGTTCCGGTACCCTTCAAAAAACTAACCGAAATGGAATCTTCTGAAAATAGCGAAACAGTTCGCGAAAGAGTTTTAATCGCAAGAAAAATTCAAGATCAACGATTTGTAGGCAATAAAGGAATTTACTCGAATGCACAAATGAGTTCAAGACTTATCCGCAAATATGTCGTATTAGATGAAACAAGCCATGAATTGATAAAAAATGCGATGGACAGGTTGGGCCTTTCAGCCCGTGCTTACGACCGAATATTAAAGGTTTCCAGAACGATTGCCGACCTTGAAGGAAATGAAAATGTACTGGCAGATCACCTTTCAGAAGCGATTCATTACCGAAGTTTAGATCGGGAAAATTGGGGAGGATGAAGATTTTTTGTAATTTTCAGTAAAATAATATAATTTTAATTGTGGTTATAAATTACTTGGTTATAAAAACTTATTTTATCTCCTTTGCAAAATATTGATGGAAAGAAACCATTACAAAATGGGTAAAAAGAACAATAGCCAAATTATTCCCCGAAACCAATTTATTTTCGGGATTTTTATTGTCTTTGCGTTCATATTATATGGACAAACTTTGTATTTTGAATATGCCCTTGATGATGCCATTGTAATAACAAAAAATGAATTCACAAAACAAGGTGTATCTGGAATTTGGGATATTTTTACTAATGACACTTTCCGTGGAGTTTTTGGAGAGGATAAAAACCTTGTTGCGGGAGGGCGTTACAGGCCACTATCGGTGGTAACATTTGCCATTGAACATGAGATGTTTGGTCTCAGACCAGCATTAAGTCATTTTATCAATATACTGCTCTATGCAATTACAGCAATCCTTCTTTTCAAGGTGATGAGCCAATTATTGGTAAAGTTTAAAGCCGCAAAATGGTATTTCTCTATTCCATTTCTCACAACTATTTTGTTTTTGGCTCATCCGGTGCATACCGAAGTTGTTGCAAATATTAAAGGGCGCGATGAAATTATGACATTAATGGGTGCGCTTTTGGCCTTGAATTACACACTCAAATATCTCAACACAAAAAAATACAAATATTTGATTTTTAGTGGCATTGCTTTCTTTTTAGCATTTCTTTCAAAAGAAAATGCTATTGTTTTCCTTGCCATAATCCCATTAGCCGTATTTTTCTTTACAGAACATTCAAACAAAGACAATTTAATTTCGCTAACACCGCTATTTGGGGCAACATTAATTTTCCTATTCATTAGGTATAAGATTTTGGGTGGATTATCAACTCCAATTTCTGAAGAACTATTGAACAATCCTTTTTTAAATTGCACCCAGGGAGAAAAATACGCAACTATTTTTTACACTTTGCTCCTATATATCAAGTTGCTTATTTTCCCACACCCGCTTACTTATGATTATTATCCGAAGCAAATCCCTATTATTGGATGGTCGGATATTCGCGCCTGGGGTTCATTGCTGATTTACATAGTAATGGGAGTAATTGCCATACTAAAATTTAAGAAAAATAGTATTATTTCGTTTAGTATTTTGTTTTTTATCGCCAGCCTTTCTATAGTATCTAACTTGGTTTTTCCGATAGGTACATTTATGAACGAAAGATTTATTTTCATTTCGTCCATTGCTTTTGTTTTGCTTATAGCATGGTTCTTGTCGGAGCAATTGCCAAAGTTAATCTCACCCATCAAAAAATATAATTCAGTTATGCTGGTTATTGTCGGATTACTGCTATCTGCTTACTCATTGAAGTCCATTTCCAGGATTCCTGCATGGAAAAATGATACAACCTTATTTACGTCTGATGTTGAAACCTCGTCTGAAAGTGCCAAAGGAAATGCGACAGTTGCAACAATCTACCGCACAATGGCTGATAATGAAAAACTTAAAGCAAATAAAAAAACATATTACGAAAAAGCAATCAAGCATTTTACAAAAGCAATTGAAATTCATCCGGAATATTATAGTGTTTACCTGGACCTGGGATTAGTACATTATTTATACAACAAGAACTTGCCAACAACACTTAAATATTTTACCCAAGCCTACAAGATTAACAAAGAAAATCCTAAAATTTTTGAATTTATCAGCTATGTATTTAATGAAGTAAAAGAACCGGCGAAAAAACTAGACTACTTTTTTGAATTGAATAAAATTACCCCGAACCTTTATGAAATTCATTATAACGTTGGGGTCATATACGGAAAGGATTTGAATAACATATCCAAATCAATTGAATACCTCGGAAAAGCAGTATTAATTAATCCAAATAGTGGTTTGGCTTTAAAAAATCTTGGTGTAGCTTATGGGTTAAACAACAATTATGAAAAATCAAATGAAGTGTTAATGAGGGCTTTGACAGCATTACCGCAAGATGTCCAGATTTATAGCAATATTGGGATTAATTATAAAAATCTCGGGAACGCCGAAAAATCGAAGGAGTATTTGTACAAAGCCTCACAATTGGATCTTAAATTCAAGTAATAAATGCAACTTTTTTTTAATGAAGGATCGAGCTCAAAAATACTATTCAAGTATTCTTGTCCTTTCTATGCTTGTCCCCTTGTTTTGTGGCTATGTGAACATTATAAAAATTTGTGTATATACTGAATGGTTAAACTTTTTCGACCTACCTAATAGTAAACCAGCTCTGGTTTCGTACCAGAATCTCCACTTCAAACCAGACTCGCTCCAGCACGATTGCATAGTGTGGTTGTTTAATATCAATAATTGTGAAAAAACGCGATACAATCGCGCACTAGCAAGGAAACTAATGTAAAAACAAGAAAATCCTCAACCCCGAAAAAAGATTGGCTTTAAATTGAAAGATGACAAATAAACTGAACATACCACAGAATAGTAAACAACCACGCCCAAAGGACGTGGCTTTGAGATAACCCCTGAAAGGGGATA
>JABGRN010000083.1 GCA_018648265.1 Prolixibacteraceae bacterium | reverse complement strand
AAAGATAAAAGAAAACTTTTTATCCCACCAACCCGATAATTAAACTGATCCAAAGAAAGGCCGGTAACCAACCAGCCTTTTCTCAATCAACTTAAACCTAAACTAAACCAAAAACCAAATCTTCCAAACTATGAGTATATCTTTATTCCATTAATCATAACCCTAAAACACAGTACTTACAAAAAGGTTCATCAAGATGTTTTATCTGCATCTTTCGAACATTATTTTAATTCAATAACCATAGCAGATTTTGCGGGTATTTTTATCTCCGAAATATCGGGTATTTGAGTTAAAGAAATAATGTCTTTCCCGGTTTTACGACCTGAAATTATTTCTTTAAAACGGTCGGTTACCAAAGTACTTTCCGATTCATTTTTATTCAAAACGACCATTATCTTTTCTTTTTCGTTATAACGGAAATATGTGTAAACTCCATTCTGAGGGATAAAATGCATTAATTTCCCATTATGGATTACATCCTTGTTTTTTCTCCAATTCTGAATATTTGTCAAAAAAGCCTGCATCTCTTTTTGCTCAGCTGTTAATCCTTTGCCGCTTAAAGCATTCACTTTATCGCCTTCCCAGCCTCCCGGAAAATCCGCTCGAATGTCGCCATGTTCGTTCCCCGGATGACGCATTAATATTTCGGTTCCGTAATAAAGTTGTGGAACTCCGCGTGTAGTTAAAAAATAGGCAAGGCCCATTTTTAGTAAATCAATATCTTCGCCAACCTGCACATAAAATCTCGACATGTCGTGGTTGTCGGGGAAAACTACAAGATTATTGGCATCAGGATATAAAAAATCATTTGCAATCGACTCGTAAATTTGAATTAGTCCGTCACCCCAATTTTCTTCTTTTGTTAAAGCCTGACTAACCGCACTTTGTAATGGGAAATCCATTAAGCTTGGCAAAAAACATTCATAACCATCGGCATTGTTTTTTCCTTTTTGCCAATACGAAACAATGGCCGGATTCATACTCCATTCTTCTCCAACAATATTAAAATTCGGATATTCCTTCAACAATTGTTTTGTCCAGCTGGTCATCATATTTTTATCAGGATATGGCCATGTGTCTTGCCTGATTCCTTCCAGTCCAACAAACTCAATCCACCAAATACTATTTTGGATGAGGTATTTTTCCATAAATGGGTTTCGCTGGTTCAGGTCGGGCATTGTTGGTACAAACCAGCCATCAACCATTCCACTCCTATCGATTTCTGCCGCATGGGGATCCTGGTTCACAGTCCTTCGATGATTTGTAATTTTATACTCGGGATAATTATTAATCCAATCGGGCATTGGCATGTCGTCCATCCACCAATGTTCTGAACCACAATGATTAAAAATCATGTCCATTATCAGTTTCATTCCCCTTTTATCAAGCTCATCGTTTAATTCGCGGTATTCTTTGTTGCTTCCGTAACGCGGATCAACTTTATAAAAATCGGTGCATGAATAACCGTGGTAAGAAACTTGTGTCATATTATTTTCCAACACCGGATTTAACCAAACCGCCGTAAATCCCATTTCCTGTAAATAATCCAACGAATTAATTATTCCCCTGATATCTCCACCGTGCCTACCATTTCTGTCTGCACGGTTAGGTTTTTCTTTCATACCTTCCACCCAATCATTATCAGGATTTCCGTTTATAAAACGGTCGGGTGTAATTAAATAAATTACATCTGAACCATTAAAACCACTTCGGTTTGCTGAACCGTCTTCGCGCTTTTTTAGTTCGTAAGAATATGATTCAACAACTATATTGTTATTTTTAAATTGAATATTAAAACTACCCGGCTGAACATCTTTAGCCAATTTTAAATCGATAAAAAGGTAATTTGGGTTTTGCACTGTTGACATAGAAACTAATTCAACCCCAGGATATTCAAGATGAACATTAGTCATAGAAATATTTTCGCCATAAACCATTAGTTGTAAATCGGGCGAATTCATTCCTGCCCACCAAAACATGGGTTCAACTTTTTCGAGTTTAAAGTCGGCACTAAAAACATTTAGGGAAATTAGTATTAAAAACAGAGTTGATAATTTTTGTTTCATTTTAATTGTTTTTAGAAAAATTCATTGTGCTATTCCCACTAATCTCAACTTTTTGATCCCATATTTGAGCGGCGATTCCTGTATCGGAGTGATTAATAATAATAAACTTGTCGCGTTCTTTTTTAACTTCCAAATGCGCCCCCCTAAAATTTACCCTAAACGAATATGATTTCCATTTGCCAGGTAAAAAGGGTGTAAAAATCAATCGGTCAGATTTCACACGCATTCCACCAAAACCCATTACAAAAGCCATCCAGGTCCCGCCCATACTTGTAATGTGCAAACCATCTTTTGTATCTTTATTGTAATCGTCTAAATCGAGGCGCGATGTACGCAAATACATTTGATACGATTTATCGTTGTAACCAATTTTTGCTGCCAAAATAGAATGTACACAAGGCGAAAGTGAAGATTCATGAACAGTAAGTGGCTCATAAAAATCAAAATGCTTTTTTAGTTCCTTAACCGAAAAATTATCTTCAAACCAGAATAAACTTTGCAAGGTATCGGCCTGCTTAATAAAACTTGAGCGAAGTATCCGATCCCACGACCATTTTTGGTTTATTGGTTTGTCATCGGAATTAAGTTCAGAAACCGGAATCAATTCTTTATCGTTAAAACCATCTTGTTGCAAGAAAATTTTCCTTTCCTTATCAAACGGAAAATACATTTTATCAATAATCTCATTCCAACGATTGGTTTCATTAAGTTCATTAAACTTCCATTTTTGAACCATTTCTTCAAAAAGATACGGCAATTCTTTTTTTAGATATCCGATAACTTCGAGGGTATATTTTAAAGTCCACACCGCCATATAATTTGTATGGAAATTATTATTCACATTGTTTTCGTATTCATTTGGCCCGGTTACACCAAGCATAACAAATTTTTGTTTCTCAGCCGACCAGTTAACCCGCTGGCTCCAAAAACGGCTGATTCCGAGAAGGACTTCAAAACCGTAAGGTGCCAGATATTCTTTGTCGCCGGTGTAATTTATATAATTGAAAATGGCATAGGCAATTGCTCCATTCCGGTGAATTTCTTCGAACGTTATTTCCCATTCGTTATGGCACTCCTCCCCGTTAACAGTTACCATTGGGTAAAGGGCGGCACCGTTTTTAAATCCTAATTTTTGCGCGTTTTCAATTGCCTTTTTTAAATGTTTGTGCCTATAAATCAAAAGGTTTTTCGACACCTCAACCGGGGTAGTGCTTAAATAAAAAGGTAAACAATAAGCCTCGGTGTCCCAATAAGTTACACCTCCGTATTTTTCGCCGGTAAAACCTTTTGGGCCAATATTCAATCTTTCATCCACACCGGAATACGTTTGGTTTAATTGAAAAATATTATACCTGATTCCTTGTTGAGCTGCAACATCGCCTTCAATTTTAATGTCGCTAGATTCCCATTTCCTTAACCACTTATTTTTATGATTTTCGAATAAAACATCGAAACCTTTATTTTTTACATTTTCAATCGATCTTTGGGCCTTTTCCTTCAATTCGTTTTTTGAATAATCAAACGAAGTAACCGTGCATGCAAATTTTTCAATAGTTACAATATCGCCTTTATTAACTTTTACTGTTTGTGTTGCATCGATGTATTTTTCGCTGAGGAAATTGCTCGTTTTTGATCCTGCTTTTATTCCATTTTTGAAAACCTGAAAATACATTCCAGTACATACCTGGAACTGTGTTTTTAAGGTTTCTAAGGTCAGAAATCCCTCTTCATTATGAATTTCTTTAGAGACTTCAATCCAAAATTTTTCATCGTAATTGGAATCTTCGTTATTGACATCGCCATCAATAAAAGGAGTTAAAGTAATTTCTCCTGAAAAATTTGTTGCTTTAACAGAATATCTAATAGCACCTATTTCTGTATTATCAATGCTAACAAACCTTTTGGTAAGCACTTCAATAATATTTCCATTTGCCATTTCAGCAACAAAACTTCGCGAAAGCGAACCATGTTGCATATCTAATTCTCGTTTAAAAGAATGGATCCTGGCTTTCGCCAAATCTAAATCCTGACCATTTACTGAAATATTAATCCCAATCCAGTTTGTAGAATTAATTATTTTGGCAAAATATTCGGGATACCCGTTTTTCCACCAACCAACTCGGGTTTTATCGGGATAATAAATACCTGCGATGTATGTACCTTGCAAAGAATCGCCAGAATATTTTTCTTCGAAGTTGGCCCGCTGCCCCATTTTCCCGTTTCCGATACTAAAAACACTTTCGGAATTACGGTTCAATTCAGGCTTAAACCCATGTTCAATAATTTTCCAATTATCGTGAATTATATAGTCCTTCATCTAATCTTTCTTAACTTTCATTAGCCGCCACATCTTTTACAAAAAGAACCAAAACAGCTGCCACAACCATTGATCCCCCCCCAAGCACAAGTGCTAAAATTGCTTTTCCTTCAAATATATCGTGAACCAGAAATCCAAGAATAGTAGCTGCCAGAATTTGTGGAATTACAATAAAGAAGTTAAATATTCCCATGTAAACACCCATTTTACTCGATGGCAGCGAGCCCGTTAAAATTGCATACGGCATTGATAAAATACTGGCCCACGCTGCGCCAATCCCTATCATTGGGATAATTAACCAATTTGGATCGTTAAATAAAAAAACTGATGCCATTCCGACTCCGCCCAGCAAAAGGCAAATTGCATGTGTAATTTTACGGTTGGTATATTTGGCTAAAACCGGCAACAAAAAGGCCACCATTGCAGCTACTCCATTATACACTGCAAAAAGGACATTTACCCAGTCTGCGCCATCGTTATACTCTTGCGAAAGTGTATCCGAAGTTCCGTAAATATGGCTTGTAACACCTGCCGTAGTATAAATCCACATGGCAAATAAACCAATCCAGGTAAAAAATTGTACTGCCGCCAGTTGTTTCATGGTTGAAGGCATCTGAAGCAAATCGGAGAATATTTCAACCAAAGCATTTTCTTCTCTGTTTTTGAATTTCAGAATAAATGCCAAAAACATCAAAAATGAAAATAATAAAAGAATGCCCCCAAGAACATAAAGCTCGTCTTTAAAGTGAAGTAATCTTGTTAAAACCACAATTGCCAATCCGAAAAAACCGAATATCAACCCAACTTTAATAAACTTGCTGTTTTGAACACTTTGTCCATTTGTGCCTTCGTCAACTTTGCCGGACCCTTTCTCTTCTCTTTCGAATTCCTTCATTTTTTCGGGGGGGTATTCCCTCGTAGAAAAAATGGTCCAAAGAATAGCCAGAAAAAACACAATTGCACCAACATAAAACGACCATTTTACCGATGGCGGGATTAAACCTTCAGGAGCAGTATTTGGGATATTCAACCAATTTGTCATTACATAAGGTAACAACGAACCAACAACAGCACCGGTTCCAATAAAAAAGCTTTGCATAGCAAATCCGCGGGTACGTTGTTCGTTGGGCAGCATGTCGCCAACAAATGCACGAAAAGGTTCCATCGAAATATTAAGCGATGCATCCATAATCCAGAGCATCCCCGCAGCAATCCAAAGCGAAGGGGAATTTGGCATTAGAATTAGTGCAAGCGAGGCAAAAATGGCCCCAAAAAGGAAATATGGCCTCCTTCGGCCTAAACGGTTCCAGGTTTTATCGCTCATGTACCCGATAATCGGCTGAACAATTAAACCAGTTACCGGAGCAGCAATCCACAAAATAGGGATATCCTCAACTTTGGCGCCCAGGGTTTCAAAAATCCGGCTAACATTTGCATTTTGTAATGCAAACCCAAATTGAATACCCAGAAACCCAAAACTCATATTCCAGATTTGCCAAAAGCTAAGAGCAGGTTTTTTACTCATAACTACAATATTAAATGTGAACAGTAATTAATAATTAATTACATTAATTTGATTCGTGCTTGTTAAAATAAGAAGTAATAAAATGTGATTTGCCGGAACAAATATAAAACACAATAACTTAGAAATGCAAATAATTAATTTTTCACGGTGTTATGAACCGGCGATCTTTAAACCGAAAGGTTTGTTTCAAACGTTTGCAGGGAACATAATTATTATTGAAATTTTTTTATTACCGACGACTCCCTAACAATCAGGTTTGCATTTAATACCTTCGTTTCAAACGGATAATTCTTATTTTCTGATAAAATTCGTTTTAACAGCATTTCGCTCGCAACGGTTCCCATTTCGTAACCATGCTGATCAACCGATGTTAAAGTTGGATTTGTGATTCCCGACAATCGCCCATCTGAAAAACCAACAATTGCAATTTCATCGGGTATTTTAATCCCACGTTTTTGCAATGTTTGCATGGCACCAATTGCAGTTAGATCGTTAACGGCAAAAATCCCGTCGATTCCTACATTATTATCTAAAATTTTAATTGCTGCCTGGCGTGCTTTTTCAAAATTATCGGCTTCAATTATCTTTTCATCTCTTACTTCTAAACCAGCTTCTTTTAACGCTTTCAGGTAACCTTCTTTTCTTTGTTGGCCAATCAATAAATTTTGTGGCCCGGCAAAATGGGCAATTTTTTTTCTGCCACTTTCAATTAAGTGTTTGGTGGCCCGATAAGCAGCATCCAAATCATCAACAATCACCTGGTCGGCATAAAAGCCTGGAACTACACGATCGTAAAAAACCAGTGGAACTTCGTTATCGCGAAAATTGTACAAATGATTGTATTCTTTGGTCTCTTTCGAAATAGAGACCAAAATGCCATCTACACGATTTGCAAGAAGTGTTTTTGCATTGGCTACTTCGCGGTCGTATCTTTCGTTCGACTGGCAAATAATTACATTAAACCCGGCATTGTACGCAATGTCTTCTATCCCGCTAATAACCGACGAAAAAAAGTAATGCACAATTTCCGGAATAATAATTCCGATTGTGTTACTCCGGCTTTGTTTTAAGCTCAAGGCAACTGCGTTGGGCTGATAATTCAATTTTGTTGCAAGCTCGTTAACCGCACGTTTGGTTTCTTCGCTGATATCAGGATGATTTTTTAGCGCTCGTGAAACCGTTGACGGTGAGATTTTTAATTCCCGGGCAAGATCTTTTATGGTTACAAGTCCACTTTTCATTTTATATTAAAAAGGAACAATCAAGTTTTAAATTGGTTCGTTATTCTGTTGCAGTAAAAGTAGCATTAATTCACTAAATAATTCGTTACAACGATCTCATTAATAGCATTTCTTCGGGTAGCATTAGAATTTATCATTCTCCTGGCAGGAACACGAAAAATACGATGACTTTTGTACAATTCATCAAAAAAGTTATCGTCCTCATTATTATTTTTGGGATCCGAATTGCTCAACATCTGCTTAACACCTTTTAAATGAAGCCGTTGAAACATTGCTGCCAATTCGATTTGATCGGAGTCCGTAAAACCGTTTTTACTGTAAGATGTAAAACTTGAAGTTTTACTAATTGGCCGGTATGGAGGATCGTAATAGACAAAAGCCTCGTGTTTAATTTTTTTCTCAACTTCTTTAAAATCAGCCTTTTTAATGTCCGCAATTGACAACAATTTTGAAACTTTTAAAAGATTTTGAACATCCAGGATTTTCGGATTTTTGTACCGCCCTTTGGGTACATTAAATCCTCCTTTCGAATTAAACCTGAATAAGCCGTTAAAACAGGTTTTATTCAGAAAAATAGTTTGGGCAGCACGAAAAATCCAACTCTCAGAATAACGGTTGAAGTTGATTTTATCCCGTTGTTGATTAAAATCCTGCCTTAGCTTATAAAAAAAATCTGACTGTTCCTTATCATTTAAATCATTGTACTCCTTTTTATAATGTTCTAAAAAGTCAATTAATTTAAACACATCCTTTTGCACCACCCGGTAGGTTAAAATTAATTCTTCGTTTATATCAAAAAGAAAAGCCGACTGAATATCAAAGCGTTGTGCTATGTCGAAAAAGACGGCTCCTCCGCCTACAAACGGTTCATAATAATTACTTATCTTTTTTGTTATTAATTCTTCAGGATAATATTTTAGAAAAGTATTTAATAATTGCCCTTTACCACCTGCCCATTTCAAAAAGGGTTTCGCAGAAATGCCAATTTCCAGATTGGTTTCCGGGCTATTTTTAAATTTTTTATTTTCAGGAATAAAGTCCATTAAATTCAATTAATAACTGTAAAGAAACAATTCTTTGTCCTGCTTTAAAAAAATACTTGTAAAAATTATATCGGCCACAAAATAAGAATTTGTAAAACCATGTTTCTTATCTTGAATTTTACCCACCAGCAACCACCTGTTTTAAAACATGCCTGGTGCAAACGTAACCGCAAACGTTTGCGTTAAATCGAATGTTAAAAAAATTAAAAAACACTTTACAATTTATTTACATTCGCCATCGGATTTTTGCTATAGTTGAATAAGAAGTACTCGTAAAATGTTGATTTTTTGCCACTTAATCAATTAGGATTAATTTAACAACTGAAGTAAAATTCATTAACTAATAACATTTTAAAATGAGGATTATTTTTAAAAACCTTAAAGTTTTCTTGTTTTTGGTTGCAATGTTGACCTTTAGTACAGGTTACGCACAACTAATAACAGTTACAGGTAAAGTTACTGATGCCGAGAGTGGCAATCCTTTACCTGGGGTTTCTATTGTAATTATAGGAACAACAAATGGAACCATTACTAATTTCGATGGTATTTACAGTATTGATGTACCAGCCGAAGCGGTTATAGTGTATTCATTTATTGGTATGATTTCGCAGGAAATTCCTGTTAATAACCGTACTGAAATAAATGTTGAAATGGAAGGGACCTCCTTTGGTGTTGATGAAGTTGTTGTAATCGGTTACGGCACAGTAAATAAAAAAGATGCTACCGGTTCTGTTCAAGCCATTAATACCGACGATTTTAATCCGGGAGCCATTACTTCTCCACAGGAGTTGGTTTCGGGGAAAATTGCCGGGGTACAAATTACAACTGGAGGAGGTGCCCCGGGAAGCGGCGCAACTATTCGTATTCGTGGTGGTTCTTCTTTATCAGCCAGCAACGATCCTTTGTTTGTAATTGATGGAGTACCGATTGATAACGATGGAATCTCAGGAATGAGAAACCCTTTAAACACAATTCACCCAAGCGATATTGAAACATTTACTGTTTTAAAAGATGCTTCGGCAACTGCAATTTACGGTTCTCGCGCATCAAACGGGGTAATTATTATTACCACAAAAAAAGGAAGAAAAGGGACCGGATTAAAAATTAATTATAACGGTGTTTCTTCGTTAAGTGTAAGGTCGGGAGAAATTGATGTTTTAACAGCTGACGAATTCAGAAATCTTGTAATTCAGGAAAATGGCGCCGATTCAAATGCAGCTGCTTTACTTGGAACAGCAAATACAAACTGGCAGGACGAAATATTCCAGGCTGCTTTTGGCATGGATCATAATTTGAGCCTTACCGGTAATCTTCAGGATATGCCTTTCCGTGCATCAATTGGATATTCCAATCAGGAAGGTATTTTAAAAACTTCTGCGTTAGACAGGCTAACAGGATCGTTAGGATTTAATCCAAGCTTTTTGGAAGATCACCTGACAATTAACCTGAACCTGAAAGGAATGTTAATTAACAATACATTTGCCAATGGTGGGGCAATTGGAAGTGCAGTAGGATTCGATCCAACTAAACCAGTTTATAGCGATTCAGATGTTTATGGTGGTTATTACACCTGGACAGAACAAAACAGCAACAATCCAAATACTTTGGCACCGTCAAATCCAATGGCTCAGTTAATGATGCACGAAGATTTATCGACAGTTAAAAGAAGTATTGGTAATATGCAAATAGATTATAAATTACCAATACTTCCTGAATTAAAAGCAACTCTTAATTTGGGTTACGATTATTCAAACAGTGAAGGAACTGTAGTAGATCAGAATGATGCACCTTGGACGTTTAGCAACGGAGGTGGTTATTTTAGGGAATACACACAGGAAAAGAAAAACGAATTGCTTGATTTCTATCTGACTTATGCAAAAGAACTTGAAAAAGTGGATAGCAGATTAGATGTTATGGGTGGTTATTCCTGGCAACATTTCTGGAGAGAAAATTACCAGTTTGCAACAAACGGAAGTGGTTCAGAAATTTTAACTCCTCAGAATTACGACCCAACTGAATCGTACCTTGTTTCATTTTTCGGCCGTTTAAACTATGTTTTTAAAGAAAGATATCTGCTTACCGTAACTGTTCGTCAGGATGGAACTTCACGGTTTTCGCCAGATACTCGCTGGGGAACATTCCCTTCGGCGGCTCTTGCCTGGCAAATTAATGACGAACCATTTTTAGCTGATTCAAAAACTGTCTCTGAATTAAAATTACGTTTAGGTTACGGTATCACCGGTCAGCAAAATATTGGAAATAACGACTACCCGTATTTGCCTCGTTATACTTACAGTGTAAACAATGCCGACTATCAATTTGGCGACAGTTATTACACTACTATCAGACCTGAAGGTTACGATGCTGATATTAAATGGGAAGAAACTACAACGATTAATATTGGTTTGGATTATGGTTTTATTGATGACCGAATTACCGGTTCGATTGATGCATACATAAGAAAAACGAATGATTTATTAAACTTTATTCCAGTTCCGGCAGGAACAAACCTTACCAACCAAATTTTAACGAATGTTGGAGATTTGGAAAATAAGGGAATTGAATTTTCGATTCTGGCAAGACCAATTTCAAAAGAAGACTTATCATGGGAAGTTGGGTTCAACGCATCGTATAATATAAATAAAATAACAAAACTTACCGCAACTGACGATCCTAACTACTTAGGAGTTTTCACCGGTGGGATTTCTGGCGGTGTTGGTAACAACATTCAAATTCACAGCGTTGGAATGCCGGCAAGTTCATTCTTTGTTTACGAACAGGTTTACGATGAAAACCAGAATCCAATTGAAGGTTTGTACGTTGACAGAAATGGTGACGGGCAAATTACTGGGGACGACAGATATCATTACAAAAAAGCGGCTCCCGATGTATTTATGGGATTCAATTCAAAAGTAAACTGGAAAAAATGGGATTTTAGTTTTGCAGGCAGGGTAAATCTTGGAAACTATGTTTATAACAACGTTTGGTCGAGCAGTGCGACTTTAAACAACCTTTACTGGTCAACCGGTTATATGAACAATGTTCCTTCAAATGCACTTGAAACCCGTTTTCAGAATCCGGAATTCTTTTCAGATTACTATGTAAAAGACGGTTCTTTCATGCGTTTAGATAATATAAATTTGGGCTACACATTTAAGAATATCCACGAAAACAAGATGAATATCAGATTGTATGGTACTGCTCAAAATGTGTTAGTTGTTACAAAATATGAAGGGCTGGATCCTGAAGTAGGCAACGGAATTGACAACAATATTTATCCTCGTCCAAAAATATTTATGATAGGTGTAAGTATTGATTATTAATGAATAAAACAAGTAATCATGATAATGAAAAGATATAAATATTTAAACATAATTGTAATTGCACTAATGGTTGCATTTACATCGTGTATCAACGATTTGGATACAATTCCAATTGACGAAGATGTAGTTACTTCTGAAACGGTTTATGAAAATCCGGCGAATTATAAAAATGTATTGGCAAAATTATATGCCGGACTTGCAGTGAGCGGACAAGAAGGTCCTCATGGAAATAACGATTTAAGTGGTTTAGATGAAGGATTCGGCCAGTATTTGCGTGCTTTGTGGTATGGACAGGAATTAACCACCGACGAAGCGGTAATTGGCTGGAACGACCAGACTTTAAGGGATTTTCACGATATGGACTGGAGTTCAACAGATGGTTTTATTACCAATTTGTATTATCGTATTTTTTATCAAATCTCACTGTGTAACGAATATATTCGCGAAACAACTGATGAAAAACTGGACGGCAGGGGAATTGACGGTGCAATTAGAACCGACATTCAAATGTTTCGTGCCGAAGCAAGATTTTTGCGTGCATTAAGTTATTATCACGCAATAGATATGTTTGGCAGCGTTCCTTTTGTTACTGAAGAAGACAATGTTGGTGCTTTCTTTCCTGAGCAAATCTCAAGAGCAGATTTATTCAGTTATATTGAATCAGAACTCTTGGCAATTGAGTCTGAATTAGCATCGCCAATGACCAACGAATATGCAAGGGCTGACCAGGCTGCTGCCTGGATGCTTTTAGCAAAATTATACCTCAATGCTGAAGTCTATATAAATCAGGCAAAATATTCTGAAAGTATTACTTACAGCAACAAAGTAAATAGTGCAGGATACTCGCTGGAAGGAGATTATTCTCACCTTTTCCTTGCTGATAACCACACTTCAAACGAAGTTATTTTCCCAATTACTCAGGACGGTTTAAGTACTCGTACCTGGGGTGGAACAACTTTTATTGTTCATGCTGCCGTTGGTGGAAGCATGGTACCTGCTGAGTTTGGAATCGACGGAGGTTGGGGCGGATTACGTACAACTAAAGAACTTGTTGGTAAATTCCTCGACTTATCTACTTTGACGCCAAAACTTAAAAGTGCTGCAAATACAGTTGATTATCCGGTAATTTATGTTCCAGGTGGTTATCAGGCAGCGGCAGGTTACAGCGAAGGCGACTGGTCGCCGGACGTTGCTCCAACTTTGGCTTCTGTAAATTCAGATAACAATTACGAAGGTTATATCTATTTTGCTGATGCAGCAGAATTTAAAATTACTGAAGGTCCAAATTGGGATGTTAATTGGGGAGACGATGGTGCAGACGGCACTTTAGAATCCGGTTCAGCAAACCTTTCTGTTTCCGAGGCTGGGTATTACAAAATAAATGTAAATATCAACGACCTAACATATTCAATAATGAAAACCGATTGGGGAATTATTGGATCTGCTTCTCCCGGTGGTTGGGATTCAGACACAAACATGGAGTTTGATCCCATTACTAAAACCTGGATTGGTGAAATGGATTTAGGTGCAGGAGAAATTAAATTCCGCGCAAACGATGGTTGGGATTTAAATTATGGTGATAGTGGTGTTGACGGAATTCTTGACGCTGGAGGAGATAATATTGCAATTGCCGAAGCCGGCAGTTATAAAATAACGCTCATTCTCGGAACTCCTGATTATACTTATACCGTTGAGAAATTTAGTGCAGATCAAAGAGCAATGTTCCACGCTGATGGACAAAATATTGAAATTGAAGATTTGTTTGAATTTACCGAAGGTTATGCCATTTCAAAATGGAAAAACGTTACTTCAACTGGTCAGGTTGGTTCGGATCTTACTCATCCTGACACTGATTTTCCAATGTTCCGCTTGGCAGATTCTTACTTAATGTATGCAGAAGCAGTATTAAGAGGAGGTTCTGGTGGTGATTTGGGAACTGCATTATCGTATGTAAATGAATTAAGAGACAGAGCTTATGGCGACAATTACGGTTATATGGCCGAAAATGATTTAACGCTCGACTTTATTCTTGATGAACGTGCCCGCGAATTATACTGGGAAGGACATCGCAGAACAGACTTAATCAGAAACGGTAAATTTACCGGAGGAGATTATCTCTGGGCTTGGAAAGGTGCTGTAAAAGAAGGGAAATCGGTTGATGAAAAATACGACCTTTTCCCGTTACCTGCTTCGGATGTGGGTGCAAATCCAAATTTGACACAAACTTCAGGTTATTAATCAAACGTAAAAATTTATAACATGAAAAAGATAAATTATATTCTAAGTACAATCATTATTTTGTTCGCTTTCGTTTCTTGCGAAACAGAAGAATTTGAGCCGGTTGTTGGTGTGTTTACACCCCCGGTTTTAGAAGATGTTTCAGGAACATTTGTTTTTACGGTAGAACAAACAGACGATGTTTTTAAAACATTTAACTGGTCGAAAGCTGATTTTGGATTTCCTTCAGCCACAAGTTATACTTTTCAAATTGATGTGGCTGGAAACAGTTTCGCGACAGCACTTGATTTAGCTTCAACTAATGAAACTACATTCAGTATTACTGTCGGCGAATTGAACCAGAAATTACTTTCAATGGGAGCTAAAACAAATGTTCCTGCCAATTATGAAGTACGTGTTACAGCGTCGGTAAACGATAATGTACAAACCTTAATTTCTAACGTTCCCGCAATGAGTATTCATCCATTTAAGGTTGAAATTATTTATCCATCGCTTTATTTGCCGGGAAACTATCAGGCGGCAAGTGGATACGAATCTGACTGGAGCCCCGATAAAGCTCAACAAGTTTATTCGTTAAAACAAGACGAAAAATACGAAGGTTATGTAAATATGGCTGGCGATGGCAACATGTTCAAATTTACCGATGAACCAAACTGGGATATAAACTGGGGCGACGATGGTGCTGACGGTACTTTAGACGCTGGCGGTTCTGACATTGCTATTCCGGAAGCAGGATACTACAAAATAAATGCAGATATAAATGCACTTACATATTCTGTGATGAAAACCCATTGGGGATTAATTGGAAGTGCTACTCCAAATGGATGGGATTCTGATCAGGATTTGACTTACGATATGGCGTCTAAAACATGGTCTGTTACTTTAGATTTAGTTGCCGGCGAAATCAAATTCAGGGCAAACGACGATTGGGCACTAAATTATGGTGACACCGATTTCGACGGCGTAATGGAAGAAGGCGGGGACAACCTTCCTGTTGCCGATGCCGGAAATTACACTATTATTTTGAATCTTGAAGTTGCTGGGTATTCTTACTCGATTGTTAAAAATTAGGTTTAGTTGGTTAAACAAAGGGTTGTTTGATTTATCAGGCAGCCCTTTTCTTTTTAAATTTGTTAAATGAAACTCAGGATATTTATTATTTCGAATTTAATTCTGTTTAGTTATTTAGTTTCAGCTCAAATAACTACTACCCCGGAATTACCAATTGCTACACAAAATGTAACTATAACTTTCGACTCCTCAAAAGAAAGCAGACTGGGTTTTTTTACCGGAGAATTATTCACTCACACAGGCGTTAAAATTGAAGGAAACAACGATTGGCAACATGTTATTGGTTCTTGGGGAAACAACACCGACCAACCCAAACTAACCAACAAAGGAAATGGTATTTACGAATTGGCAATCACCCCCGATATTAATTCATTTTATTCAGTTCCTGCCAACGAAAAAGTTATTCAGCTTGCTTTTGTTTTTCGTTCTGCCGATGGAAGTAGCCAAACCAACGACATGTTTGTAAATGTTTACGAAGATGGATTAGTTGTAGAAATTACAGAGCCTTCGAGTACCGGAATTCTGGCCAAAAACCAAGCTGTTTCTATTTCAGCAATATCTTCTGTTAATGCATCATTAAAACTATTTTTAAACGAAACCACATTAACCCAAAATACCGGAAAAGAAATTTCAACCACCCATACTTTTACTGAAAGCGGAACATTTTGGATAATCGCCGAAGCAACTGCAAATAATGAAACAGTTCGTGATTCGGCACAAGTTTTTATTCGCGAAGATATTGTTTTCGAAACCAAACCGGCTGCTTATAAAAAAGGGATTAATTACCCGACTGATACTTCGGCTGCCCTGGTTTTGTGGGCGCCATTTAAAGATTTTGTTTTTGTAATTGGCGATTTTAACGATTGGAAATCCTCCAACGAATTTCAGATGAAAAAAGACGGCGACTTTTTTTGGCTCGAAATCCCCGATCTCGAAAAAGGGAAAGAGTACATTTTTCAATATTTTATTGATGGCGAAATTAGAGTTGCTGATCCTTACACTGAAAAGATTGCTGATCCGTGGAATGATGAAACTATTACAAATGAAGTTTACCCGGATTTAATTCAATATCCAGAAAATAAAACCAGCGGAATTGCTTCAGTACTTCAACCCGGTCAGGAAAAATACAATTGGGAAATTGAAGATTTCCAGGTTCCTGAAAAAGAAAAACTGGTTATTTATGAACTCTTAATTCGCGACTTTACTTCAGAACATACCTACAAATCAGTACTCGAAAAGTTGGATTATCTGGAAGATTTAAACATTAATGTTTTAGAATTAATGCCGGTGAACGAGTTTGAAGGCAACTGTAGTTGGGGGTACAATCCATCTTTTTACTTTGCTCCTGACAAATATTACGGGCCAAAAAACGAACTCAAAAAATTAATCGACGAGTGCCACAAACGCGGAATTGCAGTGGTAATTGATATGGTTTTAAACCACAGTTACGGACAAAGCCCCTTTGTTCAAATGTACATGGACAACTACACAATTTTACCTGAAAACCCGTGGTACAATGTTCAACACAATTTTCAAAACACAGCCGCACATTGGGGTTTCGATTTTAATCACGAAAGTTTGGCAACCAAAGAACTTGTTGATAGTGTTTCGTCGTTTTGGATGAGTGAATATAAAATTGATGGTTTCAGGATGGATTTTACCAAAGGTTTTTCGAACACTATTTATGGATCTTCGAGTTGGGGCAGTGATTACGATACGCAACGAATTTTGAACCTTAAAAGAATGACCGATGAAATTTGGAAGAGAAATGAAGATGCAATTGTAATTTTTGAACATCTTGCTGAAAATTCCGAAGAAACAGAACTAGCAAATTATGGTATTTTACTTTGGGGGAATTTGCATGGTAGTTATCTTCAGGCAGCACGGGGAAATACTGGCAGCTCCGATTTAAGTTGGGCAGTTTTTGAACATCGGGGCTGGAACGATCCAAACATTGTTTCTTATCCCGAAAGCCACGATGAAGAGAGAATTATGTATGAAATAAAAATATCGGGGCTCACTAACGAAAACTACAATATTAAAAATCAACAAACTGCGTTAGATAGAATTGAGTTGAATTCCTTGTTTCATATTTTGTTGCCCGGACCAAAAATGATTTGGCAATTTGGAGAGCGCGGTTACGATATTTCAATAAATGCTTTTGGTGGAAGATTAGCAGAAAAACCTCCTTATTGGCATTATTTAGACAACACGAACCGGACTGATCTGTTTAAAATAATGGCAAAACTCAATCATTTAAAACAAACTTACAATGAGTTTTCTTCTACTAATTTTGAGTACAGTTTAGCGGGAGCAACAAAATGGTATTCATATAATAATGTCGAAAATCATGTTCTTGCAGCCGGTAATTTTGGTATTGTGGGAAATGTTGCAAATGTCACATTCCCTGCCACCGGAACCTGGTACGAATTTTTTACAAACGACTCAATTGATGTCAACGATCCTTCGCAAAGTTTAAATCTAAATCCCGGAGAATATCGTTTATATTCAACACAAAAATTTGAAGAACCTCGGGTTGTAACAAAAATTAGCGAAGTAGTTACTCAAAATAATAACATAAAAATTTATCCAAATCCGGCGAATAATGAAATTAATATTTCCTCAGATAATTCAATTTCTGAGATTCAAATTTATTCTTTAGCCGGAAAGTTAAAATTTCAATCAAGTTCGGTTTTTAATAATACTTTCAAAGTAAATTTAAATGAATTTACACCGGGTATTTATTTGGTAAAAGTAGCTACAAAAGAAAAACTCTTTGTCGAGAAATTTGTAGTGAAATAAAACCAAATGTTTTAGGGGGAAGATTTAAAAAATCCGGTTCCAATCTTGGCTCCGGATTTTTAGTTATTAATCGGCATTTATTATTTTAGATAGATTCTAATCGTCGTTTGAAAAACCCCTTCCTGTTTTTTTCAAACCATCCAAATCGTTAACGGTAAAATCGCCAAAAAACGAAATTAAAAACCGCAATTGATCGTCCCTTTCGTTTGTAATAAAAACATGACATTCCGAAAATTTCTTTTTCCCACCTAACAAATAAATAACTGCATCAGAGTCCTCATCGTCATCTATGTATTTTTTGTATTGAGACGGTAAAAGTTTGATGGCCTTTTGAGTAAAATCAGGTCCGTTTAAACTTCCTTTTTTAGGATTGTACGACATAAAACGGATTCGATGCAAATCGCCGGTTACATTTTTTTCGTCTTCGTCTCCCAGATCAATATCAATTGCATCAATCATGTTTTTCGAAAAAGAAAAATTTGAAACACCGTCTTTTCCTGAAAACACGTCGTAAATTTTATCCGATTTGCTTTGCGCACTTACTAAAAAAGTAGCCGCTAAAACCAAAATAAAAATTAGGGTAATTTTTTTCATTTTCTTAAATTTTTAAAGAAACCCGCCAGAAAATACATTCTAACGGGTTTCCGATTTACTGCTTAATTATTTATTCTGCTATTTCTTTTTTGGTCAATCCCTCTATTTTCATTTCCCAAAATTCCCCAACCATATCGCCATCCCAGGTATTCGACACGTTTTCAATATCGTGGATTATTTTCACCAATTCTTCGCCAAGATAAATGGCTTTTCCTTCGGGTACTTTTACTGTAATATCAACTTCCTGGTTTCGCCACTTTCCATCTTCTTCGAGTATAAAAAACGGATCGAAACTTAATGTTGAATCATCTATAGAATAATGGTATGCTATGTAATCGGTCGATTCTTTTGCATCTTCACGTGTTCGTCCTCTTGACGAATTTTTTATGGTAATAACAAAGTCTTCCGAACTCGATTTTTCCACATCCAATCGGGGTTGCCCTAACATAACTTCTTCTCCATCAACTACTACTACCTTAAAATTGTCCAGATCCCAATCCGTTTCAAAGTATTCTTTATATTTGTCTTCTGCTAATTCCAGGTACAATGTTTGGCAAGAATCGCATGAAATAGTTTCGCTGTTTGTTATCGACGAACGACTTTTATAATTCCCAACCTGACTGGCCGAAACAGTAACCAAAGCAATTAAAGCGATAAACCAAACTCCTAACATACTTAGAACAATTGCCGCGTTATTCGATTTGTACCTGAACACAAGTTTGGAGCCAATAAATAACAAGGCCAAAAGGGGAATACCAGCCAAAAATCCTACTGAAATCAATCCGAAAGTTACGGTTCCTGGTTCAACAAAATGATTTAAAACATTTGGAAAATGGATTTCAGGTCCCCAAATCAACGGCCATCCATCAACAAACGACTGTCCGATTACCATTGATGAAATTAAACCAAGCAAGCCAAAAAATCCTGAAATAAGTAAAACTATCCCAATAATTATTACAAAGATTTTAAGTATTACTTTAAATACATTGTAAACCACATCGCCAGCACCTTCCATCGATTTTTTGCCCTTTGAATAAGTATCAGATTCTTTAAACTTTTTATAGCTTTCTTTTACTTCGCTTACTTCTTCCTTAATCGATTTTTCAATATTTTTCACTGTTGCTTCCTGCCCTCTCATTTCGAGGCGCTGGGCTGTATTTGTTGCTTTTGGGACCGCGATCCAAAGTATTAAATAAGCAAGTAAAGCGGCACCTGAAGTAATCAGGAAAAGTACTGCAAAAATTATTCGTAAAATTACCGGATCCATATTGAAATAGGCACCCAGTCCTCCACAAACCCCGCCTAAAACACGTCTGTCAGGATCGCGGTAAAGACTCCTTTTTCGTTTTTGTTTCTCAATCACGGGATCTTCACCACTTTCTTCTTCAGCAAAATCTTCAGGCGTTCCCATAATTCCTACTACTTCATTAACCCACTCCATGGTAACTACCTTTTTCTCAACTGTCGATTTTTCATTGAAAATTTCAGCAATCCTGGCTTCAATGTCAGCAATAATTTCTTTGCCTTCATCATCGATACCAAAGTGATTTTTTAAGTTTACCAGGTATTTTTGAAGTACTTCATAAGCGTCATCTTCGATGTGAAAAATAGTTCCGCTGATATTTATTGTAAATGTCTTTTTCATCGCATTATAAATTTTAAATTTTCAAAGTAATTAGATGGAACCCATTGAATTATAATTTCCCCGATTATATAAATAAGTATTGCTGGTTTCATTTTTTGTTTGAATTTCCAATCCCATCCTTGGTCTGTTTTTATGCTTTGTTTGTTTTAACTTTTCCTACCGCATCAACTAACTCGCACCATGAACCTTCGAGTTCGCCCAAAAAACTTCTGCCACTATCGGTAAGCTCATAATATTTACGCGGAGGCCCCTGAGTAGATTCTTCCCATCGATATGTCAGTAAGCCTGCATTTTTTAACCGAGTAAGGAGTGGATAAAGTGTTCCTTCTACAACAATTAACTTTGCCTCCTTTAATGCCTGAATAATATTGCTCGCATAAAGAGGTTTACCGTCAATGACAAGCAGGATACAATATTCCAAAACTCCCTTCCTCATTTGTGCCTTTGCATTTTCTATTTTCATTTTAATTCCCCCATCTTTGTTTCTAAAATTACCGACAATTCAAACTCCCTGTTTCTTTTTTACTGTGTTTAGCTTTTCCAGTATTTGTTAGAAGTCATCCAGTCTTCCAGCTCCAGAGATAATTCAGCTTCCATGCCAGAGCCAAACAAATCGGCATTAAACATCCAGTCTTCGAGTTCAAGCTGCTCATCATTTTCTTCAATAATTTGGATTGATGTATTTCCAAAATAATACTCTACGGTCATCCAGTTTTCGAGTTCCAGGGCTGGATCGTTTACCTCATTTAAAATATAAAACAGTGAATTTCCCGCGCTTGAATTAATTGCATCGTTTGTTTCTGTTGGTGCTTCAACCATTGCAAGTGCAATTTCGTTAAAGCTACTGTTAGTTAATAATCTTTTCCAAAAATCGTGGGCACTTACAGTAAAACTAATTAATACAAAACTTACTATAACTGCTACCATCCTTAAAATGGTTTTCTGAACATTGTTTTTTGTTTTCATGGCTTTTGTTTTTCTGTTTTTCTACTTTTCTGCTTTTAAGACGTTCCTTTTTAATAAATGTTACATTCCATAAAGAACTTTCTTAAAAAAACTACCATCTGTTACCTTGTTGTTTGCATTGCAAATATATGCAATTATTTTAGTACTATGCAAGACATAATACTAAAATAATTTAAAATATTTTGTATAAATTTTTCAAATTGCTGTTTATAAGGGTTTTAACTTTCAAAAAAAATCAAAAAATATTTAGGTTTTACAACAAAACCAAAACCCTATTAACAAAACTATTGTTTAATGAGTTAAAAATTGTTTGGAAAAAATAATTTAAAAACCTTTTTCCTGACTAAAATCATTTAAAAATTAATGTTGTGATAATTGTTTAAATGTTCTTAACAAATTGTTAAAAAGTCCCCGCGAATACTTAATAAATAATCAATCAAGATTTTGGTAGTAAAATCAAATATTATAATCTTTCTTTTTCGTTTTTTGTTTTTGGGAATTATTAGAAGGGTTTGATTCAAAGGATATTATAAATTAATACACTTCAAAATTATGCTCTTAATAGTGAGATTCAATTGGATAATACGAACAAAATTAACTTCTAATTAATGTAAAGTTTAAACAAAAAAGTTTCCTTTGCCGGCGGATTTATAAATATGAAAGCGTAAAACGAGAGATAATTTTAAGGGTACTAGTAAACAGGAATATTTTAAATATATGATAATCAATTGTTTCATGAGGTCGTGTCGATCAATTTTTGAATCCAGGCACAAATTCTACTTCAACCATTCAGCCAAAAAAAATTTCAGTACTTGTTTATAATTAATAGATACAAAATGCAATATATCAACAACAAACAAAATTCATTTATATTAATATTTAAATCAAATCCAATTTTATGAAAAAAACAATTTTGTCAACTGTAATGGTGACTGTTTTCAGCATTTTTGCTTTGACAACTTTCGCACAGGTAACCTCATCCAGTATGGGTGGACGTGTTACTGATGCTGAAGGAACTGTGATAGGTGCAACGGTGATTGCTACACACACCCCTTCAGGAACAACTTATGGGACTGTAACCAATGTGGAGGGCCGATTCAACCTAAACGGTATGCGTGTAGGCGGGCCTTATACTGTAGTAGTTACTTTCATTGGATATGGTGCATACGCACAAAACAACATTACGTTGAGTTTAGGTGAAAACTATGTAATGAATGTTGTACTCTCAGAAGAATCAATATCATTAGATGAAGTTTTTGTTACGGCAAGCCGCACAAAATTCTCTAATGAAAAAACTGGAGCAGTGACCAATATCACAAACAGTCAGATAGAGAATTTGCCTACAGTAAGCCGTAGCATTATGGACATTACTCGCCTTTCTCCTTATGGAGGTGATGGTATGAGCTTTGCCGGCACAGATGGTCGTACAGCCAACTTTACTGTTGATGGAGCTAATTTTAACAACAACTTCGGTTTGAGTGATGCTCTTCCTGGTGGAGGCAACCCAATTTCTATTGAAGCTATTGAAGAATTGCAAGTTGTAATCGCGCCATACGATGTGCGTCAAACTAACTTTATTGGTGGTGGTGTAAACGCTATAACAAAATCTGGCACAAATACCTTCAAAGCTAGTGCTTACACTTATCATAGAAATGAAAACATGCGCGGAGATGCTGTTAAAGGTCAACAAATCCTAGGAGCACGTGAAAAAGACCGTAGTACAACGTACGGTTTCACTTTTGGTGGTCCAATTATCAAAAACAAATTGTTTTTATTCGTAAACGCTGAAATGGCAGAAACACCAACAATTGCGAATCGTTGGAGAGCTTCAACTGATGGTGTTGCTGATGCAGACAACAATATCTCTCGCACAACAGAAAACGATCTAAAGACGGTTTCTGATTTTGTAAGAGATAAATATGGATATGAAACGGGATCTTACACAAGTTTCCCTGCAGATCAAAGCAATAAAAAATTTCTTGCTCGTTTAGATTGGAATATCACAAACAAACATCGTCTGGCTTTGCGTTACAACTACACAAAAAACGTGTCATGGAGATCTCCTAATGCTTCTTCTATGGATGGTGGTACTCGTATGTCTGAGGCAAGAATGTCACAGGCTTCAATGTCATATGCCAACTCGATGTATTCGATGGACAACCTTGTTCATTCATTCTCTTTTGACTTAAATAGTCGTTTATCGGAAAAAATCTCTAACCAATTCCTGGCAACATTCTCTAAACTTGACGATATTCGCGGAACAAATTCTGATCAATTTCCTTTTATCGACATTTTGAAAGACGACCAAGCATATCTCTCTTTAGGTTACGAGCTATTTACTTGGAACAATGGTGTTCACAATAATGTATTGAACATTAAAGATGAGTTGACTTATTATTTAGGTAATCATAAAATTATTGGTGGAATAGCTTTCGAATATAAGATGGCAGATAACTCTTATATGCGTAACGGTACCGGATACTATCGCTACTCTAGTCTCGATGACTTCTTAAACGAAGGAACACCTGCAATTGTGAACTTAACGTATGGTTACGATGGCGAATTTAATCCTGCAGCACGCGTAAGAACGAACAAAATCGGTGCATACGCTCAAGATGATTGGAGTGTTAGCGAAAGATTCAAACTTTCATACGGTCTTCGTATCGATGGTCTTATCTTTAACAATAATGATTTGCTGACGAATCAAGCTATCAAGGATCTTGATTATTCTGGCCGTAGTATTGATACCGGAGAATGGCCTTCAACCAATATCATATTCTCTCCTCGTGTAGGTTTTGTATGGGATGCTTCTGGTGACAAGAGTCTGAAAGTTCGTGGTGGAACTGGTATTTTCTCTGGCAACTTACCACTTGTATTCTTCACCAACATGCCTACAAACGGTGGAATGGTACAGTATCAAGCACAGATAAATGCAGCGAACGCAGCAGATAAAGGGTTCACAATGGATGAATTTGCTGGCGGTCTTGTAACTAACGCTGACGGCAATGCTACAATAGCAGCACTACATGATAAATTGACAGGTTTAGGTTATCCTACAACTATTTCATCTGAAGATGGAACAGTTCCTTCTGCAATTGCTGGTATATCTTCAGATTTCAAGATGCCACAAGTATGGAAAACCTCACTTGCTGTTGACTATGCATTCCAAACATCTTTCCCATTCTCTGCAACAATAGAAGGAATCTACAACAAAACGATCAACGGTGTTTCTATTTCCGATTGGAGTATTCCATCTGTAGGTGGTTTTGCTCGTTTTAACGGTGTTGACAATCGTCCACTTTATTCTGATGGTTATCGTACTAGCACAAAGGCATTCGTGTTAGAAAACACAAGCCGTGGTTATGGTTGGTCAAGCAACATCACTTTAAATGCTCAACCAACAAAATGGCTCAGCGTGATGGCTGCCTATACACACACAGTTGCTAAAGATGTAACTGGCATGCCTGGATCTAATCCAGAATCTGCATTTACATACGTTCCTACCGTAGAAGGCCCTAACCACATTAAATTGCACAATTCTCAATACACCACACCCAATCGTCTTGTGGCTTCGCTTTCTGCCCACGACAAGAGCGGTAACCACTATAGCGTTATCTATGAAGGATGGCAAGGTGGAGCAAACTACTCTTATATGACAGTTAACGATATCAATAATGACGGTTACAACTACGATGCAATCTATGTTCCAACCGACGATGAAGTGGCAAACAATCAGTTCCGCTTTATTTCAGCAGACGATCAAACTCGTTTTATGGACTATGTACATGCCGATGATTATTTGAAAGATCAACAAGGCGAGTATGCAGAAGCCTATAGCGTTTACACTCCTTGGGTACATCGCATCGACTTCGGCTACAAACACGATTTTGTTCTAAATACAGGCGATACGAAACACAAACTACAACTTAGCTTTGATATCAAAAACGCTCTGAACCTGTTCAACTCCAGTTGGGGTGTAGCTAAATATTTGAATACTGATATTGGTTCGGAAGCTCGTATCCTCAAATATGAAGGTGTTGATACTGATGGTGTGGCTACATTCTCTACGCCTTCTTCAATCCATGGCGATACTCAAACATTCACGTCAAGCTACTCATTGGGTCAAACCTGGTATGCTTCAATTGGTATCAAATATATTTTCAACTAATTCAAAAGTATAGATAATATGAAATTAAAAAATTTATTCCCACTATTCATCGCAATGCTTGCCCTGATGACAAGTTGTCTCGATGAGGAAACTATGACATTATTGGATGAAGTGCAAGTGTCGTCGTCATACGTCACTCTTCCTTTAGATGGAGGTTCTACATCAATTACTGTAACGGCTCAAGATAGCTGGACGATAGAGAAAGTAACTACTGAGAAAGATGATGTTGAATGGTTGTCAATCTCATCTACTACAGGAAGTGCTGGTGAAACAGATCTTACATTTTCTGCTCCAACTGCTTTAGATGGTCGTTCTGCAGAGGTTTTACTTCAGTGTGGAGGTAAAACTCAGAGAATTAACGTTATGCAAGGTTTAGCACAAATATCTGAAGCTCCTGTATCTGAAGTGCTTGCAGCTCCAGACGGAAAAAACTTCCTTGTATCGGGTGTTTGTACTGCAATTACTAATACACTATATGGTAACTGGTATCTGACTGACGAAACAGGTGAATTGTACATCTATGGTACTCTTGACGCAAAAGGTGGAACAAAGAACTTCGAGAGTCTTGGCCTTGAGGTTGGAGATGAGGTAACTATCGAAGGACCAAAATCTTCTTATAAAGGAAATCCTCAAATGGTGAATGTATCGGTTATTACAATCAATAAATCACTTGTTAAAGTTGATTCGGTAGCAAACGCAGAGCTTCCTATTGAAGGTGGTGAATTTACAACATACATTACCTGCAAAGGACAAGGCGTATCTGTAGATATTCCTGAAGATGCTAAATCTTGGTTATCAATCTCCTCTATCCAATCGGCAGGAACAGATGTTGTAGTGAAATTCAAAGCTGATGAAAACAAAGGTGGAGACCGTGAAACTACTATCACATTCCGCACTACAGATGGTTCTAAAAACTATTCTACAGAAACATCTCTTAGTCAAAAAGGAGCAATCATTAATGCAACGATTGCTGAATTCTTGGCAGCTGAAGTTGGTGATACTCAATATCGCTTGACTGGTGTTATCACTGATATTGCGAATGATAAATATGGCAATTTATACTTAAAAGACTTCTCTGGCGAAACTTTTGTTTATGGAATTGAAGATTTCCAAGACAAAGGTTTGAAAGTGGGCGATATCATCACACTTGTTGGAAAACGTGCAGCATATAATGATAGTCCACAGGTTGGAAGTGCTGTATTGGAAAACGTTATTCCTGTAACTCCTGCTACTATTGCTGAGGTACTAACTAAAGAAGATTCCAACGAGATTTACTATATGGTAACTGGTGAAATTACAGAAATTGATAATCCAACATATGGTAATCTATATTTGAAAGATGGCGACAGTGAAATTTATCTGTATGGCTGCTACCCAGGTTATGGTGCAACTGGCGATTATAGAAAATATTTAATCGAAGATAAAGGCATTAAAGTTGGAGACACAATTACAGTTATCTCAACGAAAGGATCTTATAATGGAGTAGATCAACTTTCAAATGGTATCTATTTCAGCCATGAAAGTGCAGAATAAAATGTAATATTCTTCCATTATTAATTTAATGGAGTAAATAAAAAAAGCATGACAATTAATTTTGTCATGCTTTTTTTTAGCTCTTAAGATGAACTAGTGTTGTTACAAATAAAAAAAATCACTAACCGCATTATTCATAAGAGCAACGGCTGCTGAGCTTGTGAACAAATTGCTAAATACTGAATATGTTGCCGATGCAACCGACGGAGCTACTCACGACGAACAAACTGCCCTGGTTTATTTCGGTTTTGGAACTACGTGGTCAACAGGTTTAAGAATTAACTTCTAAAAAACGGAATTATGAAAAAGATATTATTTTTAACTGTACTGGCATTTGGATTCATATTCAATGCTTGCGAGCCGATGCAGGAAATTAACGATGAATTAGATAAAGCGCTTAATGCTGAAAACTCAAAGGCTCTTTTCTTAAAGGATTTGCAAATAGCACCGGCTGCATACACGCTTACCGATGAAGACTATGAACTTTCAAGTAATGAAAGTGTAGGCAACTATAAAAACTTTTCTGGTTATGATTTACCAAAAGATTTCCTTCCAGAA
>JABGRN010000082.1 GCA_018648265.1 Prolixibacteraceae bacterium | reverse complement strand
AAAACACAAAATAAATTTGGATCTTATCACAGTATCTGCCCCGTTTTATCGGGGAATATTAGTTACTAATACTTTTTCTGTAAAAAACAAAACCGTTCTTTCTTGAAATAATTCAGAAAGAACGGTTTCGGCCTGACAATTTAAACATTGTCTAAGCAATTGTACTTTTATTCTTTGTCGCCGCAGCCTTTTGATTTTGCTTCGCTTTTTTTCTCGCCATCGCAGTCTTTCGATTTAGCTGTTGCGCAACCGGAATCAGCTTTTGCTTTTGTTTCGCCACAACCTTTGCTTTTTGCAGTTTTGGCTTTTTTGGTTTTTTCTTTTTCGCCTTCAGTTGAAACTTTGTCGTCGCCTTCAACATCGGCATCTGCTACAACAGTTACTTTAACTTCATCAACACTTTCTACCTTTGTGTTTGCAGTTGACATTGAAACTCCGTATGCCACAACCAATGCTAATACTAATAATACTTTTTTCATGATTTTTACTTTTTATTGAGTTACACAATTAATAATTAAATATTCTATTTTAATTTAGACTCAATATTAATAACTATTTAGATCAACTCCAAATAATATATTGAGATTATTTCATCTTTTATTACTTTAATTGTTTAAGTGTTTGAAAAAGAGAGTTTAAGGTGTGTGTTAACGAAATGTTAAAAAGAATCTGAATTAGTTGCCAAGTCGGCAAACAGCTTCTGGTGTAATTAATTCTTCATATTCCTTTTCTGAAATAATATTCGATTTAACAGCTGCTTCTTTAATAGGGATATGCAATTTGCCTGCTAATTTTATAATTTCACTTGCTTTATTATATCCAATTTTGGGGATAAGGGCAGTCACAGTTGCCGTTGAGTTTTCTACGTTTTTTTTGCAAATATCTTCGTTTGCAGTTATTTCAGAGATACAATGCGTCCTAAAAATTTCGCATGCATTTTTTAAAATGCTAAGATTTGAAAGCAGAGAATGTGCAACAAGTGGCATAAACTGATTAAGTTCAAGGTTGCCACTGCTGCATGCTTGTGTAATAATCTGGTCGTTTCCCATAACCAAAATGGCTGTTTGCGCAACTGCTTCTGGAATAACCGGATTTACTTTACCTGGCATAATTGACGAACCCGCTTGTTTTTCTGGAAGATTTATTTCTCCAAAACCAGCATCCGGTCCGCTTGAAAGTAAACGTAGATCGTTACTTATTTTTAATAGGTTTGAAGCGTGTGCTTTTAAAATTCCTGAAACTTCAACAAAAACATCAGTGTTTTGTGTACCATCGATGAGGTTCTCGCTGCGTGCCAATCCAATATTTGTATTTTCACGCAGTTGGTCAACCACCCTGAAAATAAATTGTTTTGGTGCGCCAAGTCCGGTGCCGATTGCTGTTCCTCCCAGATTTACAACCCGCAAACGTTCTTCGCATTTGTAAATACGCCAGCGGTCGCGGTTAAAAGCTTCAGCATAAGCACTCATTTCGCGGCCAAGTGTCGTTAGCACTGCATCTTGTAATTGTGTTCGCCCAATTTTTACAATGTGTGCAAACTCCTTTTCTTTCTGTTGAAATGCTTCCTGCAAATCGAGAACACTTTGTTCCAATTCACGAAGTAATCGAATCGCAGCTATTTTTAAAGCAGTGGGGTAGGTATCGTTTGTTGATTGGTTTTGATTTATATCGTCGAGTGGAGAAATAACCTCGTAATTTCCAAGTGGTTGGTCAAGAATCTGGAGTGCCCGATTTGCAATTACTTCGTTTACATTCATATTTGTTGAAGTACCAGCACCACCTTGTAAAGCATCAACTAATATATATTCGCTGAGCAAACCCTGGCTCATTTCAAAACATGCTTTTTCAATGGCTGCGTCTTTTTTAGGGTCTTCCCAGAATCCAAGTTGATTGTTTATTTGAGCACAGGCCAGCTTAACTTCGCCGTAAGCTTTTATTAATTCAGGGTGAATTTTGTTTCCTGAAATTGGAAAGTTTTCTACTGCACGTGCCGTGTGGATTCCCCAAAGTGCTGCAGAAGGAATTTGTTTAGTTCCTATTATATCTTTTTCAGTGCGGGTTAGCATGTTTTATTTGATTGTACCATTTCTTAGATCGGATAATGGAAAAATCATATCATAATTATTCCAGTTCAAATTTCCGTTTATGATTTTAAATTGCTTAAAATTAATAATGTTTTGGTATTTTCTAATTGACGGATGCTGCGATTTAGAAAGGAACGAATCAAAATCAACAATTTTTTCTATACTATCATCAAATACAATTAGTATTTTATATTTGGAAATATATTCAGCAGAAATTAAACAAAATCCAATATCATAATCAACAGAAGATTCTTCGACTATTTTCATCTTATTAAAATTGTTTATTATACAAGGTATAAGGGGGAGCTCGCATGATTTTAATAATTATCGTTTGTGTCAAATATTTTGTCATGCTCGTTTCATTTTAACTTTTTTGTAATTCTTTCAAATTCAACCTCTTTATGCAAAATAAAATAATCAATCCATTTTTTGACTATTTTATCAGCATACTTTTCCAGGAATTCTTTAAATCTATTTGACTCATTTCCTGCAAGGGCAAAATCCCTTTTACATGTTTTATTTTTATTTCTATAATTACTCCATTAATAATAATAAACTCTGCTTTACTTTCTCTTTCACCTTTACGAGCATGAACATGAATAGGTTCATGTTCATTTGAGTAAAAGAATATTAGTATTCATAGATATTCAAAAATTTTAGGCATAAATTAAAATTTTAACAATATACATCATCTCTTCCGGCTTCCACCCGTTTAATAAGTTTCTCTGCACGTTGTTTTGCAAGCCCACTCATATCATTTATTGTTTTATGAATAAGTTTACCGCCAACTTCGTTTGTTTCTTCCGAAGCATAATTTTGCAAGTATTCTTTAAAGGATGACAAAGCATTTGGGCCGCAATGTAATTTTATATCTCCAGGTTTTGCTAAATCCATAAAATCTGAGCCGGTTCTTCCAAGTCGATAACATGCTGTGCAAAACGATGGAATATAACCCATGGATGCCACATCGCGGATAACTTCATCAAGTGGCCGGTGGTCGCCTAGACTAAATTGTCCGGAAGGATCATCCTCTGATTTTTCTTCGTAACCACCCGGATTTGTTTTACTTCCCGCCGAAATTTGACTCACTCCCAAAGCAAAGGTTTCGCGGCGCATTTTTGCTGTTTCTCTTGTTGACATTATAATTCCAGTGTAAGGAACGGCCAATCGTAAAATGGCGACAATCTTTCGGAAGTCGATATCTGAAACCGGAAATGGCGGATGCGATGCAATGTCACTATTGGTTGCGGGTTCCAATCGTGGCACACTAACCGTGTGCGGGCCAACTCCAAACTTTTCTTCCAGTTCAAAAATGTGTTGCATCATTGCCATAATCTCAAAACGATAGTCGAAAAGCCCAAAAAGTACACCAATTCCAACATCGTCAATTCCGGCTTCCATTGCTCGGTGCAACGACCAGGCCCGCCAATTGTAATCGCGTTTTTTGCCTGCCAGGTGAACTTTGTTGTATGTTTCGCGGTGGTAAGTTTCCTGAAAAATCTGATAGGTTCCAATCCCGGCATCCTTCAATTGTTTAAATTCTTCTTTTTTTAGTGGGGCAACATTTACGTTCACCCGGCGAATTTCACCATGATCAGTTTTTACCTCATAAATAGTTTTTATCGAATCTAAAACATACTGGAATCCTTGTTTTGGGTACGATTCTCCAGCAACCAGCAAAACCCTTTTCTGCCCCTGATTAATTAATGTTTTAACTTCGTTAGCAATTTTTTTTTGCGAAAGTACCGACCTCACAATATCTTTGTTTGTTGCCCTGAATGCACAATAAAGACATTCGTTGGCACAAAGATTAGAAATGTATAAGGGCGCAAAAATTACCAGTCGTTTTCCGTAAATGGTTTCTTTTACCTTGTTGGCAGTGTTGAATAATTCTGAAAGCATTTCCGGATCGCTGATGTTGGTTAATGCAGCAACATCATCCAGATTGAGACCTTTCATTTCGGATGCTTTTGATAGAGTTTCTCTAATTTTATTAAAATCTGCTTGTTTATTTTTCTCAAGAATTTCCCAGATTTTTTGTTCGTTTATAAAATTGGCTGGTGTATTGTACATTTTTAGAAGTATAAAGTTTCGAGTTTAAAGTTTAAAGTAGTTTTATTGTTAATTATTTTGCTGCTACAATTCATCGCTTTGCAAGTCCCGATTTAACAGAAACGCCGGGTACACTTCCCAGTTTTCCGGTGAGGTCGCCCAATTCGTTAGTAGTAGCATCGATTACCAAAGTAATTATCGATGTGTTTCCTTTTGCGTTTGGCAATCCGGTGCGGGCCAGAATTAATTCAGAGAACTGACTTAGAATATCATTGACAACTCCTGAGCATTTTTCGCGGTCGTCAACTATTATTCCTACAAACCCTAATCGTTTCATTTTTTATAGTATTAAGTATCAAGACACAAGTATCAAGATACGAATTCATATTTATTATATTTATCTGCGGAAAAGGAAATGGTGAAGAATTGAATGAAAGAAATGAATCAAAAAAAATTCTAAATACTTTTAGCTCACTACTTATTCTTCCCTTGAAGTCAGCTTCAGCCTTCCCGCAGGATTCGGTCGTAAAAGTAGTGGTAAATTGCCTGGGTACTATGCGAAATGTCGTTATGTTTTTATGTTATTGAATATAAATTGCATTCTTATAGTTGACTTTGTTTTTGAACACTCTATTTTTGCGCGGATGAAACCGATTAAAGAAATTTTAGAACAGAATTTATTCACCAAAGAAGAAATTATACAACTTCTACAAAGCAAAGGTGAACAACGCACTTTGTTATTAAAGAAATCGCAGCAGGTTAAAAACAATGTAGTGGGCAACAAAGTCTATTTTCGCGGACTGATTGAGTTCTCAAATATTTGCTCAAAAGACTGTTTGTATTGCGGAATTAGAAAAAGTAACACAAATGTTTTTCGGTACAATGCAAATGACGCAGAAATTCTTGATGCCTGCAATTTTGCCTGGAAAAACCGTTTTGCTTCGGTGGTGCTGCAATCGGGCGAAATTTCTTCTCCTGCTTTTGTGAAACGAGTTGATAATCTTCTCAAAAAAATAAAACAGCTTTCGAATAGCGAACTGGGAATTACTTTGAGTTGCGGGGAACAAACCCGTGAAACTTACCGGCGCTGGTTCGAAAGCGGAGCACATCGTTTTCTTTTACGAATTGAATCGTCGAATCCAGATTTATATTATAAAGTTCACCCTAAAAATAAAAAGCATTCATTTGAAAAAAGAATGGAAGCCTTGCAATTTTTAAAGGAAACCGGTTATCAGGTCGGAACCGGTGTGATGGTCGGGCTACCTTTTCAAGAATTCGAAGATTTGGCAAACGACTTGTTGTTTTTTAAGGAGATTGATATTGATATGTGTGGAACGGGACCGTACATTGAACACGAAGACACACCGCTCTATGAATATCGAAATCTCTTAAAAACGAAACAGGAGCGGTTTGATTTAACATTAAATATGATTGCAGTTTTGCGGTTGTTAATGCCCGATATAAATATTGCCGCTGCAACTGCTTTGCAAGCCATCGATCCGGCAGGGCGCGAAAAAGCACTGGTTGTCGGCGCAAACATTATTATGCCAAATTTAACTCCCTGCGATTATAGAAAGGAATACCAACTTTACGAAGACAAACCCTGTTTGGATGAGGATGCTGAACTTTGTCGCAATTGTTTGGAAGCCCGAATCGAACTGGCAGGCAGCGAAATTGGGTACGATTTGTGGGGCGACTCTAAACATTTTTTTAATAGAAAGAAATAGTTTTTAGTCGCAGTTTTCAGTCACAGTAAACAGTTTTCAGTCATTGTCTTGATAAAAATGGTTTTAAAAGTTTTGAAATTTCAGCCGGGTTTCGGAAAAAACCTTATTTCAATTTTTTCAACCTCAGTAGCTATGTGATAATCAAGTCCAAAAACCTTATTATCTTTTTGAATTGATACAAAAGGCTCTCTGTCCGATAGTCGGGTTAATAAGGTTGGATTTTTTGTTTTATTATGGATTCCATCTTTTTTGAGAGATGGAATCCCTCTCCGGCAAAGGAAACCATACGTCTTTTCCTAACACATTTAGATAGTTCTCTTTTCAGGGCGGCAATTGAATTACAATATGCGATTTGGAAATCGCATCACCCTTTTATCAAAATTATTTGTTGTTAGCAAAGTATGCAATAACAGCAACAACAATTAAAACAACAATTACTGCAAGTGTAATTTTTACCCAACTGTATGGTCGCTGACCTTGAACTTCTCCGGTTCGGCCATTTACCAAAAACTGGAAGACTTTGTTCTTAAATTTAAAGGCACTTACATAAACAGGCAACAAAAGATGTTTAAAAGTTATGTCTTTGTAGTTGGTGTTCATTGTTGTAATACGCTGTTCGTCGCCGCCGATATCGCGCCGTACGAGCTGGCGAATTTCATTGTCGGCGATACCCTTTGCAATTTCAAATCCTTCGCCTAATTCAATCTGGTACTTTTCGGTAATAAACCCGCTTAAATAACTTTTTTCAAACGGTACAAGATTTTCTAAATCCCAGGGTTCTAATTTGTAGATATATTTTTCAGGAAGTGATTTTGTTGCTACCGTTAAAATGTCGTCAAAAAAATGCTTGACTGTGCCACTTGCTGAATGCCAACGAGTTCTTCTTACCTGCCGGGTTTTTGTTACTGATTTACCATTCTCTGTAGTAGAGTAAGATTCTGTTACATAATAATATACTCCGCGCTGCCCAATATATTTTGTATTTGTGTCGGTGTCGAAAGTCCAGTATGGAATATATATCCCTTTAAACTGTTCGAAATTTAATGTAGCTTTTTTTAAGTCGTTTGGTGCAAACCAGAGTTTTTTTACCCATTTTCCAAATTCTGCTTTTGCCTGCTTTTTATCAAATTTAAAAGGTAAAAGTGATTTCGGCTGAATAACACTTTCTTCTGTTGCCTGTTCAAGAATTAGCGGAGTTGCACAATACGGGCATTTTGCTGAAGTAATGTTTGCTCCTAAAGTTGACGATGCCCCGCAACTGACACATTTTACAAACTTTTCGGTTAAAATTTCTTCGCTTTCCAGTTTTTCTGTCAGGAATGCGTTAAAATCCAACTCTTCAATTTCGCCTTCAATTTGTGGAATTTCATTTTCTGTTCCACAATATTCGCAATTCAGTTTTTCGGTGTCTGGTTTATATTTTAAATCGGCACCGCAGTTCGAACAAGCAAATGTTCCAACGTCGGTATGTTTTTCTGCTGTATTTTCCATTATTGTCCGGGTATTGGAGGAGGTACACTTCCGAGAATACTCCTAATTTCGTTTACTTGTCCTGCAGCCTGCCAGTTGGCCATTCCTTCGCGCCAAACCAAAGTATCTTTATTCAATTGGTTTTGCATGGCCATTTGTTTAAGTGTATTTAAATCGAACGGACCTGCTTGTTGACTATTTATAACAGCAAAAAATGTTAAGGCAGGCGGAATTGGCGGAGGCGTTGGCGGAGCAGCTTGTTGTGGCTGATTTTGCCCGGGTTGCTGTTGTGGTTGTCCTGTAAAAGTTTGCCCCATTTGGTTGGCCATGGCAAAACCCATTCCCATTCCCATTCCTGCACCAGCTGTTCCACTTTGGTTTTCGGCAGCTTTTTCCATTGCTTTGGCAGCTTTGATTTTTGCCAGTTTGTCGAGGTCGATTGCATTTAAACGGCTAAGTTCAAAAATTTCTTTTTTAATTTCCTCTGGCATCGAAACATTTTCGATGAGGAATTTGGTAACTTCAATACCATATTTTTCAAATTCGGGGCCAATTATGGAATGCACATATTCCGATATTTCGTTGACATTTGATGCATAATTTTCTACCGGTAGATTGGCTTCTCCAATAGCATCTGTAAAACGTGTAACAATCATTGAACGAAGTTGTTCGGCAATTTCTTCGGTGGTAAAATGACCATCGGTTCCAACAATTTCACGAATAAAAACAGGGGCATCTTTTACCCGGATTACATAAGTTCCAAAAGCACGGATTTCAAGCATTCCAAACCGCTGATCGGATAAGATAACAGCATTTTTTGTACCCCATTTTTGGTCGGTAATATTTCGTGTACTTACAAAATAAATTTCAGCTTTAAAAGGGCTGTTAAAACCATATTTCCATCCTTTCAGGGTAGAAAGAATCGGTAAATTCTCGGTTGTTAAAGTGTACATTCCCGGCAGAAAAACATCAGCCAATTGTCCTTCGTTTATAAAAACGGCAGCCTGCCCTTCGCGAACTGTAAGTTTTGCACCGTTTTTTATTTCGTTCTGGTACCGCTCGAAACGGTAAACCATGGTGTTATTCGAATCATCGAGCCATTCGATAATGTCGATAAATTCGCCTCTAAGTTTATTGAAAAGTCCCATAGATTTATTTTTTTGATAAAATTAAGAAAGCACTTTTAAGTAACAAATTAATGAACATTTGTTTTTTGAAATTTTTATCAATTCAATTTTGAAATGAGCTGTTTAATTTTTTAAATGGGATAAAAACTATTATTCAATTTCTGAAATCTTTATTGCCCAGGCAAGGTCACAAGGCAGGTTTTTTCTGATTTTTTCAGTAATAAAAATCTCTACACCTGAATCTGTGTTTTTCCATTTCAAATTACTATTGGCACCAAGCAATGTGAGTTTTGCATTTTTGGCTGCAAATATTCCCTTTACTTCAAACGATTTTGGAAGCCCTGTTTTTCCTTCGTCTTCTAAATAAATAACATAAACTGCTTTGGAATCTTTTTGCTGAGTTAAACAAATATTTTCGGTTTTGAACGGTGAAATTGCCCGGGTTGAATAAATTGCTTCTCCGTTAACATCAATCCATTTGCCCATTTCAGCTAACAATTTATAGGCTCCGTTTGGCCATTTCCCATCCGGTCCGGGTGCAATGTTGTACAGTAGGTTCCCTCCCTTTGCTACAATATCAACTAACATGTGAATGGCTTGTTTCGGGGTCATGAATTTAGCATTCGGAACCCACGACCATCCACCGCCTGCAATAATGCACGATTCCCAGGGGTAGGGTAGTTGTGTTTCAGGTACGCGGTTTTCGGGTGTCAGGTAATTTTGATTGGGGCCACGCACTGCCCGATCGACTACAATTAATCCCGGCTGTTTTTCTCTTGCTTTAGCTGCTAATTCGCTCATCCGAATGTCCTGGCTAACAACTCGGTTTTTTATAAAGCCGGTTTTTGTTTCGTTCAATTTCGATGTGTAACTTCCTTTCAGAGTATTTTGTGGTTTCTTCGAAACCCAGCCACCATCTAACCACAGAATGTCAACTTTTCCATAGTCGGTCATTAATTCCATAATTTGATTGTGGGTAAAATCAACATATTTTTCCCATTTTTCAGGATATAGTTCCGGGCCGTAATTTACATTTCTATCGAATGGTGGAAATTTAGGATCCCAATAATTTTCGTTGTGCCAATCGGGTTTTGAAAAATAGGCACCGGCCCACAAACCTTCGTTACGAAAGGCATTAAAAATTTCTTTGGTAACATTTGCTTTTGGGTTTGTACTAAATGGAGTTTCTTTTGAAGTGATTTTATAATCGGTATATTTCGAGTCGAACATACAAAAACCATCGTGGTGTTTTGTTGTGAAAACTACATATTTCATTCCGGCGTTTTTTGCTGCCGAGGCCCATTTCTCAGGATTAAAACCAACCGGGTTAAAAGTGAGTTTTAGATTTTCGTATTCTTTTTTGTAAGTAAAATAATCGTCGGGATTGGAGCCTTTTGTTCGCCGGCACCAGCCGTAATCTTCGGGGCAAATCGACCACGATTCAACAATTCCCCACTGACTGTACGCGCCCCAGTGCATTAACAAACCAAATTTCATGTCTTGCCACTCTTCAAGTTTTTCAAGTACTTTTTCATCGGTTGGCCAAACGTAGCCGGTTACTTCATGTTCGAATTGAGCATTTGCAAATAGTACAAAAAGGATTGGAATAAGTAAGATTAGTTTTTTCATTTTTATTAGAATTTAAAATTCCAGACAATTACGGTTTTTAATTATGGTTATTTCTGAAAACTGCGACTGAAAACTGCGACTGCGACTGTTCACCCCGACTGTTCACTTTACCAAAAGCTCGCCAACAATCCGTCGTCCGTGTAACTCATCCGCTCCGGTTAATTTTTGAATCTCTTCAATGTTTGAATCCAACACTTTTCCGGCAACCAAAATAGTGATTTTATCTCCGGCAATACCAATCATTTTTCGAATTGTTTCCTGTCCTTCTAAAGCAGTAGGTTTTCCACCTGATGTTAGAATTCGTTTTATATTTTCAATTTGTAATAATTCAGAAACACCCTCTACCGGACTTTCTAATTCATCGATTGCTTTGTGAAAAGTTACAGGAAGTGGTTTAGAATATTCAGCAAGAATTCGGGTATTTTCAATATCAATTGTATTTTCAGAAGTAAGCAAACCAAATACAACTCCGGTAGCACCCGCTTTTTTTGCCTGGTCTATTTCAGATTTCATTTGAATGATTTCCTTTTTAGAATAAATAAAATTCCCAGCTAGCGGACGAATCATTACCATTACGGGGATTTTTAATTTCGAAGTTGTTTTATTCATCAATTCCGAAGTAGGAGTTAAGCCATCGTTTGCCAGGTCGGAACAAAGTTCAATTCTATTGGCACCTTTTTGTTCTGCTAATTTAGCTTCTTCGAAAGTTTCAACGCAAGCTTCTTTTAACATTGTTTTTTGTTGTAAAACTAAAAAAAAAGAGCTGCACAAAAAAATTTTTGGACAGCTCGAAATATTAACTTTTTGATTGATTATATTTATAATCGAACTCAGGTTAATAGTAAATCCTATTAATTCAATTTCAATATTGAAAAGAGAAATTACTGCTTAATTATTTTATTTATTAATATTTTCCCATTGTTATTTATATGAAATAAATATATTCCATCTTCAAATTCGGAAGTATTAATTAAAGTATTTGTTTGAGTTATCTGTTTGCTGAGTACCATTTTTCCGTGGGCATCGAAAATGTTGAGCCTGCATTTTTCGGGATTTGGAATTGTGATTGTTACCTGATTTTTTGCCGGATTTGGATAAACCATTGTGGCAGGGCTTCTATTCTCAATAATTTCCGTAATTTCCTCTTCAGAATAAGTCCAAACATCCACCTCAGTTTTCTTATACGTTATTTCTTCCATTTTCCCCGATTTTTCTTCGAGCAGGGGTGTATAATAATCGATAGAATTTAAAAAATTATTGTTTTGGTTATAATTATAAATATCAATACTGATAATTTCCCACACTGGTGAGTTAAGTCCAAAGAACGAATTAAATAAGGTGTCGATATTATTGGTATCGCCTATATAAACGAATTTAGATTTTGAATATCTGTTATACTGATTATCAACAAAATCCCACATAAAATCTGTTCTCTCTTCCATACGCTCCATAACGTCGTATAAATATTCTGTTTTAAAAACAGGGTCCCACTTTTCAAAAAAATCGCTCCATGTAAAAATCTCAGTCATTTGTTGCAAATTTCCATTATATGTATGCAAATTTTTAGATGTAACTGCCCAGCCTGTGTCAATTGGAAACCAAAAATAATACATTTCGGTATCTAAATTCCCGTTAATATCATACAAATAAGTAGTACGCATTTGCTTATTCCACAATTGTGTGGTATCGTTAAATGAATATCCGATAAATTCTGTTTCCTGTCCTTGTGCATTATACGAACTAATAAATTTTCCACTGAATTTCCAATCCCAGGTTAATGTGTCAACTTCAAAAAACAAAGTTGAATCTGAAACCCAGGGTTCATTTTCGTAATAAATAATGTATTTGGATGATTTGTTCCAGACTCCTGACAAAGTATCCCATTCGTATTCTTCTGCAATCCACTGGCCGTCGGGATATTCAAATTCTGTTTTAAATGCAGGAATTGAATCTTCTTCGGCAACCGATTTTAATCTGGTAAATTTCACACCTTTGTTTATTCTATAATTCTTAATTCTTTCAACCATTTTGAAATGATCGTCATAAATATGTACTGAGTTTTTGAAATTGTCATGTTTAATTTTCTCTTTTTTAATGTCTAACGAGGTAAAAAGTAAAATTACACAGATTGATACTGTGATTTGAAGTAAAGTTTTTTTCATAATTATAAGTTTTAAGATTGAATTACGTTGTGGCATTACTTAATTTGTCAACTTTTTTCGATTGTTATATTATTGCAAGTTAAGTTAAAAAACGATTTGAGTCAATAAATAAAAGGCATCATGTTTTATTTTGTTAAATGTCTTTTATTAACGGTTGTGCGGAATTATTAAAAGAGGTTATTTTTTTTGGTATTTAAATTCGTCAATCCCTTTATTATGTTTAATCTAAAATTCATTTCAAACTTCAATCTGTTTTACTGATATTTCTAAAATATTAAAATATTATCTTTGTTGCTTTTTAAAAAATATTTCAAAATGAATATCGAACGGTTAATTTTTACTATCACAATAAATGCCTTAAAAGAACTATATAATTTTGAAGCAAGCGAAGATCAAATTCAAATACAAAATACGCGAAAAGATTTTGAAGGTGATCTCACATTGGTTGTTTTCCCATTTTTAAGGTTCTCGAAAAAATCGCCAGAAAAAACTGGTGAGGAAATAGGAGCTTATCTCGAAAAAAATATTGAAATAATAGAATCATTCAATGTTATTAAAGGATTTTTAAATTTTGTGATAAGCAAAAAATATTGGCTCGATATTTTAAACGAGGCATTTGTTAACGATGACTTTGGCCTTGTAAAAGAAAACGAAAATTCGGATTTGGTGATGGTTGAATATTCATCGCCAAATACAAATAAACCGCTTCATCTTGGCCATATCAGAAATAATCTTTTGGGATATTCGATTTCAGAAATATTAAAAGCAAATGGAAAAAGGGTAGTAAAAACCAATATTGTTAACGACCGCGGAATACATATTTGTAAATCGATGTTTGCCTGGCAAAAATGGGGCAAAGGAAAAACACCTGAAAATTCCGGAATTAAAGGCGATCATTTGGTAGGTGAGTTTTATGTTGAATTCGACAAACATTTTAGAGTTGAAGTTGCCGAATTAGTAGCAAGCGGAATGGCAAAAGAAGAAGCAGAAAATCAGGCCCCTTCTATAATTGCAGCCCGCGAATTGTTACTGAAATGGGAAGCTAAGGATAAAGGGACAATTGATCTTTGGGAAAAAATGAATGCCTGGGTTTACAAGGGATTTGATGTTACTTATAAAAAGCTTGGTGTCGATTTCGATAAAATTTATTACGAATCGGACACCTACTTAATTGGTAAAGAAGAAGTTTTACGGGGAGTAAACGAAGGTTTTTTTTATAAAGAGAAAGATAGTTCGGTTTGGGCCGATTTAACGAGTGATGGATTGGATAAAAAAATCCTGCTTCGAAATGATGGGACATCGGTTTATATTACACAGGATATTGGAACTGCGAAAATGAGGTTTGCTGATTATCCAATCGATAAAATGGTTTATGTGGTTGGTAACGAACAAAATTATCATTTTCAGGTACTTTCGGTCTTATTAGATAAGTTGGGCTATGATTGGGGAAAAGGATTGCACCATTTTTCGTATGGGATGGTGGAATTGCCTTCTGGTAAAATGAAGTCGCGCGAAGGTAAAGTAGTTGACGCCGATGACCTGATTGAAGAAATGGTGGATGTGGCCCGAAAAATGTCGACAGAACTAGGAAAGTTGGATACATTTTCTGAAGTAGAGGCTGAAAAAGTTTATCGAATGATCGCCTTGGGTGCTTTAAAGTATTTTATTTTAAAAGTAGATCCTAAAAAAAATATGCTTTTTAATCCTGAAGAATCAATCGATTTTAATGGGAATACAGGAGCCTTTGTTCAATATACTTATACCAGGATAAAATCGGTTTTACGAAAAGCAGCAGATAAAAATATCACTGTCCATAACGGTACTGATGTCGATTCTATTTCTATAAAAGAGAAAGACCTCGTGAAAAGAATTTCATTGTTCCCGGCCATTTTAATAGAAGCAGGCGATAATTATAGTCCGGCAATTTTAGCTAATTATTGTTATGAGTTAGCGAAAGAGTACAATCAGTTTTACCACGACCATTTCATTCTTATCGAGCCTGAACCTGAAAAACGCAATTTCAGACTGGTATTGTCGGCAACTGTCGGTAAATTAGTAAAAAAAGGAATGAGTTTGCTTGGTGTAGAAATGCCCGAACGAATGTAAAAGTAATGGAGGAGAGTAGTAGTCTCCTGCATTTTTTTTCTAACGTAGTTAAAAACAAAACGTTAATGATTTTAGGGAATTACGCCTTTCTTAGTAAAATTCCCTTATTTGATTATTGATGATCAAAAAAATCAAAAAACCTTTAGATAAATCTCCTTTGCAAAATTTATTTAAAATTTCATTGCTAAATAAAAATGTTATTTTTAAACTGTTTTCTAATCGATATTTTACTAAAATTTATTTATCATGTTTAATTTGAAATATTTATTTCTGGCTATAGTTTTTTTGATTAATTTTCAAAATGCACAAGCACAGAACAAAACGGAGGAGCTCATTTCCCCCGATGAATTTTTTGGTTTTAAACCAGGAACCGACAGATCGTTGTTTAATTACGATCCTTTAATTGACTACCTTCAGAAAGTAGCCGAAGTTTCTCAAAGAGTTAAAATGATTGAAGCCGGGGAATCGCCAATGGGAAAGAAAATGTATATCACATTTTTTTCATCTGAGGAGAACATAAAAAACCTCGATCGACTAAAATTTATTAACAAGGAACTTGCATTAAACCCCGATTTAAAAGAGAATGAAATAAAAAGTTTTGTTGATGAGGGAAAGGTGTTTATTCTAGCAACACTTTCAATGCACTCGACCGAAGTTGGTCCTTCGCAGGCTGCGCCATTAATTGCTTACGATGTTGCCACAACTACCGACCCCAAAATTCTTGATTGGCTGGAGAATGTGGTGTATATGATTGTTCCTTCGCACAACCCCGATGGAATGGATTTAGTTGTTAATCATTATAACAATTCTAAAGGAACAAAATATGAAGGTGGCAATTTGCCTGTTGTTTATCATAAATATGTTGGGCACGACAATAACCGCGATTTTGTTACTTTAACACAAAGCGATAACCTTGCCGTTGCCCGTATTTACAACAAAACCTGGTTTCCGCAGGTATTGGTCGAAAAACATCAGATGGGATCTTATGGCCCGCGCTATTTTGTGCCTCCAATGCACGATCCAATAGCTGAAAATATTGATGAAAGAGTTTGGAACTGGACATGGATTTTTGGATCTAACATGGCAAAAGATATGGCAGCCGATGGTCATGCCGGGGTTTCGCAACATTATTTGTTCGACGATTATTGGCCGGGATCGACCGAAACTGCCCTTTGGAAAAACGTAATAGGTTTGCTAACAGAAAGTGCCAGTGTTCAGTTTGCAAAACCCATTTATATTGAGAAAAACGAATTACGTGCATCTGGAAAAGGACTTGGGGAGTACAAGAAAAGTATTAATATGCCCATGCCCTGGAATGGTGGCTGGTGGAAATTGGGCGATATTGTAGATTATGAGCTTTCATCAACCTGGTCGCTAATTAAAACCGGTTCTATTCATAAAAAAGATATCCTGATAAATAGGAATATTGTGTGTAAAAAGGAAGTGAAAAAGGGTAAAACTCTTGCTCCGGCGTATTTTGTCTTGCCTGCTAATCAACACGATGAAGGGGAATTAATCGAATTAATTACTTTGCTCGATGAACACGGAGTTTCAGTTTATAAAGCCCAAAATAAAACTCAATATAAAAATATAGTAATTGAAGCCGGAGATTATATTGTTCCTCTTGCTCAACCTTTCAGGGCATTTATTAAAGAAGTTATGGAAACCCAAAAATTCCCGGAGCGCCATTATATGCCTGGCGGAGAACTTATAAAACCATACGATATTACAAGTTGGTCGCTTCCATTGCACCGTGGCATTTCTTCTTTTAAAATTGATGAAGTTGTTGACGCCCTGGAAAATTCACTTCAAAAAGTTGAATTTCCGATTGAATTTCAGGGTGAGCATTCTGAAGGTATTAAATCGATAGTTTTTTCGGTTACAAATAACGAAAGTTATAAAGTTGCATTTGCGGCCATGTCTCAGGGATTGGAAATTTCAAGGGTAACGAAAACTTTTAATGTTCAGGGAATTGAAATTAAAAAAGGGGATTTTGTTTTTATGCCAACTGATAAAAACAGTGAAAAAATGCACCCTTTATTTGAGGGGCTTTCGGTAAACCCGGTTACATTGACCGAAAAAATGGAAGCAAATTTAGAAACGCTCGCCCTTCCAAAAATTGCTTTAATTGAAACCAATTTTCATGACATGGATGCTGGTTGGACGAGATATATTTTTGATACTTACAAAATACCATTTACGGTGGTTCAGCCGGGTGAAGTACAAGGGCAGGATTTGTCTGATTTTGATGTAATTGTTTTTCCCGATAATAATAAATCTGTTTTATTAGAAGGAAAATATAAAGGAAGCGACAACACATACAATATTCCTTCTCTTGATCCAAAATATTCAAAAGGGATAGAAAAAGAGGGTGTGCAAAAATTAATGAAATTTGTAAATGAAGGTGGGACAATTGTAAGTTGGGGATTGTCAACCGGGTTATTTTTTGGTCCTCAGTCAATTAAAATTTCGGAAAAGGAAAAAGAAGAATTCCAATTACCGATTTCCGATATTTCGCCAGCACTTAATAAAAAAGGATTGTATGCACCGGGTTCGTTGTTGAATATTAATTTGAATGTAGATCATCCGCTTACTTTGGGAATGCAAAAAACAGCTAAAGTTTTTTCGAGGGGGAGGCCGGTATTTTCAACATCTATCCCATATTTCGACACCGATCGGCGTGTAATTGCAAGTTATCCGGACGATAAAGTATTGTCGAGTGGTTATGCTGCACAAGATGAATTGCTGGAAAATAAATCGGCAATGGTTTGGGTAAAAAAGGGAAAAGGTCAGTTTGTGTTTTATGGTTTTTACCCACAATTCAGGGCATCAACAAGTGGAACTTACAAATTATTGTTTAATGCTTTGTTATTAAAATAGTATCAATTTATACGATTAAAAAGCCCGGTGATTTCCGGGCTTTTTTTATTAGTTAACGGGCTTTTTTGGCCGAGAAAAATCTGATAGTACCGAAATAGATTCGGGACAGGCAATTGTAACTTCAAAATTTGTTAGACGGCATTTTGAAGAACAACAGGTACAATATGTTTATTGGTGGAGACTGGTGTTTACAATATTAATATTGTTTTGATTTTTTCCGTTTTCTAATTTTAGAAATTAGTTTGCCTATTTGTTCCGATGGCGAAAAGCGTGCAAATGACACAGAAGAAGCTTCTGCCCGAAAAACCCTGTTATGCTCGATGACCATTTGATAAGCAGGATCGGTTTCCGTTTTAATTTTGGTAAATTCCGAAATTTCTAAATCTTTCAAAAAGCTAATGTTTTGACGGGCTCGTTCATAATCGTTTTTTTGATTCGGCGAAACATCGACACTAAAAATATTTACGGTATCTAAGGTCAGGGAAATATTTGGTGAGAATTTAACAGAATCGACATGTATAATTTTTCGGTAAAACGAAATATGTGAAATCATTAATGAGTCGCCGGGTTTCACACGAATATTGTAACTTCCATTTTTTTCGGAATATACTTTATCTAAATTTCGAAAATTAATAATATAAGCATCGGTGACAGGTTTTAAATTAGTATCATTTATTACCCCTTTTAAATCAAAGTCGTTTTCCTGGGCGAAACATGTAAAAAATGCAAAAAACAGGAATATAAATGGCAGCAGTTTCATAGCTTTGGTTTCTGCAGCTAAGTTCGTAAGAATAATTTTTAATTTGAATTAAGAAAAACTAATTGATGTTAAGGGCATCTCTAAAAACTCATTTCTTTCAAAAAATGAAGATAATGAATAATATGCAAGGCATAATTTTTTAGAATAGCCGTAGCTATTTCAAAAAATTATAACGCAGTCAGATTGTTTATTATCTTCTTTCCCGAAGGGTTTTCAGAGTTTTCCATATCCTGCTTCAAATTTTATTACATTATCCCGATAGTGTTTCAAAAATTTGAATTGTCTCTGAAAAACTCTGAAAATTTTGATGCGAAGGAGTTTTTAGAGATGCCCTTAATTGAAGTGAAACTATTTACACTAATTTTTAGTCAATCTTCAGGATGTAAAATTGGTTTTTTATCGTATTAAATTACTATTTTTTATATGCCAGTCAGGGTTTTTTATGCCCACTTTTTTATACATATTCAACCTTTACTTTTTTGAAAAACTTATGTAGCAGGATTTTTACTATTCGTTTTACCACAAACTTACGGAGTTCAAGTTCAAGAGGTTGTTCGGGATCCTGGTGTGCCCAGTTAATGCGGGTCCCAACAATTATATCGATACTATCGTGTTGTAACAAAAGTTTTACAATTTCTTCGGGCGGGCTGTCGTCCAACCTGGTGTCACTGTCATAGTTTTCAAGTATTTCCTCTACTTTTCCCATGGTCAGAATCCCTTCGGTAACCATTTCAAATCCCTCCATTTGTGCACTTGGAGGTAAAGCATCAGCTTCTTTTATTCTATGTTGTATTTCAACTTCAATATTTAATTCGCGTGCAATAATTTCGGCTGTTGTACCCCCACAGATAATTTTTTTCCCTTTAAAATTTTTAATCCTGCCAACAAAATCGAAGTCTTTGATTTTATAAAAAGGTGGTCCCGTAATCAACATAAATTTCCGTGGTTCCCGAAAGTAAATAACTCCACAAGTGGAATCGTCTTTTAACGAGAAATTATCGTTCATTACTGCCTGGTTGATAACTTTACGTGCGAGTTTTGTTGCCGAAATATTGGGCATCCGGGTTACCTGGTTTAATATAAAACCTTCAATTTTTCCCATTCCCCAACCCACTGGAAACCTTTTTTTCCCAAGCCCCGATTGTGGAATCCCATCAGTCATAAATATCACCCGGTCTTCTTTCTTAGCTTTAAATTCCCTGCAACGAAGCAGCTTTCCAAGGTTTTCTTCCCCCCGTATTTCTAATTTGTATTCTTTTGGTTGAAACGATTTTTCATTTCTGATTACTAAAACAGGCGGGTTGTCGTAATTAATAATCCTTGTCTGCCCATCGGGTTCAATTTCAATAATGGTAAATGTGGCGTATCTCTCTTTTCCGTCGCTGCTTTTAGGTAAGGCATTCATAATAATCCGTGCTGCCACTTCGGGTTTAGTATGCAATTTTGTATATTTTAATGCCATGGTAGCGGTGAGTGTTGCTAAAACACTTGCTTTAATTCCATGCCCGATCCCATCGCTGAGGACCAAAATCGTCCGGTCTTCTTCTTTAGTAATGTCCGATTGAAAAACATCGCCGCAGGCAATTTCACCTTTGGGCCGTTTTTGCTGAACATCAATTTCAACGTGGTAACTGGTATTACTCGTCGTCCCCATATCTGTACGATTGAATTATTGAATTTAAAAGTTCTTCTGTTTCTGCTGCATTATCTCCAAGTAAGAACGCAATTTTTTGCACCGTTTCAATACTTTGTTTGTTTATACGTTGGGCACGATTAATTATCTCGTCGCGGACCAGCATCGGAGCTGACATGTCGCGAATAACAGCTCCCACAACACGTTGTTTGTATAAAGTAATAACAGAAACGTGGAGTAAATTATTTTGAATTTTGAGGTCGCGTTCCAATAATTCTTCGCCCGACGACATAATACTCGCCAACATTTTAAAAATAACTTCCGGTACCATTACTTTTACATCGGCACCTCTTAATCCGGGAATTGTTTTGTAAAGTTCAATAATTTCTTCACCCATTAATTTTGCAAAACTTTCGTTAGAGTCAACAACTTTAAATTTATCATCCATAATGATAATTCCTGCACTGATTTTATGCAGCATGTGCGACGAAACTTCCATCGATTTCTGAGCACTTTCAAGGCGTTTCTCTGTTTTTTTAAGTTCGGTAATATCGTTTATCGACCCTACAATCCCGATAATTTTATCATCATTGTTTCTAATAACTGCTTTGTTGAAAATTACATTGTGCGTTGTTCCGTCACTGTGTATCATTTGAGTTTCATACACCTGTTCGTTCGGATTTGCGAGCAATTCTTTGTCCCTTCCCGAATAAATATCGGCCAGTTCCTTATTATGGATTTCAAACACCGATTTGCCAATTATCTGCTCCCTGAGCCTGCCAGTAAATTTTTCATGAGCTTTGTTGCACATTTGGTAAATACCATTTAAATCGCGATAAAAAATTGGAACAGGCAAAGCATCAATAATTTTTTGATTGAAATCGGGATCGTTTGTATTTCCGGTTTGAAAAGATTTTTTATCGTAAATCATTTGTCGGTTTTTAATAGTCAGAATTGAAGGGGAAAATTAATGAATAATAAATGTTATTTCAACTCATTTTAAATCTTTTTTAACATTGTTTTTTTTACAAGGAAAATGGACAATTTTCAATATTGAAACGATATCTTTGTTACTGAAAAAGAGGGGTTTAATACCAAATTCAGATGTTATGCAACATGTTGTTTTAAACAAGAATAAAAATCATAGTTTTGAATTTTTTACAGGTGTAAATCGCATCTTTATTTTATAACCATTTTATTAACCGAAAGAATATGTCAAAAGTTAAATCATTTACAGATCTTAAAAATCTAAAATCCGAATACCATAAAAAGCAAATATTTGGGACACCCGCCGAAAGTTTGGTCCAGATAAAAGTGGGAATGGCAACTTGCGGGATTGCATCGGGCGCAAAAGAAATAAAGAAATTTTTAATCGAGGAATGCGAGCACCAGGCAATCGATGCTGAAATTAAACAAACCGGTTGTCTTGGTTATTGTTACGCCGAGCCGATGGTAGAAGTTCAGCTCCCCGATTCTGAACCTGTGGTTTTTGGATATGTCGATAAAAAAAGGGCAAAATCAATTATTGAGAATTATATTATTCAGGGCGAGGAAATAGAGGGTGAAATCCCAATCTCATTCAAAACCATTAACGATTAAATTTCAACTACATAATTATGACCGATACTAAAAAACAGATTCGTATTGCTTTACGTAATTGCGGATTAATTGATCCAGAGCAAATTGAAGATTACATTGCCCAGGATGGTTATTTTGCGTTGGGAAAATGCCTGACCGAATATACCCAAGATCAAACCATTGCTGAAATTAAAGAGTCGGGATTACGTGGGCGCGGCGGTGGTGGATTTCCAACCGGGTTAAAATGGGAGATTACCAAAAATGTTGAGGCCGACCAAAAATTCGTAGTTTGCAATGCCGACGAAGGCGATCCGGGTGCGTTTATGGATCGGTCGATTTTAGAAGGCGATCCACATTCGGTACTCGAAGCAATGGCTATTTGCGGTTACTGCATTGGTGCCGATAAAGGATTAATTTATATTCGTGCTGAATACCCGCTTGCAATCGAAAGGTTAAAAATTGCGATTAAACAAGCTCGCGAATTTGGTTTATTAGGGAATGATATTCTGGGAACCGGTTTTAATTTCGATATTGAACTGCGTTATGGGGCAGGAGCATTTGTTTGTGGCGAAGAGACGGCACTAATTCATTCGATGGAAGGTTTGCGTGGTGAACCAACTTTTAAACCGCCATTTCCTTCTGTTTCGGGTTATATGGGAAAACCAACAAATGTGAATAATGTGGAAACATTTGCCAGCGTTCCTGTAATTATAAATAAAGGGGCCGGATGGTTCAATAAAATTGGTACCGAAAAATCGAAGGGGACCAAAGTTTTTGCCCTTGCCGGAAAAATAAATAATGTAGGTTTAGTTGAAGTCCCGATGGGAACTACTTTACGCGAAGTTGTTTACGATATTGGAGGCGGAATTGTTAATGGTAAAGAGTTTAAATCGGTGCAAACCGGTGGTCCTTCGGGAGGATGTTTAACAAAAGATTTTTTAGATACACCAATAGATTACGATAATTTAGTTGCTGCAGGTTCGATGATGGGATCTGGTGGAATGATTGTTATGGACGAAGACGATTGTATGGTTTCTATCGCCAAATTTTACCTTGAATTTACTCTTGAAGAATCTTGTGGAAAGTGCACACCTTGCCGGATTGGAAATAAAAGGTTGCATGAAATTCTCGAAAAAATAACCGAAGGCAATGGCACGGAAGAAGATATCGACCGGTTAAAAGTATTAAGCAATGTTATAAAAGATACTTCACTTTGCGGACTTGGGCAGTCATCTCCAAACCCTGTACTTTCAACAATTGCAAACTTTGAAGATGAATATCTGGCGCATGTGAAAGATGGGAAATGCCCGGCGGGACAATGCAAATCGTTATTACGATACGATATTATTGAAGATTTGTGTACAGGTTGCACACTTTGTTTTAGAAATTGCCCGGTGGGTGCAATTACAGGCGAGCGACGTGCCCCGCATTTTATCGACCAGTCGCTTTGTATTAAATGTGGTGTGTGTTTCGAGAAATGTAAATTTGATGCAATCACTCTTACTTAATCAGGAAATAATTATAATATGGATACAATAAATCTTATCATAGATAATAAACCAATTGTAGTAAAAAAGGGAACTACAATTTTAGAGGCAGCATCAAGTATTGGCGTTCAGGTGCCAACACTTTGCCACATGAAACTCGACGATTTAAATATTGAAAATAAACCCGGTGGTTGCAGGGTTTGTGTTGTTGAAGTGGAAGGAAGACGAAATCTGGCACCTGCCTGCTGCACCGATGTTCATGAAGGAATGGTAGTCAATTCACATTCAATCCGGGCTATTAATGCCCGTAGAACAGTTATGGAATTGATTCTTTCCGACCATCCGGCAGATTGTCTGATTTGTGCAAAATCGGGCGATTGCGAACTACAGGACATGGCGCAACAACTTGGAATCAGGAAAATTCATTATCCGGGCGAACAATCGCATTATCGCGAAGATACTTCGCCTGCAATTATTCGCGAAATTGATAAATGTATTATGTGCCGCCGTTGCGAAATGATGTGTAACGAAGTACAAACAGTTGGTGTTCTTTCAGCAATAAACCGTGGTTTCGATTCGGTTGTTTCCCCGGCTTTTGAAATGAACCTCGACCATTCGGAATGTACTTATTGCGGACAGTGTGTTGCAGTTTGCCCAACCGGTGCATTAACCGAAGTTGATGATACGGGAAAAGTAATCCGTGCTTTATCCGATCCTGCAAAAACCGTAATTGTGCAAACTGCCCCGGCAGTACGTGCAGCTTTAGGCGAAGAATTTGAGATGGAACCAGGAACTCTGGTAACAGGTAAATTAGTTTCCGCTTTACGCCGCTTAAGATTTGACCATGTTTTTGATACCGATTTTGCAGCCGACCTGACTATTATGGAAGAAGGTACAGAATTACTTAATCGATTAGGGAAACATCTGGCTGGCGACAAAGATGTAAAACTTCCAATTTTGACTTCTTGTTGCCCGGCCTGGGTGAAATTCTTTGAGCACCAGTTCCCCGAAATGAAAGAAATTCCATCAACTGCACGCTCACCCCAACAAATGTTTGGCTCAATTGCCAAAACTTATTTTGCTGAAAAACTAGGTGTTGAACGCGAAAATTTAGTAGTAGTTTCAATAATGCCTTGTGTGGCTAAAAAATATGAGTGCGGACGCGATGAATTTAAAGTAAATGGTAATCCTGATGTTGACCATGTTATAACAACCCGCGAATTGGCCGCTTTAATAAAACTTTCGAACATCGATTTTAAAACTCTGCCCAACGAAGATTTTGATAATCCGCTTGGCGAATCGACAGGTGCAGGGGTTATTTTTGGTACAACTGGTGGTGTGATTGAAGCAGCAGTCCGCACAGCTTACGAAATTCATACTAAAAAAGAGTTGCCCAGATTGGATTTTGATGAATTGCGTGGGATGGATGGAATCCGGGAAGCGACCATCGATTTCGACGGACTTCCAATAAAAATTGGAATTGCACACGGTTTAGGAAATGCCCGCAAATTATTAGAAGATATTCAAGCCGGTAAAAGTGAATTTCATGCAATTGAAATTATGAGCTGCCCCGGCGGTTGTATCGGTGGTGGTGGCCAGCCTTATCATCACGGAAATGCTGAAATACTTAAGAAACGTCAAATGGCAATTTACCAGGAAGACAAAAATAAAACCCTGCGTAAATCGCACGAAAACCCGCATATTATTAAATTGTATGAAGAGTTTCTTGGTGAACCAATGAGCGAAAAAGCGCATCATTTGTTACATACTGAATATTTCGATCGGACAGAATAAAGAAAGTCATTAGTCATTGAGTCATTGGAAATTAGTCATTTGTCATTGGGAATAAAAAAGGAAGTTGTTAGTCATTAGAAAAAGAAAATAATCGTAACTAATAATACCATTTAAGATGAGATTGGAAGATTTAGTTGTTTATCAGTTGGCAATGGAAATTGGAGATGATGTATATTTTCAGATTGAAAAATGGGATAGTTTTCAGAAATGGACAACTAAAAAACAATTAATAGAAGAGGTAGATTCAATAGCTGCAAATATTGGCGAAGGCTATGGAAAATCCTTTTATAAAGAGAATCGTCAATTTCAATATTATTCTCGGGGGTCTCAAACAGAAACAAAAACGTGGCTGACAAAAGCTAAAAACCGAAAACTTATTGAAGAGGACACTTTTAATGAATTCATTGAAAAATTAGATGAATTAGGAAAAAGACATAATAACTATATCAAATCAATTGGACCCAAGCCAAATGACCAATGACCAATGACTATTTAGTATTAACGACCAATGACTGCTGACATTATTATAAGACAATAGAATTATATTTTATTTACAAACGAGTTAAGAACTTCATATTATGCCGGAAATAAAATTATCTGAAAATACAATTCAACTCATTAAAGACATTTGTTTTGAGTTTGAAAACAAAGAGAGTGAATTAATAAATGTTTTGCACCGTGTTCAGGGAAAACTTGGATATTTGCCAGCCGAAGTGCAGGAAGTAATAGCAAAAGAATTAAAAACCGGGGTTGCCAAAGTTTACGGTGTGGTAACTTTTTATAGTTTTTTTACTATGATTCCGCAGGGTGAATTCCCAATTTCAATATGTATGGGAACGGCTTGCTATGTGCGTGGCGCCGAGCAGGTTTTAGCTGAGTTTAAACGTCAGTTAAAAGTAGAAGTTGGCGAGTCAACCGGAGATGGAAAATTTTCGATAAACTGCCTGCGGTGTGTTGGAGCTTGTGGTTTAGCACCTGTTGTTACTGTTGGCGAAAAAGTATTTGGGCGGGTTGCACCAAGCCAGGTGAAACAGATTATTGCTGAATACAGGGAAGGTCGAAATTCGGAGGATGTAAAAACTGCTTAAAATATTTTTGGTTTAAACACACACATAAACTGTACTCTCCAGGCCTGCAAATAAAAGTGTAAAATTAAAACATTGTCTTATTTGTTTTAATTTTATATTGCTATTTTTGGTACACATTGAAACCCGGTAGCAATTGTGCAAAAGATCTTAGAAGTTGAACTGCCACCCCACGATTTCAGTTAATAGTTCTAAATGATATATTATCCGAGTTCAATAAAGTGTCATATGTATGCGGGGGTTTCGGCTCGTTGTTGCAACACCGCCAATTCGACCGTCAGCTGACGGTTTGAATGAAAATTTGAAATATTGAATAAACGAATTGGCTCTGTGCGTAATTGAAAATTTTGTACATTTAATCACGCAATACATTTCACAAACCGTTGGCCATTCCCAAATCACGAAATCGAGATTAATTTCTTCTGCTAACGAAAATGAGTTAGAGAGATTGGAAGAAAAGAGTAAATTTAAAAAAATATAAAAGACTGAATATCAACAATAATATTTTACGTAGTCTCAAGGAATGTGAAACAATTAGAAGTAAAAGAACTATGGAAGATAAAGTCAGTAAACAACAACCAGGGACAAAGGATCAGCGAATCGCCGATCTAGAAATGGAATTGAGCAAAACTAAAGAGAAACAAATCATTGCAATCGAACAATCAGAGACATTACGAAAGTTGCTGGCAGAGATGCACAATGAACTGGGTAGCCTGCTTTGGAATTCTGAATCAGGTGCTATTTTTTTGGATCTACAGATGAAAATCAAGTCTGTTACACCCGGAATAATGAAGCATTTCAATATCATCTCGGCTGATGGTGGGCGACCAATCACCGATCTGGTTTCCAATTTGCTCTATGACACATTGGAAAATGACGTAAAAGAGGTAATTGCTACATCGGTTTTAAAGGAAATAGTTATTGCATCTAAAGATCAGCGTTGGTTCAACATGCGTATCTTACCGCATTCTACGGGGAGCGGTGTTATTGACGGTGTTATGATCACTATTACAGATATTACCAATCTGAAGAAAACCGAAAACCAACTTAGGGATAGAGGTGATAAGCTTTTGGCTGCTATTGAAAAATCTCCTGTTGTAGTTTGGAATCAGGATTTGGAGTTGCGATACACATGGATACATAACCCTCATTCTGCGTATAGACCTGAAGAAACTATAGGCAAAAAGGATGAGGACTTGGTTCTAGCTGAGGATGCAGAAAAGCTGACAATAATTAAGAATAAGGTATTAGAAACCGGTGTAGGATTGCGGGAGAAAGTCAGGACAACACTCAAGGGAAAACCCTATTATTACGATCTGACAGTAAAACCGTTGATTGATTCAAAATCCAATATTATTGGGATTTCATGTACTTCATTAGAGATAAGCAAGAAGGCATACGAACTAAAAGAAACGATGAGCTAACTGCAAGTCATAACCAATGTCCGCCCTGTGGGACGGCAACATGGATATATTTGCGAACTCCTGTCTTTCGCACTTTGCTGATAAAAGCTCTATATCCCTTTGTTTATAGG
>JABGRN010000007.1 GCA_018648265.1 Prolixibacteraceae bacterium | reverse complement strand
GATGAAAGATAAAAGAATATTTTTTATTCCACCAACCCGATAATTAAACTGATCCTATTTATCATCGATTCTGAGAATATTGTACGGTCGATAAATTTTTACCCAATGCAGGTTGGGAGAAATATGCAGGAAATTGTCCGAATTGTTGAAGCGTTGAAAACCACCGACGAAGCTCAGGTTTTAACACCAGCAAACTGGAATGAAGGCGACGATGTAATGGTTCCGTATTTTCCTTACACAAAACAGCAACTTGCCGATAATCCGGAATTGGAAAATGAGTTTTATAATATTGGCAACCGAATGTGGTTTAAAAAGATTAGTAAATAATTTTTTTTGAAAGTTAAACCTTAAATTTTAAAGTAATGAAAAAATTATTTTTAACATTAGCAATGGCAGTACTTTTTTTGGGAGGAGTTTATGCCAAAGGAAACGAAATTCCTTTAATTGGGTCAAAAGCTCCCTCTTTTACAGCTAAATCGACCAATGGAAAAGTAACTTTCCCTGGGGATTTTGGTAAAAGTTGGAAAATTATATTTAGTCACCCGCAAGATTTTACGCCCGTTTGTTCATCCGAAATTTTGGAATTGGCATACATGCAGAATGATTTTGAGATGATGGGAGTTAAAATTGCGATTATTTCAACCGACGATTTAAAACAACACAACAGATGGAAATCACATCTTGAAACATTAGATTACAAAGGAAGGGGAAAACAAAAAATTGATTTTCCAATTTTCCAAGACCTGGAAGCAACCATCTCAAAAAAATATGGAATGCTGCATAAACCAATAAGTACAACCAAAGATGTACGTGGTGTATTTATTATCGATTCCGAGAATATTGTACGCTCGATTAATTTTTATCCAATGCAGGTTGGTAGAAACATGGAAGAGATTAAAAGAATAGTTACAGCATTGCAAACAACAGATAATGCTCGTGTTGTAACACCTGCTAACTGGAATAATGGAGACGATGTGATGGTTCCGTTTTTCCCATACTCAGAACAAGAAATTGCCAACAATCCTGGACTAAAAGATGAATTCTACAATATTGGCGGTTATATGTGGTTTAAAAAAGAAAACAAGTAAACAATGTTTAGAGAAAAATAAATTGAGCATTTTTCTTTTAAATGGTTTTATTATTAAACAGGATAAGAGGGGGCAGGGGCTCCCTCTTTTTTATAATTTTAGTTTAGCTCAACCTTAAAAACTTTTATTATTGTTCTTTACTGCGTGGCTTATTAAAAACCCCTCAAATTTATTTATAGAATTTTTTATTAGCTAAAAATAAGTTGATTTTTATATTTGTTACATTTCTTCAAAATTTTAAACCCGAATCGTTTAACTTTGTTTGATAATCATATTCTATTAAAAAATTGAATACATGAATATTGAGAGAACATTGAAAACAAGAATATACGATTTTTACAGAATTACACTATTTTTTATGTTTTTAGGGTTTGGTTTAATTTCAAATGCTCAGGAAAATGATACAATTGTGCCCCTTCAGCAAAATCCTGAGAAGCTTCTAAGAAAAATTGATATTAGAAAAATTACTAATGACGGATTCAACTTGTGGCAGGATAAATTTAGTGGACACTTGGCCGGTATTGATTTTGGCTTTAACATGTTTTTAAATCCCGATTATTCAGGTTACAATTCTGAATTTATGAAAAACAACATTTTTCGCTCAAATTCAACATACATTAATTTTATTCAACAAAGCATTGCGTTGCAACATAACAGGAACACAATTGGTTTAGTTACCGGACTTGGTCTTCATTTGCAAAGTTACCGGCTCGATCAAAATACAACTATTCAACGTTTGCCAAACGATTTTATTGAACCTCAAATATTGTTTTTCGATCAAAATCAGAAATCAAAATTGTCTGTTGCCTCCATTACAATCCCTGTACTTGCCGAATTCCAAATCCCGATAAACCACTACGATAACCGGCTCTATTTTTCCGCAGGGTTATATATTAGTTATCGTGTTAGCAGCCACACAAAAATTAAGTACCGGATTGAAGGGAAAAAAGAAAAACTAAAAGTTCCCGATCACTATTCTTTAAATGATTTCAAATATGGTTTAATGGTACGGTCTGGTTATCATAGGATTAACTTTTTTGCAACTTACGAATTAATCCCCCTTTTCATGGAGAATAAAGGCCCGGAACTTACCCCTTTTACTTTTGGGATTACTTTGTTGAGTTTCTGAAACCAATTGTAAAGCAAAATTCGGGTTTCTTTCAACAGTTTTTTTTATTTTTAGCAAATAACAATATTTTAAAATGAACTGCCGGTTTAAACTTATAGTTTTCCTTTTTCTTTTTTCTGCTGGAGTTCCGGGGAAAATCATTTCTGCTCAAAACATGAGAACTGAATCAGTTACTATTCACCAATTTGTAACTCCGGTTTTAAAAGAAAAAAAAACGAATCAAATCTTTCAAATTAAAATAGAAACTGTCGGAAAGGAAAAACCACTTTCTCTTCGTGAGGTTTCGCTTGAAATTTCGGGAACCGATATTAAAAATGATATAAATGAAATAGAAATATATTATTCGGAAGAAAAACCATTTCTGAGCGAGGGTATCCGATTTGGGATTCCTGAAACACCCAACAAAAAAATGAAAATTGGTGGTCATCAGAAATTAATTGAAGGAACCAATAACTTTTGGGTTTCGATGAAATTGAAAGGAAACGCCAATATTTTAAATGAGGTAAATGCAACCTGTTTGAATATAAAAATCAATAATAAAAAATTTATCCCGGAGATAGTTTCTGCAACGGGTCGTAAAAAATTAGGAATTGCCTTACGCAAACACAACGACGATGGTATTCATACTTTTCGTATTCCAGGATTGGCAACAACCAATAACGGGACACTAATAGCTGTTTACGATATCCGCCGAAACAATTCAACCGATTTACAGGAAGACATTGATGTGGGGATGAGCCGAAGTACCGATGGTGGAAAAACATGGGATCCTATGAAAATAATTATGGACATGGGCAAATGGGGAGGCCTGCCAAATATTGAAAATGGCATTGGCGATCCTTCGGTTTTAATCGACCGCGAAACAAACACAATTTGGGTAGCAGCAGTTTGGGCACACGGCCATCCAGGAAAACGGAACTGGGTTGAATCGAAACAGGGGATGGACCCTGAAGAAACAAGCCAATTTGTTTTGGTAAAATCAGAAGATGATGGCAAATCGTGGTCTAAACCAATAAATATCACATCACAAATTAAAAACCCAAAATGGCATTTATTACTTCAAGGACCAGGAAAAGGAATCACTTTAAAAGATGGGACATTGGTTTTTCCGGCTCAATTTAAAGATGAAAATAAGATGCCTCATTCTACAATTATTTTCAGTAAAAACCTTGGGGAAACCTGGGAAACTGGAACTGGAGCAAAATCCAATACAACAGAATCGCAAGTTATTGAACTAAATGATGGAAGTTTGATGCTAAATATGCGCGATAACCGAAACGGGAAAGATAAATCGGATACTAATGGCAGATCGGTTTATATTACCAGTGATTTAGGCCAAACCTGGGGAAAACATTATACATCGCGAGGTGCTTTGCCCGAATCAACTTGCATGGGCAGTTTAATTAAAGAAGAATTTTTAATCGATGGAGAATTGAGGAAAGTTGTATTATTCAGCAATCCTAATTCAAAATACCTTCGAGATCACATGACCATTAAAATTAGTTTCGACGATGCGAAAACATGGCCAAAAGAATACTGTTTTTTGTTAGATGAATTGGGTGGAAGAGGATACTCGTGCATGACAAAAGTTGATGATAAACATGTTGGGATTTTATATGAAGGAAGCCAGGCCGATCTTACTTTTCAAATTATCGCAATTGAGGAAATTATTCAGCAAAACAAAAATTTAAACTACCTTTTTAAAAGCGGGACCGATGGTTATCAAACTTTTCGGATCCCGGCAATTGTATGCACAAATTCAGGAAAGTTACTTGCCTTTGCCGAAGGACGTGTAAAAGGAAGCTCAGACACCGGCGACATTGATTTGGTAATGAAAAGTTCTGCTGACGAAGGAAAAACATGGAGCCAGTTGAAAATAATCTGGAACGACAATAAAAATGTTTGTGGTAATCCCGCCCCGGTAGTTGATCGAAAAACGGGAGAAATTCATTTGTTGACGACCTGGAATCTTGGAGAAGATCACGAACGCGATATTATTGCCGGAAAAAGCGAAGATACCCGCCGTGTTTTTATAACGTCTTCTAAAAATGAAGGAGAAAAGTGGTCAACGCCAAAAGAAATTACTTCATCAACAAAACAAAAAAACTGGACTTGGTATGCTACTGGTCCCTGCCATGGAATTCAACTTCAAAATGGCGAAAATAATGGGCGGTTGGTTATTCCCTGCGATCATATTGAGGCTGGGACAAAGAAATATTTCTCACACATAATTTATTCCGATAATAACGGAAAAACATGGGAATTGGGAGGAACAACACCGCAAGATCAAGTAAATGAATGTACAATCGCAGAATTGCCAAATGGAAAACTTTTATTGAATATGCGGAATTATGACCGCACACAAAAATCGCGAAAAATAAGTTTTAGCGAAGATGGCGGATTAACATGGTCAAACATTCAGACCGACACAACATTAATTGAACCTATTTGTCAGGCTAGTTTGCTCTTCTCAGAAAAAAACAATTCGCTTTATTTTTTAAACCCTGCCAGTAAAAACAGCCGGACCAACATGACTTTAAAATTAAGCTCAGATTTTGGCAGCTCTTGGCAAACAGTTAAAGTTTTAAATTCGGGAGCTTCTGCTTATTCCGATTTAACTTTAATAAATAAAAATAAATTAGGATGTCTGTACGAAGGAGGAGTTTTTAGTCCGTACGAAGGAATTGTTTTTACAACAGTGGAAATTGAATAAATATAAATATGAAACCTTACATTTTAGAGCAAACCAACTGGAAACAGGTTAAAAATCAAAAATACGAAGTTGCAATACTCCCCTGGGGAGCAACCGAACCCCATAATTATCATTTACCTTACGGAACCGATTCGCTGGAAACAGCTAAAATTGCATCGGAAGCAGCTGAAAAAGCCTGGGGAAAAGGGGCGAAAATAATGGTTCTTCCAACTATCCCTTTGGGAGTTCAAAACCCGGGACAAATCGAATTACCTTTTTGTTTACACACCCGGCCCTCAACACAAAAAATAATTTTTGAGGACATCGTGCGTGCACTTTACAACCAGGGAATCCGAAAACTGGTATTAATGAATGGCCACGGTGGAAACGACTTTAAACCACTAATTCGCGAAATTCAACCACAATTCCCTGAAATGCTAATCAGTTTAGTCGAATGGTTTAAATTACTCGATCTTTCTGAATATTTTGAAGAAGGCGGGGATCATGCCGGCGAAATGGAAACCAGTGTTATTATGCATTATTTCCCCGAATTGGTTTTGCCGCTTAAAAAAGCTGGCGATGGGAAAGCCAAACAATTTAAATTGGATGGTTATAAAAACAAAACTGCCTGGACACCTCGCCACTGGGGCAAAGTTACTAAAGATACCGGCATTGGAAACCCCCAAAAAGCGTCAGCCGAAAAAGGAGAACGATATTTAAAGGAAATCACTTCAAAAATTTCTGATTTCTATGTGGAGTTGGCTGAATGCAATTTAAAAGATTTGTATGAGTGATTGACTACTTGCTAATAAATTATAGAATAAAAAAGGGGTTATAATTTTTTAGAATGAGGACGAACAAATGAAAAACCAAAAGGAGCGAAATGAATTAGCATTGAGTACCTTGCCCGGCAACTGATAAAATCCCTTAATGCAGTGAGAAGTGCCGTGAAGTAAACATAGAAAAGGCAAAAGTGCAAGAATATAAACAACACAAAAACAGCAAGCTACAGAACCCTGACAAATGGAAAATAAACTGAAAGTTGCTACCGTACAGTTTGCAGTAAATTCTGATGTTGGCAAAAATTTGTCAGCAATTAGAAAGCAAATTAAAAAAGCTGCTGATCAAAAAGCAGATGTTGTGCATTTTTCAGAATGTTGTTTAAGCGGGTACGGTGGAATTGATTTTGAGGAATTCAAACCGGAAAAGGAAAAGCAAATCAAAGAAGGTATTTCCGAAATTTGCAATCTGGCAAAACAGCATAAAATTTGGGTGATATTTGGAACTCATTTTTTTGAAGGAGAAATGGAAAAACCTTTTAACAGCCTCTTTGTAATCAATAATTTTGGTGAAATTGAACATCGCTACGACAAGCGATTACCCGCTGAATTTGACCTCGACTGGTACACTTCCGGAACAGAACCCGGAATTTTCAAACTTAATGGAATTAAATGCGGACTACTAATTTGCCACGAGTGGCGTTACCCGGAATTGTACCGCCAATGTTATCATTTAGGAGTTGAGTTATTATTTCAATCGTGGTACGATGGCAATTATTCTGAAGAAGAATATCAGGAGGAAGGTAAAAACCTTGGTGAAGTTATTCCCGGATTTGTCCGTGGAAATGCAGCCAACAACAAACTTTGGATTAGTGGAGCAAACACCAGCAAAAAACAAAGCAGTTTCTCTGCTTTTATTGCTCAACCAGACGGCAGAGTTTTGGGCAAATTAAAACGAAATGTTGCCGGAGTTTTAATTAGCATGTTTGACTTCGATAAAAAACACATTGATCTTTCCAGCCATTTACGGGACAAAGTGAGCCAAATGAAGTATTAAATACTCAAATAATTGGACTAAAAACCAGTTGTTTTTGATGAATTTTTAACCCTATTTCTGTTGAATATTTATCATGTTTGTAATTACAGGTTTCATGAATAGATTATTTAGAAAATGAAATTTGGAAAGCAACAATATTTTTGGAAATTCTTAATCTGACTAAAATGAAATCAAAACTAATCCTAATTTCAATATTTGCCTTACTTTTTACAGCTTGCCAAATCCCACCCAAAGAAAAAAAGGAGGGTCAAAAACCAAGCATCCTACTTCTTCTTGCAGACGATTTGGGTTATGGCGAACTGGGTTGCTACGGGCAAGAAATTATTCAAACACCCGTGCTCGATAATCTGGCGAAACAAGGCATGAGTTTCACTGACTTTTACGCCGGAAATGCAGTTTGTTCACCATCAAGAGCAGTTTTATTAACTGGGAAATCTTCATCTTTTAATACTATTCGCGGTAATAATGGACATTTTGATGATGACAGCTGGATGCGAGTTGCGCTGAAAAAAGATGAAATTACAATGGCTGAAATGTTGCGTGAAGAAGGTTATCAAACTGGTTTTGTTGGGAAATGGCACCTCGACAACCCCAACGATGTTTCAACTTGGGCATATAATCGTGGATTTGATTTTGCGGTGCAGGAACAGTGGGGCTCACGTTTTGGTGGAATTCAGTACGACGCCGAAATGCATTGGATAGACGGCAAACAAGATTCGGTTTATTATCATATGAATGAATGGCAGTGCAAAGACGAATTCAGAACGGAACTTGCTTTTAATTTTCTCGACAAACTGGACAAAAACAAACCCTTTTTTCTGTTTATGTCGTACCGGGCACCACACGGACACGAAAGGGAAATTGGAAACCAGGAAATATACAGCGAACAGAACTGGCAGGCAAAAGAAAGATTACATGCCGCAAAAATTACCTTGCTTGATGAACAAATTGGCAGGATGTTACAAAAGCTTGAAGAAATGGATGAACTGAAAAATACACTCGTTCTTTTTACCAGCGACAACGGCCCACACCATGAAGGTCACAACCACGAATATTTTAACAGTAACGGCGCATTAAAAGGATTTAAACGCGATTTATACGAAGGCGGAATTCGTGTTCCGCTTATCGCATTTTGGGAAGGTAAAATCAAATCCGAAGAAATTTCAAATCATGTTGCCGGATTTCAGGATTTAATGCCAACACTGGCTGATGTTGTTGGAATAGAAGTGCCTGAGCAATCAAACGGAATATCTATTTTACCTGTTCTAACAGGAAAACAACAACCAACACACAACAATTTCAACTGGGAATTTCAGTTGGATGGTTGGGGAAGAAAAATGCCAACTGGGGGTTTCCGCCAATCTGCCCGAATCGATAATTGGAAGGGCGTTCGATATGGAATTAATTCTGAAACTGAATTGTATAATTTGGAAGTCGATATTTCTGAAGCAAATAATATTGCTGCGGACCATCCTGAAATAGTTAAAAAAATGATTGCGGTTTTCGAGGAAGAACGAACCGAAACTCCCGGTTTTCCTTATGGAGGAGTAGTTCAGAAATATCCGGCAAAGGAAAAGCATATTTCAAATTAATAAACGCAACTATTTTGACGTCATGCTGAGAGTTGACCCAAAATATTTTGGGTATAATGAGTTGAAGACAGAAAGATGCTGAAATAAATTCAGCAGGACTTTCTATACAAACATTATTTTTTAGAACGTCATCCCGAACTCGTTTCGGGATCTCTAAATTAAATTCTGTCATTGGTAAATTATTTCAACATCTCTTCAAAATGACAGATTCCGAATTCTAGCCTGATCAAATAGTTGGCATGCCGGTCTAATAAAGTCATTTTAGAATTTTGGTACAAAAATTAAAAATCATCTCTTTATCTTTACAGTCATTACTAAATCAATCCAAATGAAACAAATCATTTTTATTTCAATAGCACTTTTTCTTTTTACCAGCGGTTTTGCGCAAAAAAACAATTCACGTCAAGTAATTCTTTTGGAAGATAATTGGCATTTTATAAACGAAGAAGTGGCCGGGGCAGAAAAACCTTCAACAAGTACGTTAAATTGGGAAACAGTAACTGTCCCTCACGACTGGGCAATTAAAGGTCCTTTCAATAAAGAGATCGATAAACAAATGGTTCGGGTTAGGCAGGATTTGGAAAAAGAAGCAAGAGAAAGAACCGGTAGAACGGGAGCTTTGCCACACATTGGTACTGGCTGGTATAGAAAAACCTTTGAACTTCCTGAATTTAAGGATCGCAAAAAAGCACTTTTGGTTTTTGATGGAGCAATGAGCGATGCGCAGGTTTATGTAAACGGAGAGAAAGTTGGTAACTGGCCGTTCGGATATAATTATTTCTATTTCGATATTTCAAAATATGTAAAAGATGGGGAGAATATTTTAGCCGTTCGTCTTGAAAATTTGCCCTTTTCATCACGCTGGTATCCCGGTGCCGGGATCTATCGCAAGGTTCAGGTTATTATAAAAGATGAGGTGAGTTTTAAACAGTGGGGAACATTTATAACTACTCCTTTTGTTGCTGCTGATGTGGCAAAAGTAAATATCAAATCAGAAATAAATGGTGAAAATGTTAATGTAGTTACCGAAATAAAAGATGCCGATGGAAATACGGTGGCAAGCAAAACTACAAATGAACAATTTGGAAATCAGGTTGAGCAAAATATTGCAGTTCCAAGTCCTATAATATGGGACATTGAAACACCTTATTTGTACACTGCCCATTCGAAATTATTTCAGAATAATGAGTTAAAAGATGAACTGATAACACGTTTTGGAATCAGAGAAGTGGTTTACGAACGAGGAAAAGGATTGATTTTGAATGGAGAAGTAACCAAGTTTAAAGGAGTTTGTTTACACCACGACTTGGGGCCACTGGGAGCCGCTGTAAATAAAGCTGCGTTAAAACGTCAACTCACTATTTTGAAAGACATGGGGTGCAATGCAGTTCGTTCTTCACACAACATGCCATCGCACGAACAGTTAGAACTTTGCGACGAAATGGGATTTTTGTTTTTGGCCGAAAGTTTTGACGAGTGGGCAAAACCCAAAGTCAAAAATGGCTACAATCGGTTTTTCGAGGAATGGGCTGAAAAAGACGTTGTAAATTTTGTTCGGGCTACACGAAATCATCCCAGTATTGTTATGTGGAGTTCGGGTAACGAAGTCCCCGATCAATGGGGAGACGAAGGTGTAAAACGAGCAAAATGGTTGCAGGATATTTTTCATCGCGAAGACCCAACACGCCCGGTTACGGTTGGAATGGACCAGGTAGCAAACACTTTGAAAAATGGATTCGGTGCAATTATGGATATTCCCGGATTAAATTATCGGTTACCACTGTACGGAGAGGCTTTCCAAAAATTTCCGCAGGGATTTATTTTGGGTTCTGAAACAGCTTCAACGGTTAGCTCCCGTGGAATTTATAAATTTCCGGTTGAAGAATTCAAACACAAAACTTACGACGATTTCCAAAGCTCATCATACGATTTGGAAGCTTGTAACTGGTCGAATATTCCCGACGATGATTTTATTTGGCAGGACGATTTCGACTGGGTAATTGGCGAATTTGTATGGACAGGATTTGACTATTTAGGAGAACCAACTCCGTATAATGAAGCATGGCCGTCGCGTAGCTCATACTTTGGAATTTGTGATTTAGCAGGAATTCCAAAAGACCGCTATTATTTATATCGCAGTCGTTGGAATACCGAAGATGAAACACTTCATATTTTACCACATTGGAACTGGGAAGGCCGCGAAGGAGAAATTACTCCGGTTTTTGTTTATACTAATTACAACAGTGCTGAATTATTTGTAAACGGGGTAAGTCAGGGAATCCGAACAAAAAACAAAGATGAAAAACTCGACCGCTACCGTTTGCGATGGATGGATGTAAAATATGAGCCGGGAACAATTAAAGTTGTTGCCTTTGATGATAATGGAAAATCGGTTGCTGAAAAAGAAGTTCATACCGCCGGCAAACCTCATCATCTGGAGTTGTCAGCAGACAAAAATATTATAAATGCAGACGGAAAAGATTTGAGTTATATAACTGTTTCAGTAGTTGATAAAGATGGAAACTTTTGTCCGAATGCAGCGAACCAGTTAAATTTTGAAGTTTCGGGCGCCGGTAAATTTAAGGTTGTTTGTAATGGCGATGCAACTTCTCTTGAAATGTTTCACCTGCCAACCATGAAAGCTTTTAGCGGAAAGTTGGTGGTTACGGTTCAGGCATTAAAAGAGGCAGGTGATATTGTACTTAAAATTAAAGGAAAGGATCTGATAACTGGGGAAATAAATATTCGAAATAAATAACTACAACGTTTAAAAACATAAAAACATATTGCTTATAAACAGCCAAAACAATTAAATATTTATTATATTTGGCTACTTATAGACACTTTCATGAAAAAATTGATAGGAAGAATACAGGAAAAAACTATCTTATTAGATGCGCTGGAAAGTGAAAGATCGGAGCTAATTGTGGTATATGGAAGACGCCGGGTTGGAAAAACTTTTCTTATTAGGAACGTTTATAAAAATAGTATCGCATTTGAGTTTTCAGGCATTAACAAAATTCCATTAAAACAACAACTTCTAAATTTTCACCTTACTCTTTCTTCCAAAAAAACGAGCTACAAAAAACCTGTAAATTGGATTGAAGCATTTCATCAATTAGCACAATATTTCGATTCTTTAAAGTCAAATAATAAGAAGGTAATTTTTATTGATGAGTTTCCTTGGCTGGACACACGAAAATCGAATTTTTTATCTGCTTTCGACAATTTTTGGAATAATTATGTTTCAAAACAAAATGATTTGATAGTCGTCGTTTGTGGATCTGATGCCTCGCACATGATTAAAAAGATTGTTAAAAACAAGGGGGGATTGCATAATCGGTTAACCCAAAGAATCCAGCTAAAACCTTTTATTTTGCTTGAAACTGAGCAAATGCTAAAGAGAAATAAAATAAAATTTACCCGCTACGATATAATTCAAATTTATATGGCAATGGGGGGTATTCCGCATTATCTGGAAAAAATTAAAACAGGCGAAAGTGTTTCTCAATCTTTAGATCGATTGTGTTTTCAAAAAGATGGATTTTTAAGAACTGAATTTGACAACGTTTTTGCTTCATTGTTTGAGCAACACGACAATCATGAGGCAATAATAAGAGTTCTGGCAAAAGTTCGAAAAGGTATGACCCGAACTGAAATTCTAACAAAAAGTAAAATAAAATCAGGCGGTACATTAAGTAAAACTCTTGAAGAATTGGAAGAATCCGGTTTTATTGAAAAGTATTTTCCGTATCAGGGGAAAAAAGATTCGGTTTATAGAATTATCGACGAGTACTCTTTATTTTATATCAAGTTTATAGAAAAAAGCAGACCCTCCGATAATCATGTTTGGATGAAGTTAGCCGGGCAGCAATCGTATAAAATCTGGTCTGGATTTAGTTTTGAAACAATTTGTATTAAACATGTTTCTCAAATAAAAGAGGGGTTAAAAATTTCTGGCATTAACTCTAATTCAGGAAGCTGGGTTGAAAAAAAATCATTAAATAATGCACAAATTGATTTGTTAATTGACAGAGATGACAATGTAATAAATTTATGTGAGATGAAATTTTACAACTCGGAATTCACTATAGACAAAAAATATGCTTTTGAAATTGCAAAAAAGGTAGACGCTTTTGTTTTGTCAACAAAAACAAGGAAAAGTATATTTGTTACATTTTTAACAACTCATGGATTAAAAAAGAACGAATACAGTAAGCAAATAGTACAAAATGAACTTATAATGAATCACTTATTTGTGCAACTATAGGTAGCCAAAACTAAGCATTTCAACCTGCTTTTGGCTGGCAATAATTTATTATTTTGAAAAATATAATTAAAATACAAAAATGAAACCAACATTATTTTTACTTACAATTGTGTTTTTTGTTTTTTCGGCTTGCCAGAATCAAACTAAAAAAACAAATGCACTAAATGAAACTAAACCAAACATCATCTATATTCTTGCAGATGATCTTGGTTACGGCGATTTAAGTTTCCAGGGGCAAACAAAATTCCAAACTCCTCACATCGACCAACTTGCAAAAGAGGGAATGACTTTTACACAACATTATTCTGGCTCAACAGTTTGTTCGCCATCCCGTTCTGTTTTGTTAACGGGGCAGCACACTGGGCACACACCAATCCGCGGAAATAAACGTGATGTTTTTGGAAACTGGCCAATTCCTGCAGAAAGTTTAACGGTTGCCGAAATTTTAAAAGAAAATGGATATGTTACCGGAGCTTTTGGAAAATGGGGACTGGGTTGTCCGGGGTCGGAAGGCGATCCAAACAATCAGGGTTTTGACGAGTTTTTTGGATACAACGACCAAACCCTGGCACATAATTATTATCCTGCTTTTTTAAATCATAACCAAGACACGGTTTTGTTGGAGGACAACGCTGGTACAGGAGAAGGAACATACGCTCCAATTCCAATTCATAATCAGGCCATAAAATTTATGGAAGACAATAAAAATAAGCCGTTTTTTATGTATTATCCGTCGGTAATTCCACATGCCGAATTGTTTGCACCCGAAAAATACATGGAAAAATACAGAGGAAATTTTTTACCTGAAAAGAGTTATGATGGGCATGACGAAGGATCTCCGAGATATAAAATAGGTGGTTACGGTTCACAATCTGAATCGCACGCTGCTTTTGCCGCAATGGTTGACCTTTTGGATGTTCAGGTAGGAGAAATTGTTGCGAAAGTAAAAGAGTTGGGAATTGAAAATAATACCATAATCATGTTTTCATCTGACAACGGGCCACATTTGGAAGGAGGCGCAGATCCCGATTATTTCGATAGCAATGGAATTTACAAAGGCTACAAACGAGATTTATACGAAGGCGGAATCCATGCTCCAATGATTATTTGGTGGCCGGGGAAAGTAAAAGCTGAAAGCACATCAGACCACATCTCTGCATTTTGGGATGTACTGCCAACAATTACCAATTTAATCGGTGCCCCGACTTCCGATAATATTGATGGAATTTCATTTTTGCCAAGTTTATTGGGAGAAAAAGAACAGCCTCAACATGAATATTTATATTGGGAATTTCATGAGAAAAGAGGCAGGCTCGCAATTCGTCAGGGTGATTGGAAATTAATTAGGTACGATGTTTTTGTTCCTGAAAATACAACTACCGAACTTTACAATCTTATTGACGATCCGGGAGAAGAAAATAATATTGCAGGAGAAAACCCTGAGATTACAGCTAAATTGTTGAAACTTTTGGAATCAGCAAGAACAGATTCCGATGTATTTACTTTTGGGAAATAATAGAGGAAATATGTTCAGTTCGTCATTCCGAACTTGTTTCGGAATCTATTTCAATCATAAAGATGCTGAAATGAATTCAGCATGACGAGAATTGACAAACAGAAAATTTTAAAACATGAAACGAGCATGATAATTATTAACACACAGGAACATTTTTATTGGCGAGTTCCATCGAATACCTTTAGAAAATAAAATTATAATGAGATGAAAATTACAAAACTATTTATCACTGTACTGATATTATTTTTAGTATTTGGTGCTTGTACAAATTCAAATCAAAACAGTAAAAAAAATATTGCTTCTGAAAAGCAAACACCAAACATCATCTACATCCTCGCCGACGATCTTGGTTACGGCGATTTAAGTTGTTACGGGCAAACTAATTTTTCAACGCCAAACATCGACAAACTCGCAGAAAGTGGAATGAAATTCACGCAGCATTATTCGGGTTGTACGGTTTGCGCCCCCTCTCGTTCCGCATTGCTGACCGGTCAGCATACCGGACACACCTTTATTCGTGGGAATAAAGAAATTCAGCCGGAAGGACAACACCCCCTGGAGGCAAAAGCAGTTACGATGGCAGAAGTATTACAAAAAGCTGGATATGTAACCGGTGCTTTTGGTAAATGGGGTTTGGGTTATCCGGGCTCAGAAGGTGATCCAAATAATCAAGGCTTCGACGAGTTTTTTGGATTTAATTGCCAGCGAATGGGGCACAACTATTATCCTTACCATTTGTGGCACAATCAGGAAAAAATTGTATTAAAAGGAAATGAAGGAAAACAAACCGGAGAATACGGTCCCGATGTTATTCATAATCGAGCAATAAAATTTCTGGAAGATAATAAAGACAAGCCGTTTTTTATGTACTATCCATCCATAATTCCACATGCCGAACTTTTAGCTCCCGAAAAATACATGGATAAATACCGCGGTAAATTTTTGCCTGAATTAAAATATATAGGTGTTGACGATGGTGAAAATTACCGTTTGGGACCTTACGGATCGCAACCCGAATCACATGCGACATTTGCTGCAATGGTAAACATTCTCGACGATGAGGTTGGAGAAATTGTTGCCAAATTAAAAGAGTTGGGTATTTACGAAAATACGCTGATAATATTTACATCTGATAATGGCCCACACATGGAAGGTGGCGCCGACCCTGATTATTTTGATTCAAACGGAATTTTAAAAGGCTACAAACGCGATTTGTATGAAGGTGGAATTCGTATTCCAATGATTGCCGTTTGGGATGGGAAAATTAAACCGGGAACAGAAACTGACCACATTTCGGCCTTCTGGGATGTGTTTCCAACAGTTGCAGAAATTACCGGAATTGAAACTCTAGAAAATATTGATGGAATTTCATTTCTTCCAACACTTTTAGGACAAGAACAAAAACCGCACGATTATTTGTATTGGGAATTTCACGAACGTGGCGGCAGAAAAGCTTTACGAAAAGGAGATTGTAAACTGGTGAATTACAATGTTTTAAAACCAGAATTGACAACTATCGAGTTGTATAATTTGATTGATGATCCAGGCGAAGAAAATAATGTTGCACATGCTCATCCGAAAATTGTTGCCGAGCTTATCGAACTCATGAAATCAGCTCGAACTGAATCGGAGATTTTTTTGTTTGAATCGCCAACAATTATAAAATAGAATAAATTGTTTTATCCTTATTCGATAATGAAAGATACAACAAGTAAAAAAGATATATTTTAAATTATTGCAAAATGAAATTCAGCCCATTTTCTAAAAACCTGATTGCAGTTTTATTTTTACTAATTGTGAGCCAATCGTTAAATGCCCAAAAACAAAAAAAATATGTTTTAGATTGGCTTAGTCAACACGAAGTTGTTGAAGAGTTTGGAAAAATATCGGATGAAATCTGGTCTTTTGCTGAGTTGGGTTTGCAGGAATTTAAATCGTCAGCCTTATTAATAAACACGCTTGAAAAAGAAGGATTTAAAGTTGAAAAAGGCTTGGCAGGAATGCCAACTTGTTTCGTAGCTACTTACGGTTCAGGAAAGCCGGTAATCGGTATTTTGGCTGAATATGACGCTTTGCCAATGATTTCCCAAAATCCTCGAACTACAACAAAACAGCCGTTGGTTGAAGGAGCTCCCGGACATGGTTGTGGACACAACTTAATGGGAACAGCCGCCAGTGCTGCGGCAATTGCAGCAAAAAAAGCAATGGAAAAATACGACATCAAAGGAACCATAAAAGTATTTGGTTCGCCGGCAGAGGAAATGTTAATAAGCAGACCGTACATGGTTCGGGCCGGATTGTTTGATGGTGTTGATGCGGTAATAAACAACCACACAAGTAGTGATTTTGGAGCACGCTATGGTGTAAACGGAAATGCAATGTATTCTGTAATTTTCTCTTTCTCGGGGAAAACAGCTCATGGAGCAGGCGCACCATGGGCAGGAAGAAGTGCTTTGGATGCAGTGGAAATAATGAATATTTCGACCAATTTTTTGCGCGAGCATCTGTTTTATACGCATAGAATGCATTATGTAATTCCCAAAGGCGGGGAGGCTCCAAATGTTGTTCCCGACAAAGCCAGTGTTTGGTATTTTATTAGAAACACTGACGACAGATTAGAGGATATGTACGAGCGTGTTTTGAATTGTGCAAAAGGGGCAGCCTTGGCAACGGGGACAGAATTATCAGAAATTAAGGTAATGACTGCAATTCATCAATCTCACGAAAATAAAGCACTGGCCGAATTGATGGATGCAAATATTCAACAAATTGGAATGCCCGAATGGACGGTAGAAGAACATGAATTTGCAAAAGCTCTTCAAAAAGAATTGGGTAAAAAAGAAAATGGAATGTCCAAAGAAGTTAGTAAGCTAAATGCCCCAAAAAGCGTTTTTACCGGAGGAGGTTCTTCAGATCATGGCGATGTTACCCTAATTACACCAACAAGTACTATCCGTTTCCCAGGTGTGGTTCCAGGTGCAATTGGTCATAATTGGTCTAATGTAGCTTGCAACTACGGTTCTCTGGCATGGAAAGGATTAAATGCCGGGGCCAAAGCAATGGCAACTACTGCGATTGATCTTTTAACCCAGCCCAAAGAATTACAAAAAATCCGTGATGAATTTAAGGAATATTCAAAGGAACATCCCTATAAAACTTTTCTTCCTAAAGACGCAGTTCCACCACTTGACATTAACGAAGAATTGATGAAAAAGTACATTCCTTTATTGGAGAAAAATCGAATTGAAGAGTAATTTAAAATCAAAAAAATAATATAAAATGAAATCAAAATTTATTCTTTTTGTATTCCTGTTTTTTTCATTTTTTGCCATGGTTTCTTGTCAACCCAAAATGGTAGAACCAACAAAACCAAACATCCTTTTTATTCTAGCAGATGATTTTGGCTACCATGATTTAAGTGTAACAGGATCTAAATTTTACGAAACACCCAACATCGATCGTATTGCCAACGAAGGAATGATTTTTACCGATGGTTATGCAACTTGTCAGGTTTGCAGTCCGTCGCGGGCAAGTATTATGTCTGGAAAATTTCCTGCCCGACATGGAATTACCGATTGGATTGGGGCAAGAACAGGAGAAGAGTGGCGAAAAGCCGGAAGGTTTAATCAACTGCTTCCACCGGAATATGTTCACGCACTTCCACACGAATACACAACTTTACCCGAAGCAATGAAAGAGGTCGGGTACAAAACGTTTTTTGCCGGGAAATGGCACATTGGAACAAATGGTTCGTGGCCCGAAGACCATGGTTTTGACATTAACAAAGGTGGCTGGGATGTTGGTAGTCCGCGGGGTGGTTATTTTTCTCCCTGGGAAAATCCAAATTTGGAAAGTGGTCCCGATGGAGAAAATCTTTCTATGCGACTGGCTCAGGAAACAGTTAATTTCATAAAGGAAAACAAAGACACATCTTTTTTTGCATACTTGTCTTTTTATGCGGTTCACGGCCCCATTCAAACTACTCAAGAAAAATGGACAAAATACCGACAGAAAGCTGAAGATTTGGGAATTGCCAAAACTGGTTTTGAAATGGGACATTTTTTACCAATCCGTCAGGTGCAAGATAATCCGGTTTATGCGGGTTTAGTAGAAGCTATGGACGATGCAGTTGGGCATGTTTTAATATCTTTGGATGAAATGGGATTGGCTGAAAATACAATTGTTGTATTTACCTCTGACAATGGAGGAGTTGCTGCCGGCGACGCTTTTGCAACTTCAAACTTGCCCTTACGCGCAGGAAAAGGTTATCAGTTTGAAGGTGGAATTCGTGAGCCCTATTTTATAAAAGTTCCGGGAATGGGCAACGGTCAAAAATGCAATACTCCAGTTACTGGTACCGATTTTTATCCAACGTTATTGGAATTGGCAGGTGCCGAACTAAAACCTGAAGAACACATTGACGGTGTAAGTTTGGTTCCACTGTTAAAAGGAGAAACAATTTCTGCCCGACCACTGATTTGGCATTATCCACACTACGGAAATCAGGGTGGCGAACCTTCGTCAATTATTCGTTTGGGAGACTGGAAACTCATTCACTACTACGAAGATGGACATGAAGAACTCTACAACATGAAAACAGATTTTATTGAATCTGAAGATCTTGCAGCAGTTAACTCTGAATTGGTAAAACACCTAAGCGAAAAGCTTTTTGTGATGCTGGATGAAATGGGTGCTCGTTATCCAACAAAAGACCCGGATTGGAATGCAGGAAAAGAAAAGGAATATTTAGAACGTGTTGTAAATAGTCGCTTACCAAATCTTGAAAAACAAAGAATGAATTTCCTTTCAAAGGATTTTGATCCCAAAAATAACTGGTGGGGAAGTTTTATAACAAACGATTAAATTATGAATAAAATATTAGTTTTTCTTATCGTGGCTTTTTCAGTTTTTTCTTGTCTTCAACCAAATTCAAAAGAAAACAAGAATACTCAAAAACCATCCGATAAAATCTATCAATACTCAGTATTTACTGCTCTTGCCAATAAAATTTACGATGGAAATTTAACCGTGGCCGAAGTAAAAGGCAAAGGTGATTTAGGTCTGGGTACCTATAATGGATTAAATGGAGAAATGATCGTTTTAGATGGGAAAGTTTATCAGCTACTTTCCGGCGGGACAGTTCGCCAGCCGTTAAATTCAGAATTAGTCCCTTTTACCGTTGTTACTTTTTTCGAGGAAGATCAAAAATTGGAACTTACTGAAAATTCAAATTATTCAGAATTAAAGGCTTTTATTGAAAACAAATTGCCATCAAAGAATTTGGGGTACGCATTTAAAATTAAAAGCAATTTTGATTATGTAAAATGTGGAGGTGCGGTTAAACAAGATAAACCTTACACCAAAACACTCAGCGATGCAATTGTTGACCGGCCTGTTTTTGAAAAGGAAAATGTAACTGGAACAATTGTTGGCTTCTGGTTTCCTGAATATTTCGACAAAGTAAATATTGCCGGGTTTCATTTGCATTTTGTTTCAGACGATGAAAAATTTGCCGGACATTTATTCGATTTTCAGGCCTCAAATCTGAAAATTGAAATTGATTACTGCGATGGTTTTGATATAGAATTGCCTAAGACAACTGATTTTGAAAAAGCAGATTTTGACCTCTTGCAGGAATACAACAACAACAAATGAAAGCACAGAGTATCGCATAAGCGAGAAAAAGTAAAATGTTTTGATTGTGATAATTTCGTACTTTGCAATTTGAAAACTTAAACCAATAAAAATGAAACATAAAAACTTATTTCTAATTGTTTTTGCATTCTTTCTTTCAATCAATTTATATTCTCAATCTACCGAAACCATTTTCCTCTCAGGAACCGATGCGGCAAACACAGTTGAGTGGGATTTCTTTTGCACCGAAGGAAGAAACAGCGGCGAGTGGACAAAAATTAATGTTCCATCGAATTGGGAATTAGAAGGTTTTGGTACTTACAATTATGGTCACGATTGGAAAGATAAAGACAAAAAATTAGGGCTCGAGCACGGTTTGTATAAATATGAATTTGAAGTTCCGGCCGATTGGAAAGGCAAAACCATAAACATTGTTTTTGATGGTTCTATGACCGATACCAAAGTAAAAATTAATGGAAAATCTGCTGGTGAAATTCACCAGGGAGCTTTCTATCGTTTCAAATATGATATCAGTAAATTAGTAAAATACGGAAAAACCAATATTTTGGAAGTTGATGTTGACAAACATTCGTCAAACGAATCGATAGTTCGCGCCGAACGGCAGGCTGATTTTTGGATTTTTGGAGGTATTTTCCGTCCGGTATTTCTTGAGGCACTTCCTGAAACACACATGAACCGAACTGCGATTGATGCAAAAGCTAACGGTTCTTTTAATACATTGATTGTACTTAATAAATCGAAATCAGATTATTCTGTTTTAGTTGATTTATTTGATTTAAAAGGAAATAAAATTGGCGAAACGGTTCATTCAGAAATAAAAAAAGGAGCGACAGAAAAATATGTCTCAGGGAAATTTGACAACATTAAATCTTGGAATCCGGAGTGGCCAACTTTGTACGATATGAAAATCACCCTAAAAAAGGGAGATGATATTTTACATGAAGTAACGGAGCGAATTGGATTTCGAACGGTTGAACTTCGCAAGCATGACGGTTTTTATATCAACAACGAAAAAGTTGTTTTTAAAGGTGTTTGCCGCCATTCTTTTTGGCCCGAAACCGGACGATGTTTAAGCGATGAAAATCATTTGACAGATATTCGGCTTATGAAAGAAATGAACATGAATGCGGTGCGGATGTCGCATTATGTGCCAGATAAACGATTTTTAGATTTGTGCGACTCGCTTGGTATTTTTGTTCTAAACGAAGTTGCAGGTTGGCAGCAAGGTTACGATACAATTGTGGGCCCGAAACTAGTTAAAGAAACCATTTTGAAAGACGAAAATCATCCGAGTGTTGTTATCTGGGATCTTGGTAATGAAGGTGGTTGGGATTTTGCAAACGAAAAAGGTTTTCATGAATACGATATTCAAAAGCGTCCGGTAATTTATCCCTGGCTGCTTCGCAATGGTGCAGAAACTCATCATTATCCCGATTTTAATAATGGAATTGGCAGAAATCACAATGGTAACGATCCGTTTATGGCAACCGAATTTATGCATGGTTTATACGATGGTGGACTGGGAGCAGGATTAGATGATTTTTGGCGAACTTATGAATCATCACCCTTGCTAGCCGGTGCATTTTTATGGGTATTTACCGATGAAGCAGTTTTGCGAACAGACAAAGAAGGAACTGTTTTTGATGGAAATGGCAACAACGCTCCCGACGGAATTTTGGGTCCTCATCGCGAAAAAGAAGGCAGTTTTTATACAGTGAAAGAAATTTGGTCGCCGGTGCAAATTGAACCAGTTACAATTAACAAACAATGGAACGGAAGACTGTTTTTGAAAAATAAATTTATCTACACCAATTTAAATCAATGCACTTTTAGCTGGGAAGTTATTAAAACTGGCTTTGGTGAAGAAAATAATGTTGTCGCATCTGGAAAAATTGAAAGCCCGAATGCCATTCCGGGAGAAACTGCCGGAGTGAATATTAATTGTAATGATGCCTTGCAAAATGCTGATTTGTTTTATTTCACTGCAACCGATTACGAAGGGAAAGAACTTTATACATGGACTTGGCCAATTGTTCAACCTAAAGAAAAAGCTGCTGAAATAGTTGAATCATTTCTTTCAAACGAAACAGAAATTACAACAAATGAAACGGAAGATTTTGTTACGGTTTCTGCAAATAATATTGAAGTTTCGTTCAACAAAAAAGATGGAATCATCCAAGATGTAAAAAACAAAAAAGGGGCAATCTCATTTTCTGGTGGCCCGATTCCGGTAGGGGTAAATTCTGAAGTTGAAGAAACCAGTTGGGAAATTAGTGCGGATGGTAATTTCAAATTTATAATATCAAATAACGGGTATCCTCGTGTAGTTACCTGGACTGTTCATAAAAACGGACTTTTATATCTCGAAGCCAGTCAACTTCAGGATAGATTGAGTGAAATAGATTTTGTTGGAATTTCATTTTCTTACCCTGAAGAAAAGTGTGAGTCGGTGAGTTGGATGGGTCGCGGACCTTATCGGGTTTGGAAGAATCGAATTAAAGGAAGCAATTTTGGAGTTTGGGAAAAAGAGTACAACAACACCATCACCGGCGAAAGTTTCAATAAGCTTATTTATCCTGAATTTAAAGGCTATCATGGCAATTTGTATTGGGCAAAACTGGAAACCTCTGAATCGCCAATTACAATTATTTCGGAAACACCAAATCTTTATTTTCAATTGTTTACACCGGCAAAACCTGCTGTAGTTCGAGGCGGCGTTTTTCCTCCATTTCCTGATGGTGACATTTCGTTTTTATATGAAATTCCGGCAATTGGTACTAAATTCCAACGGGCGGAAGTAATGGGGCCAACAAGTCAAAAAGGAATGTTTAGAAGTCATCGTGGTGACGAAAATTACCCGATAAAATTGTGGTTTGATTTTCGGGGTGAATAATATTTTCCTTTAAAATTATAGAAAGTATCTTATAACTTTACGAACCAAATGACCAATACTTTTCAAAATGATTAATTTTAGAAACAAAAAATAATACAATGAAGACTTTAGCCGTAACCTTAATCTTATTCACACTGTTTTTAAACGCATGCACTCAAAAAGAAGTTGAACGTCCGAATATTGTTTGGTTAACTTCAGAGGACAATTCAAAACACTATATGGAATTGTTTGATGAACATGGAGTAAAAACCCCCAATATTGAGCGCTTGACTGAAAACGGGGTTATCTTTACACGGGCCTTTTCGAACGCTCCGGTGTGTAGTGCGGCGCGTTCAACGTTAATTTCTGGCTGTTATGGGCCAAGGCTTGCTTCGCATTACCATCGACGTGTCCAAAGGGTTCCAATGCCCGGGACCATGAAAATGTTTCCCGCTTATTTGAGGGAAGCTGGTTATTATACTTCAAATAACAGTAAGGAAGATTATAATATTGTAAAAAGCGATGATGTTTGGGATGAATCATCTTCTAAAGCAAGCTGGAAGAAAAGAAATCAGGGGCAACCGTTTTTTCATGTGCAGAATACTACAACAACACACGAATCAAGGATGTTTTTTAATGAAGCGGAAATGAATATGCCTGATACATTGACAGATAGAAATTCGTGTTTTATTCAACCAAACCATCCGCAAACCGAAATTTTCAAATACTCGAATGCGCGTTACCGCGATAAAATTATTGAGATGGACAGGGAGATCGGTGCAATGATTGACGAGCTTGAAAAAGAGGGTCTTTTAGAGAATACGTTTATCTTTTATTACGGCGATCATGGGGGAGTTTTACCCGGCAGCAAAGGATATATGAAAGAAACCGGATTACATGTGCCACTTGTTGTTCATATTCCGGAAAAATACAAGAACATGGTTAATCTGGAACCCGGAACGGAATCTTCTGCTTTTGTAAGCTTTGTAGATTTTGGAGCTACCGTTCTAAATCTTGCCGGAGTGAAAATACCGGAAGGAATGGATGGTAAAGCCTTTCTTGGAAAGGATGTTTCGAAAAGTGACCTGGCTTCAAGGGACGAAACTTACAGTTATGCCGATCGCTTTGATGAGAAATACGACATGGTACGATCCGTACGAAAAGGAAAATACAAATATGTGAGAAATTATCAGCCCTTTAATTATGAGGGGCTTTGGAACAACTATCGTTACCGGCAGGCCGGTTTCCGCCAATGGCTGGAAATGTACAAAAATGGTGAATTAAATGACATACAGGCTGAATTCTTCAAGACTAAAAAACCGGAATTACTTTACGATATTGAAGCTGATCCTTTTGAAACCAATAACCTGGCAAACAATCCTGAAAACAAAGAGGTATTGGTGCAGATGAGAGGCAAACTGGATTCGTGGGTGACGTCAATGCCGGATCTTTCATTTTATCCTGAACACTATCTGGTAAATAATGCTTTCGATAATCCCGTGGCTTTTGGACAAGCGCACAAAACTGATATCCAGGAATATCTTCAGGTTGCAAACCTGATGCTGCTGGATTTTGAATCGGCAAAAACGGGAATTAGTGAAAGTCTGAAATCAAACGATCCCTGGAAACGTTATTGGGGCTTGATTGTTTGCAGCAGTTTTGAAAAACAGGCAAGTGAATTTTTAACTCTGATTAAGGAAATTGCGCAGAGTGATTCTGAATTAATTAATCGGGTGCGGGCAGCTGAATTTATTGGAATTACAGGTGTCGAAAACCCGTCAGAAATGATTTGTCAGACACTTTATGAATCAAAAGACGGAACTGAAGCGGGACTTATTTTAAATTCGGTTGTGTTGATGCGTGATGGTTATGGCTTTGATTTTAATATTGATGTGGAAAAGTTTGCTCCGGAAATTGCGGAGGCTCCTTATGTTATACGTCGATTACAGTATCTGGGTTTGGCAGAGTAGTTATAGTTTCAAGGGCTGGTTGAATTTATTCATTAAAAGGAATCAATTGACAGAAGAGTTACCTGAACCTTACTTTTAAGTATTACAGAGAGGCACAATATTTTAAACGAATAATATGAAAAAATCGGTAGTTGTTTTGATAATCATTTTTAGCTGTTTTGTCTTTAAAACGGAGGCACAAAATAGTGCAGATTCTAAAAATAGAAAATTAATTGTTGCGTCATGCCAGTTCCCAATTTCCGCAAATATTTCAGAAAATTACGATTGGATTAAGAAGCAGATAATTGAAGCAAAACTAAAAAAAGCTGAAATCGTTCATTTTCCTGAATGCGCTTTGTCGGGCTATCCGGGAGTTGATTTAAAAACAATCGATAATTTTGAATGGGACAAGTTGCACGAACTTACAGATTCGGTTTTGAGTTTGGCCAAACAATTAAAAATATGGGTTTTGTTGGGTTCAATTCATCGTTTAAGCGACGGAGTGAAGCCACACAACAGTTTGTATGTAATTAATAATGAAGGAGAAATTATTGACCGCTACGACAAACGATTTTGTACAGGTGGCGATTTAAAATATTTTTCGCCAGGCGATCATTTTGTAAATTTTGATGTGAATGGAATTAATTGTGGATTGCTGATTTGTTATGATATTCGTTTTCCGGAATTATATCGTGAATATAAAAAGTTAGAGACAGACGTAATTTTTCAATCATTGTACAATGCAAGGCAAAAAAAGGGAAGTATTCATCCGATAATTATGCCGATAACTGCACAAGCCAGAGCAGCAACAAACTTCTTTTATATGTCGTTAACCAACTCTTCGGCAACCGAAAGCTGGCCATGCCATTTTATTACTCCCGACGGATTAATTCAAAATAAATTGACGACAAATGTTCCCGGTGTTTTAATTTCAAAAGTAGATTTATCTGAAAAATTTTATGATGCAAGTCGTCAGTTTCGGGAAAATGCGATGAATGGAATTCTTAACAGTGGCGAAACTGTTCAGGATCCACATTCTAAGAACAGAACAGGTATAAACAAATAAAAATAACAAAAAACGAGAGCCATGAAATTACTAAAACTGGCAAGTTTAGTAGCTATCTTTTTATTGGTTTCTCGTACTTTTCCGTGCGCCGGAAGAAAAAGTAGTCCGACCAGACAGTGAGTTTCAAAAAACTCAACTGGTGGAAGTTGTAGTTTATTAAAATTTAATTATGGGTTTTAGGCGATATTATATTTTCATTTTTTTCTGTTTTTTCATTTTTTCTACAGTTTTAACAGCTCAAAATAATAAAAGTGAAGGAAGGGTTGAGGATATTCAATCTTTTTGCTCAAATCTGAAAGGATTTAATTTGTTGGGCAAATTTGACGTTAGCTGGAGCAACAGAGGATTTAATGAAAAAGAATTTCAGGTTATTCAGGATCTGGGATTTAACTTTGTTAGGCTTCCGATTGATTACAGGACCTACACATTAACTCAAAATTGGAACTATTTTGTTGAAAGTAGGTTGAAAAATATTGATGATGCCGTTGCATGGGGCGAAAAATATAATGTCCATGTTTGTATTAATTTGCACAGGGCTCCTGGATATTGCGTAAATCCCACAGATAATTTGCCCGCCAACCAACAACTGGATTTATGGACAGACACTTTGGCGCAAAGTGTATTTGTAAATCATTGGGAGTTTTTTGCTAACCGATATAAAAATATTTCACCCGAAAAATTAAGTTTTAACCTTGTAAATGAGCCACACGATGTTTCTGAGGAAACCTATGTGCAGATAATGAAACAGGCAATTACAGCGATTCATGAAATCACCCCGGAGCGAATAATTTTTGTGGATGGATTAAATTATGGCGGTGGCATTTTACTTTCGTTAAAAGACCATGCAAATATTGCACAGGCAATTCATTGCTATCAACCTTTCCAACTTACGCATTACAAAGCAGGATGGGTTGACGGTTCGGATAGTTGGCAAGTTCCCAGATGGCCTGTGTTAATGGTTAATAATTATTTATTCGGTCCCTGGAAAAACGAGTACAAAAGCCCGCTTATTTTCAAAGGTAATTTTACCTCGGGTACCGAAATTATAGTTAACGTAAACAGAGTTTCTATAATATCGCAACTTCAAATTAAAGCAGACAATAAAATTATTTTTACTAAAAATTTTGTTTGTGGAGCGGATCCCGGAGAAGATTTTACAATTGTCGAAAATACTCAATGGGGATATCAAAATATATCGAACAAAGATTTTTCTGTAACACTTTCCGATTCAGCATCTAGCCTTTCTTTTGAAAATGCCGAAGGTGATTGGATGACAATAAATTCTATTTCATTGGTTGAAGGAGCCGACACAGCTGCTTATTTTCTCTCAGATAATTCCTGGGGGGAAAAGCAGGATACCTATCGAATAGATGAAACAAAAAATATAAAAACTGAAGATGGAGAAAATGTATTGCCATTTCAGGAGTATCAAAATACATTTACTTTAGCTTTAGAAAACAACATTCCGTTTATGGTTCAGGAATTTGGTGTTTTTAATAAAACGCCCTATAAAGTTACCATCGATTTTCTTAGCGACATTGTTGATTTTTTTCGCGAAAATAATGTAGGTTGGGCTTTATGGAATTTAGAGGGTAGTTTTGGAATCCTGAATAGCGGTCGTTCGGATTGCGATTACGAATTGTATCAGGGATTTCAATTAGACAGGCCGATGTATGAAATTCTAAAAAGTTCTCCAGCCACTACACAAAAAAAGTTTGAGTTTATTAAATCGAATCGTTTGTACCCTTCTCCGGCAAAAAATGAATTGTTTTTTTCAAACAACTCATTAAATGGGAAAACAACAATTCAGATACGTGATGTTTTAGGCTTTTTAGTAAAATCGGTAGAAGTTCAGTCTTATAAAAATGAAATAATTAAACTGGATGTTTCTGATTTAAAATCAAATATTTACTTTGTTTCTGTTCAAAGCGGGGGCAAATATTTTACTGAAAAAATTTTGATTCATAAATGAACAATATTTAAATATGTATAATTCAACAAAGCAAGTTAAAATAACAATTTTTAGGATTTGGTCGATTTTGGGTTTGATCCTTTTGGGACTAATTTTTTCTTGTTCTCCTCGAGAAGAGGAATTGTCTAAACCAAATATCCTTTTTATCGCCATCGACGATATGAACGATTGGGTAGGTGTGCTTGGCGGCCACCCACAAGCAAAAACGCCAAACATTGATAAACTGGCAAGCGAGGGGATTTTATTTACAAATGCACACACTCCCGCTCCTGCTTGTTCACCTTGCCGAAATGCATTACTTTATGGAATGCAACCCCACAATTCAGGTCTTTACCCATTTTACGATCGTACAAAAATGGAACCTGCATTCTTTGATAAACACAAAAGTTTAATGCAGATTTTCAAAGAAAATGGGTACAATACTTTTGGTGCCGGCAAAATCCATCACAGCAATATGAACAAGACTTCAATTGCACTGTTTGATTCGCTGGAGTTTACCGAAAGTATTAATGCAAAATTAAATGAATTGCCAATTCCGATAGTTGATTCAACTGACGGAGTTGGGAGTAAAGTTTTTGGCAAAATGTGCGGTCGCCCTTCACTATCTCCGTTGGAAGATCATATCGATTACAATATTTCGGTATTTGGTGTCGATGTGTTGAAACGAAAGCATAAAAAGCCGTTTTTTCTTGCGGTTGGTTTTATTAAACCACATCTACCTTTTGTTGCACCCAAAAAATATTTCGACATGTTTCCGGTGGAAGAGATTCAAAAAACGCCTGTAAAAGATGATGATTTGGCTGACTTGCCTTGGGCGGCCAGAAGCAATGCAAAGTTAAATGACGATTACAATTACAGAACAAAAGACACCTGGGAAGACTGGATTCGCGCGTACTTAGCTTGCAATGCTTACACCGATGAAAATGTTGGCCGAGTGGTTGATGCCTTAAATAGCAGCGATTATAAAAACAATACAATTATTGTTCTTTGGTCGGACCATGGTTATCATTTTGGTGAAAAACGCAGTCACCGAAAATTTTCGCTTTGGGAAGAAGCAACCCGCGTTCCGTTTATTATTCTTGATCCACGAAATTCAGAATCGAATGGAAAAGAGTGCGCTGCCCCGGTTTCTTTGTTAGATATTTATCCGACTTTATTAAGTTACGCCGGAATTGAAAAACCTGATTATAGTGATGGTTTGGATTTGAAAGATTTACTTCTAAATCCTGAAGCTGACAGAAATATCCCAGCACTTACAACATGGGGGCGGGGTAATTATTCATTGCGTTCATCAAAATGGCGCTACACGGTTTATTTCGATGGCTCGGAAGAATTGTACGATCATGAAAACGATCCAAACGAATGGGATAATCTGGCAGAACAGCAACAATTTATTCAAATAAAAAGTGAATTGAAAAAATATCTACCTGCAACCGAAGCTCCTCTCGTTTTACAAGGAAAAGCATTACACAATATTATTGATGCCGATCAGCCTTCGTTTGAAAATTTCAAAAAAATGTGGGATAAAATGCAGGAGCGCGGAATGGGATTGGAGTAATTGGATTTATAAAAATATTGAACGGAAATAACAAAATATCATGCTAAAATTTATTGTTCTAATATTAATGCTGAACTTTGTTTTAGGTTGCCAGACTAATAAGAGCACAAAAGTAGAAAAGCCACCCAATTTAATTATTATTTTGACAGACGATCAAGGATATGGCGATGTTGGATTTAATGGTTGCACAGATATTCCTACACCGAACATTGACCGAATTGCAGAAAACGGAGTAGTTTTCACAAACGGATATGTAAGTTACGGTGTTTGTGGGCCAAGCAGGGCAGGATTAATAACCGGCCGTTATCAGGACCGGTTTGGTTTTGGGCGAAACCCGCTTTTTGCACCAAACGATCCAAACCAGGGTTTGCCTTTAACCGAAGAAACACTGGCATCGGCACTCGATAAAGTTGGTTATCAGACAATGGCAATCGGGAAATGGCATTTGGGGGCACACAAAAGTCAAAGACCCTTAAATCGTGGGTTTGATGAGTTCTTTGGATTTTTAACAGGAGGTCATAAATATTTTCCGGAAAATTGGACGCTGGATGATATTTCGGGAGTGAATTCGCAGTTTGCCGCTTACAATACTAAGCTTTTAAAAAACGATTCAAGAATTAATGAAAAAGAATATCTAACAGATGCACTTTCAAGGGAAGCTGTAAGTTTTGTTGAAAGAAATACGGATAGTCCATTTTTTCTGTATCTGGCATATAATGCGCCACATACTCCACTTCAGGCTACTGAAAAATATTTGGAAAGGTTTACACACATCGATAATAAAAAGCGGAAAACATATGCTGCTATGGTAAGTTCGGTGGATGATGGGGTTGGGAATTTATTAGACAAATTGGCGGAGTTAGATATTCATGAAAATACTATCGTTTTCTTTTTGTCAGACAATGGTGGGCCTTATAAAACAAATGGATCGAACAATAATCCTCTTCGCGAAGGAAAGGGCAGTTTGTATGAAGGAGGAGTGCATGTTCCGTTTGCAGTACAGTGGCCAAAAAATATTCCGCAAGGGAAAAGATACAATCAACCAGTAATATCACTCGATATATTTGCAACCGCCGCTGCTTATGCGGGAGCGAATCCAACAAACGATTTAGATGGAGTAAACTTAGTCCCTTTCTTAACCGGAGAAGAAAAAGGGATTCCGCACGAACAACTATTTTGGAGAAAATACGATGCAAAGGAATATGCAACCCGAAAAGGAGATATGAAATTGTTGAGCCTGAAGGACGAGCAAGAAGAACTGTATAATTTGGACAAGGATATTTCAGAAAAAAACCCACTTGAGTCAAAGGAAGATGTTCAAAAGTTAAACGACTTATACAAAGATTGGTTAAATCAAATGAAAAATCCAATCTTTTTGGGTTTAATGCAAAACGAAGAATACAACGCAGCACATCCAACCCGTTTTACCATTGAAAAATATTAATAAAATAAAAATTTATTTTGTAGCAACCATTCTTTTACTTTCAATTTCTGGAATACTGGTTTTTTTGTGCCATTCAGGCTGTAACAAACGAACTGATCAAAATCCTAATATTGTTTTAATAATAGCTGACGATTTGGCCTGGAACGATTTGGGTTGCTATGGCCATCCTACTATTCAAACACCAAACATCGATAATTTAGCAAAAGAAGGAATGCGTTTTGACAATGCTTTTTTAACAGCAAGCTCGTGTAGTCCCAGCAGGGCAAGCATAATAACCGGCAAATATCCACACCAAACTGATGCCGAACAATTACACTGGCCACTTCCTGCAAGCCAAATTACTTTTGTTGAGAAACTAAAAGAGGCTGGTTACTGGACCGGACAAGCAGGGAAATGGCATTTAGGAGAAGCCATAAAAAATAGGTTTCACAAAATAATGGAGGTTCCTGTTGGAGGGTTTCAACTAAAGTCTGACGGAACAATGGAAACTTCTTCAAACGAAAGTGGTTGCGAAGATTGGATTCAAATTCTTAACTCGCGGGATAAAAACAAACCTTTCTTTTTATGGTTGGCTGCCGTTGATCCACATCGCGATTATAAACAGGGAATTATTGCAAATCCACATTCTTTGGACGATATTGTTTTGCCGCCTTATTTTCCTGACACAAAAGAAGTGCGAAAAGATTTTGCAATGTATTACAATGAAATTGCCCGTTTAGACAGTTTTGTTGGCAGTTTTATTTCAGAACTCGACAAACAAAACTTGTCAAAAAACACCCTGGTACTTTTTATCAGTGACAACGGGCGGCCTTTCCCTCGCGATAAAACTACTTTGTATGACGGAGGAATAAAAACTCCGTGGATTATAAAATGGCCTGAAAATGTAAAAGAGGGTTCAATTACAAATTCTTTAGTTAGCTCAGTCGATATTGGAAAAACGTTTTTAAGTCTGGCTGGAGTAAGCAATTTTATTGGTTCGGAAGGAAAGGATTTGTCTAAAATTTTGTTTGATCCTGAAATTAAAATTCGATCAACGGTTTATGCTGAAGACCATTGGCACGATTTTGAAGATTATTCACGGGCGATTAGAACTGAAAAATATAAATACATTCGGAATTTTTATCCTGATTTACCAAATACGCCTTCAGCAGATGCTTTGCGAAGCCCGACTTTCCGATCGATGCAAAAACTTAGAGCTGAAGGGAATTTGACAGAGGTCCAATTATCTTGTTTTATTTCACCGCGTGCAGAAGAGGAATTGTATGATATTAAAAATGATCCTTCTGAATTGAATAATCTGGCAGCCGACAATAAATATTCTGAAATAATGAAAGAATTTAGAACTGAAATGGACAGAATCAGAATGGAAACAAACGACACACTTCCATTAAAAAGGACTCCTGATGAATTTGATCGTGAGACCGGCCAGCCTAATCAATTTCGCATTCGCCCACGAGCATCAAAAGTTGAAATGCGATAAAACAAAAATCGTTTCTTTCCTTAACAATAGAAAAAAAGCAGGTGAATAAAAATTTATTTTCCTAAAATGTTTTGGATAAAAACAGGAATACTTTCAACAAAAAGATCGTTGTTGCTGATTGATTTTACAAAGGCACTCCCGATAATCGCACCACGCGCATATTTACAGGCATTATTAAATGTTGCTTTGTCGGATATTCCAAATCCAATAATACATGGATTTTTTAAATTCATTTGTTGAATTTTCTCAAAATAATCTTGCTGAAAATCTTCAACTTTTTTGCCGGTCCCTGTTGTCGATGCCGAAGAAACCATATAAATGAAACCGGAAGACGCTTTGTCAATCTGTTTTATTCTTTTTTCAGATGTTTGCGGTGTTATAAGCAAAATATTATGCAAATTGTTTTTCCTGAAAATGTGTTCATATTCCTGCTCGAATTCGTTGAGAGGCAAGTCCGGCAGAATAGTTCCATCAATGCCAATTTCGGCACATTTTTTACAGAATTTTTCAACACCAAATTGCAAAACCGGATTAAAATAGCCCATTAAAACAAGAGGAATATTTACCGATTCCCGAATGGTTTTCAGTTGCTCAAAAAGGAGATTTAAGCTCATTCCGTTTTTTAAGGCTGCTTCACTACTTTTCTGAATAATTGGACCATCGGCAGTCGGATCTGAAAACGGAATACCAATTTCGATTAGGTCAACTCCATTTTTCTCCAACTGCTGAATAATTTCAACGGTGTCGTTTAACTTTGGAAAACCGGCAGTAAAATAAACCGATAATATATTTTCTTTTTTCGTTTCGAAAAGCTGATTGATTCTGTTTTTCATCTTTTACTTACTACTAATTACGTACTACTTTGTACAAAAATTTAATACCCAAAATAATTCAAATACGTTTCCATGTCTTTGTTTCCACTTCCCGAAAGATTAATCACATTAACATCTTCGGGTTGCATTTTAATTTTTTCCAATGTAACGAGTGCATGCGCCGATTCGAGAGCCGGAATAATACCCTCTTTTTGAGTGATTAACAAAGCAGCTTGCAGCACTTCCTCATCGGTAGCAGCTAAAAATTTGGCTCTGCCTGTTTTATGAAGATGTGCATGCAGTGGGCCAATTCCGGGGTAATCGAGTCCTGCTGAAATCGAGTACGGTTCAGTAATCTGTCCATCTTTATTTTGCATGAGCATTGTTTTACTGGCATGTAAAACTCCAGGTGAACCTACCAATAAAGTAGCTGCAGTTTCTTCAGTTTCAATTCCTTTTCCGGCGGCTTCCACACCAATTAATTCAACTTGTTCGTCATCGAGAAAATGGTAAAATGCTCCGGCAGCATTACTTCCACCACCAACGCAGGCAATAATTCTTGTCGGAAATTCAGAGTTAGTTTGCTCCAAAAGCTGCAGTTTCATCTCCGCACTAATTACCGATTGAAAACGAGCAACCATATCGGGATAAGGATGCGGGCCAACAACCGAACCAATAATGTAATGTGTGTCAACCGGATTACTAATCCAGTCGCGCATGGCTTCGTTGGTAGCATCTTTTAATGTTTTGTTTCCGCTGTGAACCGGAATAACTTCTGCGCCCAACATCTTCATTTTTTTTACGTTTGGGGCCTGCCGGGAAACATCGAGTGCTCCCATGTAAACCACGCATTGTATCCCTTTTAACGCACAAACAGTTGCAGTGGCTACTCCGTGCTGACCAGCTCCGGTTTCAGCAATAATACGAGTTTTACCAAGTTTTTGAGCCAGTAAAATTTGTCCAATTGTATTGTTCAATTTATGCGAACCGGTATGATTTAAATCTTCACGCTTCAGATATATTTTTGTGCCGTAATGCTCTGATAAACGTTTTGCAAAATAAAGTGGAGATGGTCGTCCAACGTAATCTTTTAGTAGCAGGTCAAATTCATTTTTGAATTCCGCTGATTCAATAATTTCCAAATAGCGTCGCTTTAATTCATCAATGTTTGTGTACATCATTTCGGGAATCCATGCACCTCCAAATTCGCCGTAATATCCTTTATCGTTAACTTGATATTTCATGTGTTAATAATTCTTTTTTTCATTCCCGTAGAAACGGGAATCTCTTGTTAATTCGATGGGATTCCCACTTTCGCGGGAATGACAGTCTCGAATCTATTATATTCTTAATTCTGTAATAAAGGTTTTTAATTTTTCAATATCTTTCACTCCTGGCGCATCTTCAAATCCGCTGTTTAAATCGACTCCGGTAAGTTTTGTGTGTTCAATTTCTTTAATACTTTCTGCATCCTCCAAAGTTATTCCTCCACTTAAGAAAAATGGAGTGTGTCCATTGTATTTTTTCAGAATTTCCCAATTAAATTTTTCTCCCGAACCACCGGGTAGTTTGGTTTTCGTATCGAAAAGAAAAAAGTCGGCTACTTTCTCGAAAGGTGCTGTATTGGAGAATTTAAATTTCTCGTTTACATTAAATGCTTTAATAACTTTTAATCCTTGATTTTTTAGAATCTGACAAGTTTTCGGATTTTCTTTTCCGTGTAATTGTACATATTCGAAACCTAAATTTTTAGCCAGTCCAAGAATTTCAAAAACATTTTCGTCAACAAAAACACTAACTTTAGGTTTTGCTGAATTAAAAAGATTGCTTTCCGGATTTTCGCCAATAAAACGTTTTGACTGCGGGTAAAAAATGTATCCCAAAAAATCGATCTCAAGTTCCTCAACCTGTTGCCGATTTTCAGTGAATTTCATACCGCACACTTTTATTCTTAATTTTCTTGTCATAATTTCGAAATTAGTTGTTTACAAGCCTGCCCCGGATTATCAGTTTTCATAAATGTTTCACCAATTAAAAATCCTTTAAATCCATATTTCCTTAAATAATTAATGGTTTCTGCATCTGACAAACCACTTTCTGAAATTTTCACAAATTGGTCGGGAATTAGTTTCGATAAATTAACTGAAGTTTCCACATCAACACTAAATGATTTTAAGTTTCTGTTGTTTACTCCAACAATGTCAACAAATTCGTTAACGATTTCCAACTCTTCTTCGTTATGAATTTCCATTAAAACTTCCATCCCAAGGCTTTTTGCTTTTTCAGCCAAAAATTTTGCCTGTTCCTTTTCGAGGCACGCAGCAATTAACAAAATTACATCGGCACCAAAAGCTTTTGCCTCAATAATCTGATAGGTGTCAATCATAAAATCTTTGCGCAGAATCGGAATATTTGGGTTACTTTCTCTTGCCCGAATGAGATTTACGAGATTCCCTCCAAAATATTCAAAATCGGTTAAAACAGATAATCCGGCTGCTCCAGCATCTGCATAAGCTTTTGTAACTTTTTCAACTTTTACCTTGTAATTTATCTCGCCTTTCGAAGGTGATTTTTGTTTGAACTCGGCAATTACACCGGAAGAATTTTCTTGAATTAAATTCGAGGTGAGCGAATTGCAATCTCGATTAAACCAGGTATATTTTTCTAACTGCGAAACACTTACCTTCTTTTTTTGATTGGCAACTTCAATCTTTTTTGTTGCTATTATTTTATTGAGAATGTTCATTTTTTATCTTTTGCACCGTCCTTTAGGGCGGTGGTTTAATATTAAAATATATGGTTTGGAATTTATGAAAATTATTAAACTTATTAAGTTTAATAATTTTCATAAATTCCTTGCGATGGCGTATTTCGCATTCACCGCCCTAAAGGACGGTGTAATAATTATTCTACAATCGCCTTTAATTTCTCCAAAGCGCTTTTGCTTAACAACGATTCTTTTGCTATTTCAACGCACTCCAATAATTCTTTATCGGGATAATAAACATTTAAACCTAAAGCTGCATTTGCGATAACAGCATTGTTCTGTTCATTAGTTCCTTTCCCTTCAAGAATTGATAAAAAAATACTAGCAGCTTTTTCAATTGAATCCCCCCCAAATAATTTTTCAGGTTTTATTTGCTCCATTCCAAAATCGAGAGGAGAAAGATTTGTTTCTATTTTATTCGATGCAAAATGCGTGTCGGCTGTTAATGAAACTTCGTCGTAACCATCCAGACTATTTACAATCGCAAATTTTACATCTGAATAGTCATATACATTTTTATAGTGATTGAAATTCTGGGTGTTATTAACGCCTAACAATTGATATTTTGGTGAAGACGGATTTATCATTGGTCCCAAAATATTAAAGAAAGTTGGAAATTTTAATGCCCGTCGCACAGGGGCAATATTTTTCATTGCCGGATGAAAAAGCGGTGCGTGTAAAAAGCAAAAATTTCCTTTTTCAAGGTCTGACTTTAACTTGTTTATATCGTTGCTGAATTTATATCCCAAATACTCCAAAACATTTGATGAGCCGCTTGTGGAACTTGCAGCATAATTTCCATGTTTGGCAACATTAACTCCAGCACCTGCAATAATTATCGCAGAAAGCGTTGAGATGTTAAATGTGTTTTTCCCGTCGCCACCGGTTCCAACAACATCAATAGCATTGTATTCCGATAGGTCGGTTTTTAGACTGAGTTCTATCATTGCATCACGAAATCCGGCAAGTTCCTGGGAAACAATTGGTCGCATTTTAAAAACCGTTAGGAACGATGCGAACTCGGCTTCGGAATGTCGTCCTTTTCCAACTTCAAGAAGCAACTGTTTAGCTTCATCTTTTGTGAGAGTTTCTCCTTTGAATAAATATTGTAAAGTATCTTTCATTTTGTTTCCTAATGTTTAATCCGGTTTTGCATTGCGGTGCGCGTAAAGTCCTTTCTTTATGGTACGACCGCGGACGCACCTTTTTTTTTAATCTTTGTTTACACAGGGCGCTGCCCTGTGCTGTTGGCTTTCGCCCTTTCAGGGCTTATTCAAGAAAATAATTTGTATTCTTACTCAACTGCAAACTGCGACTGCAACTGTCAACTTTCTTTTTTCAGCCAATTCTCAATCATTTTCTCACCAAGCGGGGTTAGTACCGACTCGGGGTGAAATTGCACACTTTGAACATCGTATTTTTTGTGTTTCATCGACATAATTAAACCCTCCTCGTCGTAACTAGTTACTTCGAAACATTCAGGCAAATTTTCATTTTGAACTATCCAGGAATGATAGCGACCAACATCAAAACTTTCGGGCAACTCTTTAAAAAGTATGGATTTATTTTCAGTTAGTTTAACAGGAGTTGCAATTCCATGTAGCACTTTTTTCATATTATGAAGTTTTCCACCAAAAGCTTCTCCAATTGCCTGATGTCCCAAACAAACACCAAGAATACTTTTTTTAGGGGCAAATTCTTTGATGATTTCCAGCAGAGAACCTGCTTCTTCTGGAATTCCAGGCCCAGGGGAAAGTACAATTTTATCGTATTTTTCAATCTCTTCAAGAGAAATTTCATCGTTTCGAAATACGTCGACCGGTAACCCGGAGATTTTTTTTATGGCATGTACCAAATTGTATGTGAAAGAATCGTAGTTATCTATTACAAGTATTTTCATTTCTATCTTTTTTACTTTTTTTATAAATAAACACTAACTAATTTCTTTTGCCATTTCAATGGCTTTTTTTAGCGCTGCTAATTTATTATTTACTTCTTGCAATTCACTTTCTTCTTGCGAATCGGCAACAATTCCTGCTCCAGCCTGATAAAACAACTTGTTGTTTTTACTTAAAAAAGAGCGAATCATTATGGCGTGATTTAATGTTCTGTCGAAACCCAAATAACCAATACATCCTCCGTAATAACCACGATTCTGATTTTCGTATTTATCAATTAACTCCATAGCTTTATACTTTGGTGCACCCGATAAAGTTCCGGCAGGGAAAGTTTCGCCCAAAACTTTAATGAGGTTTGTTTCTTCTGTTATTTCACCCGAAACCTGAGAAACCAAATGAATAACATGCGAATAAAATTGAACTTCGCGATAGGTTTCAACTTTAACTTTATCGGCATTTCTGCTCAGGTCATTTCGTGCCAAATCAACCAACATAACGTGTTCCGCGTTTTCTTTTGGGTCTTTGCTCAGCTTTTCTGCCAGGGCACGATCTTGCTCATCGTTTCCAGTTCTTTTAAATGTGCCTGCAATTGGATGTATAAAAGCTTTATTATCGTTTATTCGAATTTGAGCTTCGGGACTTGAACCGAAAATGCGGTAATCGCCAAAATCGAAATAAAACAAATATGGCGAAGGATTTATGGAACGCAACGAACGGTAAACATTAAAATCATCGCCCTCGAATTCTTGCTTAAACTGGCGACTTAAAACTATCTGAAAAACATCTCCCCTGTAACAATGCTCTTTTCCTTTAGTTACCATTTGTTTGTATTCGTCATCGGTAATGTTTGATGTTTCTTCTCCAGCAGGTTCAAATTTTGCAGTTGAAAAATTGAGATTTACTAATAAATGGTGGATGTAATCCATCTGTGATGATTCCCCTTCCAACAAATTTTCAACAATGTGAATGATGTTTTTATGATGGTCGATGGCCACAACATATTTATAAAAGCTGTAATTCACTTCAGGTATTTGATACTCTTCTTTTTTATCAGACGAAAATTTGATGTTTTCGAAATGCTGGATTGCATCGAAGTTGACGTATCCAAACAGGCCATTTGATGGTAATTCAATTTCGTCAGAATCTACATTGAATGTTTGGAAAAAAGATTCTAATTCATCGTCGAGAGAACAATCATCTTCCAACTTAAATACTTCTGTTTTTACACCTGGAAGATTTTTTTCAACAACGCTATTATTTACCACAAACGAAGCAATTGGATTAAAACAGATAAACGAATACGCATTTTCGTTACCATGGTAATCAGAACTTTCCAGCAAAATAGACTTTGGATAAAGAGTCCGTAATCGTAAATAAATGCTAACCGGAGTAACTGTATCGGCAAGTATTTTTCGAACTTGTGGTTTAAACTTAAGTGTTTTCATTTTGTATCTCTTAATATAATATTTTTCTATCAATCAATTTATAATGGCCTAAAAAAAGCGGCTCATCGTGTTTCGATGAGCCGCTTTAAATTTTATAATAGCGAATTCTCTTCTCACGATTTTCATGAAAAAATAAAACGCCACCACCAATTATTTGTTTTTAACATCATTGTTCTACTAAAATAAAAAAACCTACTCTTTTAAGGAGCAGGTTCATTTTGATATATTTTTTAAAATACCAATATGGCCATTAACTCCCAACTTACGTAAGAAGACCCCACCACGGAAGCCATATTGTATTTAATTTTTTCATTCGTTATCTAAAATTCGTTTCAAAAGAATAAAACTTTTATCTAAAAAACAATTTTCGCGTGTAAAAGTTCTGTTAAATTTTACTTTTTATTGTGCTAAAGTAAACCTAAAACTCACTCCAATATTAGTGTTTGACGTAGGAAATGAGAGTGAAGTAAACGGGTTATTCAAAATTTTATCGAAAAATACCCGCATTTGAAAACGATCGCTTAATTGATAATCTGCAGTTGTTTTTATAGTAAAGGCACTTTGCCCCGCAGTAATCTGATCGTCTTCTTCAACCAATTTTCGGAGAACGGTTTTATTTTTTCTGTATGAAAGATCAGCTCGCAGGTTTAGATCGTTTGAATAAGCCTGTTGCGAGTTTTTGGTTTTAATAATCAAGTCCATTTGTGTAAACCGGTAGCCAACGCCAACTGTGTATTCATTACTAAGAATTTCTGTCAACTGGTTGTTGGCAAACGAGAGGTTCATATTTCTCGATCGTTTCATTTCAGCCCGGGTAGTCAGATCGCCAACCCACATAATATCCATATTAATTAGTGGGCTAAATGTTTCCATAATACTAACTGAATTAAAATCATAAGCCGGAATAAAATTATTGGCTATGTCTCGTACATAACTAAATCCATCCCCTTCTGCCATATAATTTAAATTAGTAATAAACGAACCAACATTATAACTCGAACGGTATGCGTGCGTGAAATTCAGTGATCGCATAATTTTATTTAATCCCGGAATCCTTGAAACCATTCCTTCGTATTGAATCCGCCAATTAGGCCTAATAAATTTTATTGATGGGAACATTCCCAGGCCAATTTTATATGGGTCTTTATTTTGGTAGGCAGCAAGAAATGCCGGGACCAAAACTTCAACCGAAGTCGGACCATAACCATCGGGATAACCGGTTTCTGGATTTATTGCAGTAGGGTTGTAACCAAATCCATTGTTAGGGTCATGCTGGGCCGCCAGCCTCCTGGCAATAACCGATCGGTATTCTTTCATGTTTTCGAATGCTTGCGACTGTTGCACTTCTCCTTTGCCAATGGCAAAAAAGGCAGTCCCCCAGGTTAGCGTTGACATGCTGAAATTCCCGGTTTCGGAAAAGCTATTTGCAATAAATTCTCCCGATGAAGGATTGTAATTAAAAAATTCGCTAATATTTTTTGAAAAAGAACGATCGGCAGTAATATCAATCCTGAGGTCGGGGAGTGGTTCAACAGTTGCGCGCATGTTAAAACGTTCGTTTTGGGTAATCAACGATGGCATGTTAAGTGTTGAGTCGGTAGTTACCCAGCCATTACTTGCCGCCCGGCGTGCAAAGTCTTGATCTTGCCAACCAAACAGGAAGGGTAACCCTGGAGCCATACTAGTGGCTAAATCGCGGTTAAACATTTGTCCATCAGGAGTGTATGCCCCAGCACCAAATAAGGTTGGTTCGGGTAAATATCCGGGCAGCACTGTCCCACCGTTTCGGCTGTAATTTACCGAAATAGTACGAACTCCAATTAACATTCGGGTTGTAAGGTCGATCGCATCTTTTAAAAAGCTTTGATCGCCAGAAACCCCTGAAACCGTAAGTTGTGCCTGTGGTGCATCGGCAAGTGGTGTAAATTCAATAGTGTTTGCATCTATTATTTTTGTCCTTCCCGAAATAGCTGTACTTCCTACTCCGGTAACTAAAATTTTTACTTTTTTTGTGTTGAGTTTGTGATTTATTTCCTGTGCTTCGTTTGCTTTTAAATCTACATTACTTGAGAAGGTTTGTACTTCTTTTTGCCGTGCGAGGGGGGTTTGATCTTGCTGGGCCCTGCCACCACTCGAACGCCGGTTTAAACTGTTGCGGCTTCTTCCTGTTCTCCTGAATTTATCGTTTAGCTTTTTAAAATATGGTACTTTATTATATAAGCTTGTTAAATTCATATTCCCAGTCAGTTGCAGGTTACGCGAGTTTTGAACCCGGTTTCCCAACCTGATGGTGTCGGCAGTAATTGGCCCTGCTTGCCAATCGTATGTTCCCTGATACCGAACTGACGATGATATAAAACTCAATATTTTAATCCTGTTAATGGGTATTGTGTACGAAACATTAAAATTGTGATTATATAAAGTTGGGCGGCCTAAATTCCATAAGTTGCTTAAAATAGAATCTTTTTTTAATTGATAATCATCGTCTAAGGGGTTCATTCTTCCTTCGGGTTCGTCTATTCGCGAAGTGCTTCGGGATGAAAAATCAACTTTTAAGGTACGGGTCACATCGTATCGGATATCTAAAAACCGGTTCCACAAGAAATCTTTTTCGTAGGTTGCCGGAAGAATAAAATTAGGGTTGGTAATGTTTCTGGTTTGTGTTTCGTGGTAACGACGGAATAAATCAGTCCGATATGAAATCTGAGTTGGAAGCGGGTAGAAATTAAAGTCACCAATTAATTTCAGTGGCCCCTTTTGCATAAAATTAATTTTACTGAAGGGTTGTACCAATTTTGGCCTGCTGCTGTAATTGTACGAAAACATTCCACGGTACGTTTTGTCCAGATTATATTCAGTGTTAATATCTCTTCTGAAAATCTCGTTATAAGAATAGGTAACTGCAAAATTTGCAGGATCCCACAAATGTACTTTTGTTTGCTCTGTTTGTGGTTCAACTTTTACGTTGGTAAAATTGATACTTTTCCGTGTAACCAAATCTTGTGAAATAAATTTAATTGAATCTACTTCCTGTTGATTTTCCGCCCGTTGTATCGATTGATCCATTTCTATATCGGGTTCTAATGGATTATATTTGGGGTTTCTGGCACTTCTGGAATAACCGTAATAAAGAGGGATTCTCACTCCGGCTTTTTCAGGGAAAAAGCGCCCCAGGTCAATGGAAGAAGCAATGTCGAATTCAATTAGATCTTCCAGCTCGCGACTGTTTATATTTTGGCTAATGCTTCCAAAACCTGCAGATCGGGTACGCCCGGCGAAAGTTACACTTCCCAAATCGGCCAGCCGGGTCGATAGCCTTGCGTTGGCAGCCCAACCACCTTCTTCGTCGAAGTCGGAAAGACGCATTTCGTTCAGCCAAACTTCAACGGCTTTTGGCCCTGTGTTTACCTGCCCCCGATTGTTGCGGATCCCGACCATTACAACCTGGACATTCCCAAGATTAGGGCTTCCCTTAATTTTAACTTTATTTTTGTCTTTGTTCCAGCCCCGGTGGACTGTTTCGTAAATATCCTGGATTCCAAATGTTGAACCCGCTCTTCTTATTTCGTCGTTGCGATCAAGTTTGGCATTTGTAAATACTTCGAGCGGGATGTCCAAGCGGTTTTCGTCGGGCCAAACAATATAACGGTCGTTTTCAATTTCGGCGTTGTACCTGCCGGCAGGAGTTAGTTTCAACGGTACTTCGTATTCGTAGTAATTGAAATTGTAATCGGATCCTAATCGAATAAAAAAGTACAACTCGTCGTCCTGCAAGGGGTAGCCTTCCATTTCTTCGGCATGAACTTCTAATTTTAACTTTTTGTACCTCCTGAAATCCATGTAGAAAGGCTTGTATGCGGCACGTGCGTCACCTTGTTCCAGTTCGGTTACTTTTAAAACCATCGACTGTTCGTTTAATTGTCTGAGCTGTGGATTGGCAGGGTCGATAACCCGATCGATTCCTGGTGGGAGGATGTAATTTACGGGTTCGCGGCTACCGTTTTCCTCAATGTTAACGGCTGATACATCGAAGGTTGAATTAGGAGAGCTTGTACCTACTTCGCCAATATCGCGGGTGTAACGTCTCCAGTCTGCGCGTACTAAATCGAGTGTTGCAAACCGCATAACAACCGGATCCTGGAATTCACGCATAAACATCCGTAAAAACCTGATGGATTTAAAATCACGAATATTACCAACAACCTGATCGGGATCGCGAATAGGAATTTTAAATTGGTACCATTTTACTTCTCCAATTTGCCCGTTTTTTAGTTGGACCCGGCTTTCCTTGATATCAGAAATGTAATTCTGCCCAATCTGCATGTCGTTTTTTCTGATGCTGACTTTGTATTGATAATACCGTTCGTATTCGTTAAGTGTGTTATCGTTATTAATATCTTCAATATCAGGAATTGTAGAAGATGAAGTTGGGTATGATTCGGGTGACATTTCGGTAGTTGGCGAATTCCCTTCAGGGCCGTTATATTGTTTATATCTTTCAAGTATATCCAGTTGCTGGTCATCAAAATCTGAACCACGGTAATAATGGTAATTATCAGAAGAAGGATCATTAAGTGCCTTGGTCAATGCTTCCTGGTTTGCATTTTGCCTGAGATCATCTAAATATTGTTCAAAGTGATTTTGTTCGTCCTGGTCATTCATTCCATCAAAACCAACATCCTGATATCTACGTGATTCCGGGTTATTATCGAAAGCATTTACCAGTGATTGTAAAGTTGATACCCTTCCCCAAATCGTTGGGTCAACATTGGTTACTAATTCAGTAGTTGGTAACCCGTTTTCAAATGCTTTTCGCGAATCTTTTAATATATCCTCCGAAATATCGCCAAGGTTGAAATATAAATCCCCTCCCTGGTGCATCCCTAGCGTATCGTTTACAAATGGATCCATCAACCAGAATTCAATAAATTCAATATTTGAAGTTTCAAAGTCGCTTGTTTCAATTCTTCGCATGATCCCTCCCCAGCGTGATTCCGGAGCCTTTAACGATCCGTCGGCATTAATTCCTGCTGAATAATTGCCAGGTTGTGCATCGTAATTGTACGGTCCACGTTCGGTTGGGTAGAATGCCAAATCGAAAACTGGAATATTGGTTGGTTGCCCAACCGGAGATTCTTTGGCAGGAAAAATTTCTTTTTCGAAAATCTCGCGGACAAAGTGATTTGATTGCTGGTTATTGTCGTTTTTAATATGATCGGGGGTAAGGCTGTTATTTCTTAAAAATAAAGGATCGATAATATAGAATGCCAATTTTGCCCTGTTATATCCATATTCCAGCGAATTTGTTAAGTTTCCTTCGGGGAAATTATTTGATTGAAACTGCGGTGTACTTGCCAGGGTCCACGATTGCCGGGTTTTTAAACTGATGGTTGTTTTTGTCCCTTCAAAATCGTCAACATAAGCTGTCCCGCTTTTTTCAATAACTTTCGAATGGCCCGGGATTAACTGGGCAATTTCAGCTTCGAAATCAATACTCGATGGTGTTTTTGTGCTGTAGAACGGAATTGCATCGATGACTTTGGTCAGGAACATACTTTCTGTTGTATAACGTGTGTCGAAACCAACCATTAAGTTTGAAATGGGATCTTCGCCATAATCTACTTTTTGCGTCAATGGCCTTTCGTGCATGTATAACGCTGTTGCACTCAGATTAAAATTGTCGTTAAATGCGTAATTGGCGTGTGCCCCCATCAGGGTTTTTCGTTGCATCGTAAAGAGATCTTCGCTCTCGGTTGAAACCTGGATTGGTGTTCCTGCTTCGAGCAATGCCTGGTTGATAATTTTTACACGTCCCAATGTGTAGTCAACGGTGTAATCCACATTTTCCATTAATTCGCGGCCTCCAGCAGTTACTTTTACCGAACCCTGTGCAAGGTTTAAAGCACCTAACATAATATCGGAACTTGAAGAACCCTTGTAACTACCTGTCAGCCTGAATTTATTGTGTTCTGCATCTTGTTGGGCAAAGATACGGGTAGAGTCGTAAAGCGACTGGAATGTATATTTTTCGATGAGGGTAGGGTCTTGAATGGCTTTGGCCAAATGAGATCCAAAGGGTTCAATAACCGGAAAAATTATCCTTCCGTTATTTGAATAAACTGTAATCCCTTCAATATAATCGAAAACACCGTCTTTATACGGGTCGAGTTGTTTATTGAGTTTGTCGAGGTTCATCACCTCTAAAAGGATTTGTCCATTTATATTTCCTTCGGGAATGTAATTAATGTAAGTACCCGTTGAATCGTTTTGGTAAACCACATTAAAAAGGAACTCATCGTTTGAAAGCTGATAAGCATTAAGGTTGTAGATGTTTTTCATCATCAGTTTCCAGGTCGGCAGGTTGGGCGTAAGATTGGTCCCTTTGATAAGTTTTAATAACAGTGTTTGTGGAGCATCAACCCCATCGGTTGAAAATTCACCTACCTGAAATATTTTTCCGTTTGACGTATAGTTAAATGCTACTGCCAAAATTTCGTCTGTATTAAGCGAAGTGTTTAGCGAAATATATCCCAAACGTTCGTTAATTGTATATTCAGAAGGGTTCAGTTTCCGTGCCTGCTCAATTTTCTCGAAATCCTGGCCCCCAACATATCCCGGGCTAAATTGCGACATTTCTGCCGTTATGTTTTCCACATTACGAATACTGTTATGTGTATTTGTCATTTCGTAATACAAACCATTGGCATCGTTATGTGGGAATATATTTTCTGGATAGGGCAGGGCAGGTGTTGCCTGAAATGATGGAACTTGATTATAAATATTTGGGTCGTGTTCACCTAAATCCTGCAAGGCAAAAATATTTCTCGATTCGGTAAAATTATTCGATTTGTTTGTTATCCAGATTTCAACTTTGTTAATGTGAATTGGCGATCGAGGAACGGCAGTGTTTTCCAACCATTCATCGTAGTGATCGCGAAAATATTGTGCCAGGAAAAAGTGCCGGTTAGCATCGTAGTCGGCAACAGATAATTCGAAATTTGAAATCTGTGCGCCTCCTTCGGTTTCCACGGTTTGTGTTTCACCTTTGTGTTGCGAAAATACAGTTGTCAGGGTCATTCGCCCGAATTGCATTTCGGCCTTAATACCAAAGAGGTTAGAAGCCCCTGTAATTAATGACCCGTTTAAAGGCAATGAAACATTCCCGGCTTCAATTCTTTTTAAAATTTCGTCTTCGTCGCCGGTGTATTCCAGGTTCATTTTGTTTTCGTAATCGAACGTTGCTTCCGTGTTGTAATTAACCCTCATGTTCATTTTCGAACCGATTTGCCCCATCACGTTCATTTGTATTTTTTCGTCGAAATCGAAAGTGGGCACTTTCCTCAAACGTTCCGGGATAGCCGGGTTTTCGGTAGCATTCATCTGGTAACCAAAACTCACCTCAACATAACCTTGTGGTTGGATATCAATAGTATTGCCACCAAAAATGCGGTTAAATGCTTCTCCTCCAATGGTCAGCTTTGGAATGAGTGAGTTTTTGGCTTCCAAATCCTGGATCTTTGTCCGTTCTTTCCAGTAGTCTTTAATTGATTTTTCGAAATCGTAATCAACATAATCGTCTAAAGACATAGTTTGTGGCAAACGATAATTCAGGTTCCCAATTTTTTCGTAAAATACGTACTCACCAGTTACGGGATCGTATTCAATTTCATACTTAATATTACTTGGTTTGTTTAGAAATAGTTTTAATGAATCCTGGTCAAGTTGCCCAAAAGCGGGTTGGTCTTCAAACGGAAAAGGAAGTGGTCCAATGGTGTCAATTTCAACAGTGTCGATGGTTTGAATTACTACCATATCTGTTGACGTACTTATATCTGCACCAACACCTTTTTTAGCGAAAGTTAGTGAGACAATAAGTAGGTAAAAGAAGAATATGTTTTTTAAATTCCGGGTCAATTCCATTCCTGTTTATAACCGTTTTAAAGCTTGTTTAATCACACTCTCAACCGTTGCCCCTGGTTGTTCCTGAACTATTTTCACGACAATTTTTTCAGCATCCTTTTTAGCGAATCCGAGCATGACTAATGCTGATAACGATTCAATTCGGATACTATTGTCTGGCGAATATAAAAATTGGCCTGTTTCTGGTAATTTTCCGAACTTATCTTTTAGATCGATTATTATGCGTTGGGCAGTTTTGGTGCCAATTCCCTTGATCCCTTTTAAAACATCAACTTTTTCGCTTGTTACAGCAGCTACAATTTCGTCTGAATTCAACGATGAAAGCATCATAATTGCAATGCTGGCACCAACGCCATTAACCGATATCAGGTTTCGAAACAAATCGCGTTCGTTTTTGTCGGCAAAACCATATAAAATATGGGCGTCTTCGCGTACTATTTGATGGATAAGAATTAGTGCTTCTTTTTTCCCGTTTAACTTGCTGTACGTGTTTAACGAAATATTCACGAAATAGCCAATATTGTTACCTTCAATAATAATGTTTGTCGGATTGAGTTCTGTAATGTTACCACGGATATATTCGTACATCTTAATCCAAATTTAATTTAAACTTACTAATTAAGCTCGTTTTCCCCTGCTTCAATATCCACGCTTTCATCTACCTGGGCAGGATTAATTTCGTGTCTTATAAGAGGGTTTTTTGAAATTTCTTTGTATAACATCCGGTTTTTATGGATATCGATGGCCAGGTACAGGGCCTGCCTGAACGATTCTGGAGATGCTTTATCCTCACCAGCGAGTGAATATGCCGTGCCGTGCGCAGGAGAAGTACGTACCACGGGTAGCCCGGCAGTATAATTTACACCTCTTTCGAAGGATGCCAGTTTAAATGGTATTAATCCCTGGTCGTGGTACATAGCTAAAATAGCATCGAATTTCCGGTAATCATTGGAGCCAAAAAATCCGTCGGCAGAATAAGGCCCGAGTGCTATAATTCCTTCTTTTTTAGCCTGAATAATTGCAGGGATAATAATATCTTTTTCTTCATTTCCGAGTAAACCATTATCTCCGGCGTGTGGATTCAATCCAAAAACAGCAATTCGTGGCCTGCTTATCGCAAAGTCTTGATTCAACGATTTTGCAATAATCCTGATTTTTGACAAAATTGCTTCTTTCGATAAATTTTGAGCAACACGGGAAATTGGGATATGTGAAGTTACAACACCTATTTTCATGGTTTCGCTAACCATTAACATAGCATAATTTTTGGTGTTGAAATTTTGGGCCAGAAATTCGGTGTGTCCCGGGAAATCAAAATTTTCGCTTTGAATATTGTCTTTGTTAATTGGTGAAGTAACCAAAACATCAATATCTCCTTTTTCGAGATCAAACACCGCACGATCTAATGCCATAAAAGATGATTCCCCGGCGAGGGTTGTGGATTTCCCTAATTCAACCCTGACACTGTCGTCTATACAATTAATTATGTGAACCCTTCGCTGGTTTGCTTCTTTAGTAGTACGTATATGGTTAAAACTGAGGTTGTTTATATTTAAGGCCTTTCGATGGTATGCAGCAACTTTTGGCGATCCGTAAATAATGGGTGTACACATTTCAAGGATTCGCGGATCGAGTAGTGTTTTCATGATTATCTCGTAACCAATCCCATTAATGTCGCCGTGCGAAATACCTACTTTAATTATATTTTTTTGTGTCATATTATTCAGTTTCAGATAAATAGAAAATCACTTAAAAAATGAGGGGCAAAGTTACGTTTTTAATTGAGTTTTTTCAAAAAGTTATATAGAAGGCGCGTACCAAAGCCTGTACCACCAACTGGACGATAATTGTATTTTTCAAAATTAAATGAAACCCCTGCAGCATCGAGGTGAATCCAATTGAAATCGGTAAAATGTTCCAGAAATTTTCCGGCAATTGTTGTTTGTGCTTCCCGGCCTCCCAGGTTATTTAAATCGGCAATTGTCGATTCCAGCGGTTTTGAATATTCTTCCCAAAGTGGGACTTCAATAATTCGTTCATAAGTTTCTTCGCCGGTTTTTTTTAGTTTTTGAAGATTTTCTTTTGAATTCCCCATTCCAACTATGGCATGCGATCCGGCAATAATTTCTGCCGATCCGGTTAAAGTTGCAATATCGATTACCAGTTTTGGTGAATATTTTTTCGCATAACTTAAAGCATCTGCCAAAATCAGACGGCCTTCCGCATCTGTGTTTTTTATTTCCACGGTTGTTCCGTCGAACATGGTAATTACATCGCCCGGAACATACGCATTTCCATCGGGGCGGTTGTCGGTGGCAGGAATGAGGGCAAGCACATGAACCGGCAATTTGTTTTTTGCAACGGCGTAAATGGTGGCTGCCGCGACAGCACCCCCAGCCATGTCACATTTCATATAATCCATCGATTTTGGAGTGGGTTTTAAACTTAATCCACCGGTGTCGAAAACAATTCCTTTACCAACCAAAACTACAGGTTCTTTATTTTTGGCATTTTCTGGTTTCCATTCCAGGATGTTGAAAGTTGGCGGGTCGATGCTTCCTTTGTTTACAGCCAACAAACCGCCCATTTTAAGCGATTCAATTTTTTTCTTGTTGAAAACCTCGACTGAAAACCCTGCCTTCTCACCTAATCTTTCAATTTCTTCAGAGAATTTTGTTGCAGTTAAAAAGGAGAGAGGCTCGTTTACCAGGTTACGAGCGTAAAAAACTGCCTGCGTTAAAAATTTTAACTCCTCAGTTTGCGATGTGTTTGTTTTTTTGTCAGAAATTAAAATTTCATCTAAATCAAATTCATCCTTTTCTTTTTTATATTTTGAAAATGAATATCCTGAAAGTAAAAGCCCTTCGATAAATGGCAACATTAATTCATATTTGCTGAAATTTAATAATTGTACAGATTTTATTTTTTCTGTTTTTAAAAGATCAAACAATTTTGACCCGGCTTTTCGGGCAGCCTCCTTTTGAAGGTGTTTTTCTTTTTCTTCTTTAACTTTGTTGAAAAAGAGCAAATTAGGATGCCTGTAAATTGTACAGTCGTTTTCTTTTTCTAATTTGTTTTTTAAATACTCCAATTCATTGTCGATAAGAAAAGAATGGGGAAATTGGCTTAAGTTGTCAAATAACCTGACAGTTGAAGTATTTTCTTTTAATTCTGTTATTTTTGAAATTTTTGGTAGCATAGATTTAAATTTTTTCTAAAAATAATACAATTAATAATGTTCGGCATCGAACAAGTAAAATAAACACAGAGAGGAGCTGTAAGTTTACATGGTGGCAGATAAGATTTTAATAAAAGCAATTAGGTTGGAGCCATTGACATTTGAAGAAGGATTGTTTATTTACGAACAGGTTCCAACCAACGAATTAATGTTGGTGGCTAACGAATGTCGCCAGTTGCAGGTTCCGGGGAATAGGGTAGGTTGGATAATTGACCGCAATGTAAATATTACCAATGTATGTATTTCGGGGTGCAAGTTTTGTAATTTTCATTGTAAAATTAACGAAGAAGCGCAGTACATAACAAGCATTGATGAATATTGCGAAAAAACAGCGGAACTGTTAAAGGCGGGCGGACGGCAATTATTAATGCAGGGTGGAATGCACCCTAAACTCGGACTTGATTTTTACACTAATCTTTTTTCGGAATTAAAAAGACGTTACCCGGTTTTAAAATTGCACACTCTTGGTCCACCGGAAATTGTGTTTCTTTCGAAAAAAGAACGAAAAAGTTATCGCGAAGTATTGGAAATTTTAGTCGATTCAGGAATGGACAGCCTGCCTGGTGCCGGAGCCGAAATTCTTTCCGATCGGGTGCGGAAATCCATTTCGCCAGGAAAATGCAATACACAGGAGTGGTTAGATGTTATGCGCGAAGCCCATAAAATGAACTTGGTAACTTCGGCAACAATGATGTTTGGCCATATTGAAACAAAAAAAGAACGGATTGAGCATTTGGTTTTTCTACGTCAGGTTCAAAACGAAAAACCGGAAGGTGCACACGGTTTTGTAACTTTCGTGCCATGGCCTTTTATGGACGAAGGAACAACTCTTCAAAAACAGGGAATCAGAAATACTTCTACTGCCAATGATTATTTGCGGCTAATTGCTATAAGTCGTATTATGTTGAACAATGTAATAAATATACAAGCGTCGTGGTTAACGGTTGGTGCAACAACTGGACAACTTTGTTTGCATGGTGGTGCCAACGATTTTGGCTCGATAATGATGGAAGAAAATGTAGTTTCGGCTGCCGGGGCAAGATACAAAATGAATGCAAGCGGAATTCAACAAGCAATTCAAGATTCCGGTTTTGTGCCAAGGTACCGGAACCAGGCATACGAGACGGAAGATTTGCCTCTCACAGTTAGAGAGGCCCCTTAACTATTGAGATTAATAATTTCGAATGCAGGCTTTTAAATCAGAATCTAAATGGTGTTACCCGACCCAAACAGGTTTATTATTTTGTGTTTATAAATTTCTTTCATCTCGATTTTTGCTTTTCCCAAATAATTTCGGGGGTTAAATTCGGTAGGCTCATTATTGAAAATTTTTCGGATAGTCGCGGTGGTTGCCAATCTACCATCAGCATCGATATTTATTTTACAAACCGATGAAGTTGAAGCTTTGCGTAATTGTTCTTCAGGAATTCCGATAGCATTTTTAATATCACCCCCATTATTATTAATGCTATCGACCAATTGGCGGGGAATGGAAGAAGAGCCATGCAAAACAATAGGGAAGCCAGGTAATTGTTTTCCAATTTTTTCGAGGATGTCGAAACGTAATGCAGGAGGAATTGGCACACCATTTTTATAAGTGCATTGTTCAGGCTTGAATTTATTTGGGCCGTGCGAAGTGCCGATTGAAATAGCCAGGGAATCGACACCCGTTTTTTGGATAAAATCAGAAACATCTTCAGGATTCGTGTAAACCGATTTTGCTGCTTCAGCATTATCTTCAATTCCTGCTAAAACACCCAATTCACCTTCAACAGAAACATCAAATTGGTGTGCATAATCAGCTACTTTTTTAGTTAACTTAATATTCTCGCCATACGATAACATCGACCCGTCAATCATAACCGATGAAAACCCGATATCTACACACTCTTTACAAATCTCAAATCCATGACCGTGATCGAGATGTAGGACGAGGGGGATCGGTTTCCCGGAATTTAATTTTAATGCATAATTTACAGCACCCTTTGTTAAAAATGGAAGGATTGATTTTTTGATATAATTCAAAGCACTTTCGGTAACCATTAATATTACAGGCGATTGAGCTTCAACTGCTGCTTCAACAATTGCCTGCATCTGTTCTAAATTGTTAAAATTGTAGGCCGGGATTGCGTATTGACCTGCAAAAGCTTTTTGAAATAATTCCTGTGTGTTAATTAAACCAATTTGTTTATAGGATTTAAACATAAGATTGATATTTAAACTTATTGTTTTTAGGTAACTGTAAATCAAAAAGAAATAAACTGTTTTGAATTTGTACAAGGTATTAAATTCTAATGAAAAAATAAGGGATAAGTGTTGAAGTAAACCTTGTTTTTGCTAAGTTTTTTAATAATTTTGAGACAACCTAATTGATACTAACTTTGGCCAAATCAAAAAAAAAGAGCAATCTTTTTAAAGATAAAACCTATTGGAAAACCACATGGTCCAGATTTAAATCTGGTGACAGGTTTGCTTTTCAAGAAATTTACTCTGAATATATTGATTCCCTTTTTGCTTATGGTTCAAAAATTACAAACAACAGGGATATTGTTTTTGATTCCATTCAGGATTTGTTTATCGATATTTATAGGTACAAGATAGACTTACATAAACCCGAAAGCCTTGAATTTTACTTATTTAAAGCATTAAAAAGGTTAATTCAAAAAAAACTGCTACTGAGTAGGAAGTTTAAAAATATCGAAGAATCAGATTTTTTTACTTTCGAAATTAAATTCAATTTAGAAGAAGATTACATCCAAAACGAAACTGAACAAATAAGGTTACAGGTTTTAAACAAAGCTTTAAATGAAATGGATGAAAACTACCGCGAATTGCTTTTTTATAAATTTAACAGCAACCTAACTTATAAAGAAATTGGGCAACTTATTGGGATGAATCCCGATACAGTTAAAAAGCAGGTGTACCGTATAATTTCCGGGTTGCGCAAAAATTTCAAAAATAAATCACTAATTTTATTTTAATGTGTTTTAAAACACATTAATTTTCTTTCTCTATTTTGTCCCTTTTCAATACTAACCTTCTCTTATAATTAAATCGCGAAAAATTGATGAATAATTACAAAGACATTATCGAGAATCCGTTTTTTATTAAATGGATTTTCAACCCAACGATAGAATTAGATTTGTATTGGGATAGTTATATCGAGGAACACCCTCAAGAAGCGAACATGATTCTTGAACTCAAATTAAAATTGAGGAACATAAACTTGATAAATAACATGCTCTCTGAAGCCGAAAAATTAAAGCTTGCTTATGATATTTCAAAGAGACTTGATGGAGTGGACAAAAGGATTACGCAAAAGAAAAGGCTAAATAATTTTTTCAAATACGCGGCTGTGGCAATTTTGTTTTTTTCTGTTGGGGCATCAGTTGTTTATTTCAGTATCGGTAAAGAGGACCTGGTTAAATATGTAAGCGAAATAAAAATCCCCCCAACCGTAAACGGCCCGATGTTAATTTTACCTGAGGGAAAAAGTATTCCGTTAAAAAACGGGGAATCAACACTAGACTATAGAAATTCGGGGAAAATTGTATTAAACGAGGATAGTATTGTTATTGCCGTTGAACTATCAATAATGAATCAACTGGTAATGCCGCATGGCAGTAGTTCGAAAGTTGTTTTATGCGACAATACAGTAGTTTGGCTAAATGCCGGGAGCCGTTTAATTTACCCCTCAGTTTTTATGAATAAAACCAGGGAGGTTGTTTTGTTTGGTGAAGCATATTTTGATGTTGCAAAAGATAATAACAAACCATTTCTGGTTCAAACTTCAGCACTGGAAATAAAAGTCCTTGGAACCCAATTTAATATTTCGGCTTACCCCGAAGACAATGTTATTCAAACAGTATTAAAAAAGGGGAGCGTGTCTATCAGGCAGATTGGCGAAACAAAATTTGAAAACGAAATTATACTTAAACCTAACCAACTTGCCTCTTTCGATAAAAGCACAAAATTATCGAAAGTCACAAATGTAAATACCGATTTCTATGTGTCATGGATCGATGGTTTGCTAAGCTTCGAAAACCTCGACATGAACAGGGTAATTAAAAGACTGGAAAGGTATTACGATATAAATATTCAGTTTGAAGATCCAATGTTGGGATCGATAAAGATAAGTGGCAAATTAGATCTAAAACAAAACAAAGAAGAAGTTTTTGAGTACCTGGCAAAAGTCTCAACAACCGCATTTGAAAAAAATGATGAAAAAAATTATAAAATAAAATAAACCGGGAAATGCGGCAACACTTCCCGGTTGAATTAAATACTACCATTATGACTAACAGTAATTATTAATTTAAAAAATCAAACAAATTTATGGAAAAATTTTTGTTGTACGATTTTCCACCATGTGAAAATCTAAAAAAACTATTTCGAATTATGCGTGTAGCGATTTTAATTCTGATTGTTTCTGCGATGACGGTTTCGGCTGAAAGCTATTCGCAGGCTAAGAGGATGAACATTAACCTGGCTAATTCAACAATTGCTGGTGTGATTCAATTTGTGGAAAAAAACAGCGATTTTGTTTTTTTGTACCGCAACGATGATGTTAACCTCGAAAAGAAAGTCGATGTTAATTTGGTTAATGCTTCGATTAATCAAATTCTTGACGAAGTTTTTGAGAATACGGATGTTACTTATGATGTTTACGAACGCCAGATTGTTATAAGAAAGGCATCGGAAAAACCAACTATTACACAGCAACAAAAAACAGTTTCTGGAATGATAACCGATGCTCAGGGGATTCCACTGCCTGGAGTTACAGTTATTGTTAAGGGTACTACTTTAGGAACTGTTTCCGATGTTGACGGTAATTTCCAATTCTCGGTTCCAGCAAGTGCCGAAACTTTAGTATTTTCATTTGTTGGAATGGTGGCTCAGGAAATGGCAATTGGCGATAAAAGCCAGTTTGTAGTTGTTATGTCGGAAGATGCAATTGGCCTGGAAGAAGTTATTGTAGTTGGTTATGGTACTCAAAAGAAAGCGAACCTTACCGGCGCAGTTGACCAGGTAACCAGCGAAGTTTTCGAAAATCGTTCCATGGGTAACATTACGCAGGGACTTAAGGGAGTTATGCCAAATCTAAATATTACACTTCCCGATGGTAAACCAAATAGTTCGCCAAGTTATAATATCAGGGGTACTACTTCCATCGGTCAGGGTGGAAATGCGTTGGTATTAATCGATGGAGTTGAAGGTGATCCAAGTTTGATTAATCCTAACGATATTGAAAGTATTTCCTTATTAAAGGATGCAGCTTCAGCTTCTATTTACGGAGCAAGGGGAGTTTTTGGTGTTGTCTTAATTACCACCAAAAGCCCTTCAAAAGAAAAAACGAGTATAACCTATTCAGGTAATTTTGCAGTTAAAAACCCAGTTGTAATGCCTGATTATGTTTGGGATGGATACACTTGGGCTAAAATGTTTAATGAAGCAACTTATAACTGGGAAGGTTCTTATCCAAGTAAGGCAAATAAAACTATTCGATTTTCGCAGGAATATTTGGAAGAACTCAGAATGAGGTCGGAGAACCCTGGAAATTACACCGAAGATTGGGCAATTAATCCAATAAATGGAGAATACGTATATTATGGGAGTACAGATTGGTATGACTTGTTATACAAGGATTTTACCACAGCAAACGATCATAATATTACTGTTTCGGGTAGTTCAGAAACAACAAGTTTTATGATTACAGGTAGATACCTGGGGCAAAAAGGACTTTATACTTATAATACCGATGATTATGAAATGTATAATTTCAGATCTAAAGGATCTATTCAGGTACTTCCTTGGTTGAGATTTGAAAATAATTCACAATATAGCAGTTCTAGTTACCACAATCCTTTGCAAACGGGAGAAGGTGGAAATGTTTGGAGAAATATTGCTGACGAAGGTAATCCAATGTCACCTCTGTTTAACCCAGATGGAACTTTAACTCATACTTCAGTTTATAATGTAGGTAATATGTGGTACGGTAGAAGTGGTTACGACAACACTAAGCGTGTGTTTAAAAGTACAACCGGTTTTGTTGCACAATTCTTTGAAGATAAACTAAGAGTTAAAGGAGATTTCACTTATCAGAATTCCGACAATAATGAAAAAAGGGTTAGGGTTAGTGTTCCTTACGATAAAAGTCCGGGAGTAACTTCTTACGTCGGAACAAAATACGACGATCTTAGAGATACATGGAGAGAAACCAAATATATGGCATTAAACGTATATTCCGAATATGAAAATATTTTTAACGAAGTGCATTATTTAAAAGCAATGGTAGGTTATAACTACGAGGAGTCGTTATACACAAAACTGGAAGCCGAGCGAAATGGTCTTATTTTCGAAGATGCTATTGATTTAAGTTTGGCATTGGGCGAAGATATGAATATTGATGGAAGTTATACAGCTTGGAATCTTTTAGGAGGTTTCTCAAGAATTAACTATTCGTTTAAGGATAAATACTTGTTTGAAATCAACGGCCGTTACGATGGTTCATCAAAATTCCCTGATAACGAAAGGTATGCTTTCTTTCCTTCTTATTCAGTTGGGTGGAGAGTTTCAAATGAATCGTTTTGGAATGTATCGGATGATTTGATTTCCAATCTAAAACTAAGAGCTTCTTATGGTTCGTTAGGTAATGGTAATATTGATGCTTATGTATATCAGGAAATATTCGGTATTGGTCAATCAGGTGATGTTTTGGGTGGCACAAAACCACAATTAACCAGTAAACCAGATGTTCTTCCCGATGGGCTTACCTGGGAAACTGCGACAACTACAAATATTGGATTAGATATTGCCATGGCTTCTAACCGCTTATTGTTTGTTGGAGATATGTATCTGCGAGAAACTACGGATATGTTTACCATTGGCATGACTCTCCCGGCTGTATTTGGAGCAACCGCCCCAAAAGGTAATTATGCCGATTTGGAAACTAAAGGATGGGAAGCTTCTATTTCATGGAGAGATAAGTTTATTTTGAAATCGAAACCGTTTAATTACGATTTAAGATTTACACTTGCCGACAACAAATCTGTTATTACTAAATTCAATAATCCTGAAAAATATCTAGACGATTTTTACGAAGGAATGGTTGTTGGAGAAATTTGGGGTTATACAAACGATGGATTTTTTGTTGACCAGGCAGATATTGACAGTCACGCAGACCAAAGTAGATTTAAAACCACAAATGCAAGAATTATTTTTCCTGGAGATATAAAATTAATGGATCTAAATGGCGACGGTGTTGTTGATCCGGGAACTAATAGAGCAGATGATCCTGGCGATAGAACAATTATAGGAAATGAAGCACCTCGTTTTACATTTGGAATAAATCTGGGAGCTGACTATAACAGCTTTTTCTTCTCTGCATTCTTTCAGGGAGTCGGGAAACAGAATTGGTTTCCGAGTAGAGAAGCAAGTGCTTTCTGGGGGCAATACAACAGACCTTATAATCCGCTTCCTTCGTGGCATCTCGATAACCACTGGACTCCTGAAAATCCTGATGCTTATTTACCAAGATACGTTGGCCGTGTGGCTAACAGAAGTAGTGGAATTCTTAGGAACAATCCACAAACCGATTATCTTCAGAACATTGCTTATATAAGGATGAAGAATTTTCAGTTAGGTTACAATTTACCTACCGCTCTAATTTCTAAAATCGGTGCAGAGAAAGCAAAAGTTTATATCTCAGGAGAAAATCTTTGGACCTGGTCGCCGCTTTATAAAATCACACGAGATCTCGATGTTGAAAATACTGGCTCAGCGGATGCGTTATTAGGTGGTTCTGGTGATGGATATAATTACCCAATGCTGAAAAGTTTAAGCATTGGTTTAACTGTAACATTCTAATCTAAAATTTTAAAAACTATCATCATGAAAATACAATATAAATGGTTTATATTAATTGCAGTCTTTCTATTTAGCTGCGATTTGGAACAAATACCACAGGATAGCACATCGAAAGATGCTGTATTTGGCTCCGAAACTGGACTTGAACTATACTCCTATTCATTTTATGATTTTTTGCCAAGTGCAAATAATATACATACAGCTGATGGCATGTCTGACTATGCTGCGCGAAGAGGGGCTCCGCCTTTCATAATGGCGGGTGCATACAGCTCCACTTCAGAAGATGACGGAAGTGCGTCGGGTAACGATATTGTTTCCTGGGGTGGCGACCGTGATTGGGGCTGGGGACATCTGCGAAATTTTAACTTTTTTATTGAAAATTGTACCGATGAACGTATTTCAGAAAGTGTAAGGAATCATTACATTGGATTAGCGAGGTTTTTCAGGGCATTTTTCTATTTCGAGAAAGTAAAACGTTATGGAGATGTTCCATGGATAAGCACGCCACTTGATGTTGAAGATGAAGACTTATACAAAGGCAGAGATTCTCGTGAATTAGTAATGAACGAGATTTTGGCTGATCTTGATTTTGCAACGCAAAATATTACATTAGAATCTGATGGTTCGCGCAGTTTGGTTACCAAATGGGTTGCATATGCACTTAAAGCAAGGGTCTGTCTGTTTGAAGGAACATTCAGAAAATACCATACTGAATTGGGGTTACAAGGAACGGCCAACGACTGGTTGAACGAAGCAGCTAATGCTGCAAAAGTTGTTATGGATCAGTCGGAATACGAAGTTTATACAGGAGATGGTACCGATTTGTCCTACAGAAAACTGTTTATTAACCCGGCACCCGTAGGCGAAGAAATAATGTTGGCAGCAGTAATGAGCGAATCATTTGCTAAAACCCATGCTGCAAATTGGTATTATACAAGTACAACAACAGGTGTGAGGTTTAATCTTATTCGCACATTTGTTAATACTTATTTAAACTTAGATGGTACGCCTTTTACCAATAATCCTGATTATAAAACCATGCAATTTCACGAAGAAGTTGTAGGTAGAGATAAAAGGTTAAAACAAACCATTAGGTTGGGAGATTATGAAAGGCTAAGTAATAATGTTCCATTTAAGTCGGCAGCCAACATGTTATATTCTTATACCGGGTATCAACCTATAAAATGGACCCTTGACGATATTAATGTTGATACAAGGGATTTAAATGACAATTCAGTATCGATGTTTCGGTATGGTGAAGTGTTATTAAATTATGCCGAAGCAAAAGCTGAACTTGGTACATTAACCGATGCCGACTGGGCTGTCACGATTGGTGCGTTAAGAGCCAGAGCAGGTATCACAGGTGGACTTTCTACAAAACCAACTGTTGTTGATCCTTATCTGCAGGAGAAGTATTTTCCAGGTATTTCAGACCCGGTTATTCTTGAAGTTCGCAGGGACAGAGGAATAGAGCTATTTATGGAAGGTTTACGTTTTTACGACATTGTTCGGTGGAAAAAGGGTGAACTTATGGAAATGGAATGGAACGGAATTTATGTTCCGGCACTAGATACACCATTGGATTTAAATCAGGATGGTTTGATGGATGTTGTTTATTACATGGATACTGCACCTTCAACATCTGGTTATCCGGCTATCCCGGTAAGCGAACTTTATGGTGGAAAACCTAATGACTATCGTTTATCAAATGGTACTTCCGGCGAAATTACCTGGTTAAACACTATAACAAGGACCTGGGAAGAAAAGAATTATTTTTACCCAATTCCTGAAGGAGCAAGATTAACCAACCCTAATTTAGTTCAAAATCCTGGTTGGTAAAAAACTTTAAAAGCCGTTATTTTTTATAGGTTTAATAGTAATGTTTGGTTAAAAAAAGGCTGTTACTTTATTTGTTAGTAATTTCAAATAGAGTGCAGCTTTTTTTACTTATTTGTGCTGCTAATATTGCAAAATCGTTACTACTCAGCGACCCAAATGCATTTATTATCAATAGCCCCATGCTTTAGCTTGGGGTTGAATATTGTAAATGGTGGTAGTTTTGGCGGGATTTTTATCTTCTTTGAACAAAAATCAGGACAAAACGGACTGATAACTAGCGATTTAGATTTCCGTTGTTCAGCTGAGTCTTAAGGTAAAATCATTTATCCCAAAGTTTCATTGTTTAATACACTTAAGCTTTATACTTTTTTATAGAAAATAGTTTAAATTTAAATTCTTCAAAATAATACAAAATGAAACGTAGAAATTTTAATAAACTATTATTGTCTGCAATTGGGGGGACTTTAATAACACCGGTAATAGCAAATTCAATAAAGGTGGAAAATGGTAATGTACGGTTGGGCGGCCCGGTTTTTAGAAAGTACAAGAATCCTGATGAATGGATTTCTGCAATTAATGAGCTTAATTATAAAGCCGCTTATTGTCCAGTAAAAATTGGGGCAAGTTCCGAGGAAATCAGGGATTACAAAGGTGCCGCTTTAAAATCGGATATCGTTATTTCTGAAGTGGGAGCGTGGAGTAATCCAATTGATCCTGATTCAGAAAAAAGTAAAACTGCCCTCGAAAAATGTATCAAATCATTACAACTGGCCGATGAAATTGGAGCCAATTGTTGTGTGAATATCAGTGGTTCGCGAAATCCTGAAAAATGGGCGGGTCCTCACAAAGACAACCTCACCCCGGTAACTTTCGATTTAATTGTTGAAACTACCCGTAAAATTATTGATGCAGTTAATCCCAAAAGCACTTTTTATACATTGGAAACTATGCCGTGGTCGTATCCCGATTCGGTTGAATCGTACGAAAGGCTTTTTAAGGCAATCGACAGAAAACAGTTTGGCGTGCATTTCGACCCGGTAAATTTGGTAATCAGTCCACAGGTTTATTATAAAAATGGAGAGATGATAAAAGAAGCATTCAAAAAACTGGGGCCTTTTATCAGAAGTTGTCATGCAAAAGACATTCTGCTTTTAGACGAAAAATTAACTCCGCATTTACCCGAAGTTCGACCTGGATTGGGTAATTTGAATTATGCAATTTTCTTAAAAGAATTAGCAAAACTGAAAAATATTCCATTAATGATGGAACACCTGAATTCTGCCGAAGAGTATAATAAAGCCGTCGGTTATATCCGTTCAGTTGGAAAAGAGAATAATATTATTCTTTAGTGTTTATCGATAAATTGAAATAAGAATGTAGTTTTACAAAGGTTTAGAAGTTAATGTAATTGAATCTGTAAATAGATGGTTAAAATTTAAATATCATGGCAAAATCACAAGACGCAAAGAAAAACGTAAAAAAGGAAGCACTTAAAAGTGCAAAGGAAAAAAAAGCAGAAAAGAGAGAAAAGAAAGCTAAAAGAGGTTAGTATTTTTATGCAAAATTAAACGGGTTTGAAATTATGAAATGCTTTAATAGACTTGAAAAGCAAATTGCTTCATTAAAATTACTCCTGGTTTTTGCGTTATTTTTGTTTTTTTCTTGCTCTATAAAAGATCCTCCAAAACCAAATATTATTTTTGTGTTTGCCGACCAGTGGCGTGCGCAGGACATTGGATACAATGGAAATAAAATTGTAAAAACCCCAACCATTAATAAACTTTCAGAAGAAAGTGTGGTTTTTACAAATGCCGTTTCGGGCTGCCCGGTTTGTTGCCCGTACCGTGCAAGTTTATTAACGGGTCAATACCCATTAACCCACGGTGTTTTTTATAACGATAAAGCACTGAACCCGGGAGCAAATTCAATTGCTAAAATCTATAAACAAGCTGGTTACGAAACTGGTTATATTGGTAAATGGCATTTAAATGGGCACGATCCAGGAGAAGAAACTTTCGAAGCCCGGTTGAAATTTATTCCAAAAGAACGCAGGCAGGGATTCGATTTTTGGCAGGTTTTAGAATGTACCCACGATTACAATAATTCATACTATTATGAAGATTCTCCAGAGCGATTAAAGTGGGAAGAATATGATGCCATTGCACAAACAAAATCGGCAATTGGTTATATTAACGAAAAATCGAAAGGAGAAAACCCGTTTTTACTGATGCTTTCGTGGGGGCCGCCTCACGCACCCTACCAAACTGCCCCTGAAAAATACCGGCAAATGTTTTCGCCAGAAGATATTGAAATCCGCCCAAATGTTCCCGACGAATTACGTGAAACTGCACGGAAAGAAATTGCAGGTTATTATGCCCATATTGCAGCATTGGATGATTGTATGAAAGAACTTTTATTAGCTGTTGAAAAATCCGGTATTGCAGAAAATACAATTTTTGTTTTTACATCCGATCATGGTGATATGCTTCGCTCGCACGGAATGGTAAAAAAACAAAAACCCTGGGACGAATCGTTAATTGTGCCTTTCCTTTTACGTTATCCAGAGAAATTAGGGAAAGCTCAAAAACTAATTGAAATGCCGGTAAATACCCCAGATATTTTACCAACCCTGCTTGGTTTCTCCGAAATTGAAATACCAGAAACTGTTGAAGGAACAGATTTTTCGAAAGTAATTTTAGGTGAAAGGGGAGATGAAAATGAGGCTGTTTTAATTCAGTGCCCGGTTCCTTTTCACCAGTGGAATTATGAAAAAGGAGGGAGGGAATATCGGGGGGTCAGGACCAAACGATTTACCTATGTTCGCGATTTAACCGGACCCTGGCTTTTGTACGACAATATTTTGGATCCTTTTCAAATGAATAATTTACTTGGAGCCGATGAGTATATTTTTATTCAATCTGATTTAGAAAGTCAGTTAAAGGAATTACTCCAAAAAACAAACGACAATTTTTTATCCGGCGATGAATACATGAAAATGTGGAATCACGATTGGGATAGAAATGATAGTATAAAAGTTCAGGAAAATTGGCTTTGAAGTTTTGCAAAGAATGCCATCCGAATGTAAAACACAGACTGATGGCATCCTTTTATATTTTCGGAACAATCGAAAAATTATGTGTGCATAAAAATGGGCTTGGTAATTTTCGACAAAGCCAACAATTTATTTGTTTCTTCTTCGCTTATCGGTTTATATTCATTCATAAATTCCAGTGCTTTTAAAAACAAAGTGTTTTTTCCGGGGGGAACTGCAGCAGTAATATTTTTCGAAAGTGTATATTTTAATGCCATTTTCATTATTTCTTCATCCTGGATTGGTTGGTACCAAACGTTTTTATATAATCTTTCTTCTCCGTTTTTTAATGGAGTTAAGGCCATTGCTTTCAGGGCCAGAATTCCCATTCCACGTTTTTCTGCTTCAGCATAAACCTGAGGACCAAAATTTCCGGCATTCCAACAGGCAAAATTTAATGGAAATAAAATTGAATCGAAATCGTAATTTTTCATGGTCAATAGTGCTGCATCAACTGAATGTGCCGAAAAACCAACATATTTTATTTTACCTTCTTTTTTAGCTTTTATAATCGTTTCCATTGCACCACCAGTTCCAAATGCTTGTTCAACCTGTTCAACCGAACTCAGTGCATGTAATTGGAATAAATCGAAATAGTCGGTTTGTAATTTCGTAAGCGAATCTTCCAAAGTATTTTGCGCACCAACTGCATCTCTCATATGCGTTTTACATGCTAAAAAGCAATCTTTCCTAAAAGGTTTTAAAGCCGGCCCCATTTTTTCCTGAGCATTTCCATAATTTGGTGCAACATCGTAATAATTTACACCAAGATCGTACGCTTTGGCAACCAGTTCGTTTGCAAAATCCTGTGGATTGTTATTTAACATTATTCCCCCAAATCCAATAATCGAAAGTTTTTCGCCGGTTTTTCCGAGTACACGTTTTGGGATGTGAAAATCTGCTGTGAAATTATTTCCAAAACTTCTGATAGCCGGAATAGTTAGTGCCAGACTTCCAAGAGCACTGTTTCTAATAAATGATCTCCGTTTCATAATTTTTTATTTTAGGTTGAATACAAAGTTGGTATCTACGAAGATAGTTAAAAACTGAATTGGATAAAAATGAAATTTTCTGCAAATTAGATTTTAAGTATGTATAAAAACCGGTTTGGTAATTTTAGCAAGGGCCAATAGTTTTTGGGTCTCCTTTTCTGAAATCGCTTCAAAATCATTCATAAATTCCAGCGCTTTTAAAAATAATGTACTTTGTCCGGGAGGAATGGCCGCAGTTATATTTTTCGATAATGTATATTTTAAGGCCATTTTCATAATTGTTTCATCTTTTATTGGTCGGTACCATACATTTTTGAAGATGCTTTTTTCTCCTTCATCCAAATGTGTTAAGGCCATGGCTTTCAAAGCCAATATTCCCAATCCACGCTTTTCGGCTTCGGCAAAAACTTGAGGACCAAAACTTCCTGCATTCCAACAGGCAAAATTAATCGGAAACAAAATTGAATCGAAATCATAATTTTTCATGGCCAGCAAAGCCGCATCAACCGAGTGTGCCGAAAAACCAACATATTTAATTATTCCCTCTTTTTTGGCTTTTATAATTGTTTCCATTGCACCGCCTTCGGAAAATGCCTGCTCAACTTCTTCAACAGAACTTAATTCGTGCATCTGATATAAATCGAAATATTCAGTTTGAAGTTTTTTAAGTGAATTCTCCAAATCTTTTTGTGCTCCAACGGCATCTCGTTCGCGGGTTTTGCAGGCTAAAAAACAGTTTTTGCGAAATGGTTTTAATGCCGGGCCAAGTTTATCTTCTGCATTTCCATACCTGGGTGAAACGTCAAAATAGTTTACTCCCAGTTCGTATGCTTTGGCTACCATTTCGTTGGCAAATTCCTGTGGATTATCGTTCAACATAATTCCACCAAAACCTATGATCGAAAGTTTTTCGCCAGTTTTTCCCAGTTCCCGCCTCGGAAGTTTATAATTGGGCGAAAAATTATTTCCAAAACTCTTAATCTCTTGCAATGTTAAATGCGGATTATCTAATGCCATTTTTAAATAATTAAGGTTTAATTTTGAATGAATTTTTAATTCAGAACAACTACTTTTTTAGTCTCTTTTATGCCGTCAATCATTAATCTGATAAAATATATTCCTTCATTTAAATTGTTGTTCCAGTTGAAATTCTGATGATGAGATACTTCAAGATTATTGGCAATTTCTTTTACTTTTTTTCCTGTAATATTATAAACCGACAATGAAATTTTACTTTTATTTTGAATATTTACCCTGATTTCGGAAGGAGTAACCAGCCAACTAATTGAATTATTTAGTTTTGAAATTTCGGTAGATTCGAAAATTTCGGTTGTTACTTCACCCGAAGAATATTCCATATTTACACCTAAAATTGAAGCTGCAGTAACTGCAACGTCAGGAATTCTTCGGGTTTGTGTTGATACATAATTTTTTTTGATATTTGGGCCAACTGCCAAAAACATTATCCGGCGGCAGCCAGAGCAGCCGCAACCATGGCCCTGAAAACCTCCATGAGCATCGTCGTGGCGACCGTGATCGTTGGTTACAATCATGGTTGTTTTCTCTTTATAAAAATCGTCTTGCTGAATGGTTTCCCAGAAATCAGCAACAATTTTATCGGCATTCTCAAGAGTGTTTACGTAGTTATTCCAGTTTCCCGTGTGCCCGGCACCATCAACCCCTGCAAGGTACATTACTGTTAATTGTGGATGTTCAAGCTGCATGTAATTCAAGGTGTTTTGTAAAACATCGTCGTCGTTCCATCCCTGGCTGATTGTATGTGGCCAATAGTTTACCCCGTAATCTTTATGAAAACTTTGCAACCACAACGAACTCACATATTTCAGGCTGTACAAACATTTTTCTTCGGCAATATTTTTTTGTTTCCTGAAATATTCAAAAATGGAGGGTTTAACTGCATATTGCGTGTTTGCCCCGTTGTAAAATGTATCCACCCGATCTGTCCAGGTTCCACACCAAAGTGCCGGAATTGCAGCTGCCGTGTAAGTTGTCGAGTCGTTATAAAAGTCATTTATGTACGTTCCTCCTTTTGCAAGATCCCACATTTTTGGAGTGTAACTATTATTTTGATCTGCAAATGTTTCAGAATAACGTGCACCATCAATAATAACAATTACTACGTTTTGGGAAAACACCGGGTTTACCAAAAACAGAGAAATTATGAAAAATGCATGCCGTATTTTATTCATATTAATTTTTTGAAAAGATTTTATAAAGGTAGAAGAATAATAAAAATGATAATAAATGTAATTTAGCAAATAATCGAATAATTTAATTATGACATTTAAAGAATTAATAAACCGTCGTCAAAGTGTTCGGAAATACCAGGAGAAAACGGTTGAACGTGAGAAATTACAACAACTAATTGAAGCGGTTCGTTTAGCGCCGTCAGCAAGTAATTCACAGCCTTGGAAACTGATAATTGTTGACGAACCTGGATTAAAAGATAAAGTTGCCCGCGCCACATTTAGTAAAGTTGTATCGTTTAATAAATTTGCCCCGCAAGCTCCGGTAGTGGCAGTTTTGGTAATCGAGAAACCCAAAGTAATCACGCAACTTGGGGGAAGTATAAAAAAACGTGAGTTCCCATTAATCGATATTGGAATTGCAGCCGAACATTTTTGTTTGCAAGCAACTGAACTCGGATTGGGAACTTGTATGCTTGGATGGTTTAACGAAAAGAAAATCAAACATTTATTAAATATCCCCAAAAAGAAACGGATTGGCCTTGTGATTACGCTTGGTTATTTTCCCGATGACTATAAACATCGGAAGAAAATAAGAAAACCCGCTGAAAATATGAGCAGTTTTAATTCTTATTGAAAAATTGTAAAATATTTTTTCAACCTAAAAACTGCTTCAAATAATTGCGGCTGGTTAAAATTGCTGCTTTTACATCTTCCTCCGAACCTTCGAAGGCTTTGTCTTCCACTTCAATACAAACCGGACCGCGGTATTTTACCGAAGTGAGTGCTGAGAAAAATCCTCGCCAATTGACATCCCCCAACCCCGGGATTTTAGGTGAATGATAATCAAGCGGATAAGCCATTATTCCAACTTCGTTCAGTTTATCACGATACATTTTCACATCTTTCAAATGAATATGAAAAAGTTTTTCGCTGAAATCGTAAATGGGTTTAACCTCGTCCATTTGTTGCCAAACCAGATGTGAAGGATCGTAGTTTAATCCAAACGCCGGACTCGGAATAATTTCGAACATTTTTTTCCAGATGGCCGGAGTGGTTGCGAGGTTTTTACCTCCGGGCCACTCATCGCGGGTAAAAAGCATCGGGCAGTTTTCAATGCCAATTTTCACCTTGTTTTCCTCGGCAACTTTTATTATTCCTGGCCAGACTTCCGCAAATTTTTCCAGGTTATCTTCCACACTTTTTTCCGAGTCGCGTCCAACAAAAGTGTTTACCACCGGAATTCCCAGTTTCGCTGCCGCCACAATAACTTTTTTGATGTGTTCGATATAAACGACAGATTGATTTTTATCGTCATCAAGCGGGTTTGGATAGTAGCCCAATCCTGAAATATAAACTTTATTTTTTTCGAGGATAGATTTTATTTCTATAACTTTTGCATCATCAATTTCATCCACATTTATATGCGTTACACCGGCGTATCTGCGCTCGGCTTTCCCTTTTGGCCAGCACATTATTTCAACACATTTGAACTGATTGGCAGAAGCAAATTCTATTACTTCTTTAAAACTTTTTTCAGCAAGAATGGCACTAACAAATCCTAAGTCTAACATATTTATCTACTGTTTGAAAATTAAAACCGTAAATTTTTTAAATATTCTGCACTCGATTTCAGGCAGCCCAAACCATCTGGTTCATTGTCGCGTTCAACAATATAATGTTCAATTCCCTGTTTTTGTGCTTCTTTAAAAATAGGGGCAAAATCAATTATTCCTGAACCGGGACAAATAAAATCCTGTTCATCTCCGGGAGCCATATCTTTTACATGCAAAATCGAATATCTTCCCGGATATTTTTTTAGATAGGTGAGTGGATCGCCGCCCCCTTTTTTTACCCAATAAATATCTAGTTCGCATTGAACCAGACTTGGGTCGGTATTTTCCATTAAATAATCGAATGGCAATCCCTTTTCCATTTCATGAAATTCCTTATCGTGATTATGCCATAAAAGTGTTAATCCGTTATGTTTTGCTTTGGCACCCAAAATATTCAGCGTTTCTGCCGATTTTTTGCAATCGTCGAGCATAAACGGACCGCCACCAATCCAGGGCCAATAAACAACAATGTATTTTAAATTTAATTCGTGGTACTGATCGTAATATTTGTTGGCATCTGTTTTTATTTGTTCGAAACTTGTACTTCCGGCAATTTGTTTAATTCCAATTTCGGTGCAAAAATCCACAAATTCTTTGGGTGAATTTGCATAATTATTTCCCCCTTCGATTTCGGTAAACCCAAAATCAACAGCTTTTTTGAGGGTTTCCCTCCAATCGGATTCCATCGCAGATTTTGCGATACCCGAAATAAACCCGAAATTTTTAAGTTGACTTTTACCTTCAGACGCGTAACTAAAAATAGGATTTGCACTTAAAATTCCTGCAGTTGCAAGCGCGCCGGTCCGAATAAAATTTCTTCTTGTGTTCATAATTCTAATATTTTATAATTCGGGAAGTTTCCAGGGTGCACGGTAAACAGGCGTAATTAATTCGTTTGCTTTATCGCAATTTGTGAACTGGTTATTTTTGTCGTCCCATTCTAAAATGTCGGCACCCACTCTTGCGGCAATGTTTGGAATGTGTGCGTGTAAAGCGGCTGCCCTTCCAACTTCAGGCGGGCACGATGTTTTTTCTCGCGACTTAATACATTCCAGAAAATTATCGACATGCTGCCGGTGCGATTCTCTACCTTTTTCAAACGAGATTGCTTCTACTTTTGGCGCTTTTTTATCGTTGTCCCATTCCGGATACAAATGGTATTTGTGGCGGTCGGCAACCAAAGTTCCATTTTCGCCAATAAATTGCACCCCATAACTTGAATCGAATGGTCCCTGTTGAATTCCAGCAGTCATGTCCCAATTAATTACATAATTGTCTTTTGGGAAAACCACATTCATGGTATCAAAGGTTTCGCGTTGCATCTCTTTTTTTGAAAGGTTTGCCGCGTAGGTAATTACCTTTTTAGGTGCTTCCACCAAATCCCCGGCCCAGATTCCCATGTCAAGAAGATGAACTCCCCAGTCGGACATTAAGCCACCACCATAATCCCAATAATGCCTCCAACTACCGTGGAAGCGATTGGGATTAAATGGACGTTTTGGTGCGGGTCCCAACCAAAAATCGTAATCTACACCATTTGGGACTTTACCATCTGGTTTTGGAGTTGAGCCAAGCCCATAATTAAAATTTGCCCAAATGTTTACTTTTCGTAATGTGCCAATTTCACCCGATTTGATAAGTTGCATTGCATCTAAAAAAACTTTATTGTCGCGTTGCTGCTGCCCCACCTGAACAACACGATTGTATTTATTTGCCGCCTTTACCATAATATTACATTCACCAATTGTATTCGACATCGGTTTTTCTACATAAACATCTTTGCCGGCCTGGCTCGCTTCTACCATAATTAAACAGTGCCAGTGATCGGGTGTGCCAATAATTACCGCATCTATATTTTTGCGCTCAAGTACTTTCCGGTAATCGGCAAATAATTCAGGCGACTGATTATAATCTTTTTTGACAAGTTTATATTTTTCTTTTAGCACATTTTTATCGACATCGCAAAGTGCTAAACAATTGACCATTCCTGTGTCGAGATGGTGTTTTAAAATCCCAAACCCCATGTTACGGCAACCAATTAAAGCAACATTTATTTTGTCGCTGGCTGCAATTTCTGACGACCATACTTTTGATGGAATTACAGATGTTGCCCCCAAAGCTGAGACTGCAATTGCCGATTTTTTCAAAAAATTTCTTCTTGATGGATTCATTTTCCGTAGGTTTTTGATTTATAAAATTTACTAACAGTCAAAAATAATGTTTAACCTTTGTTTTTTAATTCAAATTCATTCTTTAAAAATCCAGATTCCCGATCCGGGATTTTTTTTCAGGAAATTGTTTTTAGCTGCTGAGGCATCTTCTTCTGAATTATATTTGCCAATGCCAATAATATAGAAGTTCCCTCTTTTCCCAAAATGAAATGGTTCGTATCCTTCTTTTTTTAATTGTTGAAGGTATTTGTCTGCATTTTCTTCTTTTTTGAAACTTCCTCCAACGAGATAGTATATTGGTGAATCAGGCTTTGGCAACTCGGTTGAATCGATCTTCTCTTCTATAAATTGGGTTGAATCAGTAGTTAAAAACCCGGTTGAGTCGATGGTGGGAATACTTTTTTCCATTTTTTCAGGAATGATAGTTGAACGAGAATTATCCCGTATTTCAACTTCATCTTTTGGGGTATTTTTTTCTTTTGTAATTACAAACCACCCAGCAATAATTATTGGAATTAATATCAGAAAATACCACAGCCAGCTTCTTTTCTTTTCTTTTTCTGGTTTTGGTTCGGGTAACTTGCCAGTTTCTTTTTCAGGTATCGTTCCAATCGTCTGGTCAGCGATTTCTGGTTCTGTCTCTATAATTGAGTTATCAGAATTTATTATTTCAGGTTCGTCGTTTTTTACAACAAGCTCTTTTTCCAAATCCACGGCAACCGTAGTTTTTAATGAAGTGGCTTCTAACCCGAAAGAATCTAAAAGCAGATTATCTTTTTGAAATGGCTCAAATTGAATTTTATGATTCTCATCAAAAAACAAAATCCCGGTATTTTCAAGTGTAACTTTTTCTCCTTTATCGAGCTGATAAATTATATTTTCACGTTCTTTTTCGATTTTTTTAAGTGCATCAAAATGAGAAATACCATCACTTTCAGCAATGTATCCAACTAAAAGCCCATCGTTATTTCTTATTTTTTGATTGAATGAAATTTCTTTCGATGGCGGGAGAATATTATCGTTTTCGGAATCAAATCCGGCTGGTTTGTAATTTGAAATAAAAGCACCAAAACCCGGAATAATAACAGTTTCGTGTGCCAGAATAAGTTCTCTTATGTAATTGCCAAATTTCACTAAATAAATTTTAAAAATGTAAATGTATAAAAACATACATTGTAGTTATGAAAATGAGATTAGTTTTTTGGATTCATTTAAAGTAAATGGTCAACTATTTAAAACAGTAGCTTTAATTTTCTAATTTTACAGTTGAAAAATAATTATATGTCACACAAAATTTTGGTTACCGGCGGAACTGGTTACATCGGATCGCACACGGTTGTTGAGTTACAGGAATCGGGGTACAAAGTAATTATTGTCGATGATCTGTCGAACTCAAATATTAATGTTCTCGATAATATTGAAAAAATAACTGGAGTAAAACCGGCTTTTGAAAAATTTAATCTTGTTGACTCTGAGAGGACTGAGGATTTTTTCAGGAGAAATGTCGGGATTGAGGCGATTATCCATTTTGCTGCTTCGAAGGCAGTTGGCGAATCGGTTGAGAAACCACTTTTGTACTATCGGAATAATTTGGTTTCGATGATAAATCTGCTGGAATGCCAGATTAAATTTGATGTGCCGAATATTGTGTTTTCGTCGTCGTGCACAGTTTATGGGCAACCCAATATTTTACCGGTTACAGAAGAAACACCGCGGCAAGATTCAGAATCGCCGTATGGAAATACAAAACGGGTAAATGAAGATATTTTGCGCGATTCAATTGCAGCCAATCCGCAACTGACAGGAATTTCACTTCGCTATTTTAATCCAATCGGTGCCCACAGTTCGGCATTGATTGGTGAATTACCCTCGGGAATTCCAAATAATCTGGTTCCGTTTATCACTCAAACTGCCGCAGGAATTCGTGGAGAATTAAAGGTTTTTGGCGATGATTATAATACTTCCGACGGTTCGGCCATCCGGGATTACATAAATGTGGTTGATTTGGCAAAAGCACACGTAGTTGCAATCCGCCGTTTACTAAAAGGGAAAAACAAAACAAACTATGAAGTTTTTAACCTTGGAACCGGAAAGGGTTTATCAGTATTGGAAATTATTAACAAGTTTGAAAAAGCAACAGGAGCAAAGTTGAAATATAAAATTGTTCCACGCCGGACCGGAGATATTGAAAAAATTTGGGCAGATACTAATTTGGCAAATAAAGAATTAGGCTGGAAAGCTGAAAAAGAGTTGGAAGAGACATTACTTTCAGCGTGGAACTGGGAAAAACGGGTGAGGGAAATAAAGTAGCCAGTGGACAGTCGCAGTTTTCAGATATTATATTAATTTCATTTTCCGGAGTCAGAAGAAACAATTTATGCGCAATGTTCTTTTGTCTAATTTATTGCTATTTTTGAATCAAACATAAATATTTCACAGAATGAAAACAATCCTAATTACTGGTGGCGCCGGTTTTATTGGTTCTCATGTTGTTCGTTTATTTGTAAATAAATATCCCGGTTATAAAATTGTTAATCTCGATAAGTTAACTTACGCCGGAAACCTGGCCAATTTAATAGATATCGAAAATAAAACCAATTACGAGTTTGTAAAAGGCGATATTGTCGATTCGGAATTTATTCAGAATTTATTCGAAGAAAAAAAATTTGACGGAGTTATTCATCTGGCTGCCGAATCGCATGTTGACCGTTCAATTTCAAATCCAACAGAATTTGTTTTTACTAATGTAATTGGAACAGTTAATTTGCTGAACGCGGCGAAACATATTTGGAACAACAATTTTACGGGCAAGAAATTTTATCACATTTCTACCGATGAAGTTTATGGTTCGTTGGGCGAAGAAGGTATTTTTACCGAAAAAACAGCTTACGATCCGCACAGTCCGTACTCGGCATCAAAAGCAAGTTCCGATCATTTTGTGCGGGCTTATCTCGATACATTTGGTTTGCCCTCGGTAATTTCAAATTGCTCGAATAATTATGGGTCGTTTCAATTCCCCGAAAAATTAGTCCCACTTTTTATTAATAATATTAAAAACAACAAATCCTTGCCGGTTTATGGGAAAGGCGAAAATATTCGCGACTGGCTCTGGGTGGAGGATCACGCTGTAGCAATCGATGTCATTTTTCACGAAGGTAAAATAGGGGAAACCTACAATATCGGGGGATTTAACGAATGGAAAAATATCGATCTGATTCGGGCGATGTGCCGGATAATGGACAGAAAATTAAAGCGAATTGCCGGAGAATCAGAAAAGCTAATTACTTATGTAAAAGATCGTGCCGGACATGATTTACGATATGCCATTGATGCAACAAAACTTAAAAATGAATTGGGCTGGGAACCGTCGTTGCAATTCGAGGAAGGTATCGAAAAAACCATCGATTGGTATCTGGAAAACGAAAAGTGGATGAACAACGTAACTTCTGGCGATTATCAGAAATATTACAAACAACAGTACGTGAAAAGATAATTGAAATAGCGATTTTTTCAGCCTTATTTCTCAGAAAAGTAAATCATGTAATTTTCAGGGATTCATTTTTTTTATAAGGCTGTTTTTGTAATAAGTGATATTTCTGAGTTTTTTCGATGCAATTTCTGTTTGAATTTTATTTTACTTTAAGGGGTTTAAACTATTTGTAAGAAATAAATTCTTTCTCTATCTTCAAAAAAATAAAAATAAAAGAATGAAACGCCGCACATTTTTTAAAACAACAGCTTTAAGTGGTTCTGCTCTTGCCGTTACAGGGTTAGCAGCCTGCAATCCTGGTTCAAACGAGCAGGGAAACAAAATAGATTTTACAAGCTTCGGATTAAATGAAGTTACAATTGATGAGCTTCAGAAAAAAATGGAAGCTGGCGAATTATCGTCAGTTGAAATTTGTCAGAAATATTTAAACCGGATAAAAGAGGTCGATCCGATTTTAAAATCAGTTATTGAGTTAAATCCTGATGCTTTGGAGATAGCAGGGAAATTAGACGAAGAAAGGAATGAAGGAAAAATCCGTGGACCATTGCACGGAATTCCGATTATGATTAAGGACAATATCGACACGGGTGATAAGATGCAGACAACTGCCGGTTCTTTGGCGTTGGTTGGTAATGTTGTCGAAAAAGATGCATTCATTGTAAATAAACTACGCGAAGCCGGAGCAGTTTTGCTGGGAAAAACCAATTTGAGCGAATATGCTAATTTCCGATCAACAAACTCATCCAGTGGGTGGAGTGGAAGAGGTGGACAGGTGAGAAACCCGTTTTGTCTCGATCGAAGTCCTTGTGGTTCAAGCTCGGGAACCGGGGCTGCCGTTTCAGGCAATTTATGCACAATTGGGATTGGAACTGAAACCAACGGTTCCATTGTTTGTCCATCAGGCGTAAACGGATTAGTTGGCATAAAACCAACGCTCGGAATGTGGAGCCGCCGGGGAATAATTCCCATTGCCCACAGTCAGGACACTGCCGGACCAATGGCACGAACAGTAAAGGACGCAGCTATTCTATTAGGTTCGCTGGCTGAATTTGATGCCGGCGATACTAAAACAAACCTGGGGGCCGGAGAAATTTTTACCGATTATACCTCGTTTTTAGATGCCAAGGGTTTGGCCGGGATGCGAATTGGGATTGCATCTGAAATGATAGGTTTTAATTCTAAAGTTGATGCACTTTTTAAAAAGGCGGTGGAAGCTATGAAAGAAAATGGTGCTGAAATAATTGAAGAGGTGAAATTTAAAAACCGTCGTAAATGGGGCGGTCCTTCGTACCAGGTTTTGCTTTATGAATTTAAGGCCGACTTGAACAAATATTTGCAGGAACATCCAAACGCCCCGGTTAGAAGTATGAAAGAAATTATCGAATTCAATAAAAATAATGCTGACATGGAAATGCCCTGGTTCGATCAGGAAATATTTGAACAGGCACAGGAAAAGGGGGATTTATCGACTGAAGAATATTTGACTGCGTTAAAAGAATCGAAACAATTTGCAGGGAAAGAAGGAATTGATGCTGCAATGGAAGAACATAACCTTGATGCGGTAATCGCGCAAACAAATGGCCCGGCATGGACAATCGATTGGGTAAACGGCGACCATTTTAGTGGCGGAAGTTCTTCTCCGGCGGCAATTTCTGGTTATCCAAATGTTACAGTTCCAATGGGCTTTGTACATGGTTTGCCAGTGGGAATTTCATTTTTCGGGAAAGCCTGGAGCGAACCAAAATTATTGAAAATTGCTTATGCATTCGAACAGGCAAGCAAACACAGGAAAGCACCCGGATTTTTAAAAACGCTGGGATAAACAATTTGTGATTTAATGTTGATGAGATAAGGGAAATTGCATACCCACGCTGTTAATTTGAAGATTTTTATTTTGTCGATGCAATCCTGGAGCCGTGATCGCAGGATTTAATTTTTATAAGTTACGGTGAACGAATTTATTTTGTCCCACCCAAAAATTAATAATGTTTGAGATTTTTTTTCGGCAAAAAAACATCGGAGGAATGTTAAAATAAAAAGGCGGCATAGTATTTACCAGCCGCATTTCTTAAAAAACACAGTAGAAATTTATTTCTCTTTTTTGGTCGTTGATAATTTAAACGGAATGTACAATGGGCAAATTTTAAATATTCCGGTTGCCAGTGGAATTATTCCAATTAATCCCCACCAGCTGTTAAAAACAATGCCCAAAACTGCAATTGCCAAACCAAAAGTTATTCGCAATACTCGGTCAACTAATCCAACATTACATTTCATTTTATTTATTTTTAAGTTTTTAAATAGTGTCTAAGTATAACAAAATTAAATTTGTTTGGTTCTATAATTCATTTTCCAAAATAGTACAAGCAGTTTTTATAAAACCGGGGCACATTGTGTTAAACACATTATTTTCGTGGGCGGCAGCAGTTCCTTCCTTCGTTGAAATATCAAAGCCGATTAGTTTTTTACAAATTAGGCTGCCATGTATTTTTTTAAATTTCCGGTTGAATTCCTGAATCATTAATTTGGTATTTGCTTTGTTTTCGCTGGTAGGATTTGAGTGGCCATGTTTCATCCCAATAACCATGTACGATCCGGTAACTGCCCCACATGTTTCGGCACAAGTCATGCCTCCTCCAAACCCACTTGCAATTTTTAAGGCTGTTTTTTCATTAATTCCCAAATCGGGGGCAAATAAACTAAAAACGGTTTGCGAGCAGTTAAATTCAGGAAACCGTTCAACAACAAAGTCGGCTTTTTTGGACATTTTTTATTTAAAGATAATTGAATTTTCAGCATTAAAAAACCCGGAACAAAATGCTACGGGTTTGATAAATGTTGTTTTATTTTTTTACTATTCCTTTTCAGATGGAATACCAGGTGTGTTTTTATTCTCCACGAACTGCTGCAATACCCGGAAGTACTTTCCCTTCCAAATACTCAAGGAGAGCTCCACCAGCAGTTGAGATGTATGAAACGCCATCGGCAAAACCAAACTGATTTACTAAAGCTACTGAATCGCCACCACCCACAAGCGAAAAAGCACCTTTTTTTGTTGCTTCAACAACTGCTTCTCCAATTGCTGTTGAACCGCCTGCAAATTTTTCTATTTCAAAAACGCCAACCGGTCCGTTCCAAAGAATAGTTCCAGAGTTTTCAATTACCTTTTTAAATCTTGCAATACTTTCCGGGCCGGCATCCAAGCCTTCCCAACCGTCAGGAATTGCACTTGCCGGAACAATTTGAGTATTTGCATCCTGACTAAAATCATCGGCTGCCAATACATCTGTAGCAATAATCAATTTTACGCCTTTCTCAACGGCCAGTTTCTGAATATTTTTTGCTGTTTCCAGAAAATCATCTTCGCAAATTGAGTTTCCAACTTTTCCACCGTTTGCTTTTACAAAAGTGTAAGTCATACCTCCACCTAAAATCAGGTTGTCAACTTTGTCGAGCAGGTTTTCGATGATTGTAATTTTAGACGAAACTTTTGCCCCGCCCATAATTGCAGTCAAAGGACGTTGAGGTGCTTTTACCACTTTGTCTAAACTTTCAACTTCGCTTTCAATAAGGTAACCAAACATTTTATCGTTTGGAAAAAATTTCGCGATAACCGCTGTTGAAGCGTGAGCACGGTGTGCAGTTCCAAAAGCATCATTAACCCAGCAATCGCCATTTTCGGCCAGTTTTTTGGCAAAATCTTCATCGCCTTTTGTTTCTTCCTTGTAAAAACGCAGGTTTTCCAGAATCAAAACTTCGCCCGGAAGAACATTATTTGCCATTTTTATTACTTCGTCACCAATACAATCCGGGGCAATTTTAACAATTGTGCCACCCAATAATTCCGATAAATGTTTTACTAATGGTTTTAGCGAGAATTTGTCTTCGGGCCCGTTTTTCGGGCGGCCAAGATGTGACATAATAATTGGTGAACCATCCCCTTCAATAATTTTCTTAATTGTTGGGAGTGCTGCTTTCATTCTGGTATCATCAGTAATTTCGAAATTTTCGTTTAATGGTACGTTAAAATCAACACGAATTAGTGCTTTTTTACCTTTAAAATTGTAATTGTGGATAGTTTGCATTTTATCTGTTTTTAAATTATTCCTTGAAAATCAATCAAAGATAAAAAATATATCTCTTACCAATTCAGAGTTATTTTTAGCCGAAAACTATTTAATGTTGAGGTAATACAAAACAAAAAAAAACTCAAATCCCAAAAGATAAATGAAACTTTCATTTCAAAAATCAATCCTTCTGAATACGATCTTAAAAAATGAAATTTGTTTTTGTCTGTTATTTAGAATTTTAGAAGTGTTTTATTGATGTATTTAATTTGTTTCGCAAAGTTTCAATTTATTTGAATGGCGATAATTTTTAAAACGCTATTTTTGGAAGATGTTTTTTAAAGATGTGGTTGGGCAGGAAGAGTTAAAAAAGCGGTTAATCAGGTCGGTTAAAGAAGAGAGGATTAGCCATGCTCAAATGTTCTCAGGATCGGAGGGGACAGGAAAGCTTGCGTTGGCAATGGCTTATGCCCAGTATATTTCATGTCGTAATCGGGGCGAAACCGATTCTTGTGGAACTTGTCCTTCGTGCCACAAATACCAAAAATTAGCCCACCCCGATTTACATTTTGTTTTCCCAATCTTTAAACCTGCAAAAATAAAATTTCCGGTTAGCGACGATTTTATCAAAGAGTGGCGCGACATGGTTTTAGACAATCCTTATTTTAACCTCAGCCAGTGGCTAAATTATATCGGAGCCGGAAATTCACAAGGTTTAATTTACGAAAAGGAAAGCGATTCTATTCTTCGGAAACTAAATTTAAAATCGTTTGAGTCTGAATTCAAAGTAATGATAATTTGGCTGCCTGAAAAAATGCACGCTTCCTGTTCAAACAAATTGTTAAAATTAATTGAAGAACCCCCTAATAAAACCCTTTTTTTGTTGATAACGGAAAACGAAGAGTCGGTAATTACAACCATCCGTTCAAGGGCACAATTAATTAAGTTTCCTTTTATCGATAACGAGTCGGTAAAAAAGGCATTGTTAAATATTGATGGAGCCGATTCTGCTTTGGTAGAAGATGCGGCCCGCCTTTCAAACGGAAATTATATTAAAGCACACGAATATTTAAATCCGGGAGAAGATGCTCAATTCTTTTTTGTGAAATTTCAGGAGATGATGAGGTTTGCCTACAAACGCGAAGTGATTGAGTTGATAAATTGGGCAGAAGAAATGGCACAAATTGGCCGCGACAAGCAGAAGTCGTTTTTTAATTTTGCCCTACGGTTGCTGCGAGAATATTTTGTAATGAATATGAAAAGAGGCGATCTGGTTTACCTTAATAGCGAAGAAAAAAACTGGGGCCGGCAATTTGCCCCTTTTATTAACGAACGGAATATTGTCCCTTTTTCTAAGGAATTTGAATTAGGGGTTAAACATATTTCGATGAACGGAAACCCCCGTATTATTTTTCTCGACACTGCCTTAAGAATGGTGAGGCTGATAAAGCGATAATTGGCCGATATTTTCAAACCCTTGTAATTTTTATATTTCATTTAAAAAAGGTAAGTAATTATTATTATTGATTATTTTTGTGCCGGGTAATGTAAATCACCTTCATTTTTTTGGAATGAAAAGCTTACACGAAACTGTGAATATGGAAAATGTTGATACAATTGATAGAGGTATCTGCCCTTCGAAATCGGGATGTTGTGCAAAATTACATGTAACCGATTGGTTGAATGATCTTAAAAATGATGGAAAACCAGACGATATTCTAGAGATCCGTTTTAAAAATACACGAAAAGATTATTATCAAAATGTAAATAACCTGAAGTTGCAGGTTGGCGATTTGGTTGCCGTTGAAGCAAATCCTGGCCACGATATTGGCCTTGTTTCATTAATGGGCGAGCTCGTTTCTGATCAGATGAAAAAACATAAGGTAACCCTGTTTAATGGCGAATTCAGAAAAATTTACCGGAAAGCCAAATCTGTCGATGTTGTAAAATGGAAAGAGGCCATTTCGTTGGAACACCAAACCATGATCCGTTCGAGGCAAATTACTGCCGATTTAAAACTTAACATGAAAATTGGCGACGTGGAATATCAGGGCGATGGTACAAAAGCTATTTTCTACTACATTGCCGACGAACGGGTTGATTTTCGTCAGCTGATCAGGGTACTGGCAGATACTTTTCGGATTAGGATTGAAATGAAACAAATTGGAGCCCGCCAGGAAGCCGGAAGGATTGGGGGGATTGGACCATGTGGAAGGGAACTTTGCTGTTCTACCTGGTTGGGAAATTTTATTTCGGTAACCACAAATGCGGCACGCCATCAGGAAATTTCACTAAACCCTCAAAAACTGGCCGGGCAATGTGGTAAATTAAAATGCTGCCTTAACTTCGAAGTAGATTCGTACATAGACGCACAAAAGAATTTCCCCCCAAATTACATCCCGCTGGAAACTGAAAAAGGTACTTATGTTTTTTTTAAGGCCGATATTTTTAATGGAAATTATTGGTACACATTGCGGGGGAACACTCCTTCGAACCAGGTTTCTGTACCAGTTGACAGGGTAAAAAGGATTCAAAATTTAAATAAATTGGGCAAAAGGCCCGAAAATTTAATTGCTATCGGAAATGAAACCCCGAAAAAAGATGACGATAATTTTCTTAATATGGTTGGGCAGGAAGATTTAACCCGTTTCGAACAGCCTAAAAAACCCGCACGTTCAAAAAAAAGGCATTTTAAAAAGAAAATACACCGAAAACCAAATCAACGATGAAACAATTTGTAGTTCAGCTTTTTATTGCCTGGGTTTTCCTGATACTAATTGCGTCGTGCGATAATACCAGGGTTTTTGAGGAATACAAACCTATCGCAAAAGCAGGATGGCATAAAGATTCGCTCGTTGTTTTTAATATCCCGCTGTTCGACACTATACAAAATCATAATTTACTAGTTAATGTGCGAAATGAGATTTCCTATAAATACAGTAACCTTTGGCTGTTTATTGAAATCGATCAGCCCGGCGGCCCTTCAATTATAGACACCTTTGAATTATCGCTGGCCCATCCATCGGGGAAATGGCTTGGTGAGGGTTTTGGGGGATTAAAAACCCGGCAGGTGATTTACCGCAGAAATGTATATTTTCCTGTTTCGGGCCACTACACGATAAATATCCAACACGGAATGCGGGATGAAAAATTGATGGGGATTAGTGATATTGGGTTTCGGGTAGAAAATTTGAATTAGCGTGGGAAAAAACAAACTGGCCAAATTTGAAGAAATGGCGGCTTTTGAACATGTGGTTCAAGCCCCATATCATTTGGTGAAACAAAACGATTTTTATTTAAAAGGGTATTGGGCAGAAAAATTCTTTAAAAACACAAATCCGGTAATTGTTGAGCTTGGTTGTGGCAAAGGAGAATATACTGTTAAATTGGCCGAAAAAAATCCAAATTTTAATTACATTGGTGTCGATATAAAAGGATCACGATTATTCAATGGAGCAAAACAAGCCCTTAACAAAAACCTAAAAAATGTAGCTTTTCTTCGTACGAATATTGAAATCGTTACCCAATTCTTTGGTGCTGGTGAGATCTTAGAAATTTGGTTAACGTTTCCCGATCCTCAAATGAAAAAAACACGTAAGCGTTTAACTTCAACCATTTTTCTTAATAAATACAAACAGTTTCTAAAAAATGATGGGGTTATTCATTTAAAAACCGATAGTAATTTTCAATATTCATACACTGCCGCTTTAGTAAAATTAAATGGATTAAAAGTTCTGTTTGAAACTGACAACCTGTATCAATCTGAATTGTTAAACGATACTTTACGGATTAAAACCTTTTACGAAAAACAGTGGTTAAGTCGTGGTATTGCAATTAAATACCTGGCTTTCGAGTTGAACAAAGACGATTTGATTGAACCGGAAATTGATATTGAAAAAGACGAATATAGAAGTTTTGGAAGAAGCGCAAAGGATATTCATTGAATAGTAGTGAGTACATAGCGGTTAGTATTTAGTAAAAAAAATGGCATTCCGACGGAGAAGGATGAGAAATCTGTTTCAATAAGAATTTTCCCAAATCGTCTTTTGTGATTCGAAATGACAAATTATAACTAATATGAGTGACTTTTTTTCAAAGGTTTACGAAGTAGTCAAGTTGATTCCAACAGGAAGAATTACATCTTACGGTGCAATTGCAAAATATCTTGGAACTAGCGGCTCGGCCCGGATGGTAGGTTGGGCAATGAATGCCTCGCACAGCCACTCAGAATTTGTTCCGGCTCACCGTGTTGTTAACCGAAACGGGTTACTTACGGGTAAACATCATTTCGACTCCCCGGAAGCAATGAAAGAGCTATTGGAAAACGAAGGAATTAAATTGAAAGGTGACCAAATTGTAAATTTTGAAGCTAAATTCTGGGATCCGTCGAAAGAGTTGGATTTGAATTCAAATTAAAAATGCACATTGATTGTTTTTTGCTTAATGTCAATGGGTTGTCTTTTAGAATAGCAAGTTGTTTTAGAATAACAATAACACATTAATCCCATTCCTAATCAATATATTGTATTTTTTAATGAAGACAGTTTTGCTAATACTTTTAACCGGAAAACAAACAAATGTTTAATTTAAATCAAGCCGAACAATTCATACCAAAAAGTGTTCTTTACAAGAGATTTATTAGTTTTGCAAACTGAAAAGAAAATACGGAATAATAAATTAGTAAAATAAAAATACCATGGCTGATATACCAAAAGGTTTAATAGTCCCTAAAAATGTAACCGATGCACTGCGAGGTGTAATTTTTCCTGGAAGTAAAGAGGATATTGTTTCGCTCGATATGGCCCAGGAAATAAGAATTGCCGGGCAACGAATTAGTTTTTCGCTGGTTTTTCAACGAAGCGACGATCCTAATATTGAGCCACTGGTTTTAGAATGCGAAAATGCAATAAAAAGTCAATTTGGCGACCAAGTCCAAATTGAAGATAATATTTCGGTGAAATTCCTCCATAACATGGAAAGGCCTGTTTTACCTGAAGTAAAAAATATAATTGCGATTGCTTCTGGCAAAGGCGGTGTTGGAAAATCAACAGTAGCTGTAAACCTGGCTGTTGCTTTAGCTAACTCGGGGGCAAAAGTAGGTTTAATTGATGCCGATATTTTTGGCCCATCCATCCCAAAAATGTTTGGAGCCGAAGGCGATCGTCCAGTTGGTGAGAAAAAAGACGGTCGCGATGTATTGCTCCCGGTAGAAAAATATGGTGTAAAATTTCTTTCGATAGGTTTTTTTGTTGATTCAGATAGTGCAATAATCTGGCGCGGACCAATGGCTTCAAACGCCTTAAAACAACTTATTTCAGATGCAGACTGGGGCGAACTCGATTATCTTTTAATCGATCTGCCACCAGGCACCAGCGATATTCATTTAACACTTGTTCAATCGGTTCCTGTAACAGGGGCAGTAATTGTAACTACTCCGCAGGACGTTGCCCTGGCCGATGTAGTTCGTGGTACAAGTATGTTCCAAAGTAAATCAATCGATGTTCCGGTGCTTGGTTTGGTCGAAAATATGGCATGGTTTACACCGGCCGAACTTCCTGAAAATAAGTATTATATTTTTGGGAAAGATGGTGGAAAAATGTTAGCCGATAAACTTGGCTTGAAATTTTTGGGTCAAATTCCCATTGTGCAAAGTATCCGCGAAGGTGGCGACAACGGTTCTCCAGTGGCGGCAGATGGCGATTCTGTTACCGGGATTGCTTTTGCCGAAATTGCAAAAAAGGTTGCCCAACAGGTGCATGTCAGGAACATAGCAAAGGCCCCAACCAAAAAAGTAAAAATCAGCCGAAAATAAAAAAGGCTTGCTAAACGAATCTATTGCTGTTATTCGGGAAAGCAGTTCAAAAATTTATACTTTTGTACCTTTTGAAAATCCAATAAATTCAAAGGAAAACAAACAATATTCTATTGAAAATTGAGTTTATTCCTAAAGTTGTTAAAAAGATTTGTTTGAAGAAGCTGATTTTACATATCGTTGGAGTATTTTTTCTGGTTTCGCTGTTCACGCGTTGTTCAACCGAAAAGAACACACGGGCATCGCGGACTTTTCATAATGTTACCTCGCAGTATAACGTATATTTTAATGCCAACGAAAGTTTAAAATCGGGTGTTTTGCGAATTGAGGAAGGTCTTGAAAACGACTTTACCAGAATACTTCCCATTTATAAAGAGAGTAATCCGTCGGCTGCAAAAATGGTAAAATCCGACATGGAAAATGCCATTATAAAAGCTTCGAAATTAATCGAAGTTCACTCAATTACAAAAAAACCAAAACGTCAGCGGAGGCGGACCCTGAAATATCAGGAATTTGCCAGTAAGGAGGAATTTAACGATTGGATAGACGACAGCTACCTTTTAATGGGCAAAGCCTATTTTTATCAGCATAATTTTATGGCGGCTATCGATAATTTTTCGTACGTAGTCAGAAAATTTTCAGAAGAAGATTCGAAGCATGAAGCTAATGTTTGGTTATTACGATGTTATTCAGAATTGGAAAGATATATTGAAGCTTCAGAAATAATCCAAACAGTTCAGGCGGATGACGAGTTTCCAAAAAACCTCGAAAAAGATTTAGCTGTGGCTACCGCCGATTATTACATGAAACAGGTTGAATACGAGGAAGCCATAAAATTTTTAGACATTGCCATAAAAAAAACATTTTGGAGGAGTAAAAAGGCGAGGCTGCAATATATTGCTGCACAGTTGTATCAGGCAAGTGGTAATTCGGCTAAAGCATCAGAAGCTTTTAATGCGGTTTCAAAAATGAACCCGGAATATAAAATGGCGTTTAATGCAAAAATAAATGCGGCAGGCGTTTTTTCGGGAGACGGGGATTCAGAAAAATTAAAAAAGGAGTTACGTAAAATGTTGCGTGATAATAAAAATATTGATTTTCAGGATCAGATTTATTATGCGATGGGGAACTTATTTTTTAAAGAAGGTAACAGGGAAGTTGCAATCGAAAATTATGTTAAATCGGTTGCAACAAGTTTTCAAAATCAAAATCAACGCGCCCTTTCGTCGGTTACTTTGGGAGATATTTATTTTGAAGATTTGAATTATCGTGGTGCACAAGCATATTACGATAGTGCAATGATAATTGTGGATGAAACATATCCTGGTTATGAAATACTTTCGGGAAAATACAGCAGTTTAACCAATTTAATAGATAATTTACTTGCTGTTGAAAGAGAAGACAGTTTACAAAAAGTTGCATTGATGCCCGATGCAGAAAGGGAAGTACTGATTGCCCGCTTAATGAAAGAAGAGCAGGAATTGCAACGTAACCTGGAAAATTTGGCGACCCAGGGACTTAGTAATCAGGGGTATAACAGGTCGAACCGATACAGGATGGGAATGGGGTCTCAACAAGAAGGGGCCGGCTGGTATTTTTATAATCCACAAACTGTATCTTATGGTCGGGTAACATATCAACAACTTTGGGGCCGGCGAAAATTGGAAGACGATTGGAGGCGTTCGAATAAAAATACCGTTTCGATGGATGAAATGGACGAATTTGCTGAATTGGTTGATTCAAGCCAGATGGTAATCCGCGAAGCAGATCCTCTAAAAAAAGAGTTTTATACACAGGATCTCCCTTTAACAGATTCATTGATGGTACTTTCGCACGAGCGAATCAGGGACGCGTTGTACGACGCAGGTAAAATTTTCAAGTCAGAATTTAATAATTATCCACGTTCGGCAGAATCGTTCGAAGATATGAACCAAAGATACCCCGAAAATTTATACCTGCTTTCGGCTTATTTCGATCTGTACGATTTATATGAATTAATGGGCGATAAACAAAAATCGGATTACTATCGTAACCTGATAATTTCTAATTTTCCCGAAAGTAAATATGCGCAGTTCCTTGTTAACCCCAATTTTTTTATTGAAATGGAAGCCCAACTCGATAGTTTAAACAGGTACTATCAGGAAACATTCAGACAATACAAAGCCGGGGATTATCAGCAGGTAATATCGTTGACCGACATAATGAAAAGCATAGGCACCGATAGTCTTCTCCTCTCTAAAATTGATTTTATGGGAACGGTGGCTCGGGGAACTCAAAGCGATGTCCATGGCTTTGAGTCGCTTTTAAAAACATATATACAAAGTTATCCGGCAGCCGATCCCACACCACTCGCCAATGAAATTCTTGTTTTGATCCAGGACAGTACTCTTGCCGACTATCAGAAACTTGTTGAAATGGGTTATATAAGTGAAGAAATCCAAAACGAAGAATTGAAGCCTGGCAATAACAATGAAAACGATGAATTTGGAGGTAAATTTTCGTATGAGGACGATTTGCTGCACTATTTTATTATTGCATATCCCCGCAAGGCCAACATTGATTTAAACAGGCTTAAATTCGATATTGCTAATTATAACATCGATCATTATACAAAAATTGATTTTGATATTGAAACCGAAAATCTGGACGACAATACGGCCTTGATACTTGTCAGGGCAATAGAAAATAAGGAAAGTGCATTAATATATCACAGGGCAATTATCCGTAAAGCACCTGTTTTTAAAACTTTGGCCGATGTTGTTTACGCAAATTTTGTGGTGTCTTCAACAAATTACCGCCAAATTATTACTGAAAAATCGATGGCTGATTATCTTAAGTTTTTTGTAAAAAATTATAGCAGGTTTATTGGGCCCGATTTTAGTGATGATGAACTTGATGTTTCGCCGGAAGAACTAATGGCAAAAGCAAAACAAGAAGATGATGCCTTACGGGAGAGAGGTCAATTTGTGGTGGTTAATACCGGTGCAAGTGCATTATTTTCTGCAAATGTCGATACAAGCCAGAATTATGTTTTAGCGGTTAAAGATACAAAATTGTCGATGCGGCAGATATTAAACGGTTTTGCACAATTTAACCGCTCCGGGTTTAGGATTTGGAACCTTGCCTTACAATTAAAACTCATCGATGAATATCAATTGTTAGTTATTAAAGGGATACCATCATTAAATGAATCAATGTCGTATTTCCGGCAGGTAGTCATAAACCGTAGTTTGTTCGAACCTCTCGGACAGGCAACTTACCGAAATTTTTTGGTTACCGACGAAAATCTGCAAAAGCTGATTGAAGAAAACAAGGTTGACGATTACATGGACTTTTTCAGGGGCAACTATATTCAACGAAAACAAAATCAAACAGTTAATCCTACGTCTCCTGCCCCGGCTACAACAACTGAATCTGATACGACGCAAGTTCAGGTGGAGGATATTGTAGTGCCACCAATTGTTGAGGAAGCTCTGGAGGTAGCAGAGGAATTTTCAAGTCCGTATGACGAAAATGTTGAGAAAGGCCACTTTTTTGTTTTTGTAATCCCGATCGAAGGGATTAATAAACCAGATTTTATAAGCGGGATTGAACAATTTAACCTGGCGAATTATGGTAGTTTTCAATTTAAGGTTGAAGAAAAACCACTGGATGAAATCAGGCAAATGGTATTAATTTCAGGCTTATCGGATAAAGCAGGAGCTATGGAATATTTTAGCAAAGTGGTTCAAAACCGTAATTTGTACTCTCCGCTTGGAGATGCTGTTTATCGAAATTTCCTGATTACCGATTCCAATTTTGAGATCTTCCTTTCAGAAAAAAACATTTTAGATTATATGGATTTTTACAAAAAGGTTTACCTGGGGCAATAAATTGGTAGTTAAAGATTGTTAAGCAAATACTATTGCCTTACTTTTTATGTTTTTATCATTAAATCGATTAAAAATTCAGAATTAATTATGAGGAAACCACGAATACTTTGGACTGACGACGAAATTGATCTTTTACGTGCGCATATAATATTTTTACAAGAAAAGGGCTACGAAGTAGAAACAGCTAACAATGGCCTGGATGCAGTAGAAAGGGTAAAGGAGAATTTTTATGACATTATTTTTTTGGATGAAAATATGCCGGGAATGACCGGGCTGGAAACTTTGACACAGATAAAATCGGTTTCGCCAAATGTACCCGTAATAATGATTACCAAAAGCGAAGAAGAAAATATTATGGACGAAGCGGTTGGTTCAAAAATTGCCGACTATCTTATAAAACCCGTAAACCCAAAACAAATTCTTCTTTCGTTAAAAAAAAATATAGACCAGAAACGCTTGGTGACCCAACAAACAACTTCGGCTTATCAAATGCAATTTGCGCAAATAGGGATGCGTATAAACGACCGGCTTACTTACGAAGAGTGGATTGATATTTATAAAAAACTGGTTTATTGGGAAATTGAGTTAAGTAGTTCGGGAGATTCGGCGATGGATCAAATTCTGACTATGCAAAAGGAGGATGCCAACAAAGCGTTTTTCCGGTTCATAAAAGATAATTACATCGACTGGTTCAAGCAGGAAATTGGAGAAAGGCCGCTTTTGTCGCCAGATATTTTTAAACACAAAGTTTTTCCCCTTCTCGACGACGGCAAAAAAGTATTTGTTCTTGTAATCGACAATTTAAGGTTCGATCAGTGGCGAACCATTAATTCTGTTTTCGACGAATATTTCCGCACTGTATCGGAAGATTTGTATTTTGGTATTTTGCCCACAGCTACAATGTATGCCCGAAATGCAATGTTTGCAGGTTTAATGCCTTCAGAAATTGAGAGACTTTACCCTGAGTTTTGGGATGACGACGATAACGAAGGGCATAAAAATAAGTACGAAGAACAACTTTTGAGAAAACAACTTGTTCGCCACGGCAGGAAAGAAAAACTTTATTTCGACAAGGTATCAGGAATTCGAATGGATCGCAGGATAACAGACAACCTTAATAACATCCTCGAAAACGATCTTTCAGTTATGGTATTTAATTTTGTGGACATGATTTCTCATGCACGTACCGAAATGGATATGATTAAAGAACTGGCCAGTAACGAAAAAGCTTATCGTTCGCTAACATTAAGTTGGTTCAATAATTCGTCGTTGCTTGAACTTTTAAAAGGTTTGGCAGAAAACGACATTCGAATTATAGTAACAACCGACCACGGGGCAATTCGTGTAAATAATGCTGTAAAAGTAATTGGCGATCGCGACACAAACACAAATTTAAGGTACAAACTCGGCAAAAATTTGAATTACAAATCAAAACAATTGTTCGAAGTGCGCGACCCAAAACAAGTACATTTGCCATCGAGGAACATGAGTACCAGCTATATTTTTGCCCATACAACCGACTTTTTAGCATATCCAAATAATTTTAATTATTATGCTAATTATTACAAAGACACTTTCCAGCATGGTGGTATTTCAATGGAAGAGATGATAATCCCGGTTGTTACATTGGCTCCGAAAGGCTAATCTTTTGGTTTCGATAAAATATGTGTGGACTGGTTTGATTTTGTTTCACAACAAAACCGATAGGAAAAATTTACAATAGAGGTAAAACATCATTGATCGTTTTCTCCCTTTTTCATTTGAGCATATAATTTATTTGCAAAAATAAAATCGTTTAATTTTTTACTTCCGCTATTCAGGATTTCATGTTTTGTACCTACCCACTCTTTTTCGCCTTTACTGATAAATAAAACCGATTCGCCAATTTCGATTACCGAGTTCATATCGTGGGTATTAATAATCGTTGTCATCTGAAACTCTTTTGTTAAATCCTGGATAAGTTTATCGATAACTGTTGCTGTTTCAGGATCCAGGCCTGAGTTGGGTTCATCGCAAAAAAGGTATTTTGGATTTAATGCAATTGCCCGGGCAATTGCCACACGTTTTTGCATCCCGCCACTTATTTCGCTGGGGAAAAGTTTATGGGCGGTTTTTTCAATATTTACATGGTCGAGGCAAAAATTAACCCGGTTCTTTTTTTCCTTGCTTGTCATTTGGGTGAACATGTCGAGTGGGAAACGGATGTTCGCTTCAACGGTAATACTGTCGAAAAGTGCTCCGCCTTGAAATACCATCCCAATTTCCTGCCTCAGTTTTTTACGTTTTTTTTCCTCGGTTTCTATAAAATTCCGCTTGTCGTACCAAATCTCCCCTTCGTCAATTTCGTACAATCCGAGAATCGATTTCAGCAAAACTGTTTTTCCCGAGCCGCTTCGTCCAATTATCAGGTTGGTTTTTCCTTTTTCAAACCGGGTTGAGATATTATTTAAAACCAGATTGCCGTCGAACGATTTATATAGATTTTTAACTTCAATCATGTTAACAATAAACGGGTTAAAATTAAATCGAAAAGTAAAATAAGTATATTGGTATTTACCACTGCCCTTGTACTGGCCTTCCCAACTTCTAACGCCCCACCTTGAACATAATAACCAAAATACGCTGGCACGGAAGCCACCAAAAATCCAAATACCAGCGATTTAATTAGAGAAAATGTTACGTAGTATGGCTCAAATAGCCATTTTATACCTTCAATGTATTCAGGCATTGTAATTACCCCGGCTGCAGGTCCGGTTATCAAACCCCCGATTAAGCCAAAAAACACACTTATAATAAATAGAAAAGGAAAAATAAAAACCACTGCAATAATTTTTGGCAAAATGAGGTAACTTGCCGAATTAATGCCCATTATTTCCAAAGAATCTATTTGTTCGGTAACCCGCATTGTACCTATTTCAGAAGTAATATTCGACCCAATTTTGCCAGCCATAATCAGGGCAAGCATGGTTGAAGAGAATTCGAGGATGAGTGTGTCGCGTGTTCCTAGCCCAATAAGGGTTGACGGGTAAAGTGGGTTCATCATGCTGTATGCAAATTGAATTGTCATAATCCCTCCAATAAAAACGGATATAATTATTACAATTCCTATTGAGTTTACCCCAAGTGTGTCAATCTCGTGGAATAGTTGCCTGATATACATTTTATGTCTTTCGGGCCGGGCAAATACCCGTTTAAGCATTATAAAATATCGGCCAACATGATAAAAAAACTTCATTGTAAAGATTTTGGTTAAAATTACAACATTAATGGGTGAATCAAAATTTTGTAATCAAGAATAACCTGTGTATCTTCATCAAAATATCATTTATTTTTTATGTTCTTTAGTTCAATATTTAAATATTTTTGCGCCCGGATAAAAAGAAAATCAAATGGATAACAACTATTGTATAATTATGGCAGGGGGTATCGGAAGCCGTTTTTGGCCTCTGAGCAGAAAAGAAAGGCCTAAACAATTTATTGACATCTTAGGTACCGGTAAAACATTTATCCAACAAACTTTCGACAGGTTCTCAAAATTAATTCCAAACGAAAATTTTTTGGTTGTAACCAGCGTTAATTATAAGGACATGGTACTTGAACAACTTCCTGAACTAAACGAAAAACAGGTTTTGCTGGAACCTCTCAGGCGCAACACTGCACCTTGTCTTGCTTATGCTGCTTATAAAATTAAAACTCAAAACCCCAATGCAAATCTAATTGTAGCACCGGCAGATCATTTAATTTTAAAGGAAGAAGAATTTATCGCGCAAATTAAAAACGGACTTGAATTTGTAAAAAGCAACAATGCGTTGTTAACCCTGGGTATTAAACCCAGCCGCCCGGAAACTGGGTACGGTTACATCCAGGTAAAAAAGAAAGTTGATTTTAATAGCCTGGACAATCTGTACAAAGTAAAAATTTTTACAGAGAAACCCGACCTGGAAATGGCAAAGGTTTTTATTGATAGTGGCGAATTTTTCTGGAATTCCGGAATTTTTATCTGGTCGCTTTCCTCTATTTTGGAGGCCATGGATTTGCATTTAAAAGATGTTTCTTCGCTGTTTGAAAGAGGGGCAAAATTATACAATACCGAAGATGAAGTTCATTTTATCAATAAAACCTATTCTGAATGTAAAGGAATTTCAATTGATTATGGAATAATGGAAAAAGCCCAAAATGTGTTTGTGTTAACGGCTGATATTGGATGGAGCGATCTGGGGACCTGGGGCTCGTTATACGAAAACAAAGAAAAAGACGAGGAGGGGAATGTAATAAGCGGGGACAATATTTTGACTTACGATACCCAAAATTGCATTGTAGATATTTCAGATCAAAAAGTGGCAGTTTTGCAAGGGCTGGACGGTTACATTATCGCTGAATCAAACGATACGCTAATGATTTGCAAAAAGGAGGACGAACAACAGATTAAACAATTTGTGACCGATGTAAGGATTAAAAAAGGGGATTCGTTGGTTTAAAATAATTTGCAGAGACGCAATTAATATTGTCTCTGCAAATTATTTTTTATGGGGCAATTATTCTGAAGTAACTGCTTTTATTTCAATGTTTTCTTTTGGTAGATTGCCAGTCCATTTTCTGATCCTGTAATTAATTCTGATTGTCAACATGTACATAACAGGTGAAATTAAAAGGGTAAGAAAGGTAGCAAAGGTTAACCCGAAAATAACTGTCCACGACATTGGTCCCCAGAATGCCACACTTTCGCCGCCTAGCGAAAAATTAGGATCGAAATGTGTATATAAACCAAAAAAATCGAAGTTAAACCCAATTGCAAGTGGCAACAAACCAAGAACCGTTGTAATGGCCGTTAATAACACCGGGCGCAAACGCGTACGACCGGCCTCTACCAAGGCATCTAACTGCAAACTTGTTGGAAGGAACCCATTTTCGGGAAGCCCCAGTTCTTCTCGTTTTCGCTTGCGGAGCAAATCGATATAATCAATTAAAACAATTCCATTATTTACAACAATCCCTGCTAACGAAATTATCCCAATCCCTGTCATAATAATTACAAATTCCATGTTGAAAATCCCCAGGCCAAGGAACACACCAATAGTACTGAAAATCACGGTGGCAATAATAATTGCAGGGCGAATAAACGAGTTGAATTGTGTTACCAAAATTATCATTATTATGGCTATCGCAATTAAAAGGGCAAATAGCAAAAATGCACTGCTTTCATCTTGTTCTTGTTGCTCCCCTGTAAACGCATAGTTGTATCCGTTTGGCATTTCGTAGTCGGCAAGCATTTGGCGAATTCGTTCGTTAATCTGGTTTGCATTGTACCCTTCTACTACATTCGATGAAATGGTTATTACCCGTTTGTTGTCTATGCGGCTTATTTTGTCGTAGGTTGTTGAGTATTCAAAATCTGCTACAGCAGAGATGGGTATTTTATTGTCGTTAATAATTAGTTTTTGATTTAATAATGTTGACACATCGTTTCGATATTTTTCATCTAAACGAATAAAAATATCGTATTCATCTTCGCCATCTTTGAATTTGCTGGCTTCGTAGCCGTACAATGCATTTCTGAAAGCCATTGCAATTTGCTGCGTTGAAAGTTCGAATAAACGGGCTTTTTCCCGATCTACTTTCACCAACATCTCTGGTTGGTTGACATTGATATTTAGTTTCAATTCATCAATTCCCGGAATATTATCTTCTTCAATTATCCTGATAAAATCGTCAGTGATCCTGATCAGCTCATTAAACTCATCTCCCGAAACATCGATATTTACAGGAGGTCCGGTAGGAGGTCCGTTATCTTCTTTTTCAACAAAAATTTTAGCTCCTACAAATCCATCCAGATTAGTTGCAATTTGCTGCATAATTTTTCCGGTACTAATGCCTTCGCGAAATTGGTATTCTTCAAAAGAAATACTTGTTAGCGATTTATTTGGGCTCGATTCATTTTCGAACATTCCGCCTTTTCCTGAACCAACGCTTGTAGTGACCGATTTTATTATTGGTTTTACAGGTTCGATAGTTTCGTTAATTATTTTTTCAATTTCCCGGGAAACCTGATCGGTTTTTTCGATTGAAGTCCCAATTGGCAATTCCATTGTTACATAAATAGTTTGTGGGTCGGTATTCGGAAAGAAAACAACATTAGGTTGGCTTCCAAAATAAAACATAGCCGAAAAAATTAACAGTAAAATGGTTCCGATAAAATATATAAGTGGACGGTAGCCTGTTAATGCAAACCTTAACTGGCGGCTGTAGAAATTTTCGAGCCATACCAAAAATTTAGTTTGAAACCACCTTGCCAGAGGCCGGAGAACAAGAAAATTCAACACCGTGAGAATAACAATGGTCATCAGAATATTTCCCAACAAGTAGATTTTTGCAAGGTAAAAAAGCACAGCGACAATTGTGTAAATACCTGCTCTTTTCAACGATTTTTTCCAGTTAACACGGGTGTTAATATTGTCTATTTTAATGAATGTTGATACAAACGCCGGGTTTAAAATAAGTGCAACAAATAACGATGAAGCCAATACAACAATCAGGGTTTTTGGTAAAATGCTCATAAACTGTCCCACCATTCCTTCCCACATTAAAAGAGGGACAAATGCTGCCAGGGTTGTTAATGTCGATGATACTATGGGCATGGCAATTTCGCTAACCCCTTTTTTTGTTGCTTCAAGCGATGAATATCCCAAACTATATAAACGGTACACATTTTCCACCACAACAATGGCGTTGTCAACCAACATTCCGAGGGCCAGGATCAGCCCGTAAAGTACCATGTTGTTCAGGGTAACCCCGGTTTGCTGTAAAATAATAAACGACAGGAACATTGACATGGGGATTGCCAGTCCTGAAAAAAGTGCATTTCGAAACCCCAGGAAAAGAAAGAGGACAAATATTACCAGTATCATCCCAAGAATAATACTGTTCTCCAGGTTTTTGATTTCATTTCTGATGTAATGCGACATGTCGTCGGTGGTAGTCACTTCCAGGTTTTGTGGCAGATATCCATTTTCTTTTTGCGATTCTATTGTATTTAAAATTTTTTCAGAAGCATCAAGGATATTTTCGCCCGATTTTTTTGTGATAGACAGTGAAACTACTGGTTTGTCATTTAACCGGGCAATGGTCGATTTTTCTTTATAACCATCAACAACATTGGCAACATCGCGAATGTAAACCGGGTTGCCCATGTTTATTTTTATGATGGTGTTGGCAATTTGCTCTACATTTTTGTAATCGGCTTCGGTACGAATTATCCGTCGGATTTGGTCGGCGGTAAATTCGCCGGCACCCATTGTAATGTTTTCAAACTGAATTGCAAAAGCAATGTCTTCGAAGGTTAATCCTACGGCATCAAGTTTATGGGGATCTACATTTATTTGTATCTCTCTTTCTTCAATCCCGCGGATATTCGCTTCTGAGATTTCGTTTAAGCTTTCAAACTCATCCTGAAGTATTTCGGCATATTTTTTAAGATCGCGCATGCTGAAATCCCCGGAAAGGTTTACGTTCATTATCGGGAACTCCGATAAGTCTATATCCATTACAACCGGGTCTTGTTGAAGGTCGCCGGGTAACTCAGATTTTGCTTTGTCAACACGGTCTTTGGTATCTTGCAGTGCCTGTTTTATAGTAACATTGGTGTTGAATTCAACAATAACGGTACTTACATCCTGATACGAAGCTGAGGAGACCTTTTTTACTCCTTGCAAACCTTTTAATTCCTGCTCGATTGGGCGTGTAATCAGGTTTTCAATATCAACCGGGGAGTTGCCCGGATAAACAGTTTGTACAAAAATATAAGGTACTACTACCTCCGGCATTAATTCCCGGGGCATTTGATTGTACGAGAATAATCCGAAGAAAACCAGCAAACCGGTAAGAATATAAACTGTTGTCTTATTTTTCAACGCCATGTAAGTAGGTTTAAACTTACGTTGGATATGTTGGGTATTCGATTCTTTATGTTTCACCATCTTAATAAATAATTATGGTAGATTGTATAAATTAGATTAAAACTGAATGGTTGTACCATCAACAATTTGGTTAAAACCTTCTGAAATTATTTTCATGCCGGCACTCAAACCATTCGTTATTTCAGTGATATTATTATTTGTAACCCCGGTGGTAACGTACACTTTTTTGACAAAATTTTTAGTGCCTTTGTTTTCAACAATGTAGGTGAAATCCCCTTTAAAATCTTCCCTTATATAAAGTGAAGGGACAACAATTGCATTTTCGGCAACATAGTCTCGGATTTTAATAATGGAAATCAGGTTTGGCTTTATCATTTTGTCTGGGTTGTTCAGGTTAATCCTAACCCTGAATGTCCTGTTATTTGGATTAATCGTGTTTCCAATTTGTTGAATGGCAGCCTCTTTATCACGTTCAAGTGCCGGAAAGTTTACTTTCACAACATCGCCTTTTTTAATTTTGGTAAGATACGATTCAGAGATATCGGCATAAATTTTAATTTTATCGATGTTTACCACTTTTGCAAACGGAAACTGTGGGCTACCAATTTGCCCTTTTTTCTGGTAAATAATATCTAAAACACCAGTTACAGGCGATTTAATTTCAGCCATTTCCATTTGTGCTTCTAAACCTTCAATTCGTTTTTGCAGGCTTTCTTTGTTTGTTTTAGCTTGAAGGAATTGCATCTCGGAACCAATGTTTTGTTCCCAAAGGTTTTTCTGGCGCTCGAAATTTGTATTGGCAAGGTCAAGCTGGATTTCCATTTCATCGAGCGAACGTTGCAAAGCATCGATTTTAAGTTTTGCCAAAACCTGGCCTTTTGAAACACGCTCCCCTTCTTTTACCAGGATTGATTCGATAATTCCCGACGATTCAGGGCTAATATCAACATCGAGGTCGGCTTCTACTTTACCCGTAACTTCAATAAAATGTTCAAATAGTTGATTGTTTAATTCTGCAACTTTCACTTTCACAACTTCATCTTCAACGGTTTTGGCCAATTCGTTTTCAAGTGCTTCAATTTTTTGTGTTAACCCATGCAGCTCTTGTTTGTATTGCTGTAGTTCCTGTCTTTTTGTTGCTTCGTCGTTAACCGTTGTACTACTGCACGACGAAAGAATTATTGCTGCTGCGATAATTGTTAAAATCTGTTTCATGTTGTATTTTTTAATCTGTTTTTTTCTATTTTTTATAAAGTCCCGTTTGCTTTTTTCAATTTTAAATCGGCTTGCAAAAGTTGCAAGGTTGAACCAATATATGCACCGTACGATTGAATATATTGGGTTTCAATTTGCGAAAGTTCTGTGCTACTGGTTATTCCATTATTGAATTTTATTTTCGATTTGTTCAGGATTTTTTCTGCAAGCGCCCTGTTTTCTTTGTCATTATCAAATTTTTCGAGTGCCGATTCCATTTCTGCAACAGCCGTTAAATAATCTTTCTGAAGTGTGATTTCTGCGAGTTTACGTTGGGTGGCGGCTTTGTCAACTTCAATATTAGCTTGTTGAACTTTTAACATTTTCTGGCCTGAATTAAATATTGGGATTGAAAGCTGAAATCCCACCAGGGAAGATGGATACCACGAAATACTCGATTTAAAAAGGTTGGCAGAATTTCCGAATGCAGTTTTTGAATAACTGTAAAAGCCACTTAACCTTGGTAAAAACGCTGCCTTTTCAAGGTTCAATAATTTTTCGGAAACACTAAAATTTGTTTGCGCTAAACGGTAGTCGATGTGGTTTGAGAAATCGAAACCTGAAATATTATTAACTGTTAGAAGGGGATTAAGGAATTTGTCCAATTCATCAGAGAGTTCAATTTCTTTTTCCAACTCAAAGCCCATTGCATATTTTAAAACCACCATGGCAATTTTAATCTCACGTTCGGCTTTAACAACTTCGTTTTCGGCATTTTTTACCATTAATCTCATTTGGTCCACATCCTGTTCTTCGCGAAAGCCGTTTTCAAAATAAGCCTTTGTTTCGGTGTAAAGTTTATTGATATTTTCCAGGTTCTCTTGCATCACAATTTTGTTTTCCTGCCCAATTAATACATAGTAGTACGATTGAGTAACAGCATCGCGAATATCTATTTCGGTTTTTTCGTTGGCTTGCCGTGCAAGGTTCAGGTAAATTTGCGACGAGCCAACTCCAACAATGTACGATCCATCAAAAATTTGTTGCGAAACGGTAAATCCAAAATCGGAGCTATAATCCTGACCGAATTGTACTGGCATATAAGTGCCGGGTTCTCCACCAAAAAATTCTCCAGGAATTAATGAAACAGGTAAATTCAGGAACTTATTGTAATTTGCCGATCCGGTAACCTGGGGCAATCCAATTGTAATGGTTTTCCAAACTTCTTTTTGCGCTTTGGTAATATCAAGATTGGTGTTGTGTAAAACATTTGAATTTTCCATGGCAAACTGCTTGGCTTCTTCCAGCGAAAATGTACTTGTTTGGGCTTGAGTTTGTGTGGCCAAAGCAAACCAGCTTACTGCAAATACAAGCAGGTAAGTTTTAATTTTCTTCTTCATTCTGAATTCTATTTAATTGTTTTTTATAGTATTTAATCCCTTTTTCGGTGCAGATTGCATGCATGTGGTATTCAATCACTTTATCATAAAGTTCGATTGAGGCGATTTCACTTTCCATAAAAATTTCGTTATCGGGATTTAATGTGAAAAGCATTCGCCCAACCTGAAGTTTTGCAATTAACTCAACATCTAAATCTTTACGAAACAAACCTTGTTCAATTCCTTCTGTAATATTTATTATTGTGCTGGTATAGATACGATCGCGTTTAAAACGATGAACCCGGTTGTATAAATCGGGGTATATTTTTTTTAAGTCGAATTCTATGTTATTATTAAAATACTTTAAAACATTAATAATGTGTTGGCGTAACTCAAAATGCCGGTCAATTGCATTTCCTTTTTCACTTTTGCTAAAATCGAAAATTGGATTTTTAAGATAATAGTCTATAACCTGCGAGACCAAATCTTCTTTATCGGTAAAAAACTGATAGAGTGTTTTTTTAGAAATACCAAATTCTCGGGCTACTTCATCCATTGTAACACTTCGTATCCCGAACTTTAAATAAAGCTTTCCAACATCTTTTAATATGAGTAATTTTTTTTCTTCCATGGCCTGCAAAAATAAACTTTTTTATACTTCGGAAACTTTTTTAGTGTTAAAAGTTTACGAATTTAATATTGTGCCCCATTTAGCCATCAATATTAAATAAAAAGAATAAAGTTGTTTGAACATTGTTTACATGCAAAACTATGGGAAGGATTAAAGTTTCCACACATTTAATCGGTAAGTGGCGATAATTTACAAACAAACAAGTAATTTTTTATTGTGGAAGTAGAAATTAATCTTGCCTTTTTATAAAAGCAACAATTTAATTTGCTGATTTTTCAATCAAAGTTTTTGCAATTAATAAATCTTCAGGGTAAGTAATTTTAATGTTTTCGCGGTTTCCTTCTACCAGGTTTATTTTTTCTCCTATTTTTTCCAAAACCGAAGAATCGTCGGTAAATTCTTTTGAATAATCTTGTGAATATGCTTTTTTAATTAATTCAACTTTGAAAGTTTGTGGTGTTTGCACCAAAAAATAGTTAGATCGGTCAACAGATTTGTTATTATTCCCATCAGAAAAACGAATCGATTCAACTGCCGAAATTACCGGGAGTGCATTTCCTTTTTCAAGTGTTGTATTAAAACAATTTGTAACTGTTTTAACAGAAACTAACGGTCGCACTCCATCATGAATAAATACAATCCCCTCTTCCGAAATTAAATTTAATCCGCTTTTTACAGAATGAAATCGTGTTTTGCCACCAAAAGCAAGTTTGTGTTTTAGTTTAAATCTATATTTATCGCACAACGATTTCCATTGTTGAACTTGGTCTTCAGGAATTATTAAAATAAATTCAATTTTGGGATCGTATTTTTTAAAAACATCGAAAGTATGCATTAACACTGGTTTGCCTTCTAATTCAATAAATTGTTTCGGAATTGAATTTTTCATTCTATTTCCACTTCCTCCGGCAACTATTAAAGCAAACTTTTTCATGTAACTTTCTGTTAATTAAAAAAAGAGATATTAACTTACGGCAAAAGTAATTTAAATTCAAATTAACGATGGAAAAAGTATTACAATTTCTGAATGAACTTTCTGAGAACAATAATAAAGAGTGGTTTCATGCCAACCGAAAACGTTACGAAGAAAACCGCGATAAAGTTCTTTTTATAACCGAAGTTTTGATTAACGAGATAAGAAAATGGGATAAAGATATCCCCGTAATGAATCCAAAAGATTGTATGTTCCGGATTTTTAGGGATGTTCGGTTTTCGAAAAACAAGCAGCCCTACAAAAATAATTTCGGCAGTTTTATTGCTAAAGATGGGCGGAAAAGTATAAGTGCCGGTTATTATTTTCACATCGAGCCTGAAGGAAGTTTTATGGGCGGGGGAATTTACATGCCATCGGCAGAACCTTTAAAAGCTATTCGCAAATATATTGCAGATCATGGCGATGAATTTTATGCTATTATTAACGACAAGGAATTTAAACAAGTTTATCCTGAAATGTACGGTGATAAATTAAAAACAGCACCAAAAGGATTTCCCAAAGATCATGAATTTATTGATTTACTGCGTTATAAATCATTTGCTTTTTCAACCAATCTTAAAAAGGAGGAATTATTGGGTGAAAATTTCATTGAGAATGTTGTAAAGGCATTTAGAAAATTATATAATGTAAATGCTTTTTTAAATACAGCCTTAGATAAAAATATGTAAAAAACGCAAATAATAGGGTTACCTTTTTGGCTTTTTGGGAATATATATTAAAAATGACCCTTTTTTTTATCTTCCCTATTTCAATGAAACTTGCCCTGGTTGTTCTGACCAGGGCATCTTAATTTAACTTGTATTTGTTACGATTTTACGATACGCATAATCCGCTCAACAGCATCGTCAACCTGTTCGGTGTTTTCCATGCCAATTGTCATGCTGTGTACATTGTTGCTTTTGAGTACATAATTTAACGATTCTTCACGCTGTTCATCTTTTACAAGATCCCCACAACCAAAAATTTTCATTCCAATCACCCCTTTTCCACTTTGCTGAGCTTCATTAAGAACCTGCATAATTTCTGAAGGCGGACCATCCATTTTTGCGCCGTTGTGATTTATCCGGGCAAGCAGTACATCGGGCCAATCACTTTTTGCACCAACTTTAAGTGCACCCAAATCATGGCAAGAGAACCCAATTTTTTTAATAATCCCTTTTTCTTTTGCCTCAGAATACGCATCCATGTAACGTTTATATTCATCGGGCCACTCGCTGTTTACCATGCAGTGTAATAGCAGAATGTCGATATAATCGGTATCTAATTCTTTTCTAAACCGGTCGATACTTTTCTGAAACGGTTCGGGTGTGTACCAATCCTGATGTTTGTAAACCATTATTTTAGATAGGACCGTAACTTCTTCGCGTTGAAATTCTTTTAAAGCCCTTCCAACAAGTTCGTGAGTTCCGTACATATCGGCTGTGTCAAAAAAACGGACACCGCGATCGTAAGCATGTTTAGCCAGTTGAATAAACTTTTTTTCTCCAAGTTTTTTTTGGTTCGAGGTATTTGCCCAACCATGCGAACCTGTCCCCAGGGCCAGCCGGGGTATTTTCATTCCGGTTTTGCCTAAATCAACCATGTCGATTGTAGCACTACCGGTTGGAATAAAACTCATGTTCGAAAAGCCAGAACCCAAAGCAACTGCACCTGCCAAACCTCGAGCACTTTTTTGAATAAAATTTCTCCTGCCTATTTTTTTCATTTTGATTGTATTTATGTCGGTTAATATAAAAATTTGAAATGAATATAAAAAACCTCAGCACATTTTCATTATTTCGGTTAAAGTTATTTGTTTATTTTAGCGTCAAAATTTAAACAGGGTTTAACATTAAGTTTATTTATATGAAAAGAATTCAACTTGTTTTTTTATTTGTAGGAATAATTATGATCGGAAATGCACAAAATGTACAATTGCATTACGATATGGGCGAGGGTAGGGGATTTTTTACTTCAACAATAGAAATGTTTAAACCCGATAAAATGGGAAGTACTTTTTTATTTATCGACATGGATTACAATGTTGGTGATATTGAAGGTATTAGTATGGCTTACTGGGAAATTGCCCGTGCTTTAAAATTGGGAGACTCGTCTTTTGCTTTTCATGCTGAATATAACGGTGGATTCGGGCAATATGCACCAGGAGGGTCGTTTCAAATTGAAGATGCATGGTTAACAGGTTTCGATTATTCATGGAATGCCAGCGATTTTTCAAAAGGATTTACATTACAAGCCCTTTACAAATATATTCGTGGGAAACATAATGCTTCTTTTCAATTGACGGGAATTTGGTATGTGAATTTCGCAAACAATAAATTGTCGTTTACAGGTTTTGCTGATTTATGGCGCGAAGATTTTGTATTCGGGTTCGAAGAAACTAAATTTGTTTTTTTGGCTGAACCACAACTTTGGTATAATTTCAATAAAAATTTTGCTTTGGGTAGCGAGGTTGAGTTAAATGCCAATTTTGGAGGAATGAAAGGTTTTAATGTGATGCCAACTTTAGGTGCTAAAATTACCTTCTAAATAAAAAATTATGCTAAACCAATTCTTCAAATTAAAAGAAAATAATACCACTGTTAAAACTGAAATAGTGGCGGGAATTACCACTTTTATGACGATGGCCTATATTTTAGCGGTAAACCCTGATATTCTAAGCGCAACCGGAATGGACAAAAATGCCCTGTTTACGGCAACGGCACTTTCGGCTTTTGTGGCTACTTTAGTTATGGCTTTGGTGGCAAAATTGCCATTTGCACTTGCCCCCGGGATGGGCTTAAATGCCTTTTTTGCGTTTACCGTAGTTCTCGGAATGGGCTATAGTTGGCAATTTGCGTTAACCGCTGTTTTTCTCGAAGGAATTATATTTCTGATTTTAACCATTTTCAACATTCGCGAACTCATTGTTAATGCAATTCCCCTCTCACTAAAACATGCTGTTTCTGTTGGTATTGGATTATTTATAGCTTTTATAGGTTTGCAAAATGCCGGGCTGATAGTAAATAACGATGCAACATTGGTAGGATTGGGAAATATGGGCTCGCCGGCAGTTTTAATTGCTTTGGGTGGAATAGTTTTAATTGCTGTTTTGCTTGCTTTAAAAGTAAAAGGTGCATTGTTAATCGGAATTTTTGTGGCTACCATTGTTGGAATTCCATTGGGTGTAACTCATATGCCAGAAGGAAATTTGGTTGACACGCCGCCTTCTCTTGCTCCCATTTTTTGGAAATTTGATTTTTCAAAAGTATTTACTTTCGACATGTTAATTGTACTGTTTACTTTTCTTTTTGTTGACATGTTTGATACCGTTGGAACCTTGGTTGGCGTTTCGTCGAAAGCCGGAATGTTAGACAAAGATGGAAAAGTACCACGTGTAAAACAAGCTCTTTTCGCCGATTCAATCGGTACTACTTTTGGCGCAATGTTCGGGACAAGTACTGTTACTACTTATGTTGAAAGTGCTTCCGGGGTTGCCGAGGGTGGTAAAACCGGACTTACCTCACTGGCAACTGCTGTTTTATTTTTATTGGCCTTATTTTTTGCTCCGGTGTTTACAATGGTACCCGCTGCTGCAACTGCACCCGCACTGGTTTTGGTAGGTTTCTTTATGATGTCGCCAATTTTAAATATTAAGTTTGATGATTTTAAAGAGTCTATTCCGGCATTTATTACAATTATTGTAATGCCGCTAACTTATAGTATTGCCGAAGGAATTGTATTTGGGATGCTTACTTACGTTTTGCTAAAAACCTTAACCGGAAAGTTCAAGGATATCTCAGTGGTAATGGTTGTTTTAGCGGTTTTATTTATTTTGAAGTTTTTTATATAAATAGAACTTTAAAAGAAACAAGTTCAGTAATATTTTTCGTTACTGAACTTGTTTTTTACTTTTGCAGAATGGGACATTAACTCAGTTGGTTTAGTCCGTCAATCGACGGATGACAGGTTAGAAATTGTGGTTCTTTTTGTAATATCGTTTTATGGGACATTAACTCAGTTGGTTTAGAGTGTTACCTTGACAGGGTAGAAGTCACTGGTTCGAATCCAGTATGTCCCACCTTGATTGTCAAGACGTTACAGAAGTGTGACTTCTTTGTTTATGACTGGAGTGCACTACTGGAGTGCACTTTTTGTTTTGTTTTGGAGAAATTCGAAAGCCATTTTTGACCATTTGTGTAGCAACCTCACGCTTATCAATGTAATGTTTTTCCGTGGTTCGATAATTACTATGTTGCATTGAAAATCCACCGTTTACAAATAAACTTTCTCTGGTTACATAGGTTTTACGTAGGTGTTTTAATTGTCTAATGTAACCTCGTTTCAGTTTCTTAAAGAAGAAAGCAAAGCAACTACTGGCATACCTTTCAATATTTCCCCTGTTTTCAACATCTGGTGCTATAATGTATTCATCACTATTTTGCATATTTTCCAAATTAAGATCAACCAATAGTTCCAAGAGTTCGTCTCCGACTGGAACATAAGCATACTGATAATCTTTTTCATCAAAGTTGTTTTGATGCTTATTCACTTTAATATTTGGACTTTCAATATATATTGGCATATCATCTTCAAAGTGAATCATATTCCATCTCATTGCAAAAAGTTCAGCATTTCTTCTACCAGTAAAAGCTTTCAGTTTGATTAAATCTTTTAACCATGGACGATACATATTTCTTTTTGTTTTACCTATTTGTGCAATTGCATCATCAGGACTTGTCACAGATTGTAAATCATAGAATTCTTTATCTGAGATACTGATATTTGTTGGCTTCTCTGATTTTGGTTTTACTTTCTTTCATACATTTTTCAAGATGTAGTCGTCTTTCTCAATTAGATAGTTGAAGAATGTTCGTAAAATACTTTTCAATTGAAATAAACACACTAATTCCTGGATCTTTAAACCGGACTTAGTCCGCATCAGTTTAAACTTTCAATTATAAATTTTCTTCTCCTGCCACAAAACGATTTTGGTCTGTATCTTCAATGCGAAGAATAAAATCACCACCATTTTTTTTAGCAAATAGATAATTGAATTAAGCAGTTTTTACACCAACCATATGTAAAGGTCCGGTAGGACTTGGGGCAAAACGTACCCGTAACTTTCTGGCAGTCACTTTAAAGCCCTTAAATTTTGATGCAAAAGTACTGGAATTTTTGAAAGAACAGAAAGGAAAGAAATATTCCGTGACTGGGAATAATAGATTAGCTAGATCCACAAAGCTCTTTTGTCTTCTCCAAGTCTTGATGAGTTTTTTCTTTGTTTAATTTCTTTGTTTTTTTAAGAATGTATATTTGTTTTTAGAGTTAATAATTAGAAATTTGATATATTCATTTCAAAATTGTTTTATGCAGAAATAATCGCCTAGTACTTTGTGAAAAAAATAGCCTTCTTTATTAAAAGATTGAATTGAACAATAAAACTTGAATTTATGAAAGAGAAAGAAGAACTTTCAGTCGGGTATTTAACTGCCTCTGATCCTTTGGATAAAAGAAGCTGGTCTGGGATACATCATAGTATGTACCAAACATTGTCAAATGAATTTAAGGTTGTGCACATATTGGGTCCCATTCATAAGAATTTTTTTATTAAAGGATTCAATTTATTTGTTCATCTGGTTCATTTAATTGCAAAAAAAAGATATAATCAATGGCATAATATTCTTTCAAGTAGATACTTTGCACTTCGATTAAAACAAAAATTAAAACAAAAGAAATTAGACGTTTTATTTGCAGCTTCTGGTTCCGTAGAAATTGCTTATTTAAAAACCAATATTCCGATTTGTTATCTTGCCGATACCTCATATGGTCAAATTGAGAACTATTATGAGGAATTTAGTCGTATGTCAAGACTCTCTTCTTTAGAAGGAAATTTAATCGAGAAAAGGGCCATTGATAATTCAACCACTCAGGTTTACTCTTCAAAATGGGCTTCTGAGTATGTGGCTCAAAACTATGTTTCAAAAAAAGATAATATTTTTACTGTCAGTTTTGGAGCCAATATTAATCATGTCCCTAAAATAAATACAAACAAAGACTTTGATGGAAAAATCCACCTTCTTTTTTTAGGAGTTGATTGGGAACGGAAGGGTGGTGATATAGTTTTTAACACCTTTTTAATGTTGGACAAGGCGGGTTATAATTTACAATTAACAATATGCGGATGTACACCTCCAAAAAAAATTACGCATCCTAAAGTTAAGATTATTCCATTTTTAAATAAAAATAATAAAGAAGATAATGATGTTTTTCTTCAACTAATGAATCAGGCCCATATATTGTTTGTCCCCACACAAGCAGATTGCACCCCAATTGTGTTCTGTGAAGCCAATGCCAATGGGATTCCTGTTATAACTACTAATACTGGGGGAGTTAACTCCATAATAGAAGATGGATTGAACGGAATTACTCTACCTTTGGAATCAGGCGCTGAAGAGTATTTTTTGATTTTAAAACAACTACTAGGAGATAGAAATAGACTTAAAAAAATGGCTAATAATTCAAGAATTGAATACGAAAAAAGATTAAATTGGGAGGTTTGGGGAAAGAAAATCAGAGAAATAATCCTATATACTGCTAAAAATGAACAACACGAGTCTTAAATTTGGAACGGACTTCTTGAATAACACCTCGGTTAGGAATTGAAAATTTATCATATAAATTCCCAAACCCGAATTGTTTGAGAATTCTTTCTCCTGAAGAAACCTCATCAACCGTTAAAATATCTTTCCAATCCAAAATATCAAATGTACTTTTAGTAGTTGTCTTTGATGCATTAATAAAAATTTTGCTGTTTTGAATTTGCAATGGGAAAAAAGGTTTTTCATTAATGAAAATATACGTTTTCTCAAGCTCAAATTCTGGATTGCTAATCCAGTCTTCATAAAAAGTTACCAATAGTTCATCCTCTCCAAATTGCACCAACGGGATATAATTAATTATTGACCAAATTAAAATTTGCTTATCTAAACAACTTCCATTTTTCGAGGTATTAAGAATAAGCTTTTGGAATGGTTTCAAATAATCATCTAAAAGTGATTTTTGTTTTAATAGTACAGCTGGATCGTTCATCCAATCCCAATTCTTTTTATTCCTAATAGACAATGCAACGGCAAAGGGATTTCTTATAAGAAGGATAGGTTTAATTTTTTCGTTTCTGGCACAAATATTTTTTGCAAGTAGATTAGCAAATATATCCTTAACAAGAAGAACATCTTTCCTGTACAAAGTCAAGAACTTGTTAGTTCCTTCTACCCCAGGACTATAGAAATTGCCGTTAAAAATTTTTTTTGATAAAAAATTTAGCCTAATATTTTTGACATCTTCACTCAAGTAAAGATTTTTCTTAAATCCACTTAACTTCATTTCACATATACCAGAATGAAATGGTTCGAATAACTCTCGATATAAATTATTTGTATTAATTAATGAAGCAATCCATGTTGTTCCACTTCTCCCTGAGCCAATTAGCCACAATACTTTTTGATATTTAATCGGATAAATGAAATATATGATTTTTAAAATAAGAAATTTTGTAATTTGATACAGCTTAATAAACATTATTATCTTTTTATTTTGATAAAT
>JABGRN010000081.1 GCA_018648265.1 Prolixibacteraceae bacterium | reverse complement strand
AGTATGCTGAGTAAAACGAAAGTATGCGACATTTGGTTGTTAAATCGGTATTACTGGTTCACAATCCCAGAAATTGCAGAAATAATAAGATTCTATTTATTCAAGAGAATGTAACTTGAGAAACTGACATTGTACAAACTCGGCATTGATGTTTACCATAATTAATTATTTTGAATTTTTTTACCTAAAACTCTGGTTAAGCAAAATATATTTATAAAAAATTATGTTGTATAGAAAATCTTACTGATAATATATTTGTGTAGATTTGAAAAATATTTTTATTAATACGAACCTTTAAAATTCTGTATTGAAATTATAAACCAATGATTTTTAGTACCCCTGTATTTATATTTCTTTTTCTACCAATAACCCTGTTACTTGTTTGGGGGATTAATAAGAAATTTCATAATCTGATTTTATTAATCGCTAGTATTTTTTTCTACTCATGGGGGAGTATTCCTCATGCATTTATTCTTATTCTGTCAATATTGGGCAACTATTTATTCGGTCTTTTTATTAGCAATTCAAGACTAAGATTTATAAATATTAGATTGGGTCTGGGTATAATATTTAATCTGATAGTATTAGGTTTCTTTAAGTACTTTAATTTTTTTATTGAAAATTTAAATTGGGTATTATTGAGTTTTAACCAAAATGAAATTGGTTTTGAAAAGATTGCACTTCCTATAGGTATTTCTTTTTTTACTTTTCAAGCGATTTCGTATTTAATTGATATATCGCGAAAAACAGCACCTGTACAAAAAAACATTATAAATCTTGCACTTTATATTTCGCTTTTCCCACAGTTAATTGCTGGTCCAATTGTAAGGTACAAACAAATATCGAAGCAACTTGAAAACAGAAATTTATCGATAAAAGGTACTGTATCAGGAATTCAACGATTTATATTTGGTTTAGCCAAAAAACTTATTGTTGCAAATTCAATGGCCGTGGTTGCCGACCAGATTTTTTCGAGTCCCATAGCAGATATTTCTCCAGGAGTTGCCTGGCTCGGAATACTGGCATATACTATTCAAATTTATTTTGATTTTTCTGGTTACAGCGACATGGCCATTGGCTTAGGAAAAATATTTGGATTCAATATCCCGGAGAATTTTAATTTTCCATATATATCAAAATCAATAAAAGAATTTTGGAGAAGATGGCACATTTCGCTTTCAATGTGGTTTAAAGATTACCTATATATTCCTTTGGGAGGTAACAGAGGAACAACATTGAGAACAATTGTAAACCTTTTAATAGTTTTCTTTTTCACAGGGTTTTGGCATGGTGCAAATTGGAATTTTATTATTTGGGGAATGTTTCATGGTGTCTTTTTATTATTAGAGCGGATTGGACTTGGTAATTTGCTTGAAAAAATATGGAGACCAATTAGAATTTTATATACACTTCTTGTTGTAATTATTGCCTGGGTCTTTTTTCGTATAGAATCAATTAACGAAGCATTTCAATACCTGTCAAGAATGTTTTTAATAGATAATAATTTATCTTCCAAAATTTTTGTAATCGAATTTATCGATAAAAAAAATGTGATATTATGGATATTTGCTATATTTTATTCACTTCGTTTTTTCAGGGGTATTAAAGAGTTTCTAGAACAGCATATTGTTTTTAGTAAAAAAAATAATGCAGTAAAGTATATTCTCATAACAACAAAATATGTGTTTACTGCTGGGTTATTTTTCTTAACAGTTTTATACCTTTCGGGAGCCACATATAATCCATTTATATATTTCAGATTTTAATGAAATCGTACATAAAAATATTGAGGATAATTATTACTGTATTTTTTATAGGTTTTATTCTTTTGCCTTTACTAAACGGCTTTTTTAAAGTTATTCCGGAATTTGAAGATAATGAAAACCGTGCAAAACAAAAGTCACCAAAATTCTCACTTTCCACAATCGACAGGTATTCACATCAATTTGAAGATTACTTTACTAATAATTTCAGTTTAAGAAATAATTTTATTCATATCCTTCATCGTTTTGAATACCATTTTTTCAGGGTTTCTCCGGCGCCCGAAAAGGTAATTGTAGGGAAAGACGGATGGTTTTATGCAAAAAAATCAGTTTCTGCTTATAAAGGCGACAACCTTTTTTCAGAGTATGAATTACATATTTTAATTGATGAATTAAAGGCAAGAATTAATTGGGCCGACGAACACGGAATTAAGTATTACATAGCAATTGTTCCTAATAAAATGAATGTGTATCCTGAGTATTTGCCAAATAACATTATAAATATTTCAAAGTTTAAAATGTATGATCAATTAATAGAATTAAATGAACAATACAATTTAAATATTATTGACATTCGAAAAAATATTTTGTCTCACAAAAACGACCAACACATACTGTATCAAAAAACTGACGATCACTGGAACAGTCTGGGGGCTTTTTGGGGATACGATCAAATTATGAGTTGTATTTCGGAAGACTTTATTGAATTGAATGCGAACCCAATTGATAGTTTTAATATTAATTTAGAAATTCGTAAAGGCAACATTGCCAATCTTATTTACGCAACTGAAAAAAATCCAGAGCATTTTATAGCTCTTAATAAAAAATCAAAATCAGTTGCAAGAGATGGAAATAAAAAAGGGTATTCCGTTCCTACCGGAATTAGCGAGTGGGAATATGAGTTAGTAAAAGTTAACAGTAATGCACCAAATTTAAAGTGCTTAATAATAAGAGATTCCTTTGCTTTGCAATTGATTAAGTTTTTTCAGGAACATTTCAAAAAACTGGTTCTTATACACGGAGAGTGGGAGTATAAATTAGACAAGGATTTGATTATTTCTGAAAATCCTGATCTAGTTATTAATATCATACTGGAAAGTGAGCTAAAAAAGTTTTTAGATTTTCCATTTCAAAAAACAGTTAAATACTATGCAAACAGATTAAGGACTAGTAATGAACAATTTGAGCTTATTAAACAGAAGGCAAAAAAGAATAATTTGTCAATTGAAAAGATGATAATACTGGAATCTCTTTGGCTATTTCATAATACTTACGATGATAATAAAAGGGTTGATTTGGACTATTATCGATTTCTATATATGAGCCAGGATAGTTTGCAGCATGAGCTGAATAATCTCTCAAATGAATTGAATTTAAGCATGGAAGAGAGTATCGACTCTTGTGCAAGAAAGTCATATTTAAAATATATTTCAGATGGTTTTAATTAGTAAAAACTAATTTCCCATTAAATACCACTTTGTTTTTATTTTGAATAGTATATAAATATAAACCACGATTAAGTTTTGGCTGGTGCCAGCTTCTTACATTTGTTGCAACCTGTTGCTGGTAAACTTTTTGCCCGGTTGCATTATAAATATTAATCTGAAAGTTGGTATTTATTTTTGTTTCAATAAAAACCGAAAATTTATTTTGTACGGGATTTGGATAAACCGAAATTTGCTCGATACTATCGTTTATTGGTGGAATTGCCGAAACTACCAGAGCTTCGCCAGTTTTCGATATTTTATAAAAAACAATGTCTTTGTTTCCAAGGCTTCCATTGCTTGTTGTACCTGTAAAAACACAGCCAGAGTCACTTGTGCAAATCAATGCGCTACTATAATCCGATCCTTCGCCTCCAAAAGTTTTGGTCCAGATTATTTCTCCCTCTAAATTGGTTTTAATCAAATAATGATCGGGCTTAAAATTATCAGAAAAACTGGCACTACTTCCCAGAATGTACAAATTTTGTTCTTTGTTTAATCCCAACGACTCGCCATAATCGAAATCGGTTCCGCCATAAGTTTTAAACCACAGTTGGTTTCCGTTTTCATCAATTTTCAACAGGAAAAAATCGAAACTTCCTGCTCCCTCACTTTGTGTTGAGCCGCATACAAAATAGCCTCCATTTGGAGCTGCAATAATTTCTTTTGCCCAATCGTGCCCATCACCTCCATAGGTTTTTTCCCAAATTTTTTCTCCTAATGAATTTGTTTTTACAATAAAAATATCAGCATCCGGATTTTGAAAATCACAGCAATTCGCGACAAAGAAACCACCCATAGTTCCAATAAGCAAAAACTCACCATTACTATTTTCAATTACATCAAACCCATGATCAACATAACGCTCTCCAAAATGGCTTTCCCAAATTATTTCTCCTTCGCTGTTTGATTTTACAAGATAGGCATCTCCAAAATCGTCTAAACTCCGATTATGCCCTGCCATTGAAAAACCACCGTCTTTTGTTTTAATAAATTTATGGCCTAATTCATTATTTGGCCCTCCATAAAACTCACTCCATTTTTTATCGCCCTCATGGTTCAGTTTATGAAGAAACATATCATTATTGCCATATCCCCCATCCCAGGTTTGCCCCAGTACGTATATTCCATCTTCATCAACGATAATATCTTTTCCAATATCGTAATGAGTATTTCCAAAAACAAATTCCTTTTTCAAGCTTCCGTTTGAATGTAACTGAAGTACATAATAGTTAGTTGATCTTTTATGGTCTTTTCGGGTTGTGCCAACAATAAAAAAATTGTCTTCGTATTGAACAATGGAATTGGCAATGTCTTCTTCGTTGTTACCATGAAAAACAACATTTTGTGACCGACTTTGATATACACACAAAGTAAGAATGACAAGCGTGAAATATTTTGTATAAAAATCCATAACAATAAAAAAGATATTACAAAGTTAAAAGAATGTTTTTGAATTGTTAATTTTGACCTTTCTGAAAATAACAGATGAAATTTAAAGTAAAGCTATCAATATTATCGGTATTTGTTTTTGTCGTTTCTGCCTGTACTTTTTCGGAGCAAAAAGAGAGGGGTGAAAAGGAGGACGTTTTTATTTGCGACGTGGAAGTAATTGATGCTGAAAAGTGGAGGTTTACCGAGGCTTTAAAAAAGGACATCTATTTTCAAAATGTTGAAAGCCAATCGGAAGATTTTGCCTATTCCGGGAAATTCTCAAGCAAATTATTCCCGGGAAATCCCTTTGGTTTAACAACTGATATTACCAATGTAAAACCCGACGATTATATTCAAATTACAGCCTGGAGAAAAAGTGAAAATCAAAATGGTGTTATTGCAATTGATGGTGGCGAAGGGTTTTACAATGCCGGGAAATACGTGATTGAAAAGAGTGAAAACGGGTGGGAGAAAATTTTTCTTGAATATTTTGTTCCTCCTAATTTCTATTCCGGAAAAGTGAAAGTTTATTTATGGAACAACAGTTCCGATACTGTTTATTTCGATGATTTTCAAATCGTTCATAGAAATAATAAAAAATATCCTGACTATGCAGACGTTAAAGGATTGCAAATGCACATGGATCAATTGGATCTCAACCGACTTGGAAAAAAGCGCTTAAGTGCTTTTGAAACTACGGTTTTGGTAAATTCCGACGAAGATTATTCAAGTCTGGTTTTGTTTGATGGTGTAGATTTTTTAAATGGTGATTTTCGTTTAAAGGGCGATTTGGTTGACCATTTACAAGGCCAGAAATGGTCGTTTCGGGTAAAGCTAAAAAAAGAATTTGCCTGGAAAAATATGCGTACATTTTCAATCCAAAATCCTTTGACGCGTAGTTTTTTGAATGAATGGCTTGCACATAAAATATTTGAACAGGAAGATATTCTAACAACGCGGTATGGTTTTGTAACGGTAAAAATAAACAAACAGAGTCTTGGAATTTATGCCTGGGAAGAGCATTTTGAAAAGCATCTGGTAGAAAGTAAAAACAGGCGCGAAGGTCCAATTGTACGATTCGATGAAACCCTTTTCTGGCAGCGGGTTTTAGAAACAAATTCAACAAAACAAAATTGGGATATCGACTTTTTTGGTGCCTCAAAAATCCTACCGTTTAAAGTTACAAGGACAGTGGCCGACACCTCTTTGAGCGCCCAGTTTAACGAAGCTCAAAAACTGGTGTTTCAATATAAAAACAGGGAGAAACCGGTGTCAGAAATTTTTGATATCGACAAACTTGCTGCTTATTACGCATTGATTGATTTAACACAAGCCTACCACGGATTTACCTGGCACAACCAGCGGTTTTATTACAATCCGGTTACTTGTTTGCTCGAACCCATTGCATTCGATGGATATATTGAAAGTGGGATTTACAAACGAATAGACGAACAAGTTACCGGACTTTTAAACCCTGATAAAATTAAGACTTTTAATAAAGAAGAATTGATGCTTTATCAGGTTTTTGCCGATTCGGTGTTTAATAAAAAGTATGTTCAATTTTTAAAAGAATATTCGGATTCTCAATTTATAGAAAATTTAATTTCACGGTACAAGCCGGAGGCTGATTCTCTTTCGGAATTAATTAAAAGGGAGTTTCCATATTACGAATTCAACTTTAATATTTTGAAATGGCAGGCTGATTATATTCGAAAAAATTATATCCAAATTGAAACTAATATTGAAAAATTGGGTGTTGTAGTTTCTGCAGTTAACAATGAAAAGTTTCGAAAAAATTATACCAGCGATATAAACAAAAATCTTATTCCATTTCAGGTCCAGGCCTTTTATAACAAAAATAAAAAGCAAGTTGAAGTTTTAAACTATACAAATTCGCCCATAAAAATATTAGGTGCTTTTATGAGTGAACGCTTACCTGAAAGTTTTGATCCGAGGTTGGAATTGGAAGCTTACAACGGAATTGCTGCATCAAGGATCTCAATCCCAATTGAGGGAAATCCACTTAAAATTTTGTTTTCAGTAGAAAATGAAATGTTCGAAACCGAAGTAAGTCAATGGAATGTTCCTGAAGGATTAACCCACAGGCAGAAATTAAATGAAATTGGGAACATTGAGCAACTTACTATTGTAAACGGAAAAGTTATTTTTGATGGTGAATATCGTTTTGAAAATGACGTTGTTATTCCGCCGTCGATGCAAGTTTTAATAAAGCCAGGGACAAAAATAGATTTGGTAAACATGGCCGGGTTCTTTTCTTTTTCACACGTAAATTGCGAAGGAACAGAATCAAATCCCGTGAAAATTACTTCAACTGATAAATCGGCAAATGGATTTAATATTTTGCAAACGGGTAGCCGTTCACAACTTAATTTTGTTCATTTTTCGGGTTTAAGTAATTTGCGAAAGGGCGGTTGGCAAACTCCTTCGGCTATTACTTTTTACGAGGCTGATGTTAATCTTGAAAATTGTATTTTTGCAAACAACTCAAATTGCGATGATGCGTTAAATGTTGTACGTTCTGATTTTTTAGTTTCAAATTGTCGATTCGAAAATACATTCGCCGATGCGTTTGATTCAGACTTTTGCACAGGAACTGTAATAAATTGTGTGTTTCAAAATACTGGTAACGATGCAATCGATTTTTCGGGGAGCCAGGTAAATATTGAAGATTGTAAAATGATTAATATTTCGGATAAAGCTATCTCCGGCGGTGAAAATTCAACCTTAAATGTTTCCAATTGCGAAATAGTAAAAGCAAATATTGGGGTGGCTGGCAAAGATCTTTCAACATTAAAATTAGATAAAATTACGATGGAACAGACGGTTTATGGTTTGGTGGCTTTTGTTAAAAAACCAGAATATGGCCCGGCAAATATTATTATCGATAATTTAAAAATGAAAAATAATATGGTTTTCCATCAAATTGAATTGGGCTCGGTTTTAACTTTAAACGGGAAAACAATTCATGGAAACGAAAAGAATTTAGCAATAAAATTATATCAATAAAATATTATGGATAAGTGGAATTTATTTCAACGGTTTTTAATAACTGAAAATGCTCAAATTTCAATTTGGGATTTTTTAATTAATGCAGCAATAATTTTGGTGTTGTCGTTCCTTTTAGAATTTACCTATTCGAGGTGTGCTAAAAGTTTGTCGGGAAGAAAGGCCTTCGCAGCCAACTTCTTTTTAATTGCGTTTACAACAATGCTAATTATCTCAATTGTAAAATCGTCGCTGGCACTTTCGTTAGGATTGGTAGGTGCTTTATCAATTGTACGGTTTCGCTCGGCTATTAAGGAACCTGAAGAACTGGCCTATTTGTTTGTTACTATTTCGATCGGGTTGGGCCTTGGTGCAAACCAGCGGGTAATAACAGTTGTAGCCGCATTTGTTTTGCTGGCAATAATTTGGGCGAAATATCTAAGTTCGAAAAAAACACGGCAGCAAAACCTGTATTTAACAGTTAGCGGAGTTGGATTAAATAAACCCGCCCTCGAGAAGATTGACGCTATTGTTCAGCAAAGTTTTAAAGCATCGAAGTTGGTTCGATACGACGAAACTTCAGAAACAATTGAAACGGCATTTTGGGTAGAAATAAAAAATACAGAAAACCTTCAGGATTTTAAAAATCAGTTGAATGAAATAAATCCTGAAATCCGGGTTTCGTTTGTAGATAACAATTCTTTTTAATTGAACTGAAATGCAGAGCGGTTACACCGAATTAAATACCTACAGGTACGAACGAAAATTTGTTGCCATGCAGTCTTCAAGAATGAAAACTGAGGCTGTAATAAAACAAAATAGTGCCTTTTTTGTATCTGCGTTTCAAGCCCGAACAGTTAATAATATCTATTTCGACACACCTGGATTGGATTGTTATTTCGACAATCTTTTTGGAAATGGGCAGCGTTGGAAAGCCAGGATCAGATGGTATGGCGATGTTTTTGGCATTGCAAGTTCACCAATTTTAGAATTCAAATTAAAAAAGGGTTTTGTAGGAACAAAAAAATCATTCCGGCTTCCATCGTTTGAAATTGATAAAAGCGAATTTAATGCGCAGATTTTAAAAACGATATTTGAAAATGCTGATTTGCCCGTTGATGTAAAAGAGAAACTAACGGGTCTTCAGCCAGTTTTATTAAATACTTATTTGCGAAGTTATTTTGTTACTTTAAACAACAGGTACAGGATAACGGTTGACACCCATTTGGAATTTTACAATTTGCGTCCAACATGGAATCATTTTCAGTTTAAATTTAGTGAGCAGTTAAAAACGGTTGTGGAATTAAAATACGATCAGGAATGGGATAATGAAGCTGAAAAAATTACCAACCAGTTCCCTTTCCGTTTAGATAAAAATTCGAAATTTGTGGCAGGGATGAGCCATTTTCGAAACGAAGTTCCTGAGTAAAAAACAAATAATTCAATGAAGTTAAAAGCACAATTATCGAAATACAGTATAATTTTTAGTGTAGTCCTTATTTCATCTTTTACAATTATAAAAGGTTATTGGAAAGATGAAAACCGGGTAATTATTTCCGATGTAATAAATTATTATGCTTACCTGCCAGCCACTTTTATTTTCCACGATATTGGTATTACAAAAGTGGAAACCATTGAAAAAGGTAAATTCTGGACAAAGCGGCTTTCAAACGGAAATAATATTATAAAAATGTCGATGGGGATGTCGTTTGTTTATGCCCCTTTCTTTTTTGCCGGGCACGGTGCTGCAAAAATCCTGGGGTACGAAGCTTACGGATATTCCGAACCCTACAAATTTGCATTAATAATTGGAGCCATTATTTATCTAATTTTAGGTTTGATTTTTTTGAGGAAAATACTATTGAAGTATTTCTCCGATAAAATTACGACTTTAACAATTTTAGCAATTGCGATTGGAACCAACCTGGCATATTATTCTAGTGTTGAAGGAACAATGACCCACATTTATAATTTTGCCTTTTTTAATATTTTTATTTGGCATACAATTTTGTGGCACGAAAAGCCGACCTTTAAACGCTTATTCGGATTGGGTGCGTTGGCCGGTTTAATTACTTTAATCAGGCCATCGAATATCGTAATTTTACTTTTCTTTTTTATTTACAATGTTTATAGTTTTCGATTGATAAAAGAAAAAATAACTTTTGTTTATAAAAAATTTCATTGGTTTTTGGGGATGCTTTTGGCTTTTTTATTGGTTTGGATCCCACAGTTTGCATATAACCTTTATTTTACCGGCGATTTGCTTTTTTATTCATATACCGGCGAAAAATTCTTTTTTAATAACCCACAGATTTTAGATGGTTTGTTTAGCTACCGAAAGGGTTGGTTGCTTTATACTCCAATGATGATAATTTCTATTTTTGGGATGATTGTACTTTTTTTTAAAAAGAAAGAATTCTCATGGGCGACTTTGATTTTTATGATTATTTCGGTTTACATTATTTTTTCGTGGTGGTGCTGGTGGTATGGAGGTTCGTTTGGGCAACGTCCGTTTGTCGATTTTTACGGAATGTTGGCTATACCGTTTGCCTTACTTTTAACTGAATTGGCGCGTATTAAAAAATGGGTTTACCATATTGCCGTAGCCCTGGTTTTTGTTTTAATTGTCCTCAATAATTTTCAAATGCAAAAGTATTTAAAAGGTTCTCTTCATTTTGCCGATACAACAAAAGAAGCTTACTGGCATTCTTTTTGGCATATTCGCCCACAACCCGGATTTTTTGATTTGTTGGAAACGCCCGATTATAAAAAAGCAAAAGAGGGGATTTTTGTGGTTCAGCCAAAAGATTAGTATTTCTAATTAAAAAGCAGGATTACTAACTGGGTCTTTGTAAATAATTTTTTTGATAGTTAAATCGTCAAACCAAGCCAGTTTTTTTTGTGGGTTCCATAGATATATTTTCAAAATTTCCTTTTCCATTTCCTGGGTAACAGTAAATTTTATCCGAATTAAATCCCAACCATATTTATCGGATGTGATGAAATCGTTTTGAGACTGATAAAATACTTTACTATTGATTGATGCCACAACCAGCCTCCCACTGTAATTGTTAGATTTGCGCCAAACTTCTACTTCATAATTATTGCCGGCTTTTAAACCGTCTAATTTATATTCAATTGCAAATTCAGTCTTTTCATCCATTTTTATTGAATGTTTTCCTGAGCGAAAAAATTCATCATTTCGCATAAAAGCATTTCCAAAACTTTCTCTATCGGATCCAATAAAGTTTTGATTGTCGTTTGATAAAATTTCTGCGTCACAAAAAACTTGCTCAACAACAATTTTTTCTTTGCCGATCTGGATCAGTTTTAATGTGTCAATTTCATAAAATGCCTGAATCCTGCCTTTGTAAATTTTCTTCAATGGAATTCCGCGCAGGGTTAATTCTCCGGCCATTTTTTCATCTCTTGGGCCGCCAACCATTAAGATTTTATTCCCATTGTATTCGATTATATCTTCAAGCAAAACATCGGCATTCCAATACTGCAACCGGTTCCAGTAAAAATCGTAAAAATAAGTGTTCGGATATAATTTTTTTAAATACGGTAACATTTGCCGTTTGGTATAAACATCGCCGAAATTTAGTGCAGAATATTTATAAAACGAGAATGGATAAAAATAGATGCGCGAGTAATCAGCAAAATCACGTTCCAGCTTTACGTTTGTTGAATCCATTTCTTCGTTGGTAATCTGATAACCGTGTGAAGCATATTTCATTCGGGTAGTTTGTTTGAAACCGATAAAAATAATTAACCCGACAACAATTATTGGTGGGATTAACTTTTTTATCATCGGGTGCAATTTGGTTTTAAATAAAATATTCAGCACAAAAAACAGCGAAATCCCGGTCAATAAAAGTATTGGGATAAGGTAATGGTTAAAGTGGTAATGTTTGGCCACAAGCAAAACCCCAAAACCTGAACTTGCAATTAATCCCGATAAAATGCGCACATCCCAATCCGGCTTTGTTTTTTTTCTGAAAGATTGAAAAAGGGTCAATAAAACAACAAAAATTGCGAGTATTAAAACGAAGGCGAAAATTGGATTGTTCGTAATTATTTTAATAATATTTGGGAAATAGGTTTCGATATCAACCAATTCTTTTTCGCCATGGCCATATTTACCTGAGTGACTGATTAAACCCCGAAACCAAAAATACATATTTTTGTATTCCGGAATAGCAGGAATTGTAAAAAGCACAAACGATGGAATTATTCCAAGTAAATAAATAATTTTCTTTTTAATTGTCGGGAGAACCACAAATGGGAAAATCACAAGTGGCAAAAAAGTGGCTTTTGTTCCCAGACCGGCACCGGCTAAAAGCGCAAAAACAATTACATATTTCCACCTGGTTTTTTCTTTTTCGGCATAAAAATTAAGAATTGTAATTACGAATAAACAGGATACCAAAAACAATACTGGTTCGGGCGACATTTTTGTCCAGACATGGTCGAGGGTATTTGAAGTGATAAAAGTTGAAGCTTGTAATAAAATGGCAAGCCAAAGCGACCCTGTTTTTTTTACTGTTACCCATGCAAGCAGAAGTAAAACCAAACTATTCAAAACTAAAAATCCAAACCGGATTGAACGTACAAAACGATCAGGTTCTTTAAAAACGTGCTGAACAATTGGTTCATTTTCAGGATTTGAAAAAAGATGTTTGATTGCAATTGTTGCCGCACCAATTTGCATTACAGTTGTTCCCGGATTATCGATGTGCCCAACAAACTTCCCGTCGCAAATGGCAGTGGCATTTACCAGATAAATGTATTCCGGGTCGTTTGCATATTTGGCTTTGTGCATATTTATCCCAGCCAAAAAAAATAAAACGGGAAGAATAAAAACACTGTATTTTAGAATTTTTGTCAAGTTGATATTAATTTTCTTTTGGGTTGAAAATTTTATTTTTGGCCATGCCCCATTTTTGTAATCGGAATTGGATTGAAGTTTTTAAAACTCCGATTCCATAAATGCTGCTATTTTTTAAGTTGATACTTGATGCATCGTCGAAATATTTTGTAGGGCAGGTTATTTCCGCAATTTCGTAGCCGGCATACCAAATTTGCGCCAGCATTTGGTTGTCGAAAACAAAGTTGTCGGAGTTTTTGTTGTAATTAATTTTTTCAAGTATCTCTTTTGTAAATGCGCGGTAACCCGTGTGGTATTCCGAAAGTTTGGCATTCATCAGTAAATTCTGTATGAATGTTAATCCCCGGTTGGCAACATATTTTAGCATTGGCATTCCTCCCTTTAAAGCGCCTTTCCCTAAAATTCGCGAGCCTAAAACAACATGGTACAATTCACTTCCCAATAAATTTGCCATTGCCGGAATCAGTTTTGGTGTGTACTGATAATCGGGGTGGAGCATAATTACAATATCGGCCCCAATTTCGAGTGCTTTATTGTAACACGATTTCTGGTTGCCACCGTAACCTTTGTTTTTCTCGTGAACAACGATGTGGTTTATCCCCAGTTTTTTGCCAACTTCAACCGTTTTGTCTTTGCTTAAATCGTCAACTAAAATAACATCGTCAACAATATTAAAATCAATTTCCTTGTAAGTAATTTCGAGGGTTTTGGCAGCATTGTAGGCGGGAAGTACTACCACAACTTTTTTATCGTTGACCATTTTTTTTGTTTTTATGAATTGTAAAAATAATAAGAAAAAAGTTGTTGCAAACTCAAAGTTATTTTAATTTGAAATTCTGCCAATTTATGAAGTTTAAAATAATTGTTGGTTGGTGGTATTTCCAAATTATTTATTAAAAACTTGCTTCAAAATTGAATTGGGATTACTTGTTCCAAACCCTGAAAATATTTACGGGAATTCCTTTGTATTCTGTAGTTTTATCCAGAAACATCCCATTGTTTTGAGCTACTTTTGCCGATGCAACATTATCGACATGAACAATGGAAATAATTGATTTTGCATAATTATTGGCAAAAGCAAATTCCCTGCATTTTTTTGCAGCTTCGCTTGCAAATCCCATATTCCAAAATTTTGGGTGAATCGAATATCCAATCTCCAGCTCTTCAATCCCATCTACTTCCTGAATTAACAATCCGCACATACCAACTGATTTGCCGGTTTCTTTTTCAATCAAAACATTGTGCCCTCCTGAGTTGTTTTTGTACCTGTCGAACACTTTATCAAACCAAAGTCGGCAAAATTCTTTTGAATTTAAATTACCTGAGAAATCAAAATAACGGGTTGCTTCCTGGTTTGATGCGAATTCCATCCACCATTCGAAATCAGATTCTTTGAGTGTTCTGTATCGCAATCTTTCTGATTCTTTATTTTCAAGTAAATACTTCATGCGTAAACAATTTGTTTCAAGACACAAAAATCAAGATACAGAACAAAAAATTAATTATAAATCTGTTTTCTAAATTCTTTTGCCATAAAAGTTTTAAGAGAAAAAAATAAATGTCCAAAAAATCACAACATAACAGAAACGGCAGTCTGTCTAAAAACTATTTTTAACTGCCTGACATTTCAATATTTGTTTAAAAATACAAACAACAGCCTAAATAAATTACCTAAACAAAAAGGTTTTTAGACAGTCTGACGGTGGACACAACTAACTTAGTACTTATTATTTACAATGATTGGTAATTTTGGCTACAAATAAAGTTGTGTAATTATTTCTTCGTCAAATAAAATAATATGTTTCAACAAGTATTATTCCTTTACTTCAAATTGTGAAACGTGACGCTCAACTACTCCTGCGTTATTAATACCCTCTGCTATTATTGTGTATTTTGAATATTCATCGGATGTGTAAAAAGAAACATTTGCTTTTTGTTCTACATTAAATGTAAGGTTTGGGTTCCAATATAGAAGATTTCTAAAATCAGGAATTCTTGAGTTTCGGGTTGATTCTAACGAATAATCAGGGCTGGTAAACAAATAAGTTGGAGAATAACAGTAATAAACCTGCCGAAATAAGCGCGAATCAAATCGAAAGGCACTCATGTCTCCCGAGTTAGTTGTAACATTTAAAAGAGTACCCAGCCTTTGGCTTTTTACAAAATACTCATAATTTACAACATCAATTTTTTCTACTTCTCCCGGGCTCATTTTTAATATATTATTTGATTTTCGTATAGGAACGCCGTCAACCATACAAAATGATTCCCCATCGGTTGATCTTAGAGTTTCATCTTCTGAAATTTGAATAATAAATTTGCCTTCATTTTTTATAAGGTGAGTGTTAGGAACAATTTCTCTGAAAATCTCTTCCATTGTTGGTAGTTCAATGAAATCGCCTGTTAAAATTGAGATTTCTGGTTCTCCATAAAAGCAGGCTGCATTTGAGACTTCTTTTTTTAGAAATTGAGAAGAATTTAAGGTTTGGTATAAAGAAGTAACCTGCATATTAATAATAGATTGATTTATTTCCAAAGCATTTTTCGCTTCAATAAACAATGGCTCAATTGGTTTGCTGGCATACCTATGGCAAAAAGCCGGTTTCAGATTAACCTTATAATTTAAATTTGAAGTGTCTCTTTCTAATGGCTGAATAACAATTTCTTGTTCTCCATACCTGTGTGTAACAAAATTAAATCTACCCAAAGAATCGGTTAACGAAAAATCTATTGTAGGGTTTTTCCCGACAAAGTTTAGTATAAAAGTTTTGTTGTCAACTGCTTGCATATTTTCTAAGTCCATAATTGTTCCTGAAATTATTTCCCCATTTATTTCGGGTAAAAACGAGAAATCAGGAAGTTCGGTCATTACATTCTCCAGTGGAGAAAAACATAAAAGAAGATCGTTAATGGAAATATCATTATTTGCCAATTCCTCAAAAGTCTGAAACGGTATAGTATTTGGGCTAGCCGATTTTCCTATTTGAGTTTTTGAATTTAACAGACAGTCTTTTACAACCGAAACAGAAATATTTTTCAATCCTCCCTTATTAATTAATTTAACGGAAACAGGTTCTCTTGCTGTGTAACTTTTTTTTTCAGTTTCAATGCTTAGTGATTTAATCCGATTAGATTGTGAAACTTCAAAATAGCGAGAAGAGACAACCTCCCCATAATTATTAATTAGCAAGGCGCTTAAAAAACCAGAAGGGAGCGATTTGCCAGAGATAGTCACTTTTTCATTATTCTTTAGCAAAACCGGATAACGTTTTAAAAAAATGCCATTTGAATGGATGATATGAAGAACCCCTTCGGAACTAATGTTGGAATTTGAATTTTCTACTGCCAGATTAAAAATCAGATTATTATTTGTTTCGTTTTCGAGTTGTAAATTAATCCCTTTTTCTAAAATCCTGGGTAAAGCAATCGTTCTTGGTTTTAGATTGTCGGCAAAACGAAATAAATATGTTCCCGGTTCATCAGGAGTGAAATGAAACACAGCATAACCTTCATTGGAGGTTTCTAATTCAATTATTTTTTCGCCGCCTAGTGAGATAATTTCTCCTGAAACAGGGATGCAATTTCCATAATTATCGAAAGATTGAGCGATTAATTTATTGCGCTTATTTCGAATGATTTTGCCCCCTTCCGGATAAAAAATCAGGGTGTCGGAATTGTAAACTTTGTCGGCTTTAGGAAATGAGTTTTTGGCGAAAGGATTTATAACTGCAATATTTTTAGAAAAATAGAAATCTACATTATAATTGCGCATCCATTTCGTGTAAGCTCTAATTATGTAATTTCCTGTTGACAATGTATCGGGTAAAACAAGCTGTGTTGCAGTACTTCCATTTTTGGCAAACAACTTAATTTGTTTAACCGGAACATTCTTAAAATTAAGAACCTCGAAATAAATAACCTTACTTAAGTCTGACGGTAGTGATGTTCCACTTTTTAAGCAATTGGCCTGAATCCAAACAGATTCTCCTGCAATGTATGTATCTCTGTCGGTACGAAAGGTGACTGTTTCTTGAGCATACAGGAAGTTTGTCGTCAGAAATACAAACAGTGCTATTAAAATGATTTTAGGGCTCCTATTGTTTTTTATCCGCATAGAATTAATTATTGTTCTTCCCAAAATTCAGGAGGATTTATTTCTCCTGATAAAGTACAGTCTGTGCACTTTGCCGAAGATAAAGCTAAGCCAATAACCGTTTGATTTAATGGAGCAGGATGTATTATTGGAAAAGCAAATTCATAACTATAGTCCCCGCTTAAAACAAATTTTTTGAGAATAGAATAAATGTCTTCATACTCCGGATTCTCGGTAGTACCTCCTGCATTTAAACTATCGAGAATAAATGGAGTATAATTGCAATTACTGAACTCGTTATTTACAGCTATTTTTAAGTTTTGAATTTTTCCGTAATCGATATAAATTCTTTTTGTAGCCACTCCGGCAACCTGGAAATATCCCAATGCTTTTTCTTCCGGATTATTTGTGTTTGTAATATTCCCTTTAATGGAAAAGGGTTGATCTCCAAAAATCCCACTAACTCCCGGATCCGACTGCTGTATTTTACGCCAAAAGTCGTATTCTTCTTTTGTAATAGAATACTGCTTTATTAATGTACTGTACCTGTCAATAAGCCTGTCTGATTCGTTAGCAGCAATAAAATATAGTTCCTTGCCAATTACTTGTTGTTCTGTTTGGTTATTAAACGAATAAAGAAGTATTTCATTTGAAACTGAAGATTTCCAACAGTATTTCTTCGGGGAAATTGGTTCCCATGTATTATCGGGAAGTAGAACCTCATGGTGACCAAAAGGTATATAGAACTTCCAGTCTTCTTCGTAAGCCCATCTTAAATATTGTATTTCATCAGTATTAATTTGCCCATCAACATAAATACCTACGCCGTTTAATTTATTACTACTATCACCAATTGTATTATTCGCAGGAATGTAATAAACATCATTTATATCAGAGGGGGGAGGCATTAAACAAGGGCTGGAATGATACCTTTCTCCTTTTTTGGTTTTTATAATTAGACGATATGTCCTTCCCGGAATTCCAATAAAATCATCAGGATTAGTTTGGTAAACGCCCCTTTTTGTTTCCCTTAATGTTGTTTCTTTTCCAAAATCATCTTCAATTATTAATTCAGCTCCTACTTCAGGAATTATGTCTTCGTTTATATTTGAAAGCGACCGCGTTAATTTTACTGAATGAGAAGTATTTTCGTTTGTTATTAAACCATCGACCACAAGAAACGTTGTATTTTCGTCGCCAATGGTAACATTAAATGGTTCGAGACACGAGGAAACACCAAGAAATACCAATATTATAATTACGATTTGCTTCAACTTCATTGATAACTAACTTATTCCAATTAGCAGATGGATATTAAGATGCAATTCAACATTTTATTCGTTGAATAAAGAAAAGAATAAATATTAAATATTTTGTTCCCGATACGTGTATTTTGCTATTTTTGATTCGAATATATTAGTATCAAATTAATGTCCTTTAAAATTTTCATTCTATTTGTTGGGTTTTCAATAATCACTTTGTTTTGTGCATCTCAAAATAATAATGTCGAGAAAATAAAACCTGTTGAACAAGACAATCGGATGTATTCGGTTGACATGAAATCAGCCCGTAACCTATACGATGATAAATTTTACGAAAAACATATATTTCTCAACGGAAAAGAATATAAACCATACCATTTTAGGCTCAATACAAGCCCTCTTTTTGATGCATCGTTTGGAATGGAAGGAACAATTTTTGTAAATGGAGAATCATATTCTGATATTATGTTGGCATACGATATTCATAAAGATCAATTAATTTATGTTACATCTCTTTTTCGAAATCACAATTATATTTGTATGAATAGAGCATTGGTAGATTCGTTTATAATTGTAAAAAAAGAAACTACCATGCTAAATGATTATAAACTCCCACAAAAACATTATCATTTTAAAAGAATTGATTTCCCAACAAACTGCAATATGGAAATGCAAGATGGTTATTTTGAAACAGCTACATCGGGAAACATGTTATTGTTAATACATCACGAAGCAATTCTTGCAAATAACGAAGGTGCAGAAGCTGTAATAAATGGAATTTTTAAATACAATTACAGCCAAAAAAAAATCCTTAAAATAAATGAGTCTTATTACGATATTACTTCAAAAAGAAAATTTGTTGGTTTGTTTAAAGATAAACGAAAAACGATTAATAAAAAGTTAAACTCTTTTGGCGTAAGATACGACCTGCTTAATAAGGAACAATTGGTAGAAACACTTCAACTAATAAATTCTATTTAAAATAACTGCGAATGTATAAGATTATTTTAATTGGAATGTTTGTTCTTTTTGTTTCAGCTCCCTCTTTTGCGCAAAACACAAAAATAAATTTGCAGGTAAATAATAAAGGTTTCGATGAGATAATTACCCTATTGGAACAAAATTCCGCTTATACTTTTTTTTATGATCGGATTTGGGTTGATAGTTTGTATTTTTCTTTTGATGCAAATAATGAAACCATTGAACAGATTCTTGACAAATTGAGTAAACCCCAAAATTTAACTTATACTATTATCGATGCCAATAAAATTGTTTTTGTTAAAGACTATAAAATAAAAACCAATTATGCTGAATCTTATTTAAGGTATCTTGAAAATTATGAATTTAATAGGGCTGATACAACAGAATATACATTGCCTAAACCCGACAATGAGAAAAGTACAATAAATAAAGAGTACGAATTGTTTACAATTGGAAATCCATCAATTAATCCGCATTTAAAAACGGCGACCTTGAGAGGAACTTTAAAAGATATTGAAACCGGAGAACCTTTGGTTGGCGCAACAATTTATATCGAAGAATTAAAAAGAGGTACTGCTTGTAATGCTTATGGTTTTTACTCGGCTACACTTCCCAAAGGGCAGTATAGAATAGAATACCGTTTAGTGGGAATGAATACTACTTACCGCAATATTGTTATCCATTCCGATGGTAAACTTGATGTGGAAATGAAGGATAAACCAGAATCGTTAAAAGAGGTCGTTGTTACCGCAAAAAGAGAAGATCTTGTAAGAAACCTTCGAATGGGAGTGGAAAAACTTTCTATGAAAACCTTAAAACAACTTCCTTTGGGATTTGGTGAGGCTGATATTATAAAAAGTTCCTTACTGCTCCCCGGTGTACAGTCGGTTGGCGAAGCCTCAAGTGGATTCAATGTTCGGGGAGGAAGTGTTGATCAAAACCTTATTCTTTTTAACGATGCATCTATCCTGAATACCTCGCACTTTTTTGGTTTTTTTTCAGGCTTCAATTCAGATATTGTAAAAGATATTACCTTATATAAAAGTGGTGTTCCGGCAAAATATGGTGGGCGTGCCTCTTCAGTAATGGAAATTACCCTGAAAGAAGGAAACCGAAAAGAAACCAAAGTTAGCGGAGGTATTAGTCCTGTTTCGGGGAAATTAAATGTTGAAGGACCAATTAAGGAAGACAAAAGTTCATTTATTATTGGTGCGCGTACAACCTACTCAAATTGGATCCTGAAACTATTAGATGATGATAAATTAAAAAATAGCACCGCTGGGTTTTATGATGTGCAAGGAAATTTCTCTTTTGATTTAGACGAGGATAATAGCCTATATATTTCGGGATACATGAGCCACGACAATTTTGATTATTATTTGGAAGATGCTTTTGAATACAACACATTTGCATCATCGTTAAAATGGAAACATATTTTTAGCCCTAAACTATTTTCTACATTCTCTGCTATCACAAGTAATTACGATTACGCTATGCAGTCGCGTATAGATTCGACTTTATCTAACTCTGTAAAATACAATATTAATCAAAGCTCTCTGAAAGCTGACTTTTCTTATCATTCGAGCAAAAATCATAAAATCGATTTTGGATTAAATTCTACTTATTATAATCTTTCACCTGGAATTAGAGAGCCGGTGGGACCATTATCAATTGTAACCAATAAAGAAATTGAGAAAGAACGGGCTCTTGAAACGTCTCTTTATTTAAGTGATGAATTTGAGCTTAACGATTTCATTTCCATTTCAGCAGGTTTACGTTACACTTTATATGGTAACTTCGGGCCAAAAACTCAGTTTAATTATCAGGATGGATTGCCAAAATCTGTTGAAACAATAAAGGATACAACTTTGTACGGGAAAGGTGCTTCGGTAAAATTTTACTCGGGTCCCGAATTACGTTTTTCAACAAATATAAAAACCACTAGTAGCAGTTCAATTAAAGTCGGATTTAGCAGAATGCACCAATACATTCATATGATGTCTAAAACGACAGCAATGTCGCCAACAGATATTTGGAAATTAAGTGACAATTATCTGAAACCACAGCGAGGAGATCAAGTCTCAATAGGCTTTTATAAAAACCTTCGCAGAAATACAATCGAAGCTTCGGTTGAAACCTACTATAAGAAATTAAAAGACATATTAGATTATAAAGGTGGAGCACAATTAGTTATGAACGAACACCTCGAAACTGATGTACTTAATGGAATCGGGAAAGCGTATGGTGTTGAATTAATGCTTCAGAAAAAAACCGGAAAATTCTCTGGCTGGATAAATTATACCTACTCGCGAATTTTACACAAAATTGACAGTGATTTTGAAGAAGAAAGAGTTAGCAATGGTGAATATTTTCCGGCAAATTACGACAAACCTCATAATTTCAAATATATTTTTAATTACAAAGCAACAAGAAGGTTTAACGTTTCGTCTAATTTCTTTTACAGTACAGGGCGACCTTATACGGCGCCAATTGCATACTATTATTTTAACGACGCTTACCGTGTATATTATACCGAAAGAAATGGTGTTCGTATGGCAGATTATATTCGGCTTGATTTAGCTGCAACTATTAATGGGAACTTACTAAAAAGAAAATTAAATCACAGTTCTTGGACCTTTGCCGTTTATAATGTTTTAGGAAGAAGAAACCCATATTCTATCTTTTTTCGAACGGAAGAAGGAGAAGTTAAAGGATATAAAATGTCTATTTTTGGACAGCCCATCTTTACAGTTACTTACAACTTTAAAATTTTGGGAAATGCGAAAGACGATTTCTAAAATGCAACAACACGCAACCTTTTGCATTTTTAACAATCTCTTTTTAAAGTTGAATAATGAAAAACCTTTATCCAATTTTATTTCTTTTCATTTTTCTCGTTTCCTGTGAAAAAGAAGAGAATACTATTTCGGAGATTCCTGAATGGCTCCAATCACAAATTGAAGAGCTTGAAAACTCAGAATACTGTTTCGACTGTTCGCTTACCAAAATTACCTTTAACAACGAATTCTATTATCATATTTACTGTGGTTTTTGGTCGTGTATGTATTGCAAATTATACGACCCTAACGGGGAGCTTATTGACTGGTCTTCTGATAATTTTAATAACTTTCTATCAGAGAAAAAAGATGAAGTTGTTTTGTGGACTTGCCCAAATTGAGAATTGAACAAAATGAGGGTTTCACTCAAAGTGAAACCCTCATCAAAAATAATTTTTTCCTCTTTTTTCCTCTTCTTAGGAGAAGTTTTACTACCACGCAAAATCAATTTTATATTCATCGGCATCCAATCCCCATTTTTCAATTAACCATTTTGCTGCACGCATATCGTATTTATTTCTTGTATTCGATTCTGCATTTGCAATCATATCAACTACACCTTCTTTCATCTCAGCACTTTCCTCATCAATACAATCAATAACATTCAACGCATGGCACCGTGCAAATTCATTTGGATTTTTCAGAACAGAGAGTAAAGCTTCTTTTGCTATTTCTTTCTCGCCCAAATTATACAAAGCCTCAGCAACTACTGAAACTACATTTGCCGATTTGTCTTCGGTTACAGCTTTCAATTCTTCAATCGCAGGACTTGCTTCTTCTCCAAGAATTAATAAACCGGAAGCTCCCCAATATCGCACAGCACTTTCATCGCTTTTCAAAAACGATTTTAATTTATCCAGGTTCTCAACTTTTCCCAAAGTGGCAATTTCTGCCGCATCCATAATTTCTTCCAAATTAATATTCCCGGCGCGCATGTAATCGTACATTGCCAATTCACCGGCGCGATCAACCCGATCGGCTTCCGGAATAAAACCAGTGTCGTTAATTCTGGTAACCCAGTCTTTGTTAGCTGCACGCATTCTTTCCAAAACATCTTTATAATCGGGGTTGTCTGCCAGATTATTTATTTCCCAGGGATCATTTTCTGTGTCGTACAACTCTTCAACAGGTTTGGTATTCCAGAAAATACTTTGTGTTTCGTTACATTCTCCATTTAAAAAAGCCTGTTCCCACGATCCAATTGAAGGGGCGCGCCACAAATATTCAAGTCGCTGTCCATAAACACGATACGGCATATAATTTCTGATGTAGCGGAATTTTTGATCGCGCACTGCCCTGCACATGTCGTAACGTTCATCCATTCGTCCACGGAACATAAATGCATACTCCGGATCTGCTGTTTTTTGTTTGCCAAGAAAAGCACTTCCCTGTAAATATTCTGGAATTTCAATTCCTGCAATACTTAAAAGAGTCGGAAATAAATCAACAAAACTTATTAAGCGATTTACTTTCGAATTTGGTTTTTCTGCCGGGAAAAGGTATTTGTATTTTTCGGGAATACGAACAATAAAAGGAACATGAGTGCCCGATTCATACACATAACGCTTGCTTCGGGCAAGAACACCGCCATGGTCGCCATAATAAAAAACAATCGTATTTTCAGCCAGGCCAGCTTCGTCAAGTTCCTGAAGTTTTTCTCCCATCCATGTATCCATGTCCTCAACCATGTCGTAATATTGTGCCCAGTCATGTTTCATTTCAGGTGTTGCCGGATGATGTGGCGGAATAGGGACTTCATCTGGGCTGTGTCTCAATTCATTATTCGGAATCTGTTTATGAATGGAACTTTCGTGCGACAGCCCACAATTAAATACTGCAAAAAAAGGCTGGCCTTCGGCTCTGTTTTTATAGTGGGCATTTCGGCTACTTTCATCCCAAATCTGATTGGGATCAATACTACTTGTATTATAATCCGTTTTTGAATTATTGCTACAGTAGTATCCAATTTCACGTAAAAATTCAGGATAAGTTTTTATTTCCTCCGATTTTGAATAATAACTCCGCATGTGTTGATTTCCGTTCGAGCTTGCATAAACACCTGAAATAATAGTATTTCGGGCCGGGGCACAAACAGGAGCGTTGGCATATGCGTGGGTATATAAAAATCCTTCGGAGGCCAGATTGTCGAGATTTGGTGTTGTGGCAAATTCATCGCCATAACATCCCAAAAACGGACTGTTATCTTCGCTAACTAACCACAAAATATTGGGCAATTCTTCAGGTACTTTTTCTTCGCAACTTGAAAATGTAGTTGAAACAAAAGCAATTAGTAACAAAACAGCTAAGTTGGACAGGTTTTTAAATTTCATTTTACTGGATTTAGATTGTTTTGTAAAAATAGAAAATACAAGGGAAAGTACAGTTAATTTTGATTTTTATTCAGCGGACAAATAAAATAACCTATTAAAATCAACTAAGCCACAATCTCAACCCGGTTCCCATCCGGATCAAGGATGACACTTTCGTAACACCCATCTCCAGTTGTTCTTGGCTCTCCAACAACTTTGTAGCCGTTGGTTCTTAAAACTTTCGTTAAATTATCGACCTCGGTTTTTGAACCAACATTTATTGCAAAATGGATTAATCCGGCAAATTGTTTATAGACATCATTTTTAGACTTAGGAATATCAGGCATTTCCATAATTTCAATAGTACAACCTTCGTCGAAAGAGAGAAAATAGGAACTAAATTTTTTTGTCGGATTGAAATACTTTTCGTTTGAATTTGCTCCAAAATATTTCATGTAAAAACTTCGTAATTCTTCAAGATTATTTGTCCAGATTGCTATGTGATCTATTTTCATTGTTATGTAGTTATTTATTCACCGGGTGACTCGAAGTCACCCGGTGAATTGAGTTGCATTTTACCTTCCCATTCTGCATAAAACTGTTCCAAAAAATCTTCCATAAACCGATGTCTTTTTTCTGCTATTTCCTTTGCTGAATCAGTGTTCAATAAATCTTTCAACAAAAGTAGTTTTTCATAAAAATGATTTATGGTTGGAGCCGTATTATTTTTATAGGTAGCAAAACTATTGTGCATTACCGGTTTAATTTCGGGGTGATAAATAAGTCGTCCTTTGCTACCTCCGTAAGCAAACGTCCGGGCAATTCCAATTGCACCAATTGCATCCAACCTGTCGGCATCCTGAACGATTTTGGCCTCGACTGAAACTGCTTTGGTTTCAACACCTTCCCCTTTAAACGAAACCTGCTCAATTATCACAAGAATTTTGTCGATTTGATTTTGTTCAATATCTAATTTTTCGAGCCATTTTTTTGATTGTGAAATGTCTGAATTCCCGTTTAATTTCCAATCGTCCAAATCGTGTAACAAAGCAGCCATTTCTATTATAAAATTATCACCACCTTCAATTTTGGCCAATTTTAAGGCTACATTTCGTACCCGGTAAATGTGCCACCAATCGTGCCCCGAACCTTCATTTTCAAAATGTTTCTGAATAAATGTTTCGGTCTCTTTTAAAACCCTTTTTTGTTGAATTTTCAAACTCATGGTTCAAATTTAATTAATTGACAAAGAATACCAACAACTAAAAATTGTTAAAAACTCAATCTAAAAAACAGTAACACACTGAATGTCTGAACCATAATTATTAATTGAAAAAATGACACCTAATTTACAAATATGTTCCAATCGTCTTTTTTACTATTTTTGCGACCTGAAAATGAAGTTTATTTTTATTTGCATTAGAAAAATTTACGGTTAAATATTAAACAAATGACAAATTCATTGAAATTTACTTTGCCCTCAATGTTTAGCAATTCGGTTGAAAAATTCGCCGATAAAACATCGGTGGTTTTTACCGGAGAAAAAAACTACACCTATAAACAAATGGGTGACGATGTGGATCTCCTTGCCGGAATGCTTACAAAATTAGGAGTTCAGCAAAATGAGAAAGTGGCAATTTTAAGTACAAACATGCCCAACTGGGGAGTCGCTTTTTTTGCCATTTCAAAACTGGGCGCAATTGTAGTACCCATTTTACCCGATTTTCACGAAAAAGAAGTAAAAACAATTATTGAACATTCAGAAGCAAAACTATTGTTTGTTTCTGAAGAATTGTACAAAAATATTAACGAGGAAGCTTCCGGTTTAGTTGAAGAGATTATTTTAATTAACAACTTTTCAATCATTCCAAAAGGAACATCTGTAAAACAGATTAAAAACCTAGAATCTTCTTTACCTTCAGAAAAAATAGAGTTGCCACAAGTAGAAATTGACGAAGAAGATCTGGCTTCAATAATTTATACTTCCGGGACAACCGGAAATTCAAAAGGAGTAATGTTATCGCATAAAAATCTTGCCTGGACAACACAGCAGGCCAGAAGTTTGTATCAGGTAAAAACTGTCGATCGCTTTCTTTCGGTGTTGCCATTATCGCACACTTTAGAAAATACCGTCGGATTTTTACTGGCGATAAAAAATGGGGCATCGGTTCATTATTTGCGTAAACCGCCGGTAGCATCGGTATTGCTTCCTGCATTAGAATTGGTTAAACCCACAATAATGCTTACCGTTCCATTAATTATCGAGAAAGTTTTCAAGGCAAAAATATTACCCAAATTTCAAAAAAGTCCGGTTATGCGGTTTTTGTATTCGCTTGCACCATTCAGAAAATTATTGCACAAGGTTGCAGCAGGAAAACTTTATAAAACTTTTGGTGGTGAATTAAACTTTTTTGGAATTGGAGGAGCTAAACTCGACCCAACCGTTGAACGTTTTTTATATGAAGGAAATTTCCCTTATGCAATTGGTTATGGATTAACAGAAACTGCGCCATTGCTGGCAGGTGCAGTTGGTAAAAACAGAAAAATTGGTTCAACTGGAATTGCAATGGAAGGAGTTACTCTGCGAGTTGCAAATGCTGATCCGGTAACTGGTGAAGGAGAAATTCAGGCACAGGGATTTAACGTAATGAAAGGTTATTACAAAGCTGCGGAAACTACAAAAGAAGTTTTTACCGATGATGGTTGGTTTAGAACCGGCGACCGCGGAATGTTCGACAAAAATAATTTGTTGCACATAAAAGGCCGCATAAAAACTATGATTGTAGGGGCAAGCGGGGAAAACATTTATCCTGAGGAAATAGAATCGGTAATCAACAAAATGAAATTTGTTATGGAATCACTGGTTCTTGAGAAAAAAGGAAAATTGGTTGCCATGATTCATTTGAACATGGAAGAAATAGAAGAAAACTTTAAACATTTAAAGTCGGAAGCAAAACAGTATATTCACGAAAAATCTGAAGAAACGCTAAAAGAGATTCAGAAAAAAGTAAATGAAGAAGTGAATAAATTCTCAAGGATTCAGCAAGTAATTCTTCAGCCTCTTCCATTTGAAAGAACACCGACTAAAAAAATTAAGCGATTTTTATACGCCTAGCAAACATTAAATATTATTAAATGGAAAGTCAGATGGTTGGCTTTCCATTTTTTTGGTGTGCCGTGCATGGTAAATAACTAGGTGATGCAAGTTCACTATGGG
>JABGRN010000006.1 GCA_018648265.1 Prolixibacteraceae bacterium | reverse complement strand
AGCGCCTTACAATGCGCTGTATATCTAAGGTGTCCCAAAAATTAAAACAAGAAAGGATCGAACATTGGAATTTTTACCGGTGAAGAGTTCCAATACCCATAAAAACAGAAGGGTATCCGTCTGCCGACGGACACCCTTTACTGCTAACTAACCAAACATAAATTAAATCACCAAACGAAAAAATCCGGCTCAGTAGTGAGCCAGATTTTTATTTGATATTATTTGCACATTACCTTTTCAAATACCCAAAAAAGTACACCCGATTACAAGAATCAAAATAATATTTTAAATCAAGTTAGGTCGGTTTCTATAAAAAGCTAATTTCTATTCTAAAATATTACTTTTTATGAATTCCTTTTATATCAGTTTTAGCAAAGGATTTAAATAATTGCTATGGCAATTCTATTTCTACTTTCCCTCAGATCCATGATCTTGTAAAAAATGGCTAGCAATATCAACTACAGGCAAATTATCGATGCCTACTGTTAGGTTCATGGCACATGCGATAACCAATTTGTATTCCGGATAAATAAGTATTGCAGCTCCACCTCCGTTAACGCTACCACTACTTCCGTACATTAATCTTCCCTGTTTGTCTAGCCTAAACATCCAACCATTGGCCAAATTCGATTTATGACCTTCGTAAAGATCAATCGGTTCAAAATATTTTTCCTCAAATTCGTCACCAAAATAATCGGATTCTAAAATAGCCATACCAAATTTTACTAAATCTTCGGCATTTGATAAAATACCTTCGTAAGGAGCCTTGTACCTCATATCTCTGAAAGGTGCGTTAATACATTGCCCCATCATATTTTGATCGTAAAAATTTGTCCGGCCTTTAATGGTAGCAGAAGGGTCATCAACTACTGTATTAGTCAAATGCAGAGTGTCCGTAATATATTCTTTTAACAATACCGGGAATTTTTTCTTAGTAGCTCTTTCCATTACAGCCCCAAGAAGATTGGTATTGAACATACTCACTTCCTCGTACCACCCCGGAGGTGAATTTAGTTCATGGTTCTTGAAACTTTCGAGCCCTTTTTGAATACTAATATTTAGTCCAGGCAAGTCACCTTCTCTGAGATTTTCCTTTCTGATCCCTGAGGTATGATATGGCAAACGTTTTATAGCGAGTTTATATTCTGTCGCCGGATAATTAGGGATATAATGTTGAACTGTAGAATCAGGGTGTAAAACTCCTTCTTCTACCAATTTCAAATAAATCGCACAAGTAAATAATTGTGAAACATCACCAATCCTAAGTTTATTTTCACGTGTCATTGGTACATCCAATTCTTTCGATGCATATCCCATTCCCTCGGAATAGATTATTTCATTTTCTTTTGCAATTGCAAAGGTTGCACCCGGAATAGAATTTCTTGCAACATAAAGAGCAATATCTTTTCGCGCCAGTTTTATTTCATCGATGTACGATTTGTCGTAAATTATATTAGCTTGTTTTTTTTCGCAAGCCCCAAAAGCCAATAAAATTGCGACTAAAATTAATAGAGAAAAAATTTGTTTCATTTGCCAATATTTTGATATATTATTTAATACGCAATCGCAAAAATAATTATTTTAAATAGAATCAAACTTTAAAAGTGAAAGTTTGAACAATCAAGGTTTTATTGTTTGAGTGATTGAGTAAAATTAGAAAGGGTGTCGAATATCGACACCCTTACAAAATAACCAAACTAAATTTACCATTTATGGTAATCTTATGAAAAAAACTTGCTAATAATCAGGAAATAATAAAGACTTTCCTGATTACTACCTTATTCATCATTCATTTGGTTAAGTACTTTATTTTAAATAGATTTTAATTCATCTGATGGCTGAAGCCAACAGATGAATTAATAAATAAGAGCCTATTCTGGTGGTTCAACGGCATATTGCGGATCTACATTAGGTACACCAGCTGGTTGAACAACGTGAACTAAGGGTTCAATATTCCCAGCAGAACCTTCGTAACCTGTTGTTTGGTTTAAAATGGCACCAACATTCCCAATAAGGAATGGTTCGTAAACCGGCCACCAAATGTGCATTGGCTCTATTCTGTATTTAACATCCGGATACGTTTTCCATGGAGTTTGTTCGATGAAGTAATTATTTTTCTCCATCATCCTATCGTAATAGAAACTATTTGCCGATAATGATGTTTCAATATCGTTTCCGGAAATCGAATAAGTTTTTCCGTTGTAACAACTTTTTCCAGTCTTGGCATAAGCTACTGACCAACGCACCATTTCATCGTGCCTGAATTCCTCGCCATACAATTCGCGGGCACGTTCGTCCATAACCATACTTAAGCCGGCTGTCTGAGCATCTGCCATGGTAAATGTTACTTTAGCATTGGCGCGTTCGCGGATGATATTAACATCTTCAAGCATCCCTGCCAAATCGCCTTGCCAGAATCTTGCTTCTGCACGAATCAAATAAGCTTCAGCTTTTCTTAAAATATAAGTGCTTTGTCTTCCACCATGCTGCCTTCTAACATTACTTTCATAGTTTTGCCCCCACTTTTTATACAGCGGGAAGCTAAACCAGCAACGAAGAGTATCTTCGCAAAGAAGCGTTCCGTCGTCAGCCCATAGCTGTGCATTTTTACGGTAATAAGGCGAAGTACCATTTAACGGTTCATAGTCATAAACCAAATCTTCCATCCAGAAGAAGTTACCCGGCTTATGGCGGTAGTCCTGATAATCCATTTCGCCATTATATTGCCAAATTTCATATTCACCATAGTTAGTAGGTCCGGAAAAACCCTGGCCACGGCCCCATTTCAGCATCATTAAACCTTTATAACCCTGGTCGGCTTCAAAGCCAATTTTACCATCGGGAGTAAAAGCCCTGAATGTTTTGGTACCAAAGTTAGGCCCCCAGCTACGAACAGAGGCCGACTCTCTTATTCTTCCATCTAGAAAAGGGGCATTTGTCATCAACCATATACCCTCCTTATTTGTTAATTTTTGAGTACCAAATTCTGCACCGAATGGATCAGGTTCACCATCATAATTTGTATGTAAAACATTTATTGCATCGGCAGCTACAATGGCACTTGCTCCCGGAAGAATTAATTCCTCTGCTTTTCCACTACCTTCCCAACCTTTTTCGTGGTAAGGATTTATCTGATTACCAACCATAACCGAATCTCTACCAACCATCGCATCGGTAAACAGTTGCGATTCGCCGCTGTTGATAACAGCGTCCATTTGTGCTTCGGCATCGGCAAACCTTTCGTTAAGGATATAAAACTTGGCAAGCAACATTCTTGCAGCAGCATTCGGTGCTTGGCCTTTTGGCAACTCACTTATTGGTTTTACCCATTTTACTGCATATTCCAGGTCGGTAATCATTTGATCCCAAATTCCCTGCATATTGAACACTTTAAAATCCTGGCGTGCTTCAGAAACAACATTCAATGGGAACGCAACGTTTCCGAATTGCATGGTTAACTGCATGTAGAAGAAGCCACGCAAAAAATAAGCACTTCCTAATAAGTGATTCCTTTCAGGATCAGCATCTCCGCCTCCCCATTCAGGTTGGTCGATGTAATCGATAACCGTATTAACGGCTTTAAGTCCTCTGTAGTCATTTTCGTAGGATTCTACACTTCTACCCGCTGGCGCCTGGTTATCATTATAAGGTGTAAAATAAGTTACCAGGTCGGCATAAGAAGCCTGGGCATCAGTTTTAGTAACAGCTGTAACTTCACTCATATTGTGATTGAACTGTAGTTCCCTACCATCACCTTGCACCTGGTCAAAAACTTGATACATGGCTGCATCCAATGCAGATTGCAAACCAGCTGCATCCTTGAATGTATTCTCCGGGCTAAGGAATGACATTGGTTCTTCCACCAGAAAGTCCTCGTTGCACGATATAGTAAATGTAAGCAGTATGACAAGTACCAATCCCGCGATATTTTTTATTTTTTTCATCTCTTTATTTTTAAGCATTAAATAATTCTTTAATTTAAACTTTAATTTCCTCATGTTGGTTTAGAAAGAAAAGTCAACACTAAAGGAGAATGTTCTTGGCATCTCAACATTTGATTCCGGATCTCCCTCGTACCATTTAGTAAGTACAAGTACGTTATCAGCATTAAATGCAACACGAGCACGGCTTATCTTAACAGATTCCAATAAATCAGAAGGAAGGTTGTAGCCTATAGATAAATTTTGTAAACGTAAGTAGTCTTTTGGCACATAAATCCTCATATCACTGTTTAGTCGATTTGAATTTATCCTGGCGAAATCACTAAGTTGGTTATCCGGCATCCAGTAGTCAATACTGGCCCACCAGTTGTGGTTTTTAATGTAGGTTTGGTCTTCGTTAAATGGCAACGAACTTCCTGCGTTATAACCTAATTTGCTTAAAAAGACAATACCCATATCAAAGTTTTTATAGGTAAAATCGTTTCTTAAAGTAAGGTACCATGGATTTTTAGATAAACCCTGGAATACTTTATCATCAGTGTTAAGTACACCATCGTTATTCTGATCTATAATCCTGAAATCACCGGGCTTTAATCCCCACTCAGCAGCTTCAGCAGCTTCATCTGTAGTGTAAACATCTCCCATTTCAAAATTCCAGATTACATCTTTATTTTGACCAATAAACCATCCGTTGTCAAAATCATCCGGTTCAGCCATATAGGTATTCCCATCCGCATCGGTCATTTCAACCTCTTCTCCGGTTAAGGATACAATTTCATTTTTGTTATAACTTACATTAAAACTGGTTGTCCATGTGAAATCATTGTTATCAACATTCATGGTATTAACAGATAAGTCAAAACCTGTGTTTTTCAAATTACCCACGTTGGTTGTAATCTCGTTAAAACCAGTTAAAACCGGGAGTTTTTTGTTTAACAACAAATCGGTTGTATTCGCTGAATATACATCCAATGAACCTCTCACTCGTCCGTCCCAAAGGCCATAGTCAAGAGCCAGGTTAAAGGCATCGTTTTTCTCCCATGCCAGGTTTGGATTAGCTATTCTTCCAACTGTTAAGCGGTTTGCCGGGAAATAACCTCCTGACCAGTTCAGGTATTTACTTCGATCCAAGTTAGAATAAGCTGCATACGAAGAAAGACCACTGGAGTTACCGTTTACGCCCCAACTGGCACGAATTTTCAGGAATTCCATCCAATCGGGCCTGGCAGACATAAAGGCTTCATTGGTAATTGTCCAGGCTGCCGAAACCGAAGGGAAGGTAGCATGAACATAGTTTTCTCCAAAACGGGAATAACCGTCCTGGCGTATAGATGCTGAAAAGTTGTAACGATTGCTGAATCCATAATTAACACGTCCCATTAAAGCTGTTCTGGTTACGGCCTGGTCATCAGAACCTACAATTGGGTTAATACCAAATCCAATACCATGAAATCCTAAAGCTTCTGTTGGTTGCAAATTCGAATTTTGTGCATCGGTGTACCAACTTTGGCTACGTTCTGCATTTATAAGTCCGGTTGCATTAAAACGATGTTCTCCAAACTCCTTGGTCCAGTTTAAAATATTATCCCATTGCCATTCGAAGGTTTGATTATGTCGCCTGCGTACTTCTCCTCCATGTCCCCATTCCGGGTTTCCGCTATCTTCATATTCAAATCTTTTTCTGAAATTCAATCGGGTTGTCATTTTGGTTTCGATGGTAATGCCAAATGGCAAAGTTGCTTTGACAAACATGGTTGGAAATATACGGTATTCGTCGTAATTCCTTTCATAATATGCGGATGAGAGGTAAGAATTACTCCGGTTTGAACCTGAAAGATTTTGTTTCAAATATTCGTTTGGGTATCGGAATACTCCACCGGTATCCACAATGTCCGGGTCACCCCAAACTCTGGCTTCCCATGGGCTATCGTAGGGTGAAGCTGTACGGTACCCACCACCATCAATAGCTCTGTTACCTTCGTTCATGTAAGTAAAATTCGCATAAATCCCAGTACTCAAAAAATCAGTAACTTCAACTTCAAGGTTTAAACGTGATGTAATGGATGAGTATTTTTCATCAAGTTGAACGCTTTCACTGTCTATCATTCCTACGGACCAGTAATAAGACACTCTTTCGGTACGACCTGAAATACTAACGTCATAATCGTGCCTTTCACCGGTAGTGAATAAGAAATCCTGCCAGTCAAATTCCCTGCCTGCCTGGAAATTCATTATTTCATCGCTATCCAATCCCAATGTTTCCAACCACCTTCCGTTTATTACGTCTTGGTTAGATTCACCGGCAATACCACTTGCGGTTTTCCATGCATCAAGGTCGCCACCCGATAATTTACGGGGATCATCAAATTCAGACCATGGCTCACCAATATTGTTGGTAAGCGATTCCTGCAAGTCAACCAGCCATCCCAGCATTTCTTCGCCTTTCATGGTTTCGTTTCTTACACCTTTTGTTACAATACCATATTTCCCTGAAACCCTAATCATAGGTTTACCGAAAGCACCTTTTTTAGTAGTAAATACAATAACACCGTTTGATGCACGCGAACCGTAAATAGATGCGGCACTGGCATCTTTTAATACGTCAACAGTTTCAATGTCATTAACATTGATTTCTGCAATGTCACCATTAAAGATAGTACCATCCAGTACAATCAAAGGGCGGTTTGCAGATGTTTCGTCATCATCATCTGATTTAATTGTGTTGTCACCACGAACCTCAAAATCAGGTGTGTTTTTTGCACTGGTGCTGTAACCCACTTTTAATCCAGGTACTGCAGAACGTAATAATTCCTGAACGTTGGCAGGTTGGTACTTAATAAGCTCTTCGGCCTTAACGTTAACAATAGCTCCGGTTAAGTCACTTTTACGAGCCGTACCATAACCAATGGCAATCACCTCATCGAGACCGATGGCATCAACCGCCAAAGTTACATTTATTGATGTTTGATTTCCAACAACAATTTCCTGTGTTTTCATACCAACAAATGAGAATGCCAGAGTTGCACTTTCAGGTACATTTGTCAGTGAAAAATTTCCGTCAATATCGGATACAGTACCCGATGTTGTTCCTTTTACAAAAACAGTAACTCCGGGGATTGGTACCCCATCATCGCCAACCACTGTTCCGGTAATTGTTTTTTGCTGGGCCATTGCCCCAAGTTGAGAAATAAGAAAAATCCCAACCAAAAATAACTTTGCCAGTAACGAAAATCGTTTACTTAGCAAAGAACTTTGCGTTGTGTTTTTTTTCATAGGTTTGATTTGTTTAATTATTAAATTGTAATTATTCAAAAAAGAATTCAAAATTGATTTTGGGAATATTCGAATTTGTTTACCGATTCCCTTTTTAAATTCGAAACGACAGATATTTACATAGGCATTAAGTTTATTAGTTTATTTAGTTATTAGTCTTTTTGTTTCAATTTTAAATAAATATTTTGGGAATCCGCGTTTAATGAATCACCATTTCTCGTTTTTTTTCAACTTATTTCTTCTTCTAAAAAAATGGTCGTTAACGTTACCGAAAAAAGCAAAATATATTTTACGAAACCATATTTTTTCGTATGTTTTGGAACATGTTTAAGATGTGTGTTCGTATAAAGAGCTAATGTACAGGGTCTTGAAAAATACAAAAAGGCTGTCCTCTGACAGCCTTTTCTGTCCCCATTCAAGGGAACTAACCTAAACCAACTAAACCTAATAAACCACAAGCTTGCCAGAACGACAAGCCCGATGATTAATCTTAAATATTATAATACAATTTCTAACAAATTATTCCCTGTTTAGTATTGCATGTTTTTGAACGATTTTCAAGTGACAAATATATCATTTTTTTGACTGGAATAACCAAACAAATAAGAGAATTGTTCAAAGATTATTGCTATTAAATTCCTCAAACACCTTTTGAACCGAACCATGCAAAATCAGCAATCTCTTTGATTTCGTTTCAGTGTAGCCCAATTCTTCCATTATCATTTTGGTGCCTCGTTCTATCAGTTTTTTATTTGTAAGTTGCATGTTAACCATTTTATTGCCCTTTACCCTGCCCAGCTTTATCATCAGTGTTGTTGTAATCATATTCAGGATTAACTTTTGGGCAGTCCCCGATTTCATCCGGGTACTTCCAGTAACAAACTCCGGCCCAACAATTGCTTCAACCGGGATATCGACATTTTGTGCAAGCAAAGTTTCCGGATTACTCGTAATGCAAGCAGTTAGTATCCCGTTTTCGCGTGCATTTTTTACAGCACCAATTACATAAGGTGTCCGGCCCGACGCAGCAATTCCCACAACTGTATCGAGTTTATTAATATTGTGTTCTTTTAAAATCGTCCACGAAAGTCCTTCATCATCTTCTGCCGATTCAACAGCTTTTCTGATAGCCTGGTCCCCCCCTGCAATTAAGCCAATTACCAAACCGTAACCTACACCGTAAGTTGGTGGTATTTCCGAAGCATCTAAAATTCCCAAGCGACCACTGGTCCCGGCCCCAATATAAAACAAGCGGCCACCTTTTTTTACCCGTGGTGCAATTTCGTTTACCAGCTTTTCGATTTGAGGGATTACATTTTCGACAGCCGGTAATACCTTTTTGTCTTCGCTATGAATACCCTTTAATAATTCGAGCGTACTCATTTTATCCAGGTTGGTAAAATTCGAACTCGATTCAGTAATGTTTTTCATTCAATTTATTTTTTTTTTAGCCTACTCCAAAAAGTCAAAATATCCGTCATTGCGAGTGGTCACCCAAAATTATTGGGCATAATAAGTAAATAACAGCTGAGATGCCGAAATAAATTCGGCATGACGTTTTAATTAGCATTGTTTATTAGAACGTCATCCTGAACTTGTTTCAGGATCTTGAAAAATAGATTTGTCATTGCGAGGCACGAAGCAATCCTAAATCGCTGTAAATGTGTTTGTTGAGATTGCTTCACTCCGTTCGCAATGACGAAAAATCACTTTTCGGAGTGGCCTCAATTTTTATAACTAACCAGTGTATTTAATATCAATATTGACCAGGTTTAATAAAAGACTTAAACTTTACTTTGTGCTACTTTGAGTAACTTTGTGTAATAGCTATTTCACAGAGGCACACAAAGAAGACACTGAGTTACTCAGAGATGAAGTTATTAATATTCTTTTTGGGCACTGATTAGTTACAAATTTTAAAATTTTGTATGGAATCGTTTCAAGCCTTCCATTGGCTCTTTTAAAACAAATTCCAATTTCAAATTATTTCTGATTAATACATCTTTTAATTGTTTCTGAAAATGAAATGCTACCGATCCTACAAAGCAAATTTTTTGTTTCGCAAAATCCGAATACCTCGAAATATTTCGGGTTACAAATTCATCAAAAGAATTTTCAACTATTAACCTGCAATATTCTTCATTGATATTTTCTTTAATAAATGGTACAAATTGCGCCAGAAATTTGTTGGGTTTTTCTTGTCGATATACTTTTTCAAGAAAATCAGGATATTCAAATGGATACTGTTTTTTAAATTGTCGGGATAAATTTTCAGGCATAATTCCTTTTAGAAAATCTGCCAATAATTTACGCCCTAAAACGGCCCCGCTTCCCTCATCTCCCAAAATAAAACCAAGTGGTGGAACATGAGCAGTTATCTCACTTCCATTGTATAATCCCGAATTACAGCCCGTCCCTAAAATACATGCAATCCCGGGTTCATTTCCCAAAGTTGCACGGGCGGCAGCAATTAAATCGCTTTGAACCTCAACTTCTGAATCAGGGAACAATCTATTTAATGCCAAGCTCACCACATTTGCTTTTTCTTTATTTATTATTCCTGCGCCATAAAAAAAAATTTGCTCAACTTGTCCTTTTAATTGGGGTACTAAACTTTCTTTCAACTCCAAAATAATATTGTCGGCGGTTCGAAAAAATGGATTAATTCCTTGTGTAGTTATAAGTTCATTTCCTATTGTTACACCAGAATAAAACCAGGTAGTTTTTGTTGAACCACTGTCGGCTATTAAAATCATTTTGCAAAATTAGATAATTTCTATTGACATGTTAATTTTTTATTCATCCATTTCAAAATAGGTTAAAAGCAATTATATCTTTGCTGCATTATATATTTTAGTATGAAGAAAAATTTCCTTTCACTGTTATTGATTTTTAATGTGTTTTTTCTAAGTGCACAAACAAAATCACCAAAACACGAATTTCGCGCCGTTTGGGTTGCAACTGTTGCAAACATCGACTGGCCTTCGAAACCTGGTTTGTCAAGCAAAGAACAAAAAAAGGAAATAACCGCTATTCTCGATCTTCACCAAACACTGGGAATGAATACCATTATTTTACAAATCCGGCCGGCTGCCGATGCATTTTATCCTTCGGAACTTGAACCCTGGTCGAGATACTTATCCGGTACACCTGGCAAAGCACCCGATCCTTTTTACGACCCACTGGAGTTTTGGATAGAGGAATGCCACAAACGGGGAATGGAATTACATGCCTGGTTGAATCCTTTCAGGGTGGCACAAAATGTTAACGAACCACTTGCCGGAAACCACATTGCTTTTCAACATCCCGGATGGATTTTAAAATATGGCGAACGTTTGTATTTTGATCCCGGATTGCCGGAAACCAGGGAATTTGTTGTGAAAGTTGTAAAAGATATTGTAATGCGTTACGATGTTGATGCAATCCATTTCGACGACTATTTTTATCCTTACCCATTACAGGAATCATTCCCCGACAGTGTTTCATTTTCGCTTTTTAATCGTGGATTTTTTATTGAAAATAAAGCCGATTGGCGCCGCGAAAATGTTGACATTTTAATTAAAATGCTAAACGACACAATTAAGTCGATTAAGCCCTGGGTGAAATTTGGGATTAGCCCGTTTGGCGTTTGGCGGAACATTGCCGACGACCCGGCCGGCTCGAATACAAAAGCAGGTGCAACTAACTACGATCATTTATATGCCGATGTAATTAAATGGCAAAAAAAGGGTTGGATTGATTATTTGCTCCCTCAACTTTATTGGCAAATTGGGCATCCGCTTGTTGATTTTGAATTACTGTCAAATTGGTGGAAAAACCATTCTTACAAGCGGGGAATGTACATTGGCCACGCACCATATAAAATGGATAAATCTTCTTCAATTAAAGAATGGACAACTTCGGCGGAAATTCCAAAACAGATAAAACTACTGCGTTTAATTCCCGAAATCGAAGGATCGGCATTTTTTAGCAGCAAACATTTTAAGCGCGATTTATTCGGATTTAAAGACAGTTTAAAAATGAATTTATACCAAAACCCGGCAATAATCCCATCAATGAATTGGTTAGACGGCATACCTCCACAATCGCTGCAAAAAATTAAAAAGTCGGGCAAAAAAGTGAAATGGGGAATTGCCGAAACCGAATTGGAAATGGACAAACCAAATCAGTTTGTTATTTATTTAAATGAAGTTGGAACCCAATTCGATCCTGAAAATGGGAAATTAATCCATAAAATAATTTCCAATAAAAAATTCAAATTCGTAAAAATCAACAAGAAAAAACGAAAATACGAAGTACGGGTTTCGGTACTCGACCGTTTAAATAATGAAAGCGAGTTAAGTAAACCGGTGTTTATAAAATTGTAACAGACTGATATTATTTTTAATTAGTGTCTCTTAGAAAACGCCAATAACTACGTTATGCTCATCTTGAAAACAGTCATCCCGATTTTATCGGGACTCCTTGATTTTCAAGATTTCGTCCCGATATTTGTCGGGATTCTTGACATTTTCTAAAAAACACTTGAAAAATATATAGTTTTTTTAGAAGCGCTAATTACATTCAATCTAAATTTTTAGTTTTCGACCCTCACTACAAATGTTGGATTTATGTGAAACATTGTTGATGCTGAGTTAGCAAAATACAAATTACACCAATTGTACTTTGAAATGCCGCATGGCAATTTCGAAGTTTATAATGGTTAATGCCGATACTACAACAAAGTAGTATGCTGAGTAAAACGAAAGTATGCGACATTTGGTTGTTAAATCGGTATTACAAACCTGTGCGGCTACTGAGGCATAACAAACAAATCTCAAAAAATCAAATTCTCAAAACGAAACCATTCCAAAGAATTTGGATTTTTATTAAATTGGAGTCTATTCCTCAATCGCCGGATAAGTTTGAAAATTGATAATTGATTTTCTTTATTAATTCGGGGCTAAAACTGAAAACGGATAAATGGGCAAATTCCGCAATATCCAAAAAATCAAAATCACAACAAGAATTATCCAGGGCGTACTTTTAAAATAAAAAATATTAGGCAGTTTAAGGTTAAACCTTTGGTTGATAAAAGAATACAAATAATGATACATAACAACTAATACTGCCGGAAGAAACAAAAAGTTATTACTTACTACACTATAAAAATTAAGATGTAACAAGCTGTGAATTGCTCGCTGCGAACCACAACCCGGACAATAATATCCTGTTATTGAATGAAAAACACATTTTGGGAAAATTTCGTTCTCACTGGGATTTAGCACAAAAAAAAGGACTGCCAACCCTGTAAAAAATAGTAGCAGCCCAATGTTTAAAATCTTTTTCATTAACTAAAACTATCAGCCCAAAATGCAGTTACACCTAAAGCCAAAATTGCGATTAGGTAAATTACCGCTACCGAAATTCCCACGGCAAAAGAAACCCACGCCCAAACTTTGGCATTTTTACTGGCATTTTGCGCTCCTGTAAAATCGCCAGCCACCCATTTAGAATTTACCTGTGCAGCAAAAATTATTGATACAATACCAAAAGGGAGACAGCATAAAATAGTTGTGAGAATAGCCCAAACCAAATAATTTGGTGGAGGTGATTGCGGTTGTTGTACTTGTTGTTCGTTCATGTTTTTTAGTTTAAATAAAGAATAAGTAGTTGTAAAAATTATAATCGAGCGTAACAAATTTAGAACTTGAATTATTAAAATGAAACAAAATTGCCATATTCTTTTCCAGTTTATTACAAATTTATTTGGTTTTACATTAAACCATTACTTTTTCCTTTAGTCAATTAAGTCTGGATCAAACGACAGAGGTCTTTTTTCCATAAATCTTAAATATTGTAAAATGCCGCTTTCGGGTGGCATTTTGTTTTTTTGATGAAATTATCCTGAGAATATACTCCTGTATTAAATCCAGAATATATTTCAAAACTTTGCGGATTCTTTGCGCCTTTGCTTGGAAAATAAGGTTCACGCAAAAGCACAAAGTAAAAACGCAAAGCACGAAAAAAATAGTTAATTCTTCGGAACTTAATAAAACGAACGAGTGATTCGTTTTTATATTTCACCCCAACAAAAAATGAAATCCTGCTCGCAAAAAAAATCGTTAACTGAAAAGCCAGTTAAAAAACTGAAAATATAGTTGCATAACTGAAAAATCAGTTGTATATTTGTTTTGCGTTATTATACAGAAATGCATTTAGCCTGAATTATTCATGAGTTTTTCGTTATGAGAATTCAAAATGCACAGAATAAAGGGAAGCGCAGAGTTGAGCCTCGCAGAAATAGCCTTAGCTATTTTGAGAAGCGAGAATCGAGCATTCTCTTTATTCAAAGCAGTTTGATTTAGGAATAGATAAATTTATGAATAGTTCAGGTTAGTAACGTCATTCCGAATTTATTTCGGAATCTTTTTCCAGAGATGCTCGATCCGTCGGCTAACGGACAGCATGACGAACATATCGTAAAAAGTATAGTACTGATTCTTGGTTCTAACATCTAATTTTAAAAAATGAAAAAATTAACACGAAAGGAAGAGGAACTTATGAAAATCCTTTGGAAACTTGAGAAAGCTTTTGTAAAAGATATCATTGAAAAATATCCCGAACCAAAACCACATTACAATACTATTTCGTCGTTGGTTAGGTTGTTGCAAGACAAAGGAATTATTGGGTTTAAACAGTACGGAAATACCTACCAATACTTTGCAATAATTTCGAAAGAAGAATACCGGCAAACATTTATGAAACAAGTGGTAAGCGATTATTTCGACAATTCGTACAAAAGTGCAGTGGCATTTTTTGTAAAAGAAAAAGGGCTTACAAATGAAGAACTGGATGAATTGGTTAAAATGATTAAAGAAGAAAACTAATGGAAAACTATTTGTTTTACATCGGGAAATCGGCGCTTGCAACCGGAGCATTCTATCTTGCTTATCTTGTTCTTTTTCAGAACCAAAAACACTTTATGTTTAACCGGTTTTATTTGCCGGTTTCGCTGGCACTGAGTTTTTTAATTCCGTTAATTACATTTACAACCGTAAAAATTGTTGAACCCGTTTCTTTTAATTCTAATAGTTTCGCATACATAGCAAACTCCACAGAAATTGTACAACCCATCGGATTTGTTTTTCAATGGTATCATTATTTATTTGGATTGTACATATTAGGTTCGTGTGGTTTTTTATTCCATCTTTTACTCGGGCATTTAAAAGCCATTTCAATTGTAAAACGAAGTTGGATTAAAAACCTTTTTCAGGTAAAAGTTAACGTTACAAATAAAGATATTCATCCCTTTTCATTTTTCAACAAAATAGTTCTTTCCGAGAAAACACTTTCCCACCCCAACCTCGAAATAATTGTCAGCCACGAAAACATTCATGTAAAAGAAAAACACACGCTAGACATTCTTTTTGCTGAACTGCTATTTCTTGCTCAGTGGTTTAATCCTTTTGCCTGGTTAATAAAAGATGCCATAAAAAACAATTTAGAATATAAAACCGATCATCAAATTGCGGAAAACCACAACCCGCAAGCTTACCAACTGGCCATGGTTGGATTAGCCGACAAAAAAGGGGTTGCACCTTTTCTGACTGCTTTGAATGGTTCTCAACTTAAAAACCGCATTATTATGATGAAAAAGAAAACAGAAAGCAAGTACGCCGTTTTAAAACAATTGGTGGTTCTTCCGCTCCTCGCTATTTTAGTGATGGGGTTGTCGAGCAGGGAAGTGAGGACTGAAATTATTCAGCCTGAAAACAAAATTGAATTGAGTCAATTTGACAATGATTTTTTAAAAATGACGGATAAAGAATTTTTATCAAAGATTTATCACGATGGGATTTTCACTTTACAAGATTATGGAGAAGATGCGCCTCTATTATTTTTTAATGGGGAAGAAGTAATCGAAAAAATTGTTTTTAATGAAACTGATTTAAAGTTTGGCAAATCGATTAAACCGAACCAAGCCGTTGAATTGTACGGCGAAAGAGGTAAAAATGGTGTGCTGACTTTTAATACAGAAATCGATTCAGAGGAATATAAACTTTTAATGAAACGCATTGAAAATAAGGAGAAAATAATAGTAAAGGGAAAGGTAACCGATCCAAAAGACGACCCAATTTCAGGGGCATCAATTATCGTAAAAGGTAAAACAATTGGAACAATTACCGATGCAAATGGGAATTACGAACTCCGGCTCGATAATGAAAATGAAACGCTGGTTTTTATAATGGTTGGTTTCGAAAAATTGGAAATTCCAGTAGATAATAAAAATGAAATTAATATAAAGTTGAATTCAGATAAAAGTGTTTCAGTAGGTACAAAAAGTGTTACAATCAACACAAAATACAAACATGTTGTCAAAGGAAAAGTAACCGACCAAAATAGCGACCCAATTTCAGGAGCATCAATTCTTATTAAAGGTAAAACCATCGGGACAATTACAGATCGTATGGGTAATTACGAAATCAAATTAGAAGAAAAGAATGAGACTTTAATTTTTTGGATGATTGATTATAAAATGGAAGAAATTCTTGTTGCCGGTCAATCAGAAATTGATGTTGAGTTAGTTCCCAATGAAAAAGCAAAATCGCACGATATCCTAATTTCAACTTACAAATCGAAACAAACCGGCAAAAAAAGCCAGGGTGATGAAGTTTTTTATAAAGTAGAAGAAATGCCACAATTTCCAGGAGGCGAAAAAGCTTTGAAGAAATACATTGATTACAGTATCAAATATCCGGAGATTGCATTGGAGAAGGGAATACATGGAAAAGTATATGTAACATTTATTATTGATAAAAATGGAAAGGTTAATGATCCGAAAATTTCAAGGGGTGTTGATCCGTCACTTAACAAAGAAGCATTGCGTGTTGTAAATACACTCCCTAAATGGAAGCCCGGCAAACAAAATGGCAAAATTGTAAACGTATCTTATACCGTTCCCATAAATTTTGTCCCAACAGTAAAACAGATTAGGAAATATAGTAAGCTTGGATTAGAAATCGAATCTCTTGAGAAAAGAAATGAAAACAATAAAAACGCTACAAAAATTGCGGTTGGCTATCCTTCCTCAAACATGGAATTTGATTCGGAGGTTGTTCGGATAAGTCCAAATATGAAAAATCCACCACTTTATATTGTTGATGGAAAAGAAGTGGAAGATATTACCTATTTGCCTCCTGAAAACATTGAAAGTATTGATGTTTTAAAGGATAAATCGGCAACTGATTTGTACGGAGAGAAAGGCAAAAACGGGGTAATTTGTATTGAAACAAAATTCAAAAAAGATTTTAACACAAGCGATAAACTTATCATTGTTGACGGGAAGGAATTTGATGGGAACATAAACGATGTTACGGTTGAAGATATTGCCAGTATAGATGTTTTAAAAAACAAAACAGCCACTGAACTTTATGGCGAAAAGGGGAAGAATGGAGTTATTTATATAACTACTAAAAAGAAAGCACTAAATAAGAAGACAGTAGAATTAGAAAGTTTTTTGATTTCAATTGAAGTTCACCAAAACAAAATAAAACTTCGGGGGCTGTCTGGATGTGCTTTTAAGGAATTAACATTTTCTATAAAAAATAATAATCCAGTTGTAATAGATAAAAAAGGAATAAGTTCTTCAGAAATCGACCAAACCCTTTCAGGATTTTTATTCGAAATTGAAAAAGTAAACGATCAAATAAAACTGAATGGGAAATCGGGAACTGCCTGGAAAAACTTAAGTTTTAAACCTGCTGATAAAAGGCATATTATTAGCGAAAAAGGGGTTTCCCTATCAACATTAGACGATGACAAACCTTTAATTATAACCGATGGAATTATTACCGGTTATAAATCGATGGATGACATCGATCCGGAAACGATACAATCGATTAGTGTTTTAAAAAAGGAATCTGCTATTTCTAAATATGGCGAAAAAGGGAAAAATGGGGTGATTCTGGTAACTACAAAAAATTCGGTGAAATTCACTTCAAAGAATTTACCTGGAAATCCGGCATTAATCGTTGACGGAAAGGAATTTTATGGCAATATAAATGATATTCCGGTTACAGATATTATCAGTATGGAAGTGAAAAAAAATCAAACCGACACAAATATTTATGATGGTAAAGGACCCGAAATAGACAAAATAATAATTCAGACAAAAACCAAGTACAACACCGAAAATAAAAAACCATTAATTGTAACCGATGGAATTATTACAGGTTATAAATCGATGGATGACATCGATCCGGAAACGATACAATCGGTTAGTGTTTTAAAAGATGAATCCGCTATTTCTAAATATGGCGACAGAGGAAAAAACGGAGTAATTGAAATTTCAATAAAAGGTGTTCATGCAGCCCAAATTACTTTACCCGTAATACTTAACGGAAAATCTACAGAGTTTAATTTACACACACTCGACCGCGACTTGATAAAGGACATTAATAAAGTTGAACCAAAAGAAGCTGTAAAAAAATATGGTGAATTAGGGAAATACGGTGTTTACGAAGTTTCAAGCCGAAAACTTTACACCGACAAAGTGAAAGTAAAAAGTACTTCCGAAAACGATAAAATAGATACTGAGTTAAAGTTTCGAAAATTTATTGCAAAGGAAATCAGGTATCCTGTTTTGGCACAAGAAGCAAATCGCGAAAAAGTCGTAAAATTATCGGTGCAAATTGATAAAAAGGGAAATATTACTTCGATTAACGAGAAGGACGGGTATATTAAAATAAGAGTTGGTGAAGTAGTTGTTGCGGGTAACAAAACAAAAGAAGTTGTTGTTAACGGTTACGGAACAAAAGCGGAAGCGGAAAATGCAAGAAAAATTGAAGAGCAACTTATGGTTGACGAAACAAGACGGGTCATCAATAAAATGCCGATTATCGATATCACGGAATTTAAAGGAAAAACGGTTGGAATAACTGTAAAATTTGTATTGCAATAATTTCAAGTTTTTAACAAAAGCGTTCTGAGTAATCTAATCTTTCTTCTGTAAACAAATGCAACTTCAAGAAAGACAATCAAATATTCTACGATTTAAACAATTAAATAATCCGAACTATGAACAAAATAATTTTAGTCCTGATTTCATTATTAATGTTAAACTCATCGTTTGCACAAAAAGGGAAAGTCGTAAGTGCATTAAACTTTAAAGAAGCAGGGAAATTGGAACAGGCGTTCAAAACAATTCAAACTACGATTGATCAAAACAATGAGAAAGTAAAAAGTACTTCCGAAATAGACAAAATAATAATTCAGACAAAAAACAAATACAATTCTAATAAATCAGATTCACCAATTGTTGGGGATGAGCTAATTACAAAGCGCAATTCGGCTAATAAGAATATTATTGTTCCAAATGGATTTTCACCAAATGGAGATGGAGTGCATGATGTTTTTGAAGTAAGAGGATTGGAAAAACAATATCCTAACTTTGAAATGAAAATATTCAATAGTAATAGGGATTTAATATGGGAATACAAACATAACGGAAATCCTAATTCTAAACCTGAATGGTGGAATGGGAAGGATAATACGAATAATATTAAAAAAGGAACTTATTCTTATATAATTGAATTTAATGAAGATTCAACAAAAAAGAGGTCAGGAAATTTAATGCTGTCTAAATAAGGTTCTTGATTAAATCGACGATAAAAGGGAAAACAATAGCAATAACTGTAAAATTTGTTTTGCAATAATTTCAAGTTTTAACAAAAATATTCTGAGTAATCTAATCTTTCTTCTGTAAACAAATGCAACTTAAAGAAAGACAATCAAATATTCTACGATTTAAACAATTAAATAATCCGAACTATGAACAAAATAATTTTAGTCCTGATTTCATTATTAATGTTAAACTCATCGTTTGCACAAAAAGGGAAAGTCGTAAGTGCATTAAACTTTAAAGAAGCAGGGAAATTGGAACAGGCGTTCAAAACAATTCAAACTACGATTGATAAAAACAATGAGAAATCAGCAAAAAGTATCAACTGGCCTCGTACCTGGGAAGTGAGAGGAGAAATTTATCAGGCTGTTTTTCATTCGAAAGATGAGAAGATCAAAGCATTAAGCACCGATCCGCTAACCGAAGCACTAAATTCTTACAAAAGAGCTTTGGAATTGGATACAAAAAATAAATTCTCAAAAAGCGTGAAAATCAAATTAACACTTCTAAACAACGATTTTCAGGATCAAGCTGTTGAGGCATATAATTTAGAAAATTACTCAAAAGCTCTTGTTTCATTTGAACAAATACTGGAAATAAACAATCTTCCGTTGTTTAAAACCGATAATCTGATGAGCATTGATACGGCAATAATTTATAATGCCGGAATGATGGCTCTAAAAACCGATGATTCAGACAAGGCTGTCAGGTATTTCCGGGAGGCAGCCCGGCATGGTTACAATGGGGCAACAACTTACCTTTGGCTTTCAAGGGCTTATGAACAGAAAAAAGACACAATAAATGCATCGGAATCATTAAAACAAGGATTTGAAAAATACCCGGAAAATAACGAACTTTTGTCCAACATGATTCAGCTGTATCTGAATATGGATCGAAAGGAAGAAGCAATGCATTTTTTAGAACTTGCAATTAGTCGCGAACCCGATAAAGCGGTATATTATTTGGCAATGGGAAATTTGTTAGATAAAAATCACGACAATGAAAATGCAATAATATCTTACGAAAAAGCAATTGAATTAGATACTGATTTATTTATGGGCTATTTTAATCTTGGAGTAATTTATTATAATGAAGGCGTACAATTATTTGAAAGTGCGAAAAATATTCCATCCGACGATAGTGCCTCGTATGAAAAAGTAATAAAAGAAGTTGATAAATATTGGGAAAAATCACTGCCATTTATGGAAAAATGTTACGAACTAAATCCTGAAGATGCAGCCACTGTTGAATCAATTAAAAGCTTGTATTACCGTCTTAACCAGATGGATAAATATAATGCAATCCAAAAAAATTCAACCAAATAACAAAAAATCCATTTAATAACTTTTTGCTGAAGAAATAACACGGGATCTAAAATTATTGTCTCTTACCTAATTCCTGTATTCAAAGGAAAGATAATCGGAATTACCGTAAAATTTGTTTTGCAAGATTAACTACTCTGCGTTCTTTGCGTGTTTCAATTTTGCGTCTTTGCGTGAAAAATTTCTCGCAAAGTTCGCAAAGACAAAAATCCGCAAAGAGTTCTAAAGAAACAGAAAAAAAGGAGCCTCGCAGCTCCCTTTTCCCATTTCTCTATTTTAATCTTTCGATTCTAACTAATTCTAAACAAAACTATATTGGGTTATTTTGTAACGTCATTCCGAATTTATTTCGGAATCTGATTGTTTTAGAGATGCTGAAATAAATTCAGCATGACGATTAAACTAATTTTGCATCCAGCTCAATAGTTGCAGTACCACCAGCAAACAATCTCGAAATCGGGCATTTTTCTTTAGCAGCAACCGAAAGTTCATCAAATTTTTCCTGCGAGAGTCCGTCGCATTTAACAACTGTACTTAATTTAATATTCGTAATTGCCGGTCCTCCGTCAACTTCTCCAAGTGTTACAGCAGCTTCTGTTTCAATGCTCGCCGGATTTAAACCTTCGCCACTAATTAACGCCGATAAAAACATTGAATAACATCCTGATTGTGCTGCTCCCACTAACTCTTCGGGATTTGTTCCTTTACCATTTTCGAAACGCGAAGCAAACGTAAAAGGGCCACTGTAACCCGTAATATCCATATTTCCTTTTCCCTCTTTCAGGGTTCCGTTCCAAACTGATTTTACTTTTCTTACTGTCATGATGTATAATATTTATTGTATTAATTTTTAGTTTTTAAGATAAGAATATATTTTAAAAGAAGCACCAAATCACAAAACATAAATCACAAATATCAATGTTTAAATTTTTGAAACCGTTTTGAATATTGAGATTTTGAACTTTATAATTTATTTGTTTTTTGGTGATTGTAATTTGAGATTTTGACGTCAATTCCTGAATTCTGACAACATATAAAAACTCTTTTAATTAAAGCGTTGCTTCTCCGGGAACCCAGTCGCACGCTGTTAATCCCGGATTTTGTGTTGCTTCCAGAGCTCGTAAAACTTCAGCAATATTTCTACCCGTTGCGTCGTTGTTGGCATTCACCCATTGAATTACTCCTTCAGGATCAACAATAAATGTAACTCGGTAAGCCACTTTTTCGGGCTGTAAAATACCCAGTTTTTTGCTTAACGATTTTGATGTGTCAGCAATTAAAGGGAAGGTTAGATTTGTCAATTTCGGGTCATTTTCCCTCCATGCCAAATGCACTGCCTCGGTGTCAGTTGATGCTCCGTATAAAACTGTATTTAATTCAGCAAATTTAGTGTGGTTGCTATTGAATTCTATAATTTCTGTCGGGCACACAAAAGTAAAATCTTTCGGGTACCAAAACATCACCATCCATTTACCTTCATCTTTATGATCTTTTGAACTTATGTCGCCTACTGATTTGTCGGCTAAAATGGCCGGTTTTTTAAATTTTGGAAATTTGTCTCCTACTGTTAACATGATTTATATTTTTTATTGTTATTATTTAGATTCAATTAAAATTACAGCACAAATATAAAGCATGCAAATGCTCAAATCAAATTGATTTTTTTTAACAGGAATAGAAAAAAGCTATTTTTTAAAAACTAACTAATTGAGATTGAACAAATTTCAAATTGTACGTTTTACAGATTAACCTTATTCGCGAGGAAATTTTTACCTTTAATGTTTAATAATCAAAACCAGAATCTTTGACCTAATTTTTAATATCGCTATATTTAACGGTTTTTTAAAATAGAGAGTGAAAAGATAGATAATTATCCAATTAAATTTTTCAATTACTATGGAAAAGAATTCGAATAAAAACTTCGTTTCAAGGAGGGCTTTTCTTGGAACAACAGCCGCAGCAGCTGCAGGAATTACAATAATTCCAAGCCATGCAGTGGCAGGTTTGGGGCACAAAGCCCCTAGTGACAAATTAAACATTGCAGCAGTTGGTATTGGTGGCATGGGGAATTCAAACCTTAGAAACCTCGCCTCTGAAAATATCGTTGGCCTTTGCGATGTTGACTGGAAATACAGTAAGCCAGTATTCGATAAATATCCTGACGCCAAACATTATAAAGACTGGCGCAAGATGTACGACGAAATGGGTAAAAGTATTGACGCCGTGGTAGTTGCAACAGCCGACCATACTCATGCAATTATTGCAGCAACGGCAATGACAATGGGAAAACATGTTTATGTACAAAAACCATTGACACACACAGTTTATGAATCGCGTTTGTTAACTAAACTGGCTGAAAAATATCAAGTGGCCACGCAAATGGGTAATCAGGGATCTTCTGGCGAAGGTGTTAACCTGACAACTGAATGGCTTGCAAACGGCGAGATTGGTGAGGTAACTAAAGTAGAAGCTTTCACAGACCGTCCGATTTGGCCACAAGGATTAAATACCCCGGAAAGAGGTGACTGGGCTCCCGATACATTGGATTGGGATCTCTTTACAGGACCTGCAAAAATGCGCCCGTTTAATCATATTTATCACCCATGGAACTGGCGCGGCTGGTGGGATTATGGTACAGGTGCTTTAGGCGACATGGCTTGCCATATTTTACACCCGGTATTTGTTGGTCTTGAATTGGGATATCCAACTCATGCACAAGGAAATTCAAGTTTGTTACTTCAGGATTGTGCACCGGTTTCTCAGTCGGTAAAACTCACATTCCCTGAAAGGAAAGCACAAAAGAAAATGAAAATGAAACTTCCAGAAGTTGATGTTCATTGGTACGATGGTGGAATTAAACCAATGCTTCCAGAAGCATGGCCAGATGGTAAAAATCCAAATGACTCAGGCGGTGGTGTACTTTTCCACGGAACAAAAGATACATTGGTTTGTGGTTGTTACGGTGTTAATCCTTGGTTATTATCAGGAAATACACCAGAAGCTCCAAAATTCAGAAGAAGAATTGAAAATAATATGCGTGGTGGTCACGAAATGGACTGGGCTCGTGCATGTAAAGAATCTCCAGAAAACCGCGTTCCTACCGCTTCTGATTTTGCTGAAGCCGGACCATTTAACGAAATGGTTGTTATGGGAGTTTTAGGTGTGCGTTTACAATCGCTGAATAAAGTACTCGATTGGGATGGCGAAAAAATGGAATTTACCAACTTAACCGACGACGAAAAAATCAGAACTGTTGTTAAAGATGGTTTCACTATTAAAGATGGTCATCCAAGTTTCAGTAAAGACTGGACAGACCCTGTTCCTGCAAAAGAATTTGCTGCTGAATTAATTAAGCACGAATATCGTAAACCTTGGAGTTTACCAGATATGCCAGCTTAATATTAATATAACATTATTGAGAAGGTGTTCCGATTGGAACACCTTTTTTCATTTAAATGATGAAACAATTTACTATTAACAGATTTGTGTAAAAAATTGTTTTATAACGAATTACCAAACATCAAAACACAAATGATAAACATGTCCGGCTACTGACGGATAAATCTCAAAAAATCAAACTTTCAAAACACATAGATTCTAAAGAATTTGAAATTTAGGATTTTATTAAATTGGGATTTATTTGAAATTTGATAATTGTGTTTTGGGATTTTTGTCATTATCTCATTATGACTTGTAAAATTAGGTGAATTCTACCAATGACAGATTTTTTATTTAGACCCTGAATCCGTCAGCTGACGGACAGGGTGATGTTCTTAGTTTACTTTTGCACTAATTGTTTAGTCGTCATGCTGAACTTGGTTCAGCATCTCTGTCAATACCTTATTATGCCCATTCAAAAAATAGGTGACCACTCAGAATGACAAACTTTCACTTACTTCCTTTAATCTTTGTTAATAGTTATTCAAAAATATTAAAACGTATGTTTTCGCTGATATTTTTTCTAATTTGCACCTCCAAAATTTCTTCAAAAGAATAATGTATTAAAATGAGCAAGGACAACAAACTTTCACGTCGAAAATTTATAGGAACATCTGCTGCAACAATTGCAGGATTATCAATTTTACCTTCAAAAGTTATTGCTGGAATGGGACACAAACCTCCAAGCGACAAATTAAACATCGCAGGAATTGGTGTTGGTGGAATGGGGCACAATAATTTGCGTAACATGGAAACCGAAAATATTGTTGCCCTTTGCGATGTGGATTGGAAATATGCCGATAGAAATTCGTTTAAACGCTGGCCACTGGCAAAAAAGTATAAAGATTACCGCGATATGTTTGAACAACAAAAAGACATTGATGCAGTAATGATAGCAACGCCTGATCATACACATGCCCTGCCTGCTGTTTTGGCAATGCGCGAAGGACACCATGTTTATGTGCAAAAACCGCTGACACATTCTGTTTATGAATCGAGGGTTTTACGCGAAACAGCAAATAATTATGGTGTTGCTACACAAATGGGTAACCAGGGTAATTCAGACGATGGAATCAGGCAAATTTGCGAGTGGATTTGGGCAGGTACAATAGGAGAAATTACACATGTTGATGCCTGGACCAACCGACCAATTTGGCCGCAAGGATTAGACCGGCCAAAAAAAGAACAACGAATTCCGAAAACACTGGATTGGGAATTATTTATCGGGCCGGCAAAAATGAGACCGTACAACGAAATCTACCATCCTTGGAACTGGCGTGGCTGGTGGGATTTTGGCACTGGTGCACTTGGAGATATGGCTAACCATATTCTCGATCCCGTTTTTAAAGCTCTGAAACTGGAATATCCTACATCTGTTCAGGGATCTTCGTCGCCGGTAAATTTAGAGTCGGCACCAAACTCCGAATTTGTAAAATACGAATTTCCCCGCCGCGACAATCTACCAAAAGTTGGCATGCCCAAAGTTTCTGTGCATTGGTACGATGGCGGATTAATGCCTCCCCGCCCCGATGAATTAAAAGCTGGCGAACAAATGGGCGACAACGGCGGTGGTTGTGTTTTTTATGGTACACGCGGTAAAATAATGTGTGGAACTTATGCACAAAACCCAACACTACTTCCAACAAACGAAATGGCGCATTTCGAGAAACCCAAAAAATCAATTCGTCGAATTTCGAATGCCATGAATGGCGGACATGAGCAAGATTGGATTCGTGCATGTAAAGAAGATAAAAGTGCCCGTTTAGAGGCTTCGTCGAATTTTAACTACGCCGGACCCTTAAACGAAATGGTGGTAATGGGAGTTTTGGCGGTACGTTTGCAAAGTTTAAATCGTAAATTAATTTGGGATGGTCCAAATATGCGTTTTACTAATATTAGTCCCAGCGACCAAATTACAGCACTTACTAAAAACGACTTTGAAATAGTTAATGGCGATCCAAAATTCAACAAAGATTTTTCAACTCTTCCTGCCCTTGAAACTGCAGAAGAATGGATTCGCCATAATTATCGGTCGGGTTGGGAACAGATTTAAAATATTTCGAACTCAAAAATAGCTGAAGGTTTCATTTTTAAATGAAACCTTTTTTTATTAAAAAAACCGGCTTGTTATAAAACCGGTTTCTAATTCTCGAATACGAAATTCGAAATAATGTAAAAAATCTGTTTGATTAGTTTAAAAACATGCTGCTTAATTGTTTTCTTTCTTTTCTTCTTCAACCTCAACTTTTACTTCAACCTTTTTTTCGCCGCCTTCTTTTATCTCTTTTATACGTATAATTTTTCCATCTTCTTCAATAACTTTAACTCTGGCATCTCCCTTTTTAATGTGAAAAATATTCTCATCTTCAATTATTTCAACTTTTCCATCGTCGCTTCTGATAACTTTAATTGATTTTGCTTTTTTAGGTTGTCTTTCATGCCAAATCATCGATTTCTCGCCAGCACCGTGAATCATAATTTCTTCGTTAAACTCAATGTTTTCTTCAGGAACTTCTTTACGGATAATTGTAATTTTTTCAGTCCCGTTTTTCATTTTCTTTTTGTTGTACGAAATAATGCCGGGGTCGCTTAAATCAATAACATTTCCCGATTTTTTCTGACCAAAAAATGCAACATTTGGAGCGTTCGGCGGATGCGGAACTCCTGCTACTTTTGGTGCACGAAAAATCATTTCATTATTCCCTTCATCGCCGTGCCACATCATAACATCGTTGTCGCCATGTTTACCATCTTCATCAATCTCCATTAAAAATTTGTGGTCTGAATCGCCATCAATTTTAAATTCCTTCACCATCGTTTTTCCACCCTTCCCCGATTTCATAATAAAAACATTTCCCTCGCCATCTTTCTCAACATCGAAGTCGAAATCAAAATCCATATTTTCGTGTAACGAATCAAGAACAAAATCATCTTTAGTAATCCATTTTAATTCTTTTGCCCCTCCAACTGTATCGCCATTCCAAACAAAAACATCGCCTCCTTTAATAATAGTATCCAGTTCCACTTTATTCCCGTTTTCATCCACTTTTACCATTTTAATATGTTTCTCAACTTTTTTCCCACGTGGCGGATCTTGCGGATTTTCTCTTATTGAAAAAGCTGAAAATAAAAGAAAGGCAAATGTCAAAATTGCTGTAACCGATAAAATACGTTTCATAATTATTGTTTTAAATTAATTTCATTTCTGAAGGCAAATATAGCTTAAGTTCAAGAAACCAATCAGTTAAAACATGGTTAAAGTCTGTTAAGGAAAAGTTAAACTCGTAAAACGTCATTTTTAAATCTCTATATTTGAATCGTGAATAAAAAAATTATAAGCGGACTGATTGTTTTAATGGGAATTTCCATTCTTGGGATAATTGCCGTACAACTGGTTTGGATGAACAATGCGCTCCAGGTAAAAAACGAACTTTTTAGCCGAAGTGTAAACGAAGCTTTAAACAGTACGGTAAATAAACTCGACGACATTCATAATTTTGGTGTAGTTAACCAAATGATTTTCAGTGATTCACTGCATTGGGAAAATGATTTCGACGAAGACTTCAATATTGAATTTTTTCCTCATCCGGATAATACTCATTCTCCCGATTCTATTAGAAAGCCACCCCGCCCAGTCCGGATTATCCGTGAATTTAGCCCAAAAGGAGGAAATGCCCGAATTGAAATAAAATTGGATTCCAATCACCAAAGTTCAGTAGGAACATTTAGTTATAAATTCGACTCAGAAACTTCGGAACATAACAAACAGTTAGTTTTTGAAAACAAAAATCTACATGGGAATGACGTTTTTATTATTAAAAAAGACACCATTAGTTCCGATGTTGATTCGCTGTACGAAATTAGTGTTGTTAAAATTGATTCGTTATTAACCAGCCTCAATACTTTTGCAATTGTGCAACCCGATATTTCGATGCGGGCAAAAACAAAAGCAACCCGGTTAAAAAGAGTGGCCAATCAGGTTGTATCAGAAATTTCTATGTGGGATGTTCGCGAAGTAGATAAAAATTTACTTCAAAATGTTCTGAGCGAAGAACTAAAAAATAAAGATATTCCTATTGATTTTGAATTTGGAATTTTACGGGACAGCAATTTTATTGAAAGCCCCTCGGAAATATCCGACTCAATAAAACTTACAAATTCTGAATATCAGGTAAATCTTTACCCACACGATATTTTTCAGAAAAACATAAAACTGGCACTGTTTTTCCCCGATCGCGAAAGTTTTATTTACCGTTCGTTAAACTGGTTGCTTGTGGCATCTTTTCTGTTTTCAATCTTTATTTTGATGACATTTGGCTTGAGCATTTTTTATATTCTCAGGCAAAAGAAAATTTCGGAAATGAAGTCGGATTTTATTAATAACATGACCCACGAATTTAAAACTCCAATTGCAACTATTTCAGTAGCAACCGATTCGATTACAAATGAAAAGGTTGTCTCAGATCCCGAGCGAATAAGGTATTTTGCCGGGATGATTAAAAAAGAAAACACACGAATGAACCGTCAGGTTGAGGATATTTTAACCATTGCCCGGCTCGACCGAAAAGACTTCGAATTTGTTTGGGAAGCAGTTGATGTTCATGAATTAATAAAAGACGCTGTGCAGGGAATTATTTTGCAGGTTGAAAAACGGAACGGAAAAATTGATTCCGATTTTGAAGCAACCAATCCTGTGATTTCAACAGATAAAATGCACTGCACAAATATTATTTATAATTTGCTGGATAATGCGATAAAATATTCTGATGAATCGCCGGAAATTAAAATAACAACAACAAATAAATCAAAGGGAGTTTTAGTGTCGGTTAAAGACAAAGGAATTGGGATGAACAAGACAGTGCAAAGTAAAATATTTGAACGTTTTTATCGGCAAACAAGCGGAAATGTTCATAATGTAAAAGGTTTTGGTTTGGGACTTAGTTATGTAAAAGCAGTTTTGGAGGCCAACCGTGGAACCATTTCAGTACAAAGCGAACCAGAAAAAGGAAGTAAATTTGAAGTATTTTTACCTTTTGTAAGAGAATAAAGTTTATGAAAGAAATCACAAATAAGTCCCAATATCAAATTTCCTAATAATTTCAAAACTGTCGTTCTTTATTAGGAATTTGGGTTTTGATTATTGAAAATTATTTGAGATTTGATTTTTGTGTTTTAGGGCTTAGCTTTGTCTGAAAAGGAACATCGAATAAGAAATAAGGAATAAAAAATGGAGAAAAACATGAATCACATATTTCTTGTTGAAGACGACCTGAGTTTTGGGGCGGTTTTAAAATCGTATCTCGAACTGAACGAATACGAAGTTACCTGGGTTGACGATGGGAAACTGGCAATCGAAAAATTCCGAAACGGTGAATATCAGATTTGTATTCTCGATGTTATGTTGCCAAATGTTGATGGATTTACAATTGGTACCGAAATACGCAAAATCGACAAAGAAATTCCGATGGTTTTTCTTACCGCCAAAACTTTGAAAGAGGATATTTTAAAAGGTTACAACGTAGGTGCCGACGATTACATTACAAAACCATTTGACACCGAAGTGTTGCTGTGTAAAATTCAGGCAATTATTAAGCGGCAATTTACTCAGCCCGAAATCGCGGAAGTAAATTTTACAATTGGTTCTTACCAGTTCGACTCAAAACTCAGAACCATTATTCGTGAAGGAGTAAAACAAAAGTTGTCACCCAAAGAATCTGATTTATTAAAATTGCTCTGCCAGAATAAAAACGAATTACTTGCTCGCGAAACTGCCCTGCGTAAAATTTGGGGCGAGGACGGTTATTTCACAGCACGAAGCATGGATGTATTTATTACGAAACTGCGCAAATATTTAAAAGACGACCCCAACATCGAAATAAAAAATATTCATGGAAGTGGCTTTTTGTTGGATGTAAATGTCTCTGATAATTAATTTCATTTGAAAAATATTTTAAAATGAGGGCTGTCAAAAGTCACCTCTCCAGTCTGGCAGTCACCCTGAGCGAATTCGAAGGGTGTTTAATTCGGGTTTTCTTAATTCGATTCTTAACTAAACGACAATAAAATCAGTCATTTACAAATTTGAGGATAGAATTGGAAATTGTAATTTTTGAGAAATGGACATTATTTGTCATTGGGAAATTGGGATTTGATGCTTTAAAAATTTGGTATCTTTAAAATTCAAATCGATTTTTATGAATGAGAAAAACAAAGTTGCGATTATAACTGGTGCTTCAAAAGGAATTGGAAAAGCCATTGCAATCGGGTTGGCAAAAATGGAGTACCAAACAGTTTTAATTGGAAGAAACAAAAAAGATTTAAATGAAGTAGTTCAATCAATTTCTGTTAACTCAGAACAAAAACCGCTTGCAATTCAACTGGATATTACAAATTCGGAAAGTGTTAAAACCATTGTTTCTGAAATTCATAGGAAATATGGCAGAATTGATATTTTAGTAAATAATGCCGGTATTTATTTCGATGGTTCATCAGATATTTCCGAAACCGATTTCTCAAAAATGATTGAGACAAATCTTACCGCACAATATGTTTTTTTAAGTGAAGTTGTTCCAATTATGAAACAACAAAATTCGGGTAATATTTTTAATGTTGCTTCGCGTTCTGGGAAGGTTGGTTTTTCGGGAAGTGGTGCTTACTCTGCATCAAAATTCGGCTTGGTTGGTTTTAGCGAATCGTTGTATCGTGAACTGGTTCCGTTGGAAATTTCGGTAACAGCACTTTGTCCGGGTTGGGTAAATACAAAAATGGCTTTCGAAGCCGGAACAACATTAAAAGGTGAAGAAATGATTCAACCCGAAGATTTATTTAAAACTATTCAATGGTTGTTAAGTTTATCGCCGGGAGCATGTGTTAAAGAAGTAGTTTTGGAAACGCCGTTTAGTATTAGTTAGAAAAATTACCCCTCCCAACCTCCCCAAAGGGGAGGAGATGTCCCCCTTTGGGGGATTTAGGGGGTCAATAAATGCATAACATATGAACAAAGATCAAGATATTCTAAAAGTAGGTCTGGCACAAATGGCACCCATTTGGCTCGACCGCGATAAAACACTCGAAAAAGTTAGTGCATTTATTGAAAATGCAGCTGAACAAAATTGCGAACTTGTAGTTTTTGGTGAAGCACTGGTTCCCGGCTACCCGTTTTGGGTAGAACGCACTGATGGCGCACGTTTTAATTCTGAACTTCAAAAAGAAATTTTTGCACATTATTTAAAACAGGGCGTACAAATTGAAGCCGGGCATCTAAACAATGTTTGCCGATTAGCAAAAGAAAAAAAGATAACTGTTGTTATTGGAATAGTTGAACGTGCCCCCGACCGCGGCGGACATAGTATGTATTGCACTTTGGTGTATATTGGCAACGACGGGCAAATTAAACATACCCACAGAAAATTAATGCCTACCTATGAAGAACGTTTGGTTTGGAGTATTGGTGACGGAAATGGTTTGCAGGTTCAATCTTTAAAAAATTTTACTACCGGGGCTTTAAATTGTTATGAAAATTGGATGCCACTTTCGCGGGCTGCTTTATACGGACAAGGCGAAGATTTACACATTGCACTTTGGCCAGGGAGTAAACACAATACCGAGAATATTACCCGGTTTATCGCCCAGGAATCGCGTTCGTTTGTAATCTCAGTTTCCGGATTAATGCGAAAAACGGATGTTCCAAACTACATCCCACATGCCGATATTATTCTTGAAAATTCAAAAGAAACTTTGGCAAATGGCGGATCATGTCTTGCCAATCCAACAGGCAAATGGATTATTGAACCACAAATAAATTCAGAGGGAATTTTTGCTGCCGAAATCGATTTTGGACAAGTTAGGCAAGAACGACAAAATTTCGATTTGGCAGGACATTATTCGCGTCCTGATGTTACAAAATTAATTATTAATCGAGAAAGACAATCAATTGTCTTTATTAAATAGCGCAAAAATTATCGCTCAATTTTGAAACTAAAAGAACATTTGTGCGTAATAATACAATTGTTCTTTTAAACTGTTAAATCAAAAATTGTTAAAATGAAAAAGATTAAAACAACCATTGGATTATTAATTCTGTTACTCGCACTTTTTGTTCAGGCAGGGAATGTTGGTGAAGCTTTTGAAATTACAATTGATGTTGCCCCAAATGTTTTAAATCTAAACAATCAGGGGGAAGTAGTTACCGTTCATACTGATATTGCTTTTGGCCTTGTTTCAGCATCGTCGGTTTATTTAAATGGAGTGCTAATTCATAGTTGGAAATCGGATTTACGGGGAAATTTTGTAGCCAAATTTTTAATGTCGGAAGTAAAGGCACTCGATATGAATATGGGTGAATTGAATACGCTGACTTTAGTTGGAACATCGGCAATCGGAGATTTTTGGGGTTCGCAGGATATAAAAGTTATTGAGGTTGTTCCGGTTAAGACTGGAAAAGATTAAGATTTAGTTTAATCTTCTTAAACAAAAGGGAAAAATCGATTTGATTTTTCCCTTTTGTTTTTTATTGATAAATTGCTAAAAATTTAAAGATATGAATAAACCTAAATCAAGAAGAAAATTCTTAAAAACTCTAGTAGCTGCTCCGGCTGTTGCAGCTTTAACAACATCACCTTTTTTCAGTTTAAGTGCGGTAAATGCAAAAAACACTTTTTCGCACAAGTTTAAAACCAGTTTGAATATTTATTCGTTTAATTCACTTTTGCGCGAAGGAAAAATAGATCTATTCGATGTATTGGATTTTTGTGCTGAATATAACTTCGATGCCATCGATCCAACCGGGTACTATTTTCCGGGTTACCCTGAAGTTCCATCGGATGATTTTATAAGAAAATTTAAAAAGCAAGCTTTTTTATTAGGTCTTGACATTAGCGGAACAGGAATCAGAAACGACTTTACAGTTCCCGATGCTGCCTCACGAAAAGCAGATATTGAAATGATTCGGCAGTGGGTTATTGCGGCGGCAAAAATGGGAATTCCAAATATCCGGGTTTTTGCAGGAAAAACTAAACACGAAGGATTTACCCGCGATCAGGTTTTTGAGTGGATGGCAAAAGATGTAAAAACCTGCTGCGACATTGGAAAAGAATATGGAGTGATTATCGCAATTCAAAATCATAACGATTTTTTGAAAACTGCAGCTGACGTAGATCGCATTTTTGAAATGGTTGATTCAGAATGGTTGGGATTAAATCTGGATGTTGGTAGTTACCGGCAACACGATCCTTATAAAGAAATTGAAAAAAATATTAAATACGCAGTTACCTGGCAAATAAAAGAGAATGTTTGGATTGATGGAAAAGAGACTCCGACCGATCTTGTTAAACTTTTCAAAATAATCAAAAAAGGTGGATACCGAGGTTATTTACCAATTGAAACCCTTGGTGCCGGCGATCCTTATAAAAAAGTTCCGGTAATGCTTGAAAAAATTCATCAGGCAATGGACAAAATTTAAAGTGGAAGAAGGATGTCATCTTTTAAGAGAGATGACATCCTTTCAAAAAAAGCATTTTGCAGGTTTAGAATAAATGAAAAAATTAATACTTCCAATAACTACATTACTATTTTTAACTATTCCAGCTGAATCATTTACTCAGGAAAAATGGAATGTTTCTGCAGGAATTTCTATACCAGAGGGTTATAATTTGGGGATAAGGTACAAGTATAAAATAGATAAAAGATTGGATTTTTTTTATGGAAACTCAGTGCCATTTGATGCGGATAATAATTGGAATTCCTTTTCAATAAATCATGCAATTTATTTTGGGAAGCTAAACGCCAAACAAAACCAAAAACTTTGGAGTATTAATACTGGATTCCTCCTTGGTTTAACAAACGAAAGAAATTCCCAAAATGTGAATGGATTTGTAAATCTATATTTTGCGAGGGAAATTCCTAATTCAAAAAGAATGTTCATTGAGCCAAAACTTGGAGCCTCATATCTCCTTTTTTACAGAGTAAATAAAGGAATAATTAATGGTTACGTAATTCGAATTATTCCCAATTTTGGATTAAATCTTGGAATTAAATTATAAATAATATTATAAATGCCAATATTAAAACAAAGTCCAACCCTTTCCGATTTTCAAAAATACGTAACTGAGTTAGAACACGAACGTGATTTTAATGACCAAACCACAATCGATAATTATTTTGATGGGCGAAGAGGTCGGAGAACTTTTTAAAGCGGTACGTAAATCGGAAGGACTTTCAATTGATTCCAACTCTACTTTTACAGAAATTGGTGATGAACTTACTGATATTATTATTTATCTCTGTGCCATTGCCAACCGTAAAAACATTGATTTGGAAAGTGCTTTTAGGGAAAAAGAAGAAAAAAATAAGCAACGAATTTGGAAAAAAATAGAATAAAAATTGTTTTCAGTGAAATAGATCTTTCGTCAAACTGAACTAGTTTCAGTTTCTTTTAAATGTTACAAAATTCTTAGATTCTGAAATGAATTCAGAATGACGTTCAATTATACGAACAAAGTTAAAATCAATTTTAATATGAATATTAAAATACCTTTCCCAGAGATGAAATCCGAATTTAAAAGGATTTTACTAAACCATAAATTCAATAATGAAAAAGCAGATAAATGTGCTGAAATATTTGCGACAAACAGTCTCGAAGGAATTTATTCGCACGGAGTTTACCGATTCCCACGTTTTGTGGAATACCTGAAAAAGGGTTACATAAATGTTGATGCTGAGCCGGAGTTGGTTCACACTGCTGGTGCTTTGGAGCAATGGGAAGGCAATCTTGGGCCCGGCCCATTGAACGCTGAAATTTGTGGGAACCGTGCAATGGAAATAGCTGAAAAAAACGGAATTGGATGTGTTGCAATTGGCAATACTAACCATTGGATGCGAGGCGGAACTTATGGTTGGCAGGCCGCAAAAAAAGGTTTTGTCTTTATTGGCTGGACCAACACTGAAAAAAATATGCCGGCATGGGGAGCAAAAAATGGACATCTCGGAAATAACCCACTGGTTTTTGCAGTGCCTTTTGGAGATGAAGCAATAGTACTGGATTTTGCAATGACTCAGTTTTCGTACGGAAAAATGGAGGCCGTTGAATTGGAAGGGAAAAAACTGCCTTTTGCCGGGGGATTTAATAATAATGGAGAATTAACTACTAACCCGGGAGAAATACTGGAAGCCCGGCGACCACTTCCCATAGGTTTTTGGAAAGGTGCGGGTTTATCACTTTTACTCGATATTTTGGCAACCATTTTATCTGCTGGTTTATCCACGCACAAACTCAGCGAATTGGAAGCTGAGTATGGAGTTTCTCAGGTTTTTATTGCCATCGATATAAAGAAACTAAGTAACTTTCCTGCAATTGAAAATACCATTGCAGATATTATTACCGACCTAAAAGAATCTACTCCTGCGGAAACCGGAGCCGAAATTCGATATCCGGGTGAACGGGTTGTTCAAACCAGAGCAGATAATTTAAAAGATGGAATTCCTGTAATTAAAAAAGTTTGGGAGGAAATATTGGAGTTGTAGTTTAGTTATTTTCAATTACAATCAAAAGTTAAAAAGGGATGCCATCTATCTGTGTTGTGAAAAGAAAGATGGCATCCTTTCTACATTTCCGGGGTCTATTAAAAATAAAGTTATTGAATTATCTTAAACATTGTTGACAAAAAGCACACAATGTATTAACTTTGCAGAATGATAGTTTTTAACTGGAATTCAGAAAAAAATGAATGGTTAAAAAAGAACAGAGGAATTTGTTTTGAGGATATTACTTATTTGGTAAGTGAAGGTAATTTGTTGGATATTATTAATAATCCAAGTCCAAATTTCTCTAACCAACAAATATTTGTAATACTTTTTAAAGATTACATTTACCTGGTACCTTTTGTGAAAAATAGATCGGAATATTTCTTGAAAACAATAATTCCGAGTCGAAAAGCAACAAAAAAATATTTAGGAGAAAGTACAAAATGAAAGACAATTTAGATAAAAAAGAAAAGGAAATTTTGGAATCGTATGAAAAAGGAGATTGGAATAGTATTCCCAATGTTGAAGGGGAAATAGATTCTTATCGGGAAATTGCAAAAAATACGCTCAAAAAAGACAAAAGAATAAACATCCGAATTTCAAACAGGGACTTACTCGAAATTAAAAGAAAAGCAGTCCATGAAGGGATTCCTTATCAAACTTTAATTTCAAGTATTTTGCATAAATTTTTAAATGGCAGGCTGGTTAATAAAGCAGATTAATATGAAGTTAGGAACCTGGTATTTTTTATTAATATTTTTTGTTAACTCAAATTCGTTCGCCCAAACTAAAGTTGTTTTACTCGGCACCGGAACACCAAATCCTGATCCCGAACATTCTGGCGGGAGTGTGGCAATTGTAGTTGGTACAACTCCGTATATTGTTGATTTTGGTCCGGGCTTGGTTAGGCAGGCAGCAAAAATGTCGCCGCGTTATGGCGGAGAAATTGAAGCACTTTCAACAAAAAATTTAAAAACTGCTTTTCTAACACATCTGCATTCCGACCATACTGTTGGGTTTCCCGATTTGCTGCTTACTCCATGGGTAATGGGACGCGACGAGCCACTGGAAGTTTATGGTCCGGAAGGAACAAAAAATCTAACTGATAATATTTTAAATGCCTACGATGCCGATATAAAATACCGTTTGTACGGACTTGAACCTGCAAATAATAAAGGTTGGCGTGTTAACACCCACGAGTTTTTTGAAGACGGTTTAATTTATGAGGATTCACTTGTAAAAGTGGAAGCATTTAAAGTAATTCACGGAAGTTGGCCAAATGCTTATGGTTTTCGATTTACCACTCCAGACAAAACAATCGTTATTTCGGGAGATACCCGGCCTTGCGCAAATATTCAAAAATATTCTGAAGGTGCAGATATATTAATTCATGAAGTTTATTCCTATTCAGGTTGGAATATAAAAAATGAATTCTGGAAAAAATACCATGCTGCAAATCACACTTCAACTTATGAATTGGGAGAATTAGCAGCAAAAACTAACCCTGGTAAAATTGTACTTTATCACTTGCTTTTTTGGGGTGCTTCACAGGAAGATCTTCTCAAAGAAATTTCAGAAAAATACGACGGTGAAGTTATTGTTGGACGGGATTTAATGGTGATTGAATAATACTCATTGAGTAAGGATTCCATCCTTATATTTAAATATATAGGGATGGAATCCTAAAGAATATTCTTTCTTACTCAAATTCCTGCACAATAACCCCGGTCATTCGAAGCAGCGAGGTGTGTGTATCAATAAAATTATAAATGGCTTCTAATTCCCGTTGGGCAGCATTTAGGTAAATATTTTGTACATCCCTGTAATTAAACGAATTAATTGCACCAGACTCAAATTTTTCGCGCGAAAGTTGCATGTTGAGTTTTGCAGCTTCAAGATTTTCGTTGGCTACATTTAACAGTTCTTTTCTAACCAGATAAAATTCGTATAAATTTGCCAGGCTGTTTGTTAAATCATGTTTCATATCGTCAATTTCAACCAACCCAATTTCTTCGTCGATTTGCGCAATCTGACTGGCACGTTTTCGATTCCCGCCGCTAAAAAGATTATAACTTAAAGTGAAATTACCATAAAAATTTGCCGAGTTTGCCCAGCTTTCACCCATTTCTGCAAAATTGGTTCGTGCACTTGTTCCGGTTAAACCACCTCTAAAATCGATAGTTGGCGAAAAAGTACTTTTTGCCGAAGCCACTGCATTTTCTAATAATCGCTGATTTACGTATTGATTTTGCAATCCCTTATTATTTTCAAACATCTGAGTTTTCAGATCTGAAATAGTGTAATCAACTGGTAATGCTTCAAAGCTTTCAGTTAACTCAAAAGAAACTTCACCTTTTTCTGCCATTAAATAAGTAAGGTCGCGTAATGAATTTTTATACGAAACTTCCTGCAAAAGATATCCCGAGCGGTCTGACAAATACGCATTTTGAGCTTGCAAAACATCGTAAGTTACAAAGGTGCCAAACTCTTTGCGGTCTTCTGCCTGCCTGAAACGAGCTTCAGAAAGCGACATAACTTCTTTAAATGTTTCCAGCTTTTCTTGTTGAAGCAAAACATTGTAATAGGCTAAGATTACCGATTGAATGGTTCCTTCAACCATTATTGCAGTATTCTGTTTCGAGAGCTGCTCCAATTCTTCGAATCGTTGTTTGTTAATTCGAACAGAATAACCGTCGAACAAAGTCCAGCTTAACGAAGCTCCTGCCGAAAATCGGTTGGATGTAAAATTTTCCAGTTCATTTAAATTAACTGAATTATCGTCGCCAGCCGAAAGATTTATATACGGATATCTTCCAGCCGTTCCCCAATTGTTATTAATCTCGGAAATTCGCTGGTTCTCTTTTACAATTTGAATATCGTAATTATTTTCCAGTGCTATAGTTATTGCATTGCTTAACGACAAAGGAGTTTGTGCCTGCATTGCAAAACCAGAAACAAGTAGTATTAAAACTATTATTTGAGTCTTCATTTTTTTAATTCTTTTTCTTTTGATTGAATGCTATCATCAATTTTTCGCTGAGCATGTATCCACGCAATTTCGACTTCTTCGCGCTCAAATTTTCTGCCGTGCCATAATTCTCTAATTACTTTCCTGAAATCATTCAATACAAGAATAAGTGCCGGGAAGAAAAGCAGAATAAACATGGTTCCAAATGCAACACCATAAACTAAGGAAATTGCCATTGGGATTAAAAATTGTGCCTGAAAACTCTTTTCTAAAATAAGAGGAAACAGTCCGAACGATGTAGTTAAAGTTGTTAAAATTATTGGGCGTAATCGAGATTTTCCGGCTATAATAATGGAGTCCTTAACTTTCCCCCCTTTTTCAATCAGTAAATTATATTTTGCCAGAAATACCACTGCATCATTTACAATTACTCCAGTTAATGCAATAATTCCCCACAAACTCAACATCGATAATGTTTTTCCATGAATTCCGTGTCCCCAAATAGAACCTAAAATTGCTATCGGAATCATTATTAAAATAAGTATGGGCTGTTCAAACGATTTGAAATTAATCATCAGAATAAAAATAATTGCCAAAAATGCCATTGGGAAAAGTATCATTAAATCGGCCATATTTCTTTCACTTTCCTTTTGCTGACCTTGAAACTGAACAGTAATTCCCGGATAAAGCATGGTTAATTCAGGAATAATCTCTTCTTTAATCTGGTCTAAAATATCGGAAACTGATGCATCCGGATCCATCAGGTCAGCATCAACACGCATTTCTCGTTTACTGTTAAAGCGTTGAATATTAACTGGGCCACGTTTTAATTCGTAATCAACCAACTCGGTAAGCGGATAAACCCCTTGAGGAGTTTGAATTTTCATTTTCTCCATTTGCCCCAAACGTTCGCGACCTTCTGCAGGGTAACGTACCCAAATACGCAGTTCATCGCGCCCTTCCTGCAAGCGCTGCGCTTGTCCGCCATAAAAAGCTTGTCGCACCTGATTTGCAATGGAAGATTCAGTAAAGCCCAACATATAAGCTTTTGGTTTTAAACTTAAAAGTATCTCTTGTTTCCCCAAAGAGTTTGTATTTACAACATCTTTTAATTGTGGTAATTCCTGTAATTTTCCAAAAAGAAATTCACGTCCCAAATCTAACTCTTCAATGTTTCTGGAGAGTAATCCGATTGAAACCGGGTTCCCAAATCGTCTTCGTGCAGAACCGATAGTGAATTTTTCAGCTTCGGGAAGTGGTCCTGTTTTTTGTCTAATTTTTTGAATAATTTCAAAAGAGCTAATTCCGGTTTCTTCCGAATCGCGAGGCGAAATACCTACACTTCCTGCATGAGCACCTCTTTCTCCTCCTCCAAAACCTGTTCCCAGTTGAATTGTACTATTCTCAATAATATCAATTGAATCGTTGTATTCTTCTTTTAGTTCCTCATTCACTACCCAAACAATGCTATCAAATCGTTCAAGGTATGCCATTGTTTGCCTTTCGCCCGAACCCGGGGTAAAAGCAATATTTATATCGAACGAATCGAACTCCATTCTTGGGAAGAAAGTGGTTTTTATTAATTGTCCACCAATTAATCCACCGGTTATAACCATCATTGCTACCGGAATTCCAATTACAATGTAGCGCCATTTTATAATGAGTTGCAAAACACGATCGTAGGCATAATCTCTTAACCACGTAAAAAAGCGTTCGGTATATTTTCTGAGTCCTTTATCTTTAGCCCGAAGCACTTTACGGTTCAATACATGCTTATTTCCAAGGTGAGCCGGGAGTACAAAAAAGGCTTCGAATAACGAAAAAGCTAAACTCAGAATAACTATTATCGCCATTTCATACATCATCTCCATTCGGCCGGTAATAAAAATAAGTGGAGAGAAAGCAATAATTGTAGTTGCCACTGAAGTAACAACTGCGGGAATTACTTCCACTGTTCCGTCAACTGCTGCCCGCATGGGACTTTTCCCTCGTTCAAAATGCTGAAAAATATTTTCCCCGATAACAATTCCATCGTCAACAAGAATTCCGATTACCAGAATCATACCGAAAAGCGACATTAAGTTAATGGTAACCCCCATCCAGTTTGCCACAATAAACATGGCCAGAAACGATGCCGGAATTCCCCAGGCTACCCAAAGCGACAATCGCGTGCTTAGCATTAATCCAAGTATTAAAACTACAAGGAATAAACCTTGTCCACCATTTCGGTAAAGTAATTCCAAACGACTACCAAGAATCTCTAAATATGATCTGGAAATTACCAGTTCAATTCCTTGATTCTTTTTATTAAAATCAGTTACATATTCTTTTACGTATTTGTCGATTTTTGCAAGATCTTCAGTTATTAATTTAGAAACCGAAATGCTGATTAATGGTTTCCCTTTCTCAAGTGTTTTATTTGGCGTGTCGGAAAATTTCTTTTTAACCAAAGCAATGTCGCGAATTCGAATAACACTTCCATCTGGATTTGCCCGAAGAATTATATCTCCTATTTTATTGGGGTCTGCACTTCGAGAGCGCATACGAATAAGCATCTCCTCTTCCATCGAACGAATTTGTCCGCCGGAGACATCTCGGTTATTTTGCGATATGGCATTTTGTAATTCCGTAAATGTAATTCCGTATCTTAACAGGTCTTCTTCATTTGCTTCTACCGAAATTTCAAGAGCCGGAAATCCGGAGAGTGATACCTGACTAATAACACCAGATGACAAAAATTCTTCTTCAATTCGTTGAGCATATCCTTTTAAAGTCAATAAATCTACGTCGCCCGTTACAAGCAATCGCATTGCTGGCGAAGTAGTTCTCGACTTGAAAACCAGTGGTCGTTCTGCTGCAGTTGGGAAAGATGAAATTCCATCCACCGCATTTTTTACTTCAATAAGCGCCTCGTCGGTATCGTATCCGGGAATAATTTCAATTGTAACTCTCGAGCTATTTTCTGACGAAGTAGAAGTAATTTCATATATTCCTGGAATTGCGCGAACAGCTTCTTCTATTCTGGATGTAACTCCTTCTTCCATTTCCACAGGAGAAGCTCCCGGGTACGAAACGCTTACAAATAACATTCGTGAAGGTCTTTCCGGGAAAAAGGACTTTTTCATGGAGTACATGCTAAGTCCGCCAACGATCAACAAAAAGACAATGGTCAGATTCGCATAAAATGGAAACCTGACAAATATTTCAACTAGCTTCTTCATGCCTGGGCTTTTTCTTTAGATTTTGGATTTCCTTGTCCCGGTTTTCCTTCACCTTTTTTTTGTCCCGACTTTGGTTGCTCTTCTCCAACAATTCCTACCGGACTATTTTCCTGAACATTTATCAGCGGCTCAACAACAATTTTTATCCCTTCTTCCAAACCATTAAAAATTAATGTGGTTTCGTTCGTTTTAACAATATTTATTACTTGCTTTTTCAAACGCCCATCAACGATTGCAAATACTTCGACTGAATTAAAAACTGCACTTCGGGGAATTTCCATTGCAGCACTAATTTTTTGCCCGGGAAATATTACTTTTTTGTATTCACCCGTCAATAATTCATTTACAGTTGAATTTTGGATTTTTACGAAAATACTTCTTGATTGGAATTTTGGATCAATATAATTGGCCTTTCGAATTACAACACCGGGCTGAACAGAATTATTAGTTTTTGAATAAACCTGAACTTTATCCCCAATTTTAATCCATTTACTTTGTTCATTTGGTACAGGAACTTCAACTTCTAATTTATCAGTACGAATCATTTTTGCAATTTGTCCACCGGTGTTTACATAACCTCCAACTTCAAAATTTACCTGAGTAAATGTTCCGTTAAAAGGGGCAAAAAGTGAATGCCTGCTCAATCTTTTTTCATCTTGTTGAATTCCATAAAATTCGCTCAAAACATTACGGCTAGCTAGAAAAATTTTTAGCTTTTCATTTTGATTGGTTGGTAATTGAGGTAATTCCTCATCCATATCAATCGCTCTGAAAAACATTTCGTAAGCTTCTAATTGTTCCGGAAAATCAACTTTAATATCCGGCAACAGAGTTGTAATTGTGGTTAAAAACCGGCTTTTTCTTGCTTTTAATGCAAGCTCAACCTCATCTTTGTAAATTTCGGCAATTAACTGACCTTCTTTAAATGATGTTCCTTTTCTTAAAGTAACAGCACCTTTTTCAATTTTTCCTGAAGCTTCGGCAACCAGTGTAACTTCGTTACTTGAAACAACGTGTCCTCCTTCACCGACAACCGAGGAAATAATTTCGTTATACTCTACTGTTTCAGCTTTTACTAATCTTTTTAATTCAACATTAGGTTTGCGGGGAGGTTCCGGTTTCATCGATACAAACAAAAGCGAAAGTGCTGCTGAGCCGCCCAATAAAACAATAAGGGCTACAATTATAAATGTTATTTTTCTCCAACTCATGGTTAATTTTTTCTATATTTTTTAAATGATTTCTATTCTAATAACTAAACAACAAATGATTGAATGAATAGTTGATTCTAAAATTTCCGCGCAAAAATCAACAATTTTTATCACTAACACAATAATTATGAATAAATTAATTCAACTTAAAATAATAATCAATCAAATATTATTCAAGTATTTTAAGATTTCTTTAAGACAATTAAATTGGTACAAGGTTTAAACTTCATTATTAAACAGCACTATTTTTACTATTTTCGATATTCTTTCTTTAATTCGTTTGAATAACTTTTAAATCTAAATTTCTCATGTTTACAAAAAAAGACTCTCGTAATTTCCGCCCATTAATTGAGGGTGTTAAAATGCGTCCTCTGGCGTTCGAAGAAAAAACAATTCTTTGCGAATTTAAACTTCAAAGAGGTTACAAACTACCGGCTCATAAACACCCGTACGAACAAAGCGGTTATTTAATTTCAGGAAAATTAAATTTTAGAATTGATAAAAAATGGCATTTAGCAGAAGCCGGCGACAGTTGGAGCATTCCCGAAAATGTTGAACACGAGGTTGATATTATTGAAGATTCGGTATTAATCGAATTGTTTTCACCCATCCGCCCAGATTACCTTCCTTGAAATTATTGCTTAAGTAAAATAATTCAATTGATTGCTTAAAAGAAATACTAACTTTGCCGTTCATTTATAAAATCACGATTTCATGCAAGTGCTTGAATTTGACACTGTTGTAATTGGTAGCGGGCTAGCCGGTTTAATAACTGCATTTCATGCCTCTGAGTACGGTAAAGTTGCAATAATTTCCAAATCAGGGTTAGATATTAGTAATTCGTACAATGCCCAGGGTGGAATTGCGGCTGCTATCGATGAAGGCGACTCACCAAAACTGCACATGGAAGATTCAATGACAGCGGGTCGTGACCTATGCGATTACGATGCTCTCGAAATTTTGGTTAACGAAGGAATTGAATGTGTTTCTGATCTTATAAAAAAGGGAATGCCTTTCGATAGAAAAGACGGTGAAATTATTCTTGGTCTGGAGGGTGGGCACAAAAAGCGCAGGATTTTACATGCAGGAGGAGATGCAACCGGGAAAGTATTAACACAATTTGTTTTAAACAGGGTATTGGAAAAAAGTAACATTGTATCGTTTGAAAACACGACTGTTGTTGACATTCTTGTTAAAAACAATAGATGTTATGGTGTTCAGGCACTGGAGTTTAAAACACAAAAAAATTATATTTTCAAAGCAAAAGCTACGGTAATTGCAACCGGTGGGCTGGCACGAATCTATTTACGCACAACTAATCCTCACACAGCAACCGGCGATGGTTATGCTCTGGGTTTTCATGCCGGAACCCAAATGTCTGATATGGAATTTATACAATTTCACCCAACCGCTTTACATTTGGAGGAGAAAGATGCATTCCTTATTTCAGAAGCGGTACGCGGCGAAGGAGCCTACCTGATTAACGAAGAGGGTGAGCGTTTTATGACTAAATTACATCCGCTTGCCGAGCTTGCTCCACGCGATGTGGTTTCGTTTGCAATTTTCAAGGAGATACAAAAATCCAAATCAGGACATGTTTTCCTCAGCCTCAAACATTTGGATGCAGAAGTTATAAAACATCGTTTTTCTCATATTTACAGTAAACTGCAAGAGTTTGGTTTTGACCTCACCAAAGATAATGTTCCGGTTGCACCTGCTTCTCATTATACTGTTGGCGGAATTAAAACCGATTTGCATGGCCAGACAAGTGTGGAGAATCTTTTTGCAGCCGGAGAAGTTGCTTCAACAGGTGTGATGGGAGCTAACCGAATAGCTAGTAATTCCTTACTTGAATGTCTCGTTTTCGGGAAAAGATCGGGAATTGCTGCCGGAAATATTAAACAAGATAAAAATTTCGATTTCAATTCTCCAATATTCAAATTAGATACTGAAAATGAGATGATTTTTCTGGAGAAGAAAAATCGGATTGCCACAATTATGAATAATTATGTGGGAATTGTACGCGACAAAAAAGGGCTGGAATATGCAATTACTGAAATTGAAAAAATCAAAAATGAATTTAACAATTGTACAGATAATTACAACTTGTGCAAAATTAAAAACAATGCTGACATTTGTTTACTGATTGCCAGGGCGGCACTTAAACGCGAAGAAAGTCGTGGTGGCCACATTCGAGAAGATTTTCAAAAAGAAAATCCCGATTTTAAAGTTCATATTATTCAGCAAAAAGATAAAAATATTCAATTTGAACCCATAAGAAAGCAATAGCAATGGATGAAAAAACATTAAAATCGGCTGAAGTTTTGTTTGACCTGGCCTACGCCGAAGATGTTGGCGATGGCGATATAACAACAAACAACCTGATACCGGGAGAAAATAAAACGGCAATCTTAGTTGCAAAGGAAAAAGGCGTAATTGCGGGGCTGCAGGTTGCGGAAATGGTTTTCAAAAAATTCGACAAAAATATTGAATGGAATGTAAAATTGGCCGATGGAAGCAAAGTTGAACCCGGCGATATTTTAGTTCAATATACTGGGAATTACAGAGCACTTCTTACCGGCGAACGAAAAGCATTAAATTTTTTACAACGTTTATCCGGAATTGCGACATACGCTAATAAATGTATGAAAGAAATTGAAGGACATAATGTTGAAATCCTGGATACACGGAAAACTTTACCGGGTTATCGCTACTTAGATAAATATGCGGTTCGAATGGGTGGTGCATCAAACCACCGGTTTGGTTTGTACGATATGGTTATGATTAAAGACAATCATATCCAGGTATCGGGGGGGATTAAAAATGCAGTTAATTCAATTCGATCGAAAGTCCCAAAAAGTATTAAAATTGAAGTAGAAACCACCAATATGAACCAGGTGCAGGAAGCTCTGGATGCAGATGTTGACATTATTATGCTTGATAATATGAGTTCGAAAATGATGACAGAAGCTGTTAAACTAATTAATAAAAGGACCAAAATAGAAGCTTCGGGAAATATGACCATCAAAAGAATTCATAAAGTTGCTTCAACTGGTGTCGATTACATTTCGATTGGGGCTTTAACACATTCAGTAAAAGCGCTCGATATCAGTCAAAGAATTATCGATTAAAAATGAACCTGGTAATCGACATTGGAAATACACGGACCAAATTCTCGGTGTTCAATAAAGGCGAAGTATTAATTACTGTTCCGCTTAATGAATTCCTCCTTCAACATATCGATGTATTAAAAAACGAACATCCTTCATTGGAAAAGGTAATTCTTTCATCGGTTAAAGACTATTCACCGGAATTAAAAGAAGCTCTTCAAGAAAATTTTAAATATTTTATTGAATTGAATGCAAACACACCTTTGCCCATTGAAAATTGTTATGATTCGAAGGAAACGCTGGGCAAAGACAGGATTGCTGCCGCAGTGGGGGCTTTTGACTTATACCCCGATTCAAATGTTTTAATAATCGATGCAGGCACGGCAATTACATACGATATCATAAACGAAAAGAATCAATATCTCGGCGGAAATATTTCTCCGGGATTGGAAATGCGCTTTAAAGCACTTCATCACTTCACAGGTAAATTGCCGTTGGTAAAGCAAAACAAATTCGATAAATTATATGGAAACACAACAGAAAATGCGATTCTCGCAGGGGTTCAGAATGGACTTGTTTTTGAGGTAGATAAAGCCATAGATACATTTAAGGAATTTTATAATAATTTAAAAGTTATTATTACGGGTGGCAATGCAGAATTTTTTGATAAGAAATTAAAAAATTCTTTCTTTGTACACTTTAATTTAATAGCCATGGGCTTAAATCGCATATTAGAATACAATGGGGAGATTTAACAGAATTAGTTTATTTGTCGGTTTATTGTTGTTTCCGGCATTGTTATTCGCACAGTTTAATAATAATACTACCTCACCGTATTCGCGGTTTGGTTTGGGCGACCTTCAAACAAACAGTTTTGGAAGGACATTTGCAATGGGAGGCGCATCGCTTGCAAGCAGGAATTCACAGCAAATTAATACTTTAAACCCAGCATCGTACACCGCAGTCGATTCATTGTCTTTTTTATTTGAATCTGGCGTATATGGGAAGTTTTCGAACTACAGCAACGACATTGCTAGCATGAATACCAACGATATTAATTTCAGGTACTTTGCTATGAATTTTCAAATAACAAACTGGCTGGCCACAAGCATGGGATTAACTCCATATTCTGATATTGGTTACAACGTTGAAGTTTTTGAAACAATTGAAAATACAGGTGATGTACTATCTCAGTATTTTGGCGAAGGTTCATTGTCTAAAGCATACTTTGGGCTTGCACTTAACCCCGTTAAAAATATTTCAATTGGAGCCAACCTGAATTATTTGTTTGGGAACTTAACACGGAATGCCGAAGTCTTTTTTCTAAATACATCCGATTTTTATAGCATCCAAAAATACGAAAAAATCAGGTTAAACGATTTTGGGCTGAATTTTGGGTTACAGGCAACAATACCGATGAAAAATAGCCAGCGGTTTATTTTTGCTGCTATTTTGGAAAATAAACCGGAATATTCTGCATTTTATTCCGACATCACACAAAAGAACCTTTCTTCAGACATCGCAACAGAACAAGACACTTTAAATTATCAAAACGATGATTTAAGTTCGATTGTTTTTCCGTTTACATATGGAGTAGGAATCTCATATGTTAAAGAAAATTCGTTGGAAATAAATGCAGATTATTATCATCAAGCTTGGTCGAAAGCGAATTTTTTCGGTTCTGCCAACCCGGTTTTAACCGATTTAAATAAATTTGCAATTGGTGCAGAATGGATACCTGATCGGTTTTCAATTCGAAATTATTTAAATAAAATTGCTTATCGTGCAGGATTAAAATACGAAAAGTCGTATCTTATGCTTAACGACCAGCAAATTAATGATTTTGGCATAAGTTTTGGTGTTGGGTTGCCAGTTTACCATTCTAACTCAACAATAAACATAGGTGCAGAAATTGGAAGAAAAGGTACTAAACAAAATAATTTGATTGTTGAAAACTACGCTAAATTAAACCTTAGTATAAATTTACATGATTTTTGGTTTATTAAACGCAGATTTGATTAGAAATCAAAAAAAAAAATAAAAAACTGATATTATGAAAACTTTTATTCGCAAAACACTTTCATTGGCTTTCATTGTAATTGTTGTAGCAACGAGTTCGTTGGCACAAAGGGTAGTTACCGGGACTGTTTATAGGGGCGGTGAGCTGGCAGCAGGAGTTACCGTTGAAGCGCACAAAGGAAGTACAATGATGACCAGTTTCGATGGAAAATACGAGGTGACAGTAGATGCAAAATCGAAATGGTTGAAGTTCACTTTTATCGACGATTCAGAAAGATTGCCTATTGAGGGAAACACAAGCAACGAAATTGATTTTGCTTTCGACGGAAACATTCCAAGTAGCAATGGGAAAAACGAAGGCGGGGATATAAACTTGCAAACGGCTGAAGAACTTATCCGTTCTCAAAATACAGAATTCAGAGATGAACTTTCGTTGTACAACGAGTTTTTTAAACAAGAAGACTATGAATCTGCATTGCCACACTGGAAAAAAGTTTACAATAAATTCCCAAAATCTACACTGAATATATACATCCACGGTGTTAAAATGTACCAAAGTTTTATCGACAACGCAAATACTAAAGAAGAAAAAGAACAATTTTTTAATGAACTGATGAACATTTTTGATAAAAGAATGAAATACTTCAGTCAAAGGGGTTTTGTGCAGGGAAGGAAAGGAACTGCTTATTTAAAATACCAACTGGATGCAACAAATAACCTTGAAAGCGAGGAATTAAAAGAGGTTGGAAAAAGTAGTTACGAATGGTTAAGCGAATCGGTTAAAGAAATGGGAAACGAAACCGAAACACCTGTGTTGGTTTTGTTCATGCAAACTTCGGGACAGTTATTTAGAATGGGGGAATTGCCAAAAGAAACGGTTGTTGTCAATTACGAAAAATGTAATTCAATCATAAATTCTGTTATAGCAGAAAACGCAGACGCTGAAAAAGTTGAAAAAATTAAAAAAATTCAACCCGTTATTGAGCGAATTTTTGGAGCATCGGGTGCTGCCGATTGCGAAGCTTTGGTAAATATCTTTACACCCCAGTTTCAGGAAAAAGGCGACGATATTGATTTTGTAAAATCAATGTTACGCCGTTTACGAAGGGCAAAATGCGATGAAATGGAACTTTTCGCGCAGGCAACCGAAAGGCTGTACGAATTAGAACCATCGGCAGAAGCAGCATTTAATATGGCACACAGGTATTTAAAACAGGATGATGCTGAAAAAGCCAAAGAGTATTACATTCAAGCCATGGAACAGGAAACTGATCAGGAATTGCTTTCAAGCTATTATTACGAATATGCCTATTTTATTTATGCCAAAGAAAACGCACTTTCAGAAGCACGGAGTTTCGCCCGCAAAGCACTGGACATAAATCCAAATTATTGCCAGGCTTTAATCTTAATTGGCGATATTTATGTTGCAGGAAGCCGGTCGTTTAGCGACGACGATTTTGTGAAAGCAACTGTTTTTTGGGTTGCTGTTGACTATTTTGACCGTGCACGTTCTGGAGAAGAATGTGCAATTGATGCCGCTCAAAAAGTATCAACTTATAAAAAATATTTCCCTAATAAAGAAGAAGGTTTCTTCCGTGGAATTACCGAGGAAGGAAAAAATTATAAAGTGGAAGGTTGGATTAATGAAACCACAAAAATCAGATTCTAAAAATATTCAAAATTCAAAACAAATAATTATTGCAGCTCTTATAATAGGGGCTGCAATAATTTTCTATAGCTGCGAAAACAACATACAGGAGATAAAAGCTTTTAGTTCGCCCGAAGACCTGCCAATAATTGAAGCCCGGAACTTTGAAACCCTTTTCACGGACTCCGGGAAAATCCGGTTCTTTTTAAAAACCCCCAAATTATTACGTTTCGAAAACGATGGAAACACGTATGTGGAATTTCCTGAGGGAATGGAATTGATAAAATACGATGCCAATAAAATAATTATTTCGGGCATATCTTCCGATTATGCAAAACAGTTTATTAAGGAAGAAAAATGGGAGGCTAAAAACAATGTAATTGCTACCAACGCAAAAGGCGATACACTTAAAACCGAACACCTGATTTGGGAAGAAAAAACAGAAAGAATTTACACCGATGAATTTGTTAAAATTATCCGTGCCGATCAAATTATTACAGGAATTGGGTTTCAATCGGATCAAAACCTTGAAAACTGGAAAATAAAAAATCCGAAGGGTACAATTTATATAAGTGTTGAAAACGAAAATAATAATTCTACAGATTCTTTAAACAGCCTTCCCGATTCAAGTAAAACTGTTGCCCAACCTTTTACAAACCCTTTGAAGTTTCAGAAATAAAGATTACAATGAATCTGTTACTTATCATTTTAATAACCATTTTGTTGTCCGCATTTTTTTCGGGAATGGAAATTGCCTTTGTTTCAGCCAATAAATTACGCCTTGAACTCGACATTCAATCCGAACCTTTCAGTTCAAAAATATTAAAACTGGTAACCAGGGACGCAGGTCGTTACATTGCAACAATGCTTGTTGGAAACAATATTGCGCTGGTAATTTACGGTATTGCATTTGCGAGTTTACTCGAACCTGTTTTTCAAAATTATATTCAATCAGAATCATTAATTCTTTTTCTTCAAACCATTGTTTCTACACTAATAATATTGGTTTTTGCCGAGTTTATGCCAAAAACATTATTCCGGATTTTCCCAAACATCTTACTTACTATTTTTGCAATCCCACTGGCTTTGTTCTATTTTGTTTTTTACCCTATAACCCGTGTTACCATCTGGATAACAAATTCACTTTTAAAACTATTTCTAAATACCGATGTTAAAACAAAATCAAAAAACCCGGTATTTGGCCGTATTGAATTAGACGAATTTGTACGCGAACCCGATGTAATTGGATTGGAAAAAAAATCCAATATGGAAAAGGAAGTTAAACTTTTTAAAAATGCCCTCGATTTTTCGAAAGTAAAACTCAGGGAAATAATGGTGCCGAGAACAGAAATAGAGATGTTGGATATTAATTCGAACATAAGCGATCTTAGACAAAAATTTGTAGAAACAGGGTATTCAAGAATTCTTTTTTTTACAGAAAATGTGGACAATATTGTCGGTTACGTGCAATCATCCATTATTTTCCAAAATCCGCGATCGATAAAACCATATCTGCAAAATGTGCTAATTGCACCAGAAACCATGCCCGCCAACAAATTGCTTAGTACCTTTATCAAGGAACACCGGAGCATTGCAATCGTTGTTGACGAATTTGGGGGAACATCGGGAATGGTTACCAGCGAAGATATTTTAGAAGAAATTTTTGGCGAAATTGAAGATGAACACGACACCAGCGACATTATTGAAAAGAAAATTAGCGAAACCGAATATATTTTTTCCGGCCGTTCTGAAATTGATTTGTTAAATGAAAAGTACTTTTTTAATCTTCCAGAAAAAGAAGAATTTGAAACATTGGCCGGATTAATACTTTACCACTACGAAAGTATCCCTAAAATTAATACTGAAATTAAAATAGGCAAATTCCAACTAAAAATACTTAAAGCTACCAACACAAAAATCGAATTGGTGAAACTAAGTATCGACAGCGACTAAATTTTGATTTAACCTGCCTGCTAAACCAATTAGTATTCAGCTATTTATACCGGCAAACACACTTCCTTTAAAAAAAATATAAATGTTCTGGTATAATATTGAAAATTGTTATCTTCGTAGCTCGAAAAAATCAAGTAAAATTTGCATTAAAATAACTGTAATTCAATGGCAACGCTACAAAAAATTAGAACAAAAGCAGGATTGTTGGTCGCAATTGTAATTGGCATTTCACTGGCCGCATTTATCCTTGGAGACATGCTTAATTCGGGGAGTTCGCTTTTCCAGAAAAACCAACTTGAAGTTGGGGAAATAGATGGCGAATCGATTCAATATCCCGATTTTCAGAAAAAGCTCGAAGAACTGGGTGAGATTTATAAAATGAATAGCCCGCAAACCCAATTAGACGAAAATACCTGGGTCCAGATTCGCGAACAAACCTGGCAAAATATGGTACGCGATATAGTAATGGGCAGTGTGTATAATAATCTTGGTATTGAAATTAGTTCAGACGAACTTTTCGATATGCTACAAGGTACAAACCTCCACCCAATTGTTCAGCAATTGTTCACCGACCAAAATACCGGAATGGTAGATCGGGGAGCTGTGGTCCGTTTTCTGAAAAACCTGGAAACCGGGGTTGCCCCCGAACAACGCGATTATTGGTTCTACCTCGAACAGCAAATTGTTGACGAACGTGTTCAAACCAAATACAACAATATGGTTGGCAAAGGTTTGTACGTAACCAGCGAAGAAGCACAAAATAGCCTTACATCAAAAAACAATCAAATTAGTTTCGATTATATTTCGGTGAGCCATAACACGGTAGCAGACAGCCTGGTTGTAATTTCAGAAAAAGATTTAAAAGATTATTACAATGCCAACGAAAATATATATACTCAGGAAAAAATAAGAAGAATTGAATTTATTACCTACAATGTTAGACCATCCGTTCAGGATTTCGAAGAGGCAGAACACTGGATTACAGATATTAAAGCTGAATTTGAAACTGCAACGGATAATATTCAATTTGTAAATTCGAACTCTGATGTAAGTTTCGAAAACACTTGGAGCAAAAAAGAAGATTTACCTGAAAATATAGGAGCCTGGGTTTTCGACGAAGGTGCTGAAATAAATACAGTATTTGGATATTACCTCGAAAACGAGGCATATAAACTGGCTAAGTTGCACGCAGTTGAAATGATGCCCGATTCAGTTCAGGCACGCCACATTTTGTTACAGGTAAACACACAAGAGGAATTGGTAATGCAACAAACTCTGGCCGACAGTTTAAAGGCTGCCATTGAAAGTGGAAGCGATTTTGCGACACTGGCACTTACTTTTTCAACCGACCAGGGATCAGCAATACAAGGTGGCGATGTAGGATTGTTTGGCCGTGGGCAAATGGTAAAACCTTTCGAAGATGCTGCTTTTAACAACGCTATTAACGAAATTACTATTGTTACATCTCAATTCGGAATTCACATTGTGCAAACCACCGACCTCGGAAGCAAAACAAAACAGGCCCAGGTTGCTTTTATGATTCGAAATGTTGTACCAAGCACCCGGACGTATCAGGACACTTATGCGCTGGCAAGTAAATTTGCAGGTGAAAATACATCGATGGATGAGTTTAATGCAGCAGTTACAGAGCAAAAATTAAATAAGCGGGTTGCATCGGTAGTCGAAAACGAGCGTCAGATTGTTGGGATAGAAAACGCAAGGATATTAATTAGGGCTGCTTACGAAAGCAAGGAAGGCGAAATTATTTTGAGCCAGCAAGGATCCCCTATTTTTGAATTAGGTGATAATTTTGTTATTGCCATTTTGGCTGAAGCAACCGACGAAGGAATTGCACCTTTCGATGATGTAAGGGAAAGAGTCGAACTTAGCGTGTTAAAAGAGAAAAAAGCTGAATATCTTGTCGAAAAAGCAAACTCTGTTTTAGAAGGAAATACTGATTTAGTTGTAATAGCTTCCGAATTAGGGACAACAGTTCAAAATGCCACCAATATAAATTTTAATGCATTTCAAATTCCGGGAGTTGGTGTAGAACCTGCAGTAATTGGGACTGTTAGTTCGCTTGAAGTTGACCAAACCTCAACCCCTATTGCTGGTAACAATGGGGTATTTATTGTAAAAGTCACTTCAATTAACCAGGGCATCGACCAGGATATAACCGGCGAACAAACCCGCTTGGCGCAAAGCCTGAATTTCCGTGCCACTTCGCAAGCCTTCGAAGCACATCGCAATTCAGTTGAAATAACCGATAAAAGATCTAAATTCTATTAATAATCTGAGTTCGATTAATAGAAATCAATATTTAAAAAGCTGTTCTGAAAACCGGAACAGCTTTTTTTTTACCTGTATTTCAAATTCAACAAATCTCTAGCAAACGTATATCGAAAGTCAAAACTGCATTTGGTGGAATCTTGTTGCCCGTCCCTTTTCGTCCCCAGCCTAATTCCGAGGGGATCCAAAACTTAAAACGGTTACCCACCGCCATCAATTGCAAGCCCTCCTGCAAACCTTCAATCAATTCTTCGAGCTTTACTTCGTCGGGTTTGTTCTCGCGATAAGTATCTTCTAAAATCTTCCCGTCTAACAGCAGTGCACGTTGATGTATTTTTACCCTGTCAAAAAGAGTCGGTTTTATCCCTTTTCCCCCGTCAACAATTAAATATTGTAATCCAGTTTCGGTTTCAACAACTTTATCTTTTTGTGCATTCCGAAACAAAAAATCTTCACCTGCTTTTCGATTATTTCCAAGCGATCCTTTACTCCGTGATTTCTTTTCGCGTTTTGCCATTTAAAAATAATTATTCTGAATAAAAACTGAATGTAAATGAATTTCAGCAAAATAGAAAATTGCAAGTATTAATTGAATATGAAATCTAATATTTTGCATGATTTTTGTAAACCCATTGCCCGAAAAATTAAGCAACTTTGCAAACTTGTCAATTAAAAATGAAACAAATCAAGGGAAATGATTAAAAAAATTAATATACTAACAATCCTTTTTTTATTATTTGGAAATGTATTTGCCTTTGCTGGCGATTTAGATTCTGATACTCAAGTTACCGGCCGGCTTTCGTATGCTAAAAAAGAAGGAAAGCCAAAAGTTTTTATTGAAGGGATTTGGCTCGATTTCGATTTTATGCGGAGGAATATGAAATTTGTCGATTTTGTAAACGACCCCGCAGTTGCCGATGTTCATGTCATAATCAACCGGCGGGTAAATGGTGGTGGTGGATTGGTTTATTCGTTAATGTACAATACAAAAACTTTTGAAAACTTTGGCGATTTTACGCTCACTTGCACAACAACTCCGGGTGACACTCACGAAGAACAACGCAAAACAATAACCGATGCAATTTCGATGGGCTTGATGCCTTTCGCCAATCAAACCGAAATAGTTAATAAACTTAGTATTCGTTACAGCGGGAAAGAAGAAACAAAAAAAGTACCTCTTGAAGATCCATGGAACCACTGGACATTCAGGGGCGATTTTAATGGTAATATTAACCTGGAAGAGAGTCGGAAGATTTTTAATTACTTTTATAATTTAAGGGCCGACAAAGTAACCGAAGACTGGAAATTTAGAAATTTCGGGAGAACGTCGGTGCGTACCACAGAATACTTAAACGATGAAGAAACATACCGCTCTGAAAATATTACAAACTACGTCACCTCAAGCGTTGTAAAAAGTTTATCGCCAAGGTGGTCGGCGGGTACTTTTGCAAGTTATCACAACAGTAATTACAGTAACATTGTATATTCTGTGTCGTTTAAACCAGCTGTTGAATACAACATTTTCCCATGGGATGTTTCCGACAGAAAAGTATTTACAATTGCTTACGACATTGGCCCGGAATGGAAAAAATATTACGAAGAAACCATTTATGGAAAACTCGATGAAGGTTTATGGGAACAATCTTTGCGCGTAGATTTGCAACTTGTTCATACATGGGGAGAAGTGGAAGCCGGGCTTAATGCAAGCAATTATTTGCACGATTTCAGTAAAAACCGGATAACTTTCGATTCTGAATTATCGGTTAGGATAATACGTGGATTCTCGGTTAATTTAAATTTCAGGGCCGAAAATATACACGATCAGATTTATTTACCACAAAGCGAAGCCAGTTTAGAAGACATTTTATTAAACAGGGTTAAATTACCTTCCTCTTTCGAACTTTACACAGGGATTGGCGTTCGCGTTCAGTTTGGTTCAATCTACAATAACATCGTAAATAACAGACTTTAAAAGTTCAAAGTTTCGAGTTCAAAGTTCAACGTTATTGAGGCCTGAACTAGGTTTTTTGTTTTTACTCAGTTGTTATGGAATTTTGAAATGAATTACGGGTGTTGCGATTTCCAAATCGCAATTATGGCGAATTAGAATTCGCCAATAGTAATTCTAAGAATTATAACTGATAACCATTTATTCCTTTTGTTTCCATACTACGATCTACCTTTTTTACCAACCCCTGTAATACTTTACCGGGACCTATTTCGGTAAATGATGTTGCACCATCGGCAATCATATTCTTAACAATTTGTGCCCATTTTACCGGAGCAGTTAATTGCGCAATTAAGTTTTCCTTAATTATTGTTGGGTTTGAAACAGGCTTTCCGTTTACATTTTGGTAAATCGGGCAATTGGGATTACTAAATTTTGTAGATTCTATTGCGGCTTCTAATTCTTCTCTCGCTGGTTCCATAAAAGGCGAATGAAAAGCACCTCCAACAACTAATTTAATTGCACGTTTTGCGCCTTTTTCTGTTAATAATTCGCATGCTTTATCAATACCGGAAACCGAACCGGAAATAACTAACTGTCCGGGACAATTGTAATTTGCGGGCACAACAACGTCGTCTATTGAATTACACACATCTTCCACAACATCGTCGTCTAAACCAACAATTGCAGCCATTGTTGAAGGTTCAATCTCGCAGGCCTTTTGCATGGCCATCGCACGCTTGTAAACCAGGTTTAAACCATCTTCGAAGGAGAGTGTTCCGTTGGCAACCAACGCCGAAAACTCACCCAATGAGTGTCCGGCAACCATATCGGGCGAATACTTTTTTAATGTTTTTGCCAACAAAACCGAATGCAAAAAAATTGCAGGTTGTGTTACTTTTGTTTGTTTCAGGTCTTCTACTTCACCTTCGAACATAATTCTAGTGATATCGAAACCTAAAATATCGTTTGCTTTTTCAAACAAATCTTTTGCTTCTGCTGAATTATCATACAAATCTTTTCCCATTCCCGGGTATTGTGCTCCCTGTCCGGGAAAAATAAATGCCTTCATAATTTCTGTTTTAAAATTCTGCGCAAATATATGGATTTTTCATAGCACCAATAATAAAATCAATTTTCACGATAATTTTTGATGATAAATTAAAAACATAAACATTCGAATGAAACTACTCCACAGTGACACTCTTCGCCAAATTCCTTGGTTGATCAACATTACAGCCTTTAAATAATGCAATGTGATATGCTAATAATTGTAAGGGTATAACAGAAAGTAATACTGCCAGAGCCGGATGTGACTTTGGGATTTCAATTACATCATTTGCCAATTCTTTTAACCCGGTATCGCCTTCGGTAACGATAGCAATTACATTTCCTTTTCTTGCTTTAATTTCCTGAATATTGCTTACAATTTTCTCATAATAATCGTCTTGCGGTGCTACCACAACAACTGGCAAGTTATCATCTACTAAAGCGATTGGTCCGTGTTTCATTTCACCAGCTGCATATCCTTCGGCATGTATATAAGAAATTTCTTTCAACTTTAAAGCACCTTCCAAAGCTACAGGAAAAAGATATCCCCTTCCTAAATAAAGAGCATTTATTGCTTTATGATATTTCTCTGCAATTGCTTTTATTTTATCATTACTCTGTAATATAATTCTTCCCTTTTCAGGAATCTCCGAAAGTTCTTTAACCAATGTTTGGTATTCTTTTATATCGATTGTACCTTTTGTATTAGCCAACTTTAACGCAATCATAGTAAGTACAGTAACCTGCGCTGTAAATGCCTTTGTTGATGCAACACCAATTTCAACGCCTGCATGAGTATAAACACCAGCATCGGTTTCACGAGCCAATGTTGAACCAACTACATTACAAATTCCAATTACTGTTGCTCCTTTGGCTTTTGCTAAATGAAGAGCTGCTAAAGTATCTGCAGTTTCTCCACTTTGACTTATTAAAATAACCACATCTTTCGAATTAATTACCGGCTTTCGATACCTGAATTCGGAAGCATATTCTACTTCAACAGGAACTTGCGCATATTCTTCCAACATATATTCGCCAATAAGTGCCGCATGCCAAGATGTTCCACAGCCTATAATTATTATACGTCGAGCCTCTTCTATTTTTGGAAAAACATTCAACAATCCTCCTAAAACTATTTCCGAATGATCAGCTCTTAACCGTCCACGAAAAGTTTCTTCAATGGTTTTTGGTTGCTCGTAAATCTCCTTCATCATAAAGTAATCGAAATCCCCTTTATCAAGCTCACCTATTTCCAAATCGATACTACTTATTTTTAACGAAACAGGGTTGTTACTTACATTTTTAAGTGTAAAACCATCTCTCTGAAGTATTGCAATATCTTCATCGTTTAAATATACTACCTGACCTGTATATTCAGCAATTGGAGCAGCATCACTGGCAATAAAATATTCGCCATCTCCCAGACCGACAACCAAAGGGCTGCCTTTTCTGGCCACCACTATTTTATTCTTCTCATTTTTGCAAAGTACGGCAATTCCATAAGCACCAACCACTTTAGAAAGAGCTAGCTGAACCGCCATTTCCGAATTTATTCCCTCGTCTTGATGATAAAAAAAATCAATAAGATTGGCCAAAACTTCTGTATCAGTATCGCTTTTAAAAGTATAGGAATGTTTTACCAAGTCTGTTTTTAATTTGGCATAATTTTCAATTATTCCGTTATGAACAACTGTAAAAACATTATTCATCGAGTTTTGAGGATGTGCATTTTCATCGCTAGGCTCGCCATGCGTTGCCCATCGAGTATGACCAATTCCAATAGTACCGCTGTGGTTTTTCGACAAAGCAAATTGTTCCATTTCAATCACTTTCCCCTTTTTCTTATAAACCTCCAAAGAACCATTAAGCAAGGCAACCCCGGCTGAATCATATCCTCGATATTCCAACCATTTCAATCCTTTAATTAAAATTGGGAAGGCTTCTTTTTTTCCAATATATCCAACTATTCCACACATAATTAACAGATTAAAGTTTTGAGCTTAATGTTGAAAGTTCGGGTTTGGCAATCTTTTTCATTAAAGCAATTACCTCATTCCCTAAAGCTTCTTTTTTCTCTTTATGAATTTTGATGGCTTTTACTGTAGTGTTATTTTCAAATTCTCCACGAACTTGTATAAAATCTTCCTGTTGTGCACCATTTTGTCCATCAACACCAAAACCGGTCATTTTTACAAGAGAAAATTCCTTTTTAGCATCTTCGTACAAATAGTCGTCAATTCCCAACACACTTGTTTTCCATTTCTCAACTATCGAAATAACATCTTCACTTGTAAACTCTTCAATGCTTTTTCCGTAAAACTCCTTCAAAGCATCAACTACCCATGTCCATTCGTAATTGTAATAGTTTTTATGAAGAACAGCTAAACCTGAGTTCACCTCTTCCAAAGAAATAATTTCACCTTTTTCTATACTTGTTAATAATTGATCCAATGCTTCAAATGGGCAAATCATTCCCGATAAATCAACCCAATAACCTGAGCCAAAAGACGTATCTGGATGCAGCACATTTTGAATATCCTTATTACTTTTTACAGATGAATTCTGAAGACGTGTAATGATTGAATTTCCTAAAAACTTCCAAATAGCCATTTCATACAATCGAATTCCACGATCCAAAGCACGCTTTTCAATTTTCATTTTATCATAACTATAACTTTCCGCTTCACTACCAGAAGTTTGGCGAATAGCAAGAAGTTTTTTTCTACCATTCATCATTTTATGAATAGTATAAGGACTAAGCAAATTGAAATTTATAAAATCCAGAAGGTTTGAATCTGCTCGATTGTCTCTTCCTGGCCATTTTTGGGTATCGCGTATAGTACCAATACTTTTTAGGTTTATCGCTGGCACTAAAATACTCTCATCTTTACTTTCAATTAAATACGAAAAAGGAAAATCTGCGGTATCGCAATGTTTATAGTGCCTCCCCATTACCAAAGTAAAAGCACCAATTCTAGATGGCCAAAGCAAATAAGAATCGCTGGTAGTTTTTGCACCTCGCTCCATAATTCCTTGATGAATAGGACCAAGTTTATACAAATGGTTACTTTGGTTTGAACCACTGCCTGCATTCAAAAACGAGAACATTCCGGCTATAAGTAAAGTAGATTTATGGTGAGTAACTGTATAAGGCCCTGCAAATATAGAACAAGCTTCTCCATGAAATCCCTGGCAGTTTGCAAAAAACAATGAATTCTCTGCAGAATAATGTTTATCGAGAATACAACCCTGCCCAATAAAACATTTAGAAACTAAAGTAGCATCCTTTATTTTCGAGCCTGAGCTTACGATAAAATCATCCATTATCACACCTTCTCCAATTTCAACAGGAGCTTCGTAACTGCTATTCAGACTTCCGTTTTTGAGTTTTTTGGCACCATCGATTATGGTTACCGGACCCATTTTTACATTAAGTATAGTAGTACAATTTAGTATTTTTGAATTCGCACCAATAATTCCTATATCGCTTTTTACAAATCCGGTATAATCTAAAACCATTTCCTTAAGAGAACCAACTAGTTTAGGTCGATGTCTGTATAAAGCCAATATATATGCAACATGAGTAGACAGGTAATCATAAATTGGTATTTCACGGCCACCGCCCTCGTTAATTGCACCAACCAGAACACCATTTCCAAAGCTAGTTTTGCCATCTACCGCAAGGGTAGTTATATTATGAATAACAACGTTTTCTTCAATTCTGTAGTTGGCAATGTAACTTCGAACATTATGAATCAGCGCATTTCTCCCAACTTCGCAATTGTGCAGCCATGCATTATAAATACCAGTTTTAAATGTAATTCCACCCACCAATTTTACAGATGTAGTAAAACTGCTTAAACGAATATGACCAGTAAACTTACAGTTTTCAATATTGTCTGGTATAAATTCTGGTGAAACTTTTACAAGGTTCCAATCGGATGATGTACAACCTTGATGAACTAACTGTCCTATTTCTTCGTCAAATAAATTACGATAATGAGATTTGGAGTTTTGTGTCATATACTTTGGTATTGTTTGATATTCAAAAATACATAAATGCATTGGTTCAAAAAATCAATAACCTAACAATATACTAAACAAATTTAGTTTCAACCTATCACTTCAATAATATACTACTTATATATAGTCTATTACAATAGGTAAATACTTTACATATATTTCTTCATAAATGCATAAAACCTAATACTACAATTGAATTAGGAAATTAGCAAGTCGTATTTTGCTTGATAACTTAAGCTTCTTTCGCAATCTGACACGAGCTATTTCGACACTTTTCGGCGTAATATTCAGCAATCCCGAAATTTCCTTACTTGTCAGGCCCAATCGAATATAAGCACAAAGTTTTCTGTCTTTTGCAGTAATAGTTGGATATCTAGACGATAGTCTGGAAATAAAACCCGGATGGATTTTCTCTAATTGTGCGTCAATACTGTTCCAATCAACAGGCTCAAATGGCGATGATTTAACCACATCAATTAACTGATTTAATTGTTTTTGGGTGAGTCTCAAAGAATTAGAGTTACTACTTCCAAGCAGATTTGAAATCTTAGTTATAATTTCATTTTTCTGGGATAGCTGCAACAGAAACGAAACAAGCTCTCTATCTTTTGAATCAATTTCAGTTTGCAATCTTTGTTTTATTCGGATCTCATATTCCTTCCCAGCCTCCATTTCTTTAATATGCCCCATTGCTCTTTTTAAGCGAGTAATATCCTGAATAGCTGCACGTACACCAAGATATTTACCTTGCTTATTATAAACACCACGCACATTTATTGAGCACCAGCGTAATTGTTTTGTACGAGTTAGTATTCTGAATTCAAACGATTGATTCACTAAAAGTTGATCTAAGGATCGTGAAATAAAATCCTCAAATTTTCTTTGGTCAGGATTATACAAAATTAACTCAGCAATACTCAGCGAATTCAAAATTTGGTTTGCACTATAACCTGTAATATCAAAACACGAAGGTGAGCAGTATTTTATTTGACCTTTAGGTTCGAGCCAGAGCTCCCATCCATAAGTAAAATCTGCAATTAATTGATAAAACTGATGTTTCTCTGATTCTTTTAACCATTGAAACTTAAGATTCTCAAATTCTAGTTTTAAATCAGACAATTCGGTTTCCAATTCCTGAATTCTTTCTTGATTACTATTTATTACGTTTTTCACTACAAGAAATCTTTAAATATTCATCAATATTAAGAAACTCGAACAAAAAAACCTAACAATTACTCCACTCTCAACCCAGCAACTAAAACCTTTTTATGAAGTGAGAACCAACTCAATCCAACAATCCAAATAATACCATTTATTAAAATAACACCAACTACCAAAGCAACTGTACTAAACGACGCATCGGAATTGGTTGAAATAAATGCGGGCATAGTTGCAACAACAGCCGTTACAAAACCAATAAGCACTCCAGTGAATAATAATATTAGATATTCTTTTATCAGAATATTAAATATGGAATTGGTTGAAAAACCAACTGCTTGCATAACTGCGATTTCGCGGCGGCGCTCTAAAATAGTTCTAGCCAGAATAACAGCCAATCCAATTGTTCCAAGAATTAAACCAAGTGCACCAAGTGCCAGAAATATAGAAAGGTATGTATTGGTTACCGAATAAAATTCAACCAAACGTTTGGCGGTTGTTTCCATTTCCCAACCGTAATCGCGGAAAACAGATTGCAATTCGTCGCTAATTTGTTGTGTATCTTCGGAACTTCCTTCTACTAAAAAGATGTTCGAACCGCTGCTTGTAGGATAATTCTCAAGAAAATGTTGGTTTGAAATAATTACAAATCCTTGAAAAATAGAAGGTGTCGTTCCCGCAATTAGTTTTAAGCGTAGTGTATCTCCCAATTCATTTTGATACATTAAAATATCGCCCACTTTCATTCCCAGTCCCCATTGAATAACCGTTTGGTCGGCAATTGCAGGAATTGTTCCATCATCAAATTTCTGATTCAAAACTTCCCAGGGTTCTTCATCGCCAATTTCCTTAAATTGTGTTGCAAACGAAAATCTTCCTTGCAAAAGTTCAGCATCAACTCCTAAAAGTGCTGGCTGTGCAATTCGGTTTAAGTTCAAACAACTGGCATCGTCGCCTTCCACTTTTCTTAATTGAACGGCATTAAAATCGGTATAAATTCCTTCTTCCGCTCGTTTGTCGGCATCGTTAATATTGAATAAAACGGGGATTGTAGTTTCTGCAAAAAAGTTAAAACCGCCAGTACCACTAGATTTATCACTTGAATTGGCAACTAAATCCAATTTATTTGAACCGGTTGAAACCACTAAAAATGTTCCAAGTGCAAAAAGAATAATTACCGTTAACGACCGCCCTTTATTTCTTGTGAGATTTAGTTGTGCCAATTTTCCAAACCCAAAAGCTGCTTGTTTTCTGTGTTCCAATCGCACCAGAATTTTTCCAAAAATCATTAATAATCCGATGAGTAACAATCCTCCGGTTAAAAAGAAAAGCGATGGATTTAATTGTTCCGAAAGAAAAACCTGCTTGACAAAAATAACAACGGAAATTACAATTGAAGCGTACATTACAATATCCTTCAGTTTATTCCAGACCGATTTTCCGTTTGTAGTAGTTTGCTTTTGCAAATCGGCTGCCCGTTGGTTTTGGTAGCGTCGAATTGAAGTGAAAATTGCTACTAACGAAACCAAAATACTAATTAGCAATCCAGTAATTAAAGTTGCAGGTAAAATATTAATTTCAAGAACATTGGTGCGTACAATCTCGAACCACAAAGAATTGAGTATTTTGAAAACCAATTGCGTGTAAAAAACAGAAGCAAGCAATCCAATTATTCCACCCACCAAAGAAATTGCCAGTCCTTCAAACAAATAAAACCGGCGTACCATATTTTGTTGAAATCCCAACGCTGCTAACAACCCCACTTGAGCAGAACGTGTTTCCAGGTTTAAACGAAATAAAAGTGACGTTAAAACAATGGATGCCACCAAAATAAAAAAGCTCAATCCGATGAATAATCCGCTAAAATCTGTACCATTTTGAGCAGCATGAATTCCTTGTTCACGAATGGGTTCAATTGCCATTCCCAGATCGCCGGGAACAATTTCTTCAGCAAATATCTGATTGTATTTATCTTCGTTAAATGAATCTACCCGAAAACGAACGGCGGTATAATTTCCAAACCGGTTCGACCACATTTCCAATGCTTTATCGTGCGAAATAAATGCTTTAGGCGTTCCCTGCCATTTATTCCAGTAATCTTCATCTTTATCTCGAATTGCATCTAAGTCTATTGGAACTCCTGCTTCCCACTCACGACAATGCCCGGCATCCGAAAGCCCTGGTAAATGAGGCACCCTGCTTGGGTCGCTCCATTCAGAATCCATCGAAATAATTTCCTTTAAAATGAATGCTGACTCTTTTTCAATCAACTTTCGCAGCGGCCCGATTTCTAAATATTTTATTCGAATTGAATCTCCTATTTTTGCTTTTAAATCATCCGCTGCCCATTGGTTTATAATGATTTCATTATCGCCTAAAAATTTATTCTCAAGGGAGGAAACGAAAGAATAAGGAATGCTTTGGCTTTGAGTTTCGGGCTTCGAGCTTCGAGCTATTCCATTAACGAAATAGGTAAGAATCAAATCTGCATCAGGTAACATTTTTAAGGTTTCAGAAACTTTATCTTCCAGAAAAACCCGTTCTGTTGAAACCTCAATTTCATGGGTTGATTCAATATTTTTTAGTGACAAACCAGCATCGGCAGGAGTCAGACAATTTTTCACCGACTGTGCAACTTTTTCGGTTTCCAGTTCCGTAGAAATCAGCAATTGATTCGCTTTTCCTTCAAACTCCATTAACTGATTTAGCCGCCCGATTGAAACAAAAATATTATACGGTGCCGTCTGTGAATTTTTCAGGCTAAACCGTCCCATTTCCTCTCTTTGAACAACCTTTTTCACACTTGCCCGCAAAGAAACACTTGTTTCTTCGTCAGAAATAAACGGCGCATTCATAGGAATTAGGCTCGCCTTTTTAATACGAACCAAAATATTATCGCCTTCCGTAATTTGCAAGCGTTCTGCCAGATTTTGACTTATTGCAATTTCATTATCCTGAAGTTCAGCAAAAAGTGAAGATTTTGCAACTTCTGTAAAGTCAGAATTCACGCCAACAATTTGCACTTTATTCGCTCGCAATTGTCCGCCATCGGCAACTGCAATTCCTTCCAATAACAAAATCGGTGTTGCCTTTATTTCAGGATTATCGAGTTCAATTTCGGCTGCCATTTCCTGACGAAAATAGCGCTCAACGACAGAAACCAAATGCGTGGTTTCACCAAGTCGGGAAAAAGTAGCTTGCTCCAAACTGTACCGCACCGAGTCGCCAATAATCAGCGAACCCGTTAAAACCATGGTACTAATTGCCACTCCCAAAGCCACTAATAAATTGGCTTTAAAATAGTGTGCGAATGTTTTAAATATGTATTGAAGTTTAGTCATTGTCCGCTTCATATTATCATTCCCGCGAAGGCGGGAATCTCATTTTAAATTGCAAAAGATTCCCGTTTTAACGGGAATGATTTACTCCAACTTCCCGTTTCTCAAAATAAGTTTTTTATCCATTTTTCCAGCCAACTCCGACGAATGTGTAACCGTAACCAAAGTAACATTTTCCTCATCACTCAACTGAATCAACAATTCTGAAAGTGCAGTTGCATTGTCCTCATCGAGTGCTCCGGTTGGTTCATCAGCTAAAATTAATTTTGGTTTATTTATTAACGCACGAACTACCGCTGTTCTCTGACACTCGCCACCCGACATTTCCGAAGGTTTTTGATTTCGTTGCTCCCAAATACCAACTTTTTGAATTAGGTATTCAGCCCACTCTTTTTGTTGTTTAGAGATTTTATTTCCTTGCGGTAACAAGGGCAACAATACATTTTCCCAAAGTGTAAGTTGCGGCATTAAGTGGTGCAATTGAAATATAAACCCAAGATGTTGATTTCTAAAATTTGCCAACTCTCTTTTTGAGTAGCCTGTAATATTTTTACCGTCGAAAATAACATCCCCTGAATCCGGCAAGTCAAGCGCACCGACTAAATTTAGTAGAGTTGTTTTTCCTGAACCGCTTGGACCAATTATCGCAATTTTTTCTCCTTTACCAATTTCCAGATTCAATTCTTTCAGAACGGGACGAAAACTGTGTACTCCAATTTCTCCGTATCCTTTTGATATGTTTTGTAGTTGTAATAGCATAATATTTCTCGCTAAGACGCTAAGACGCAAAGCCTATTTTTTTAGACTTTCGTACAAAGCAATTATTTCTGCAGCATGACTGTGAATATTAAAATTCTCTTTTGTTCCGGCATGACCATTAATACTTAACTGTTCCAATTTTTTCGGGTCGTTTAACAAACCAGCCCAGGTTTCGCTTAATTTTTCAGGAGTGTTTGGCATGTATGTAATTCCACCACCGGCAAGTTCTGTAATTTCGGGGAACGCTCCCAAAGCAGGTTGAACAACAGGAACTCCCGACGCCATTGATTCCAGCAAATACATTCCAAATGCCTCTCCTATTCGAACCGGCACCGAAACCAACGAAACTTGTTTGTAAAAATCGTGTTGCGCTTCCCCCTCGTATTCGGGCAAAATCTCAAAATAATCCAATAAATTATTATCCTTTAATTTTCGTTTTTGCTCTTTTATAAATTTGTTATCGTCGCCGGTCGAACCACCGGTTGCAATCAGTTTTACCTCTTCAAAACCCGGTTTCTTTTTCAATTCAATAAATGCATCCACAACAATATCGAAACCATTTTCATGGCACATCCTCGAAATATATCCAACATTTCGTGGCTTTTCTTTTGTTGAAATAAAATGGTAATCTTCGTTATCCACACCGAGATAAAAAGTGTGAAGGTTTTCCGTAGAAAGTTCCATTTTTTTCTTCATTGTTTCAGCAAAGAAATTACTCACTGAAATTATTGCATCCAAATCTTGTGCTTTGGTATGCATCAATTTCCAAATTTTATCCTGAAACTGAAGATTCATGGCATCTATCCAAACATCTTCGTCTTGCAGCGAACATACAATTGGGACACCTACTTTCTCTTTCAGCTTTTTTGCCAGCCCTAAAAGCAGAGCATTGGAAATGTGAATAATATCGGGTTTGCAATGACCAGCAATCCAGTTTACCATGTTATCCAATTCCTCTTTTTGCTCGCCTTCTTCGCCCAACAACATTGAGATGGTCATGTCTTCCAGCCCTTTTGCACGAGTAGAACCCGCCATTGAAGCAGCTATTTTCATCATTGGTTTCGAATTGAGTACCTTATCGAACCACTTTGGCGCTTTCCTGAAAATGGGATAAACCTGTTTCAGATAAGTACTGATTGCCCCATAAAAAATTGGAATGTCGGTAATGTCGTGTTCATCCGCAAAAAGCGGCAGATACATTGGTATTTTCACAACCTGATGTCCCTGGTCGCGCAAGGCATCAACATATTTACTGTCGCGCAGGCAATTCCCGCAATAAAAACTTCCTCCCGAACCGGGTATAATTTGTATGATATTCATTTTTAAAAAAGTTGGAAGTTGGAAGACAGAAGTTGGAAGTTTTATCTGCCAACTGAATGTCTTTTATCTTCCTTTATTTATTCGTAATCAATTTATTTCCATTTTTTCTTTGTGAACTTTTGTATCTGCTAAACCTTTTCCGTTTTTTATCTAATACAAACACCCCTCTTTTATTCTCCCCTGAGGGGAGAATTGACGAAACAACCACCACTCAAATTACAATTTCCATTTTTCAAACTAATTCCCGAAGCAATACATGTTTCCATCGTAGGCACCAACAAATATTTTTCCACTGGCTACAGCTGGATTACTTATTATCTGGCTACCTATTTCATATGTCCAAACAAGTTTACCATCCGAAAGGTTTACAATAGCCAAATCACCACGCATATTTGCAATAATTACTTTGTCTTTTACAATTACCGGCGATGCTTCAACATGTTTTCCGGTGTTGTATTCCCACAATTTTTCACCACTATTTTTATCGAAACAGTATAAAAACTTATTATGATTTGCAGTTATTACTTTATTCCCGATGAGTGCCGGTGATGCAATAAATTGTAATTTAGTTGATTCGTGCTCCCAAGTCCAGGTTGTCTTTTCTTCCTTTGTATCTACCTGAAAAAAACGACCATCATAATCACCAATATAAACCTTGTCATTTTCAACGGTCATTGAACCTGCAACATATGTTGCTACGTCAATTTTTTTATCTACTTTCCCAGTTGCAATGTCAACAACGTGAAGGAATCCATCGCATCCGCCAAACATAGCTTTTCCATTGGAACAACTGGCAGCTCCATTTATAAAATTGTCCGATTCATATTGCCATCTCATTTTGCCGGTTTTTGCATCCACGCAATGAAGATAGTAATCGTAACTCCCCACCAAAATACTTGTTGTATTTCCATCCGTCCACCAGTTTGCCGAGCCAATTATCTGATTATCGGTTTCGTATTCCCATAATTTTTCGCCTGAATTTAAATTCAAAGCCAATAAAGTTCCATCCAAATTACCAACGTAAACAACGTTTTCAAGAATAAGAGCCGGAGCTTCTATAACATTTCCTGAATCAAATTTCCAAAGTAATTTTCCATTTGTATCGAGACAATAAACAAATCCGTCGGTTGAGCCAATTACAACTTTACCGTTTGCAACCACTGGCGCCGATTTAATGTTATCGCCGGTTTCAAATGTCCACAATAGTTTGGGCGAAGTCGGGATAGTAGTTTTTGCAACTCCTTTTAAATTTTGGTCACCCCTGAAAATTGGCCAGGAATCGGGGGTTTGGGCAAAAATTTGATTTGCAACAAATATTAGTATTAACTGTAATAATAATTTTTTCATAATATTGAATTTTGAATGTCGATTAACGAACTTCGAATGTCGATTTAAAATCTGAAATCGTTAATCATCATTCAATGTTAACCTTTCTTCTTCAAAGAAATCGCCCCAGTTGGACAAGCATTTGCGACTTTTACTGCGGTTTCTGTTAATCCCTTTTCCAACTCTTCGTTGAAAGGAACACCAATTTCCACATCAAATCCTCTGCCAATATATGTGAAGCCAAATTTCTCGCCATATTTTTCTGTAAGCCTGACACAGATACCACATCTAATACACTTTTGCGGTTCGTACACCACCGAACCATGATTCATTTGTTTTGTAATATTCCTGCGCTGACTGGTTTTAAAACGCCGCTGATTTACTTTATAATCATTTGAATATTCCCTCAATTTACAATCATCGATGGCGCGACAATCGCAATGCAAGCATCTTTCGGCTTCGGCAATGGCTTCTTCTTTTGTAAATCCTGAGTGCCCTCCTGTTTCCGGGATAACTCTTTTTCCTTCAACCGACTCCTTAATATATTCAGCAAATTCATCTACCACCAAACGTCCAAATCTCGAATTAAACAAGCGAGGTTCGCCTTTAATTTTCTCCTTATTAAAATATTGCATCACTGAAAAAGCTACCTCTTTTCCCTGACCTACGGAACGAACAGCCAATTTTGAAGAACGCAAAACATTTCCAATGGCAAAGACTTTTTCATCAGAAGTTTCGTAGGTATTTCTATCGGCAACAATTCCTTTTGGTGTCGCTTTTAATCCAAACAAATCCGATACTTCCGAAATCGCTCCAGTAGCAATTACAATTGCATCGAACTCTTTTTTATACGATTCAAGAACTTCAGAATTAATTTCCTTTCCACCTAAAAATTCAACACCGGTTTCAAAAATTAAATCAATCTCTTTATCCAAAACATCGAGTGGTAAAATTTCTTCTGAAATAGAAGTGCGCAGCAATCCACCAGCCTTTTCATTTTTATCAACCAAAGTAACCTGAACACCTTCCAACTGAAGATAGTATGCTGCAGCCAAACCGGCTGGCCCCGCACCAACTACAACTGCTGTTTTTCCTGTTTTTTCAATTGAAGGAAGAGCGGTTTTATTTCCATCGTCGCCAACAATTCGCTTTAATAAACATATTGAAATGGGCTCGTCAACTGTTTTTCGGTGACAAGCGCCCTCGCATGGAGCGGGACAAATTCGTCCTAAAACAGCAGGCAAAGCAATGTCCTTTTTTACCACTTTTAAGGCCTCATCAAATTTACCGGCAGCAATTAAACGGTTCATTTGAGGAATGTCCATGTGGGCAGGGCAGGCAATCTGGCAAGGAGCTTCGCAGTCGCCAACATGTTCGCTGAGAAGCAATTCCAAAGCGGTTTGTCGGGCTTCGCTAATTTCAGCATCGTCGGTAATAACTTCCAAACCTTCGCTGGCTTTTACCGAGCACGATGGAAAAAGTTTGCCATTGGACTCGTCCTTAACCAGACAAAGCATACACGAAGTGAAATGCTCCAGTTCATCATGCCAGCACATATTCGGAACATCAACTCCCATTTTTTGTGCAGCCTTCATTACCGAAGTGCCTTCTTCAACCTTAATTTCCTTGTTATTTATTTTTAGTGTAATCATTTTGTTTTCTCGCAAAGGCGCAAAGACGCCAAGTTATTTTCTACTTCACATCAATTGCATCCACCGGACAAACTACACGGCAAGCATCGCATTTTATACAAAGTTCGGTATCGATTGAATGTTTTTCGTGCGGGGTAAATGGAATCGCATCCACTGGGCATTTTTGTACGCATTTGGTACAACCGATACATTCGTCGTTTACCGAGTAAGTAATTAAATCGGTACATTTCCCGGTTGGACAAACGCCATTAATATGTGCTTCGTATTCGTCGCGGAAATATTTTAATGTACTTAACACCGGATTTGGTGCTGTTTTTCCAAGCCCACACAAACTTCCTTTTTTTGTCCATTCAGCCAGTTTCTCCAACTCCTCAATATCTCCCTTTTTCCCTTTTCCGGTAGTGATATTATTAAGAATATCTAACATCCTTTTTGTTCCAACACGGCAAAAAGTACATTTTCCACACGACTCTTCCTGAGTAAACGAAAGAAAATAACGGGCGATATCAACCATACAATCGGTATCGTCGAGAACCACTAAACCACCTGAACCCATCATCGCACCCATTTCGCTCAGCGACTCAAAATCGATTGGTGTGTTCCCATATTCAGCAGGAATACAACCTCCAGACGGACCACCAATTTGAACAGCTTTAAATTTCCGTCCGTTGGCAATTCCTCCGCCAATTTCGTCGATTACCTGTTTTACAGTAATTCCCATGGGAACCTCGATTAATCCGCCGCGGGCAATTTTACCTGCCAAAGCAAACACTTTTGTTCCGGCACTTTTTTTGGTGCCAATGTTTGCAAATTTATCTGAACCTTCGCGAAGTATATATGAAATTTGAGCCAAAGTTTCGGTGTTGTTCACCAAAGTTGGCATACCCCACAAACCGCTCTCTGCTGGAAATGGCGGACGTATTTTTGGAAAGCCACGATTTCCTTCGATGGAACCAATTAAAGCGGTTTCCTCACCACAAACAAAAGCTCCGGCACCTTCATAAATCTTAAGATTGAGATTGAATCCTGTTCCCAAAATATCATCTCCCAACAAATTATTTTCCTCGCAAATTTTTATGGCTTCGCGAATTCGTTTTACTGCAAGCGGATATTCAGCCCGGATGTAAAAATAACCCTGATGAATTCCAACTGCGTAAGCCGCAATCACCATTCCTTCAATTACACGATATGGATACGATTCCAAAAGCATTCGGTCCATAAATGCACCGGGATCGCCTTCGTCGCCATTGCAAATAATATATTTTGTTTCGCTTTTTTGTTTTTTAACCAGCCTCCATTTTACTCCAGTTGGAAATCCGGCTCCACCTCGACCACGAATTCCACTATTATTTACAGCTTCCACAACTTCGTCTGAAGTCAAGGTTTCCAGCACTTTTTTCATGGCATTAAAACCACCGCGTTTTTTATATTCCTCGATATCGAGTGGATTAATAATACCGCGGTATTCAGTAGCAATCGGAATTTGCTTTCCCAGAAATGAAGCTACTGGTTTTTCGCGCATACCAATTTCATATCGCTGAACGCCGTCCCAGTTTCTATCGGTTTGTATTGTTTCTGCTATGTTTAGCAGTTTATTTTTTGCTTTGGTTAAAAGGTCCGGAGCATCGAAATGATTTTCAACAATGTTTTTAACGTCTTCAGGTTTTACCTTTGCGTATAAAATTGGTTCTCCTTCATTTGGTACAATTTCAACCAAAGGAACCTGGTGACACATTCCAACGCATCCCACATGTTTTAGATTAACACGAAGACCGCTGTCATTGATAACACTTTCAACTTCATTTTTAATGTCATCGCTACCACTAGCCACACAGCACGAACCCAACCCAATTCTGATCTCTCCTTTTATTTCAGAGCCATCGGCTTTTCTTGCTTTTTTTGAACTTTTTTTACCAGTCTGACTTTCAAAATCACTTATAACCTGCCCAACCTGGTCGGGTGCAACATGACCATAAGTTGTATCGTCAATTTGAACAACCGGAGCCAAAGTGCAGCACCCCAAACAAGCAACTTTTTCAAGTGTATATGTTTTAGTTTCCTCAGTGTTAACTCCATCGGGTAATTTTAATTCCCTGCGAAAAGAGTCGTAAACCTGACCAGCTCCTTTTACGTGACAAGCAGTTCCCACACAAATTTTAATGATGTGCTCGCCAACAGGTGCCAGCCTGAATTGCGAGTAAAAACTGGCAACACTCATTATCTCAGCCGAAGTAATTGATGTTTTTTCAGATACATATCGCAATACATCTTCCGGCAGAAAATTGTATTCGTTTTGAACGGCTTGCAATATCGGAATCAGGCTCTTTTTTGTAGAACCTAATTCTGTAACTATTAGGTCTATATTTTGAAAATTGTTTGTCATAATGAAATTATCTCGCAAAGGCGCAAAGACGCTGAGTTTAATTTAATATCCAAATCTCAAGTGCCAAAGGACAAATAAATCACAAATATCAAAATCAAAAATTTCAAACTTTAAAAAGTTTGGAATTTCAAAATTTGAACATTGGAAGTTATTTGAATTTTGGTTATTGTATTTTGGAATTTCTATTCTCATATAAAGTACTTAATTAAGCTATATTTATTTCCCAATACAATACAAGTTATTATCACCACGAATATAAATACGTCCGTCAGAAAATGCAGGAGTTGTTCCCGCAATTTCACCCAAATCGTTTTCGCTAATTAATTTCATCTCCTTCGAGAACTCATAAACACGCATCATTCCGTCGTTGTCCATCATAAAAAGTTTACCATCAGCAATCATTGGCGACGAATATAATGTTGTACCAACATCGTGCTCCCAGAACTGCTCACCAGTTTTAGCATCGTAGCAAACCAGTACACCGTAACTTGTAGCAATAATTAACAAACCATCATGTGCCAGCGGACTGGAAGCTTCAGGAAGATACTCGTCGTTTTCCCAAATAATAGAACCATCTTTTGGATTGAGAGCAACCAAAATTGCGTATTCATTTCCGGCATAAACAACTCCATCGCTGTAACCAACCGAAGGACCAACTTCGCCCATCATACAATCTGTTGACCAAAGTTCCTCTCCGGTTTCAACATCGTAACCAGCAACAATCGGGTCTGCTGTTAATATCAATTGGTATTTGCCATCAATTTCTGCTAATACCGGACTTGCCCACGAAACTTTGGACTTCCGAACAGTCTCCCAAACCACTTCTCCGGTGGCTGCATCAAGTGCAACAGCTTTTCCGCCTCTATTTGTATCATACTGAATAAGTAATTTATTTGCCCATGTAATTAAAGACGATGAATGTCCGTAATGATTATCCGGCACACCCAAATATTTTGCCCACACCCTTTTCCCATTCATGTCGAAAGCGATTACATCGCCCGTACCAAAAATGGCAAAAACACGTTTCCCGTCAGTAGTTAACGAAGGTGCTGAAAGACCAGTATCTTCTGTAACTTTGGGTGGTTTTGCCGGTGAACCGGAAATGTTGTCCGCAACTCCTGTCCAAAGTAATTTCCCATCGGCGCGATTGTAGCAATATACCTCGCGACTGCTATCATCTGCTCCTGCAATAAAAACTTTATTGCCCCAAATTACCGGAGAATTATATCCATGTTTTGGAATGGGTGATTTCCAGAGAATATTTGTTCCAGTTGCTCCGTCCCATTCACTCGGAATATTTTTATGAGCAACAACACCTTGGCCCAGCGGACCGCGAAATGAATTATGATTTTTCTGAACGTCAGCCAAAGTTATTCCTCCAGTAGTAGCAAGTTTTGGAACTTCACTTTTAACCACAGTTTCTGCTTCATTTTCAACCGAATTTTCTACAAAAACAATTTCGGGTTGAACCGGACCTGAAGTTTCAGAAGTCAGATTTTGTTCAGTTGAGCCACCAACTTGTTTAGGCACTTCACCAACTTCTATAACCTGGATACTTTCATCAACCGATTTTTCACCACTTCCTGCTGTTTCCGATTCAACATTATAATAATTCAAATGGTTGACTGTTGCAAAAGAAGCCCCAAAAGCTAAAGCCAAAACTACCGCCCCAACTATTATTATTCCCTTTTGTGCAAGAATCCGGCTGGCGATTTCGTTTTCCAAAACGATATCAGGTTGTTCTATTTTTGCTTTTAATGAATAATACACACGCAAAGCAAAAGCAAGAATAATAGCTCCAAACAATAATAAATAGGCTCCGGTTTTTACTTGCCACTGACTATTAAAATATGCTTTTCGTGCCAGGAGATCAAAATTTCTTATTTCAACTTTTAATTCCTCGTTATTAGGTTCCTGCTTTAATCGATCAACCAATGCTATCAAAGCTTTGCTTTCGATAGGATCGCTTTTTGAGACTTGCCAGAAATTAAGAAGCAACAATAAAGCTACGGTAATACTGAAAATTCCGGCTATTACTGCAATGTTTTCCGAGAGTTTTAATTTTTCGGTGTTATTCATTTTTTATATTCTATATTTTTTGGACTATTTATCAATTCAGCCAATTGATTTGTACGCATTTTGTCTCCCGTTTCAATTTTACGAACCTGGATGCGCCTTTTCTATTTTATCTTTTATTCCCAGGGTTTTAACCAAGGATTATCTATAATTATTTTTCAACCGGACAATAATCCTGACAACGTGAACAGCTAAAACAATTTCCTTTATGTGGCTCGTAATCCTGCCGTCTCCTGAAAACTACTGTATTCAGCAATGTAAATCCAATTACCAATCCGATAAACCCTCCGGCAATCATACTACCAATATAAAAATCAGCACGAATTGCTTCTGCCTCTTCAACCAAAGTTTCCATAGATTTTCCTGAAGCAAGGAAAGTTTCAATATCTATATTCTCCGGATCATTTTTTAATTCAGGCTGCGAAATCAGCAATTCTGCAAGGTAAACATCAGGATTTGCCTTCGATAAAAAAGTATGCGATTTTGCTCCAACAAAAATTCCTGCTGCTACCCAAAGCGGGATAATCACTGCGTAGGTAATAAATCGTTTTGGGCCTAAACCCGATTTGATTACTTCTTTTTCATTGGTTGGAAAATCAATGGCATCGAACGGACATGAATTTGTACAAAGTTTACATTGAATGCATGCTGCGGGAGTAATCGAAAGATGCCACTTTGAAAACCTCGACATCCAACTTAACAATACCCCGTAAGGGCAAAGAAACCTGCAATACGGTCGCGCCACAAACATGCCCATTAATAAAAAACTGATACCCAACACGACCATGTGAAATTTTGCGTCCATTCGGAAAATACCCACAAACGGATCGTAACGACAAATTATATAATCGGTTCCGGTGGCTGCAAAAAGTACTGCGAGGGCCAGATAAATATATGGAATCAAACCCAAAGTCTTGTTTAGCCATTTCGGTAAACTTATGGGCTTTACTACAATCAAATCCTGAATTGCACCAAGTGGGCAAGCCCCCCCACAAAATGTCCTGCCAAAAAACAAGGTAAATATAAGGGGTATTATAAAAAACAATAAAGCTGTAACTGAAATTGAATAAGCCGGATCGAAAAACGACTGCACTACATTTTGAATGGATCCGATAGAACAGATGCATCCATTTCGATAAAAACCAAAATATAATAAAGTAAATACTGAAAGCCAAAGAATTCCTTGTCTCGAACGTTTTTTAAGTGCAAAATAAGAAGCCAGCGAAAGCACAATAATTAAAATTAAAACATCGAAATATTCAAGTGCCAGGGCACGGGGTTCAGGAGTAATAGTGCTGGGTTGCTCATATCCTGTTTCAAACTCAGGTTTTGGAAAACGTTGCTCCTGCGAGAATAAATAGAAAGTAGAAAGTAAAAAGTAGAAAGTAATGAATATATATTTAAGTTTCTTCATAATATTTATAACCATTTCCTTTTTAGACTTCCGGTTTATTTGTAAAATCGCCTTTTACTTTATAGGCTTCACTAGCTTTTACCCGGGAAATAGCATCCGACGGACAAACCTGGGCAATAGAACATTGGTTGCAATTCAGGCAAATATCATGTACGATTTGCAAGTGCATTGAACCATTTCCAAATGATGTACAACCTGCAACACATTTACCACAACCCATACAAAGGTCTTCGTCGATGTGGTATTCGAAATAAGGTTCTTCTATAAACTTTCGTTCGATGGCCGCAGTCGGGCAGAGTTGATTTTCTGCTGCAGTGCTTTGCTCATTTGCATCAGGTTTTAAATAACCACCACACAAATCGCAATAACCACATAAATCGAAGGCGTGTACACATTTTACAGCCGAAGGGGCCATTATACAATCGGTTGCACATTTACCACATTGTGTACATAAAAACGGATCGATTTGCCAAACGTAATCATCTTTAATAGCGCTGGATACAGCCATCCCACTAATTCCTCCAAGTGCAAGTGAAAGTGAAAGACGAACACCGCCCTGAATAAACTCCCTTCGGTTTTTAGTTTTATTTTTCTCCATTTTTCACCTCCTCTGCTTGCGGTAATCCGCATTTCGAAAATTTGTCACAGTTTTCACATGTGGGAGAAACCGAACAGTTGGCGGTTACTTTTTTATTTAAAATAAGATAGCCTGCAGAAGTTGTAATTCCTCCGAGTATTAAAAGTCGCATGCTTGTTTTAAAAAATTCTTTTCGGTTCATATTTTAAAAAGTTAGATGACAGAAGTCGGAAGACGGAAGTTTATCCTTACAAACCAAAAATCTATCAACCTATTAATGTCATTTATTTCAACTCAAATACACGCAATAATTTTTTATCAAAATCAAGGGCATAAACATTACCAAGGTCATCAACGGCAACTTCGGGTGCATGACCCTCGGCAACAAATTTATTTGGTGCGGCAACCACACCAAAAAACTCACCCGAAGGTTTATAAATTTTAATTCTTACCATTCCCTTTTCGCTGGTAACAAAACTTCCATCTGGCAAAAAAGTAAAATGTGCAGGGTTGCAACACCCACTAAACCCAGGAGTTTCCATGCTGGTATTTTTCCAGAAAGTCCGTAAGTCCCCTTCCCCGGTATAATTTTCAAACGAGTGCATTCCGGGATTAACAACCCACAAGTCGCCTTCGGCGTTAAATGCCAAATCGAAGTAAGGGCTTGGAACGATAAAACCAAAGTCTTCATCACTTGATTTTCCATCGAAATTCCCTAAAACAACACCCTCTTCTGATAATCGGTAAATTAACCTTTGCCCTGCATCGGCAATAAAAATTTCAGTTCCTTTTACTGCTATCGATTTTAAAAATGAATTTTCATTAAAATCATCAATTTTATTTAAAAGATTTCCTTCCAGATCATAAATCGTTAAAAATGTTTCGTAGGCAATAAAAATTTTCCCGTTGCCTACCTTGATGCTATTTGGTGTTCCTTCCAGATTGAACTCTTTTACCAACTTCCCCGAAAAATCAATAACCGAAACTTTGCTATCGCCGGCGAGGTAAATTAAATTATTGGATATTGAAATTCCTGCCGGTGACTCAAAACCTATTTTAAAGTTTTTTGTTTCCTTGTATAGTATCAATTCCTCATCAACATTTTTAAACTGATCTACATCATATTTAAAAGGATTTGCCCCACTTTTTTCGGGACGGCTGGACAAGAAATCGCCAACCATAACTGCAACAATAATTACCGCAAGAATTATTAAAAAGATAATTATCCCTTTATTCTTCATAATAAAAATATTAAACGTTCATATCAATGCAAACCATTGTTTTAGAATCTCTTAAAAGCAAAAAACCATTGGCAACCGCGAAAGGTGCCCAGGCATCGTGCCCGTTTTCAATAATATTCACTTGTTCCAATTGAATATATTTTTCGGTACTCGGACGTAATATTGTAAGTGTTCCGTTATCGTTTAAAATAAAAAATTTATTGTCGGCAATAAAATAAGGCCCCAATCCAAAACGAGCTTCTTTTCCACTCGACCAAACCACCTTTTTAGTATCAACCGGATCGACACAAATAAACTGATTTCGCATAGTTCCTCCGTCTTTAGGCATAATTCCAAAAAGATGACCGTTCCAATAAACAGGTGATTGTTGTTCGCAGGCCAGGCCTTCTTTTGGCAAATATTCTGAAAGTATTTCAACAGAAAAATTTCCATTGCTTTCGCTTAATTGCAACATCATACTTCCTGCTCCATATCCTGCTGTCATAAAGATTTTACCATCGGGCATACAAATTGGCGATGGCGCAACCACTGAATGGTTCCAGACCGGTTCCTCCCAAAGTATCTGGCCAGCGTCGTCGCCATCGGCTGCGACACCAAATAAAGCGCCAATTGCACTATAAACATACATTTTCCGCCCACCAAAAGTATAAGGCATAACAGAAGAATGCGACATTTTCCATCCCTTTGGATTCTCTGTTTCCCAAAGTTTTTCGCCCGTATCACAATCAATAGCAACCATCAATTTTGTTCCTCCGGCAGCTATAATTGCAGTATTATTATCTATTAACGGACATTGCCCGGTGTACCAAAATGGTATTTCTGTTTGATATTCTTTTACAACATCGAAGCCCCAGCGAAACTCACCGTCTTCGCGATCGAGGCACATGACATGACTTTTAGGTCCGATTGTAACGATGTAATCTTCAGTAATCGCAGGAATTGTCCGCGACATTCCATGGTTTCGTTTTACACTTAAACTATAACCCCGGCTCCACATTTCTTTTCCATCGGCCAGCGAAAAACACCGTAATTTATCGGCACGTTCTTCCTCGCTGTAATCCAGAATATAAACCAAGCCTTCGTAAACCGCTGCACCCGAGTGCCCCTCACCCAATTCAACCGACCACATTATTTTTGGACCTTCGGTTCCAAAATTATCAATCATCTTAACAGGGCTTTTTGAAATATTGTCGAAATCGCTACCTCTAAAACGGGGCCATGTTTCGGTGAATTTTTCGTAATCGGTAGCAAAATGTTCAAAATGCTCCCCAATTTCAACATCTTCAGCAGCTAATCCTTCACCCCGATTATCTGCTCCCTCAACATTAATCACTAATTTACTGGTAGGATCTTTACTGAGCCACCAAAAAATAAAAATTAAACCAATCAGGCCAATTACAATAAGAGAAATATTTATGATCCGTTTTGTATTCATTTATTTTTAGTACAAAGTAGTGAGTAATAAGTAATGAGATATTAACCAATCGACATCAATCTTGGTCAATAAAAAAACCAAATATCAATATTTTATGCTTCATGATTCTTGTCTCAAAACTCATAATCTATTCATCTTTAATATTATAAATCATTAAAACATCGCCGTGCCTTACAAAAAGTTTTCCGTTGTAAATGGCTGGGTGTGCCCAATGAGGACCGGCTCCGTGGTCAACCTTAAAAGTACTTATAATTTTTAAACTATCGGAAGTTGGTTCTACTAAAGCAATATTTCCTCTTTTCTCTTCATATAAATAAAGTAAATCGTCGGAAGAAATAATGGAACCTTTATTTTCCCATTGCGTTTCCCAATTGGTTCTTCCGGTTTCCCAATTTACACTTGTCCATTTTCCTTTTGAATTACTTTGCCAATTCGAACCGTACAAATTTCCTTCAACCAAAACTACACCTCCAATGTGTGTATCGATAGTGTCGTTTTTCCATTTCACTTCCACCGATCTGCCATCATCAGAAAGTGCGAATTTTATTCCGGGATGATTGTAACCACTTGTTGCAAATAATTCGTTTTTATAATAAATAGGAGGATTTGTTTGCGCGCCAACCCCAGATTTGTGTAAATGATACTGAATTAAATTGTAACTCCACATAATTTCGCCGGTTTCGGGATGAATCGAAATTATATTCTCTGATGTTTGAGCAATTATAAAATCCTGACCATTATGATGTATCAAAACCGGTGATGCATAAGATTTTCCACCGCCTAAACTTTTTGTTTTCCAAATCAACGAACCATCGTTTTTATCGAGTGCCACCAAAGTATTTTTTTCTCCACCTGTAGTATAAAGCACTGCATTATTTATTAGTAATGGAGATTCAGAATCGCCATGTTTATAAATTTCGCCACTAAACTTTTCGGGGGCATTCACCTGCCAATTTATGGCCCCGGTTTCAGCATCGATACAATTCACTTCCCCCATGCCACTTATAACAAATAGTTTCCCATTTTCGAAGGTTGGTGTGCTTCGGCTGTCGATGTAGGTGTTGGTCCACGACCTTCCATAAGATGTTTCCCAGAGCATTTCGCCTTTTAAATTGTATGCTGAAAGAATATCGATAGTATCTTCCTTAATTCCCGATATAAATATTTCCCCATCAATAAAAACAGGTTGCGAAAAACCTTTTCCGACACCTTCGATTTTCAGGAATAACTCAGGCCCGGTTTCAGGCCACACTTTTAATAATCCGGTTTCATTATAAACTCCCGATCTGCTATCACCCCTGAATTCAACTATTTCCTGAGAAAACAGGGTAACGGAAATGAGAATAAATAGTATTGTGGAAATAAACTTCATTTAGCTATTCTTTAATATTATGCACCATTAAAACATCGCCGTGCCGAAGCAACAATTTACCATCGGCAATAAAAGGGTGCGCCCAGTGTGTTCCGGCACCTTTTGTTACTTTAAATTGACTAATTACTTCGAAGCCTTCGGGATCGGGTTTTGCCAGTCCAACATTTCCTTTTTCGTTGTAACAATACAAAAGCCCGTCGGCCATAATCATTGCACCTTTTGTGTCCCAGGCATCAACATAAATTATTTCACCCGTTTCCCATTTCATGCAAACCCATTTGCCACGTTTATTGTTTTGCCAGTTTGAGCCATATAAATGCCCATCGTGATAAATTACCCCGTGATGGTGGTTGTCGAAAGTTTGATCAATAAATTTTTCTGAAACAGAAGTTCCTGTTGAATCCATTTTTAACATAACAGCATGATAATCGTAGCCCATTGTTAAAAATATTTCATCTTCGTTAAAAACCGGAGTGTTGGTCCAGATAAGTCCTGATTGTCCTTTCCATTTCTCCGGATTAAAATATTTGTAACTCCAAATTATTTCTCCCGTTTCAGGTTGAAGGGCAATTAAGTCGGTTCCAATAACCGCAAGAACATAACGAAAATCTTTGTATTTGTAAATAGTTGCAGAAGCGTAAGCACGAGGTCCTCCAAGCGATTTGCTTTCCCATATCAACTCGCCATTCATTTTATTGAAAGCAACAATGCTGGTTTTTTTTCCGCCCGGAGAACAAATTACTTTATCATCCACAATCAATGGAGTCTCAGCATTTCCCCAAATGTGGTATTCAGTTTCAAAATCTTTGTCCACATCAACCGCCCAAATTTCGGCTCCGGTTTCACGGTTTAAACATGTTAACCTGCCTGTTCCGCTTTGCACATAAATACGTTCGCCATCAACGGTAGGAGTACTCCGTGTGTCGGGGAACGATTTGTTCCATGATCGACCATAAGAAACCTGCCAATTAATGTTTCCTTCCATATCAATTGAGGTCAGGTAATCCAAAGTGTCGATCATTCCGGTTGTATAAATTGTCCCATCGACCAAAATTGGTGACGACCAACCTTTTCCAATTTTTTCAACTTCGAATAATAATTCCGGACCTTCTTCCGGCCACGATTTTAGTAAACCAGTTTCAGAAAAATGACCATCGCGGTCAGGCCCTCTCCATTGTGTAATTTGTGCTTCAGAATTAAGAAAAAAAGTAAGTATTACAATACCCAATAACAAGTTCTTCATTATTAAAAATTTAGTTGGAAAAAATGGTTAAAATCAAATTGAAAAATAGTTTTTACCTGGCTGTATTATTTTATTTTGTAAGCAATTAAAACATTACCGTGCCTCACAAACAACCTACCGTCGTTAATTACCGGGTGTGCCCAATGCTGGGCAGAACCCATTTCAACTTTTGTTTGACTTGCCACTTTAAAAGCTGTGGGTGTTGCCTCAACTATTGCCAGTTCACCACGGTCGCTGTAACAATACAACATCCCGTCGGCATAAATAGTAACACCTTTCCCAATATCTTTAGAAACATATTTTTCTTCACCGGTTTTCCAGTCAACACAACGCCATTCGCGGGCTTTATCTCCCGAACCATATAAATATCCATCAAGTGCAACCATACCGCCAATCCGGCTATCTAATTCCACTTTAAACCATGCCTTTTCTACGCTGCTGCCATCATCGCTTAAGTTAAGTTTAACGCCGCCCTGACCATATCCGCTAAAACAAAACAGATCGCCATCATAAAAAATAGGAGTATTTGCATGAACTTGCCAACGATTGGTTTGTGGATACGACCACAACATTTTTCCTGAAGCCGCATCTATTCCGAGAATGTGATCGGCAGTCATTGTAACAAGTAATTTGCGCGCCGCCAGTTCAACCATTAAAGGGGAACAATATGCAGAGACTTCACCCATTCCCGGAGAACTCCAAATTAAGTCTCCCGTAAAACGGTTGAGTGCAACCACATTATTTTTTTTACCACCCGGTGTAAAATAAACTACATCGCCGTCAACAAGTACAGTTTCGGTAACTCCCCAACGAATATTTTTTCCATCGAAATCATTAAACCCATCTTTTACCCATTTAACTTCGCCGTTATTGGCATCCATACAAGTTAACACGCCATAAGCTGAATAAATATAAAGCAAGTCGCCAACTACTGTTGGAGAAGTACGCGCTCCTTCGTAACTTTCGTAAAACTCTTTTCCGTAGGGTGCTTTCCATTGTAACTGCCCATTATTGTTTAAAACAACTACATAACCAATAGAATCTAATCCGGCAGACAAATAAATAAGATCGTTTGCAAAAACCGGCGACGAGTGACCTTCACCCAAATCGTCGTAATGCCAGAGAATTTCAGGACCAGAGACTGGCCATTGTTTTAATAATCCTGTTTCGTTATAAATACCATTTCCATTTGGTCCACGCCATTTTGTTGAAGTTTGTGCCACCAGAACGGTACTAAAAATTAATATTGAAAAAAATAGAAAAAACCTTTTTTTGTTCATCGTTTTGTGCTTTTAATTAATCGCTAAAAATAAAATCTAAAAGTAACACTTGCAAAATAGTATTCTAATTTAGTAAATGTCTAAATAGGAACATATGTTAACACTTTATTTAGAAATCGTTAACAATCAAATGTTATTTTAAAGTAATTATAAAAAAAACCTCATTTTTCAACGAAGTTTTAATTGTGGGGTTAATAAATATATGAATCGTTAATTACAGTTTTGCCTGCCTTTTTCGATCGTGTTCGTTTAAAAGTATTTTACGTAGCCTCATGTTTTTTGGTGTAACTTCAATATACTCGTCGTTTCGGATATATTCCATTGCCTCTTCCAGCGAAAATTTGATAGCGGGTGCTATGCTTGTTTTTTCATCGGAGCCCGAAGCACGCATATTTGACATTTTTTTTGTTCTGATTATATTTATTGTCAGATCGTCCAGTCTTGTGTATTCCCCAATTACCTGACCTGCATAAACATCTTCACCGGGATTTACAAAAAAGCGTCCCCTGTCCTGCATTTTATCAATTGAATAAGCAATTGAAGTTCCGGTTTCAAGCGAGATTAAAGCACCACTTCTTCGAACACCTAATTCCCCTTTCCAAGGTTCATAACCTTTAAATCGGTGGGCCATAATTGCTTCACCCTCTGTTGCTGTCAACATTTGGTTACGTAAGCCAATTAGTCCACGAGCCGGCACATAAAATTCGAGATGAGACCGATCGTCCTTTACTTCAATATTTGCAATGTCGCCTTTTCTAGCAGTTACCAATTCAATAACTTTTCCTGAAAATATTTCGGGAACGTGAACAGTAAGGGCTTCAATTGGTTCGTGTTTTTTTCCGCCAATCTCCTTAATAAGTACTTTCGGCTGACCCAATTGCATCTCAAAACCTTCGCGGCGCATGGTTTCTACCAAAATTGACAAATGCAAGATCCCTCGTCCGAAAACCAAAAACGAATCTGCTGAATTGGTATCCTCCACCCTGAGTGCCAGATTTTTTTCGATTTCTTTATACAATCGATCACGCAACTGGCGCGAGGTTACATATTTTCCATCCTTTCCGTAAAATGGTGAATTATTAACCACAAACAACATGCTCATGGTAGGTTCGTCAACATTCATCGGAGTCAAGCCTTCAGGCTCCTCAATATCAGCAATCGTATCGCCAATATCGAAACCTTCCAATCCTAATACGGCACAAATTTCTCCAGAAGGAACCGGTAATTTTGTTTTTTCTTTTCCTAAACCTTCAAAAAGATAACACTCTTTTGCCACCGATTTAACAATTGTTCCATCACGTTTTACTAAAGAAACCCTTGAACCCGGCAACAATTCTCCACGAGTAACTTTACCCACAGCAATTCTTCCTGTATATGATGAATAATCCAGTGAAGTAATTTGCATTTGAACTGTACCTTCTTTGTGTTGAGAAGGCGGAATATATTCTAAAATTGTATCCAGCAAATAAGTTACATCATTAGTTTCTTCTTTCCAGTCGGCACTCATCCAACCAACTTTCGACGAGCCATAAACAGTGGGAAAGTCAAGCTGGTCTTCCGTTGCATCCAGACTAAACATTAAATCGAAAACTTTTTCCTGAGCAATGTCGGGGGTACAATTTGGCTTGTCAACTTTATTCACTACAACAATCGGTTTCAGCCCTAGTTCAATGGCTTTTTGAAGTACAAAACGGGTTTGTGGCATTGGTCCTTCAAAGGCATCCACAATCAACAAAACACCGTCTGCCATATTTAAAACACGCTCCACTTCTCCACCAAAATCCGAGTGACCGGGCGTATCGATAATGTTAATTTTTGTGTTTTTATAATGAACCGAAACATTTTTCGATAAAATTGTAATACCTCTTTCTCGTTCCAGGTCATTATTATCAAGAAATAAATCCTGAACTTCCTGGTTGTCCCTAAAAAGGTTTGCCTGATGTAATATCCTGTCAACCAGAGTAGTTTTACCATGATCGACGTGTGCAATAATTGCAATATTTCTAATTTCTTTCATTGTTTTCCTGAATTGGGCGGCAAAAGTAAGAAAGATTTAATTGGTGCACACTAACGGTATGTTAATTCGCACATTTTGAGGGGAATGTTAAATTTGGGTGTTTGCATGTCCGCCAAATTTAATTGTGATAACAAAAATTAATATAAGATTCTTAACCGTAAATACGGATAATTTTTGATTGCACACGAAAAATATAGGGTACTATATCGTTGCTAACCGAAATATTTAGGGGTAATTTTTCGGTTTAATACGAAATACTTAGGGGTAATTTTTCGGTTTGGAATAAAAATACATATACTTTGTAATGAAAATCATTTTCGTTCGTATTACAAAAAACAACTATTACATATAACTACCGCAAGAACAACTTTGAATGACAAATGACGAATTTGAAAATCTAATTATTCAACAAAAAAATAAGCTTTACAGATTTGCATTTAGCATTTTAAGAAACCGCGAAGAAACCGAAGATGCAGTGCAGGATATTGTACTGAAATTATGGAAAATGAGGATGTCACTTGAGATAAATAAAAACGTTGAAAGTTTTTGTATGAATGCGATTAAGAACCATTGTTTTGATGTTCTCAGGAAAGAAAAGCAGCGTGTAATTTATCAGTCTACAAATTCATTTACTAAATCTGAAAATACTGAAATTGAGAACATTGATTTGGTCGAAAAGGTGAAGCAGGAATTGCATCGATTGCCAACACAGCAAAGAATAGCTATTGAATTAAAAGATTTCCAGGGTTTAGAATACGAAGAAATTAGTGAAATAACAGAACAAAGCATAAACACAATTAGAGCGAATGTTTCGCGAGGGAGAAAAAGGTTGTTCGAAATATTTAAGGAGGAATTAAAAGATGCAAAAGGATAAATTGAAGGATTTTTTAGATGGCAAACTAGATTTTGAAGCTCTTCATAAAGCTACAGATGAAGATTCGATTGAAAGTGATTTTATTGAATCTTATCATAAAGTAATTAAGGAAAACAAAACTAAAGTTCCCGATTTCAACCCATTCGGACGGATTGAATTAGCAAAGAAAAGACGCATCTCATTGGTTCGTAAAATTATTCCTTTCGCCGCATCTATTCTTTTGGTAATTAGCTTGTTTTTCATGATTGGAAAGCGAAATACAACTAAAGATACCATTGCACTTTCCGACCTTGAATTGATTGAATTGCAACAAAATACAGAGCAGGCACTTTTTCATTTTTCAAAAGAATTAAATGCATGTATTGCTGAAATTGATAAAGAGCAAAAAACAAGGCAACCATTTGCAGAGCTGTATTCAATAAATCATTTCAAGATAGATTTTGACAATCCGACAAAAAACTTAAAAATTAATTAGCTATGAAAACAAAAGTAATTATCATCATTTTAATTCTGAGTAGTTTGTCAGGCTTTACACAAACAAAATCAAAAAAGACTCTTTCACAAACCTTTAAATCAGAAAGCACTGCTAATAACGTTACTTATTTCGAAGTGACAAAAAAGATGTTTGAGTCATTGACCAAAGCTTACAGTGAAGAACCTAAAGTAAAGGAATACATCAGCAAACTTCATAATATTAAAATGCTTCAGCCAGCCGGAGAAAAACGTAATGAAAAAGGGAAAATTTTATATAGTAATTTTATACGTTACACAAATCTGGATGATTTCACATTATTAATGACGAACAACAACGAAAAAAGTAAAATGTCCTTTCTCAAAAAGGAAGGTAAAGTGAAAAATGAATTCTTACTCGTGAGTACCGATATGGTTATGTATGTCTCCGGGACGCTTGACATTGGCTCGCTTACGGAACTTGAAGGAATAATTGAGATGGCAGGAGAAGCTGTTGGGTTGTGATTTTAAACCGAGCAAATAATTCAACCATAAATTCTTGTCACACTATAGATTAACCTACCAACCGGTGCATTGGTTTAAAGAAAAGTAAAATGAAAAAAAATCTATCACGCTTGATTGTTCTTTTAATCATTGGAATAACATTTAACCAATGCAAAACCAATAACTCATATGGGATTACTGTTCAAGGAAACGTAAAAAACTCCAATCAGGATTATGTTTTACTAAGCTATTCTCCTCGTTATCGCGGCAATCCGAGTTTTGAAGGATTTAAAAACATAGGTTTGCAAATTACCCCAGAGGGCCAATTCAAATTGAGTACTAAAAAAATAACTGATGGTGCTGAATATGCATTACTTTTTAAAAAAAGTCACATAAAGTTACAATTATTTGAAGGCGACAATATTTTGTTAGATTTTGACATAGATAAACCCAACGAAACTCTTTTTGCTTCGGGTAGAGGCGCTGCAAAAATAAACATCCTGAATTTAGCCCAATTTAAAAGAGAATTCTTGTCGGACCTTAACTTTTCATTAACGGAATATGTAAAGTATTCAGATAGTATAGCCAGTTTGCAACAGGAAATATTACAATCGATTTATGAAAAAAAACCCAATTCAGATTGTATAAAAACAGCAACAAACAGCTATAAAATTGAAAAAATAATCAACGAAAATGAATTGACACAAAAAGAATACGACTATGTTAAGCTGGTAATTTATGTTCAGAAGCTTTCACTAAGTAGCTATATCCCGTATTTAAGCCGATTAAACCAACCGGACTCTGCACAACTCGACTTTAATGGAAAACTTTTTAGTGATTTTAGCTTACAGAACTACAAAAAAATTATAAACCTGAATAGTTGGAGGCTTGGAAATGGACTGGAAAAAATTCAAAAATTGGAGTATTTAAAGCACCTTCAGAATTCAGGAGAAAAAATTTGCCCCGCCAATTGTAACTCATTTCTTGAAACCCGCGAATTTTTGGAATGGAAGATAGACTTTACAAAAGAAAATTTCAATGATAATGTATTTAATATGTCAGTAGCAGGTGAGCAGTCATCTGCTATGTACTCGGGAATTGATTACAAAGAAATTTATGAGTATTTTGGAAACATAATTACCCAAGCCAAGTACCTTAACTGGGTAAATAATTTTAAAAGCCTTTTGGACAGTGGGTTAAACAATACCAACTACAATTTGGCATCGGAAGAACTAACCCTCGATAAAAGAAAGTTTGAGCAACTTGTTACCAACAATAGTGATAAACCTATACTTTTTGTGTTTTGGTCAGCCAGACATGCCGGAGCATCGGTAATTGAGAATTTGCCTGCGCTCAATGATTTTGAAAAAAGTTATGGTAATGAAATTAATGTTATCAAAATCTGTCTGGATAATGCAGAACATAAAAATCTATGGGCCGCAAGAATAATTGAAAACTCGTGGAAAGGCAATCATTATTTTATGCCATTCGAAGACAACGATTCTTCGCTTAAGGCATTTACCACTAAAAATATCTCATCGCATTGCACAGGCGGAGTAAATTATGCTCTTAGGAAATCCGACGGAAGCATCATCAATAATGTGGATTCACCACTAAGACTTTTAAATGGAGATACAGATGAATATTTAAAAGAATTCGTTCGCTAATAATTAGGTGAATTAATTCACCGTTATTTTATCAAATACAAAAATTTATCCGATCGTAAAATCATTTTATCTTCCACAAAGACAGGAATTGCTTTAATTGTTTCACCAATATCATTTACTGCAACTTTCTGAAATGTGTCAGCTGGTTTTACAATTGTACACTCTCCTTTTACATTGAAAAAATAAATATTGCCGGCAGCATAAATTGGGGAGGCGTTAAAATTACCTTTCAATTTTTCTTTCCAGATTACTTCGGCTGTTTTAGGGTCGAGACAAGTTACCATTCCGCGATCGTGAACCATGTACATTTTACCATCAACAATTACAGGGGTTGGGATTTGCGGTACTTCATCCTCGTACATCCATTTTACATGAGTTTTGGTTACATCACCTTTCCCTGTTGGATCAACCGCAAACTGACGACTAAAAAATGGCGTGTTATCAAGAAAAATCCAGCCCGAATTTACATAAACCAAACCATCGTAAAACAGAGGCTGACTAACTGTTGAATCGTAACCATATTCAATTGTCCAAATAACTTCGCCTGTATTTACATCGTGTGCAAAACACAAAAAAGAAGAATTGCTTATTAACATTTCCCTCCCATCAACTTCAATTACAAGAGGAGTTTGAAACGATTTCCGAAAAACCGGTTCGAGCGGATCGTAAATCTCAGCTGGTCGTACACTTTTCCATATGGTTTCCCCAGTCTTTTTATCGAGCGCGGCAACATAAGGATCTTCCGTTCCTTCCAAATGCACGATCAACAAATTTTTATGAAGAATGAGTGAAGAAGCCGGTCCCTGCATGTGTTTACAAGGCATGTCTTCGCGTTTCCAAACCACTTCAAAATTTTCCGTATTTATACATGCCGTCCCAAAAGATCCGTAATGAACATACACAAAACCATCTTCAATGCAGGGTGTTGGGGTTGCATAAGAATTGGTCCCGTGAATTCGTTGAGGATCTTCAGCAGTAAATATTGTTTTTTCGTCAAGCAGGTTTCCTGTTTCTAGATCGTAGCACAAAGTGTAAAATTCGGCACCCTCTTTCGATGCCGATGTCATCCAAATTTGACTATCAAAAATTACCGGCGATGACCAACCCAAACCTTTCGTCGGAACTTTCCAAACCACGTTTTCAGTTTCGCCCCAACTAAGCGGGGCAATCTCAACTTCTGCATGGCCATCCATATTTGATCCCCGGAAATGAGTCCAGTTTGTTTTATCAGCAGAACACGAAATAAGAATTAACAGAGAAAAAATTGCTAGAAATAATGGACTTCGTTTATTCATAACCGTTGGTTTAGATTGTTTGGAATCAAAGTTAAACGAAAAATGGAGAATGAAAAATAATATGCTGTCAGTTATTAATCTTCAGCTTAACCCAGATAAACTGGATAAGACAAATCTCAAAAAAACACGAATTTAGAATATAAACTGCTTAATATCATTTCACCGCTCCCGCTGCCCACTCCGGGAAAACGGTCACATCGATATCAAAAACAACAGTTCCCCAAAAATACATTACAAGAGTTGCTATAATTATTCCGGTGATATTCAGTAATATACCGGTTTTTACCATGTCTTTAATTTTTATTCGGTTGGTGCCAAAAATTATTGCATTAGGCGGGGTTGCCACCGGAAGCATAAAAGCAAGCGAAGCTGCCAGGGTCGCCGGGATCATCAGAAGTAAAGGATTAATTTTTATGGTCATCGATAATCCTGCAAGAATAGGAAGTATCATTTCGGTGGTTGCTACGTTTGAAGTTAGTTCGGTTAATAACGACATCATTGTAACATTAGCGAGAGTTAAAACAATGGGTTGAACATTTGCCAATCCGGCGAGTTGTTCGCCAAACCAAATTGAAAGGCCAGAATCGACAAACCCCTGAGCCAGGGCAAAGCCTCCACCAAACAACAAAACAATGTTCCAGGGGATTCTATTGGCAGTTTCCCAGTTCATTATCCGCTCACCTTTTTGCGATTTCGACGGGATAATAAAAAGGAGCAGAGCAATAAAAATAGCTACCGTTCCATCATTAATATAGGAAGGCGCGTTAAAAAGTTTCGACCACCCCGGAACCACAAACGACTGGATATTAAACCCCGATCGAAAAATCCAGAGAAAGGCAAGTATTAAAAACAGGACAAAAACTATCTTCTCCTCTACTTTTGGTTTACCCAATTCATCATACTCATTTTTAAACTCATTTATTTTAAGGTTCTCCCAACTCTCTTTTGGTTTGTACATTAAATATAACAACAACCATGCACCGGCAAAAATTAAAATTGTAACCGGGATTGCAAAAATAAACCAGTCGGCAAACGAAATTTCCGTCATTTCAGGAAAAATAATACTTATAATACGTGCGAACGAAAGATTTGGTGGTGTTCCTACCAGCGTGGCAATTCCTCCGATTGAAGCCGAATATGCAATACCAAGAAGCAATCCGATAGAATACCTCCCAATTTTTGCATCGCCAAGACTTTCCTCCAATTTCATAATAATCGATAAAGCAATTGGTACCATCATCATTGCTGTCGCTGTGTTTGACATCCACATCGATAAAAACGAAGTTGCCAGCATAAAACCAAGCAATATCCTACCCGGGCTTATTCCAAAAAAAATAAGGATTTTTAAGGCAATGCGTCTGTGAAGGTTCCAGCGTTCCATTGCAAAAGCCATTAAAAACCCACCGATAAACAGAAAAATGAGGTGGTTAAAATACATGGCCGAAATAGTTTTGCCATCTACCACACCAAACAAAGGGAAAAGTGCTACCGGGAGCAAAGCTGTAACTGCCAGCGGAATTGCTTCGGTAATCCACCAAATTGCCATAAGCAAAGCTATAGCAAAAGTGTAGGTTACTTTTTTATTTTCAGGATCGAGATCGGTAAATAGAATGATAAACAAACTAATTAGTGGGGCTACAATTAATGCAAGAAGCTGGATTTTTGTTGACTTGGTTTTAACAGTATCGGACATAGTAAAATACAAATAAAAGAGTTAAAAAATAAAACCCATTTTTTTAAATTCACAATGTAGTAAAAGTTGATTGTATTGACAAAGAGAGTTGAATTTCAATACGATTTTAACTACATTGTTACAAACAGGTTGGAGAATATAAAATTGCTTTACTTTTTTTACTAATTTCCCCCACATTAAACACTTTTCATAAAAATGCCTTAAATTGCTTTCCTAAAAAAATACAAAATGTACAAATACAAAGCAACTATTGAACGTATTGTCGATGGTGACACCATTGATGTAGTAATCGATTTAGGTTTTAAAATTACAACCAACCAGCGAATCCGTTTAAAAGGGATTAATACACCTGAAACCTATAATGTTAAAAAGAATTCGGAGGAATATAAAAAAGGCATGGAAGCCAAAAATTTTGTAGTCAAGCGAATTGAAGACAACAACAATGAAGTTATTGTTGAAACAAATAAAGACACCGGGAAATATGGAAGGTATATTGGTACTATTTGGCTGGCCGACAATGAAACTTCTTTAAACGACGAGCTGGTAGATAAAGGCTTTGCTGTTGTTGCAAACTATTGAATTTGCTTTGTTTTTGTTAACCACTTTTTATGTTTTTATGAATTAATAAATCTGAATTATTAACATTCATTTCGTTTTTCGATTCATATTTTTAAAAATTCAAGGATGAGCAACGACATCAAAAAATTCGGTACGGCTCCTGTTTTTTTCACAGCCATATCAACTATCCTGGGGGCAATTTTATTTTTGCGTTTTGGTTTTGCCATTGGAACACTTGGCTTTTGGGGTGTAATTTTAATTATTTTATTGGGGCATCTGGTTGCCATACCCACCGCATTGGCAATTTCAGAAATAGCAACCAACAAAAGGGTTGAGGGAGGGGGCGAATATTTTATTATTTCGCGCTCGTTCGGAATGAACATTGGGGCTACAATCGGGATTGCCCTTTTTATGTCGCAGGCAATTAGTGTGGCGTTTTATGTAATCGCATTCACCGAAGCTTTTGAATTTTTCTTTAATTACATTTTCGACAAATTTGGTTTTTCACTTCCCAGACAAATAATAAGTTTACCGGTAATGTTCGGATTGGCAGTTCTAATTTTAAAAAAAGGAGCTAACCTTGGTATAAAAGCTCTTTATTTTATTGTTGGGATCCTTTTTATTTCGCTGGTCCTGTTTTTTATGGGTAGCACCGATTTTTCAGAAAGTGCTTCTTTTTCACTATCAAATGCTGAATTGCGAAACCCACAAGATTTTTTTATTGTTTTTGCCATAGTATTTCCTGCTTTTACAGGAATGACAGCTGGCGTAGGACTTTCCGGCGATCTTAAAAACCCTTCTCGTTCTATTCCCTTAGGAACAATTTTAGCAACCTTCATCGGGATGATTGTTTACTTTTTTGTAGTTTATAAACTGGCTAATTCAGCCTCCATTGAACATCTTTTGGAACACCAGCTAATTATGGGCAAAATAGCGATTGGTGGTGCAATTATTATCCCGTTGGGTTTGGCGGCTTCAACCATTTCATCGGCTTTGGGCTCGGTGATGGTTGCCCCGAGGACCTTGCAGGCACTTGCCCTCGATAAATCTTTTCCATCGAAAAGAATAAATCGCTGGCTTTCGGCATCAAATTTTTCTGACAATGAACCCAGGAACGCTACATTGATAACTGCAATAATTGCATTTGTGTTTGTGGCTCTCGGCGATGTAAACGCAGTTGCAACAATCATTTCTATGTTTTTTATGGTTACCTACGGATCGCTTTGCCTTATTTCATTTTTGAATCATTTTGGTTCATCGCCATCTTATCGGCCTTCGTTTAAATCGAAGTGGTATATTTCGTTAACCGGATTTGTCGTTTCGGTTTGGGTAATGTTCAAAATTAATACTCCTTACGCATTGATTTCTTTTGGGCTAATTACGGTAATTTACCTTTACATTGACCATTACCACAAACACAGAAAAGGATTTGCATCAATTTTTGCCAACTCACTTTTTCAGCTTAACAGAAATTTGCAAGTACTCATTCAGAAAAAAAATAACAAAAAGAAAAATAAGGAGTGGCGACCAAGTGCAATCTGCATCTCGAAAGATTCGTTTAAACGCGACACGGCTTTTCGTTTCCTAAACTGGATTTCGTACAAATACGGATTTGGCACTTATCTTCACAGAATAGTGGGATTTTATTCCAAAGCAACTGTTCAGGCAGCCAGGTTGGAACTTTCAAAATTAATAGAACGGGTTAGCAATGTTGAAAACCAAGTTTACGTCGATACGCTTATTTCACCTTCATATACTTCGGCCATTGCCCAGGCTATCCAAATTCCAGGAATTGCAGGAATGGAGAATAATATGGTAATTTTTGAATACGACAAAGAAAAACCCGAAACCCTGGATGATATTGTTGATAATTTTTCGCTGGTAAATTCAGGCGATTTTGACATCTGCATTTTGGGGAGCAGTGGTAAATCAATTCAATTTAAAAACGGGATTCATGTTTGGATCGATTCGTTGGATACCGAAAATGCCAATTTAATGATTCTTTTAAGCTTCATTATTTTAGGGCACCGGGATTGGAAAAAGGGACAAATTCAGATTTTTGACATTTGCCGCCCGGAAGAAGTAGAAAAAACCAAACGAAAGATGAACGAGTTGGTAAATTCTGGCCGTTTACCAATTACAGCAAAAAACATTAAAATTATTATTCAGGAACCTGACATCTCAATCAAATCATTAATTAATAAGCGATCGGAAAATGCTGGTTTAACACTGATAGGAATTCGCGAAGAGATGGTAAAACACCACAAAGGGAAACTTTTTGTAGGATATGGCCATCTGGGAACCACCCTGTTTGTTCATTCGAAAAAGCAGAAAAAAATAGATTAACAGGTACAAACTAAAAATACCAGCTTAAATTTTAAACCCAATAGTGTAATCCAAACTGCTGTTCTAAAAAAAAATTGTAACTTTCTCAACAACTTGTATAAAATATTTTTGAGAAAATCATGAATACTATTCACGAATTTTTAAATACAACATTAGGGATAACTGCAGAAAATCAAATTAAAATTTTCATCTCTCTTTTTGTCATTCTTTTTTTGTGGATAATTCAGCTGCTGATTTTACGATTTGTTTGGAGGCAAGTCAAAGATGTTAAAGTCCGGTACCAGTGGAAAAGGTCACTATCAGTAACAGTTCCATTTATTGGGATTTTATTGGTGGGTGGTGTGTGGCTCTCAGCATTTAAACAATTTGGTGCTTTTCTGGGATTAATGGCGGCAGGTTTTGCAATCGCATTAAAAGATCCTCTAACTAATTTGGCTGGTTGGCTTTTTATTCTTTTCAGGAAACCATTTGTAGTTGGCGACCGTATTCAAATTGGAGAACATGCCGGCGATGTTATCGATATCCGGCTGTTTCAGTTTACTATGCTGGAAATTGGAAATTGGGTGGATGCCGACCAAAGTACAGGCCGAATGATACATCTTCCAAATGGAAAAGTTTTCTCAGAATCGCAGGCAAACTACAGCACCGGATTCGAATACATTTGGAATGAAATCCCTGTACTTGTTACCTTTGAAAGCAATTGGACCAAAACAAAAAAGATTTTACAAGGAATCGTTACAAACCATGCCGACCATTTAAGTGGAGCCGCTGAAAAAGAAATTTTTGAAGCCAGTAAAAGTTATATGATCTATTATAAAAACCTAAACCCAATTGTTTACACAAATGTAAAAGATTCCGGGGTTCAATTAACCTTACGTTATCTTTGTAACCCCCGTAAAAGACGCGGTTCGGAAAATGAAATTTGGGAAGAAGTATTAACACAATTTGAAAAACACAAAGATATTGAACTTGCATACCCAACTACACGTTTTTATAAAAATGGCGAATAGAATAATAAAAGGATAAAATATTTAAATAACCTATTAAAATAATTAGCATGAAAAATTCAACAACAATTTCAAAAAAGTTAATGTTAATCATGGCTTTGCTAATTTCTTTTAGCACCGTATTAGCCCAACCAGGAACAAACGTTCAAAAACTTCAGGAATTATCTGAAAGGTTTAAATTGAATTGGGAAGAAGAAAACAGGGCTGCCAAAGCATTTGCTAATAGTAATGGTATTCCTTTTAGATTTGAAACAAATGAAGGAATATTGTTTGAGTTACAATCCATTAAGGATGGACAGCCAATGTATTATATTACAGAAAATTCAAACGCTGCCGCAACAATTTCCACCAACAATGTCCTTCCAGGAGGAGTATCAGGGTTAAACCTCGACGGTAGCGGAATTACCCTACATGAATGGGATGGTGGGGCGGTATTAACCACTCATCAGGAATATGCCGGACGGGTGGTAATGGGCGACGGTGTAACTTCTACTCATTATCATTCTACGCATGTTGCCGGGACAATGATTGCTTCTGGAGTTGTAGCAAATGCAAAAGGAATGGCACCAAATGCAAACCTCAGGGCATTCGACTGGAATTCTGATGAATCGGAAATGGCGGAAGAAGCAGCTGCCGGGGCACTATTTTCTAACCACTCTTATGGCTATGGACGTGGTTGGGTCTGGACAGGGACCAATTGGGTTTGGTATGGAAATACAAGTATTAGTACTCAAGAAGACTATTTATTTGGTTTTTACGATACACAAGCACAGGATTGGGATCAGATTGCTTTTGAAGCCCCCTTTTACTTAATTGTAAAATCTGCCGGAAATGACCGTGGCGATGGCCCTACAAATGGGGCATACCCCCTTGATGGACCCTACGATTGCATTTCACATTCCGGCCTGGCTAAAAACGTCCTTACAGTGGGTGCCGTTGAAGATACTCCCGGGGGTTATAGCGGACCTTCGAGTGTTGTAATGAGCAGTTTCAGTTCGTGGGGACCTGCCGACGACGGAAGAGTTAAACCCGATATTGTTGCCAATGGAGTTTCACTTTATTCTACGTACAATACAAATAACAGCAGTTATGCCTCTTTAAGTGGAACATCAATGGCAGCTCCAAGCGCGACCGGCTCACTGGCTTTATTACAACAGCATTATGAAAATCTTAACGGACCGGGGTCATATATGCGCGCTGCAACATTAAAAGCCCTTGTTATTGAAACAGCCGATGAAGCAGGTTCAAACGATGGTCCCGATTACGAGTTTGGCTGGGGATTGATGAATACTGAAAAAGCAGCTTTAAAAATATCGGAAAACCAAAATCTAAATGTTATTGATGAGTTGGTACTGAACAACGGTGCATCGTTCACAAGAACTGTCCATTCTAATGGATTAGAGCCAGTTAAGGTGACAATCTGTTGGACAGAATTACCTGGAAACCCGGTCTCGGCATCACTCGATCCAATTAATCCAATGTTAATAAACGACCTGGATTTAAGGATAACTTTGGCAGACGATACTTATTATTCATGGAAACTGGACAGAGATAATCCAGGCAATGCAGCTACAAATAATTCGGAGAATAATGTGGACAATGTTGAGCTTGTTTATATAGCCGCACCCATTGCCGGAGATTACACGATAACGGTTGATCATGATGGAACATTAAGTGGCGGATCGCAAGCATTTTCTATTGTGTACGACGGAATAACAGAAACAAACCCTGTTCCCCCGGTTGCAGATTTTGTTGCAAATAATACTACTATTTTCGAAGGTGAGCCCATTAGCTTTACTGACTTATCAACCGGAAACCCGACTTCTTGGTCATGGACGTTTTCGGGTGGGACTCCAGCCAGTGCCAGTATTCAAAACCCGGTAGTTATTTATAATACTGCCGGCACTTATGAAGTAAGTTTAACTGCCACTAACTCTTTAGGATCGGATATTGAAACAAAAGCAGCTTACATAACAGTTAATATCCATCCTCCGGTGGCTAATTTCTCTTCAGATATTACCAGCGTCCTGATAGGTGAATCTGTTAACTTTGCTGATTTATCAACTTACAATCCTGAATCCTGGTCATGGTCATTTCCCGGAGGAACACCCGCAACAAGTACAGTTCAAAATCCAATTGTAACATACAATACCCTTGGAACTTACGAGGTTTCACTTAGTGTTACAAATGCTGGTGGTTCCGACACAAAAACTATTACAGATTATATAACCGTTACTGACGGTTCAATAAGTTATTGCGAATCGTATGGAAACGCAACTGATGAGTGGATTCGCTTTGTGGGATTAGGAGTTGAAAACAATTCATCAACTAATTCAGGAGCAGCCGGTTACGAAGACTTTACAGGAATCCCTACTTTTAACCTCGAATCGGGGACAGTTTATAATTTAACTTTAAGCCCCGGTTTTTCCGGTAGGAGTACTTTTGAATACTGGTCGGTTTGGATTGATTTCAATATTGACGGTGATTTTGACGATCAAGGCGAACAAATCTTTACTGCATCTAAAAAGAAATCAACTGTTGAGGGAATTGTTACTATTCCTTCGGCATTGTCGGGAGAAACAAGAATGCGGGTTTCGATGAGTGGAAGCGGAATAACTGCACCTTGTGATATTTTTACACGTGGCGAAGTTGAAGATTATACCGTACAAATTGGGGAAGCTGTGCCACAACCCCCGATAGCAGAGTTTACTGCAAATACAACCTCAGTTACTGAAGGGCAAAGTATTCTGTTTACCGATCTTTCAGTAAACGACCCAACATCATGGTCGTGGACATTTGCCGGGGGAATACCTGCAACAAGCACAAGCCAGAATCCGTTGATTACTTACAATACCGAAGGGACTTACTCTGTAACCCTTACTGCAACAAACGGGTTAGGTTCTGATACTAACACAAAAACAAATTATATTACTGTTTCTGCTGCAGGAAATATAACTTACTGTACTTCTCAAAGCAACAGTAACGCCCTCGAATGGATTTCTCAAGTAAATATAGGAACCTTTGGTAATGCTTCCGGTGCTTCATTTTATTCCGATTTTACCAGTTCAATTATTAATCTTTCTCCTGGATCTTCCAATACTGTAACACTTACCCCTTATTTTACCGGAAGGGACCAAAGAGAATTCTGGAGAGTTTGGATTGACTTCAATATTGACGGTGATTTTGAAGACGCCGATGAAACAGTATTTATTGTAAACAATAAAAAGTTTGCGGTTTCGGGAATTATCAACGTACCAACATATGCTTCCGGACAAACCAGAATGAGGATAACCATGAAAAACGGATCGGCTCCTGTACCTTGCGAATCATTTGGTGGTGGTGAGGTTGAAGATTATACAGTTAATTTTGAAGCTGTGGCTAACAAAAGCACATTTCTTAATTCTAACATTCCTGATAACGCAATTTCAGAAGTTTCATTTTATGCCTATCCAAATCCGGCCTACGACAAATTATTTTTACAATTTAATGGTTGGCTTGGGAATAAAGTTATTAGGCTGATTGATTTGACCGGAAAAACAGTTTTATTACAAAAAATGTCTGGTACAAATGTAGAAATTGTCGTTTCCTCCATTCCAAAAGGAATTTATTTTATTGATGCTAATAATGGAATTCATAGAGAAATTAAAAAAATAAGCATTCAATAATTATTTTATTTTTTAATAAGCCCTGATTTTTAAAGTCAGGGCTTTTTTTTTACATTTATGCCCAAACGACTAAACCTAAAAAAATGAACAAACTTTTTACTATTCGTAATTTCAGGTTTCTCATTTCATTTTTTATAATTCTTGCTTTTACCATACCATTAAATGCCCAAAATACCCTGTCAAAAAAAGAAATAAAACAAGGCTGGCAAATCCTTTTTAATGGAAGTGATTTTGATGGCTGGCGAGGTGTAAATCACAAAACATTTCCTGAAAAAGGCTGGGCTATTAAAAACAAAACCATAACTAATACAGGCGAAAAAGGTGGCAGTATTATTACCACTGTTAAATTTGGAAATTTTGAACTTGTCTGGGAATGGAGAATGGTTACACCGGGTGCCAATTCGGGATTAAAATATTTTGTAGTAGAACGGGAAGGTGACACTGGTGGTTACGGTTACGGAATTGAGTATCAAATGCTAGACGATTCGAATCACGAATGGATGAAAAGCGGACAAATGAAATCAAACGATTTTCATACTCTCGGCTCTGCTTATGAATTATACGAAGCCTCGCCAGATAAAAAACCGAAAAAACTGGGCAAATGGAACAGCAGTAAAATAGTTTGCAATAATGGAAAAGTGGAACACTGGCTAAACGGTAAAAAGATTTTAGAATACGATCGTTTCAACGAAGATTTTAAAGAAAAAGTAGCAGCCAGTAAATTTAAGAACATAGAGAATTATGGTCTTCACAAAAAAGGCCACATCCTTTTACAAGACCACGCCAGCGAAGTGTATTTCAAAAATATTAAAATAAGAAAACTTTAAAACCTATACTATAAACTGAAAATCATGGAAAGAAGAAAATTTATAAAAACAACAGCAGCTACCGGATTGGCAATAACTACTGCACCAACAATTTTAACTGGCAGTCGCTGGAGAGGAGCAAACGATCGTGTTAATGTTGCCCAAATCGGAATTCGCGGAATGGGGCAAAGCCATATTCAGGATTACCAGAAATTGGATAATGTTGAAGTAGTTGCACTTTGCGATGTTGACGAAAACCTGTTTGCCGAGCGTATCAAAAAACATTTTACCGATAAAGATTTGAAAGAACCCAAAACATACATCGACATGCGCGCAATGTTCGAAGACAAAGACATTGATGCAGTTTCGATAACTACACCCAACCACTGGCACACACTTGCGGCAATTTGGGCAATTCAGGCTGGTAAACATGTTTCGGTTGAAAAACCATGCTGCCACACCATGTACGAGGGACAAAAATTGGTTGAGGCTGCTAAAAAATACGATGTAATTGTTCAGGACGGAGCAGAGCAACGCAGTAACCCAAGTGCAATTTCAATGGCCGATTATCTTAATTCCGGGAAAATGGGTGAAGTTTACATGGCAAAAGGACTTTGTTACAAATGGCGCGATTCAATTGGGAAATATCCGGATGGGCCAATGACAGAAGATGAAAAGTTTGCGTTTACGGTTGGCAGCAAAAGTTACATGACTCCGTACACAAAACAATACCTTTCGAAAGTTGATTACAATTTGTGGCAGGGTCCTGCGCCCGAGCAAGCATTTAACCGCAATCGTTTCCACTACAATTGGCATTGGAACTGGGATTATGGAAATGGCGACATGGGAAACCAGGGAGTTCACGAAATGGATGTAGCACGCTGGGGACTCGGTGTTAAATTGCCCACCAGAATAAGTTCGATTGGCGGACTCTTTGTTTTCGACGATGCGCAAAATACACCAAATACTCAAAATACAATTTTCGAATTTGCAAATCCTGAAGGAGGTAACGATAAAAAGAAAATCCTGCAATTTGAAGTTCGCCACTGGATTACAAACCGTGAATTGGCAAGTAAAAAAGGAGTAGAAACGGATAACACTTACATGACCAGTTCGGCCAACGAAGTAGGAAATTTATTTTATGGCTCGAAAGGTTTTATGAGCAAAACTGTAAACGACTGGCAGGTTTTTGAAGGAAGAGACAGAACACCAACAGCATCGGGTGGAGGACTGGATAATCACTACCAGAATTATATTAATGCAATTCGTGCCAACGATCAGAAACTGGCAAAAGCAGATATTGAAGAAGGATTTTACAGTTGTGCATTAATTCACCTGGGAAATATTTCGTATCGTTTGGGCCGAACTTTGGATTTTGACCCCAAAACAATGAAATTTAAAAATGACGAAGAGGCGAATCAATTGCTGACAAAAAAATACAGAGCCCCGTTTATTGTGCCAGATAAAGTGTAAACAACAAGCAACCAAAAGTCAATTATTTCATCTTTTATTGTTAACTAATTCCAATGAAATATTTACTTTTTGTTTTGATTCTTAGCCTCGTTTTTATTACCGGTTGTTCAGAAGACAACAATTTGGTTGAAATGGATATTGTTGAAACGGGATGCATGAACCCATGGGATCGTTTTTATACAGAAACGGATAATTATTTCGAAGAGATTAAGGAATATTTGGGTTCCGAGGGAATCTGGGTCAAACATGTATCTTCTCAGCAGTATTATTATATTGGTCCGGGTTGCGAGGCTTGCTTTTGTCCTACAGGAAATTTAATTATAATTCAAATTAAAGATACTGATATTGGAAAGGCAGAGGAGATTGGGTTTTCATTGATCAGGAATGGAAAACTTAATATTCCGACATCAAATTAAAAACATTAATTTTAATTCTACATATTTTCCAAAACTTCATACAATACTATTATGATTAAGGATTTTAAAAACAATCGAGGAATTTTAAAATGTTTTGGGAAAAGAGTATTTTTTGTAATCTTAATTATCATTTTCACAAATTGCTCAAATCAACAAAAGCCTGCAAAACTAATTACCGATTGGCAGTTTCAATCGCAGCGTGAAGAAATTGCACCCGAACACTGGATAGAATCTGAGATTCAATTTAATGGAGAACAAACTTTGGCACTTGCAGGAAATGGGAAAATGTATGCAAATGGAAGTTGGACGAAAACTTTTGAGGTCGTGCCTGGAAAATATTACGAGTTTATTACCCATTTTAAAGTGGAAAATGTGACTCAGCTTGATCGTTCTGTTTTATCGCAAATTATTTGGCAGGATGAAAACGGAAAGAGATTAGGTTTTATTGAATTCCCGGCAACCAAAGCCATTGAATCAAAAGATGGCTGGTACATTATTCAACAAAAATACCAAATACCGGGGGGTGCAGTAAAAGCCAGAATTGACCTTTTTTACCGCTGGGATGCAGAAGGGAAAGTCTATTTTGGAGGTACAAGTTTTAAAGAAACTGATGCAATAAAACCGCGACTGGTTCGTCTGGGTGCCATTCACTATAAACCCAAAAACACATCGTCTTCTCAGGAAAATCTGGAGCAATTTGGAGAATTTATAAACATAGCGGGAGAGAAAAAGGCTGATATCGTTTGTCTTCCGGAAGGAATTACAGTGGCTGGCACGGGAAAAACATATATTGAAGTTAGTGAAACAATTCCGGGTCCATCAACAAAATTTCTGGGGCAATTAGCCAAGAAACATAACATGTACATTGTAGCAGGCATTTACGAAAAAGAAGGCCCAGTTGTTTATAACACAGCAATCTTACTGGGAAGAGACGGGGAATTGCAAGGCAAGTACCGCAAAGTTGCTTTGCCACGCGAGGAAATTGACGGGGGAATTACGCCTGGCGAAAATTTTCCGGTATTCGATACCGATTTTGGGAAAATTGGAATGATGATTTGCTGGGACGTCTTTTTTCCTGAACCTGCGCGCATGCTTGCATTAAATGGCGCAGAAGTTATTTTTATGCCAATTTGGGGCGGTAATCTAACGCTTGCCAAAGCCCGTTCTATTGAAAACCAGATTTATCTCGTTTCTTCTACTTATGGAATGAAAACCGGTGTGTTTGACAAAAATGGGAAAATTATTGTTGAAGGAACTGAAGAAAATCCGGTTGTTGTTGTTGAAGTGGATTTGAACCAACGCAACCTCATCCATTTTCTTGGAGAAATGAGAAACAGAATTCAGCGGGAATTACCAAGTTCGAAGGCAATTAAATATTAAAAATATGAAATGGGAAGATATTAAATACATCGTGCTAATACTAGCCGTTTTAATAGCAGCATTTGTGCTTTCAACAGTTTTAAGAAAATTATTAAACCTGTTTATTAAAAGAAATGCAAAACGTTGGCACACCGATCCGACTAACTTTTCCTTCCTTAAAAATTCGGCATCGTTTATTGTTTATACAATTGCAATTGTGTACATATTTCTAACGGTACCGTTTTTGAAAAACATTAACACTGCTGTTTTTACAGGCGCTGGAATCGCAGCCGCTGCCATTGGATTTGCTTCACAAAAAGCGCTTTCAAATATTATTAGTGGAATATTCATTCTCATTTTTAAACCTTTCCGGGTTGAGGATATTATTGAAATCAATTCAAGTAATAAAGGCATTGTCGAGGAAGTTACTTTGCGGCACACAATTATAAAAGATTTTGAAAATAGGCGAATAGTTGTTCCGAACAGTGTAATTAGCGATGCAACAATTGTAAATAGCAGTATTACCGATGAAAAAATAAGAAAGCAGCTTGATATTGGTATTAGTTACGACTCGGATATTGACAAAGCAATTGGAATTATTCAGGAAGAAGCTGAAAAACACCCGTTTTTTTTGGATGGCAGAAGTGACGATGAAAAGAAAAACAATGACGCAAAAGTAATTGTGAGAGTGGTTGAATTGGGCGATTTTGCAGTAACATTACGTGCCTATATTTGGTCGATGGGAAATAATAATGCCTTTGTTTTAAAATGCGATTTATTGAAATTTCTAAAACAACGATTCGATAAAGAAGGAATTGAAATCCCATTTCCTTACCGAACTGTGGTTTATAAAAAGGATATTCAGAATGAAAAAATGGATGAAAAATAATTTCTATAAATTCAAGATATGAAACTCATAAGGACTTTTTGTTTATCCCTTTTTTGGGATTAGTGTTTCTTCTTTTAAAAGCTGATAAAAATTATTCAATGTGCCTTTCGGAATTTGTTTATCAATAATTACGGCTTTCTTTTTTTAATGTTTTCCAGCTAAAGCCAAGCGAGATATAATTCATTGTGTGATTAATTCCTGTTCCAAAAGAAAAATCTAATTGCAAGTTGTCTTTTACCAAATAGGTTAATCCAGTATCAAAATTCACCAATAATTCCTGAAACTCAACAATGTCTCCGTACGTCTCCAAATAAACGCCAACTTTATCATTAATTGCAATACCAATTGCCATCGAATAAGTTAAATCACCATTCCCATTTCCCAAATAATTATAGCCGACATTATATCCGAAACCCATTTGTTCATTAATTTCGTGAGAAACAGCAAGTTTGTTAATCGTTCCAAACTTATCGCCCGATAATTCGTTTGTACCGGTTGGAAGAATTAAATGTGATAAAAAGGCAATTTCGGTATTGACATTTTCTTTTTTAAATAATTGAACTTTTGCGCCAATTTCTAAATCGCTGATTCCTTCATAAATCTGCGAGTTATTTTTTAAACTTTCGAACTGACTCAGAATTCTCAACTCTATTGCGTTTGTTAATCCATAACGAAATAAAGTTGAAGGAAGTAAAATTTGTCTTATAGAATTAAAACCTTCATCAGTAAAACCTAATAAAAAGCCACTTTCAACTTGCAAACTTCCAAATTCAACTGTTGAAGAACTTTCTGTTTGGTCGGGTCGGTCGGTAATTAATGTTTGCCCATATAATTTACCACTGAAAAGAATTAATGTCACTAATAATAATCTATTCATTTTCTATTTTTCTTTGAACCGTAACTACTGTAATACAACAAAAAGCTTAATTTGTTTATCATTTCAATTTTTACGGCTCATCCTTTTTGTTGTTACCTGATAACCATTTCAAAATTTTTATACATAATTGAAAAATATTTTTTCAAAGTCTTCATCAATTTATATTAATTTTTAGTTTACCCGTTTTTAATCGAATGAATATCTGATTCCATTATTTCTTTTTCGGAAGTTCGACATGCTCATAAATAAAAACCTCTTCCAATGGGATTTTAAAAGTGTGTGCAATGCGAAAGGCCAGTTCCAGCGAAGGTGAATAATTCCCTTTTTCAATGGCTACAATCGTTTGCCGCGAGGCACCCACTTCATCAGCCAGTTTTTGTTGAGTCATTTCATCGGCATTAAACCTTAACCTTCTGATGTTATTTTGTATGTTTCTTTTGACCATTTTAAACGCCTTTACGATAATAATAAATTTGCGAACCGTTGTCTATAATCTCAGAAAGTAATCCACTAATTATAAAAACAATAAATATCCAATATACCGGCATTCCAAATGCAAGTGCCACAATTGAGAGTACAAATCCACCCGAAAATACATAATGCGAATTCCTGATAGCTTTTAATTTGATTAATTTATCCCGCTCATCTTCAATCGGAATGTCTTCTCCTCGTGTTGCAATTGCATTAATAATATGGAAAATAATGTAAATAATAATTCGAACAACAATCGAAACGCCGATAAAAATGAGGAAAATAACTCCCCATTTACTAAAATCTTCTGTTAAATCGAATCTTCCTTCAAGGTGTCTTTGATAAACAATCCAGCCGAAAATGGCTGTAATTAGCAAACCGCTAAAAATGTTTACGATGTTTTCTTTTTCTCTGTACGACATGATTTTTCTTTTTAATGTATAAATAAATTTACTAATTGTCAATTAATGACGACACAAAGATAATTATATTTTACATTTAGTCTAGTTTATTTTACATTTATTTTGAAAAAAATATCAGAATTGAATAATGAGCTTATAAAAGAAAGGAGGCAAAGTAACTTGTAATCAATAATCCAGTAAACTGTTTAGCAGGAAAAATCGCTGTTTTTTATTTAAACATGAACTAGTGTTGTGTTAATTATTTAATGTCGGAATGTCATTCCGAACTTGTTTCGGAATATATTATTTAGGCTAACGGTGTTGCATGCTGGGCTTTTTCATTATCAGTTAATTATCAATCTATTAAAATTCTCAAACCTCTCCATTAATTGATAATCTAAAACCAGTAACTTTAGATAGATTCAGTGCCTCCCCATCTTGTTTTTGTCCACTCTTTTTGCTCTTCCTTAGAAAGGAATGTCCAAGCCACAATTCGAGTAGATTTATTTCCGGTTCCCATTGGTTTGGTTCTGACTTGTTTCGCTTCTGATTTTTCTAATGATTTATATATTCCTTTTAGATTAGATTGTTTTGACACTAAAGTTGAAAACCAATAAAAGTTTTTGGCAAATTTTTTACTCTCTCTTATCATATTATGAATAAACTTATATTCTCCACCTTCATATATAAGTTCATTACTAATTCCTGCAAAATTAAGTGTTGGGTTTATTGCATCTTTTCCCGATAGATTCTTAACTTTTCTTCGAGTTCCTTTCTGAGCATCTTCGACAGATGAATGAAACGGAGGATTACATATAGATAAATCAATTTTATCTTCTCTGCCTATTATTCCGTAAAAAATATGTTTCTGATTTTTTTGCAATCTACATTCAATTTTATTTTTAAGTGATGAATTGCAATTAACAATATTGTTAGCCGACTCAACCGATTTTGGGTCAATATCAGAGCCAATAAAATTCCAATTATATTCTGTGACACCAATAATAGGGTAAATGCAACTTGCCCCTACACCAATATCAAAACATGTGATTTTATTCCCAATTGGAATTACCCCAAAATTATTTTCACTTAGCAAATCGGCGATATGATGGATGTAATCTGCTCTGCCAGGTATTGGAGGACATAAATTTTTATCGGAAAACTCCCAATATTTTATATTATAGTAATAATTTAGCAATGATTTATTTAGGATCTTTACTGCAGCAGGATTTGAAAAATCAACTGAATCCACCCCATATTTATTTGGCTTTGTATAATTTGCTAGTTCCGGGTTAACGCTTATTAAGGCACTTATGTCATATCGTTCTCGGTTTTTATTTCGAGGATGCAGGCTTGTTTTTATTTGCTGATTTTTTTCTATCGACATGAATTTAATTTAGAACTATTTCAAATGAGACTAATTCTCACCTTCTTTTTTTTAAGTTTGCTATTATTAGTTTTTTCTATAAGCATTTCAGCTATTTCAGCTTGTACACCAGCATACGTACAATTCTGTTTGAGTTCAATAACACCTAGTTGATCTTTTTGAACCAGACCCTGCTTAAGAAATAATCCGGCGACATCTCCTTTTGATATTTTATCTCGTCTCCCTCCTGTAATATACAAGGTTTTCCAATTTACTGGTGAAGGAAGCGTAGCTTTTTGTAAGTCTTCAATATTTATGTTCTCTGGAGCAATTTCCTGAATAAAATCTGGCAGTTCCTCTTCCTTCCAATGCAGAATATAGGCAATGCCATCGCGGTTCATACGGGCAGTTCGTCCGTTCCTGTGGGTGAATTCTTTATTGCGTAGCGGAAGGTGATAATGAAGAATAAATTTAATTTCGGGAATATCAAGTCCACGAGCAGCCAAATCGGTTGCCAGAAGGAGTTGATTAGTACCATTTCTAAATTTAATTAGCGCTCGCTCCCTATCAATTTGTTCCATACCTCCATGAAAGCACTCATGATGAATATGATTATCAGTTAAAAAATCACTTACCCGTTCCAGTGCATCCTTGAAATTGCAAAAAACAATTCCAGGTTGGTGACCAATAAAAGCAAGCGCTTTTTCCAAAGTTTTTAACTTATCCTTTTCGGGCGAAAGAATTGTTTTTATAGTTAGTTCAGAACTGCCTTTCTGAACGTAGTTGAGATAAACGGGTTTTTGCAATCCTACAAATTCCGGTATTTTGGCTTCGCTGGTTGCTGAAGTCAAAATCCTTTGCTTAACATTAGGGAGCGCTTCAACAATCTCGGCCATTTCCTTTTCAAAGCCTATTTCCAGCGATTTATCAAATTCATCAAGTACAAGAGTATTAATATGTTCCAAAGGAAAATTATCCCTTCTTATTCTATCGGCTATTCGCCCGGGTGTGCCAATAAGAATTGCCGGCCGATGTTTTAAATCGATCTTATCGAGCGAACCAGCACGTCCACCATACACTGCATTCACCTTAAAACCCGATCCCATTTTTCGGGTTACCTGTTCAATTTGTTGAGCCAATTCACGCGAAGGAACAAGTATAAGAATTTGAATCTCAGCGTTGTTCATATCAAGTGTCTCTATTAAAGGTATTAGAAAGGCCAGGGTTTTACCAGTTCCTGTAGGTGAAAGTAATACCACATCCGACTTCAATTGAATAGTTTTACATGCCTCCTCCTGCATAGGATTTAGTGCTGTAATTTCAAATTTATTGAGAAACGAGCCTGTGAGCTTATCGTTGGAAATTTCTTTTTGATCTTTAATAATTTTTGACATTTAGTAAATGTTCTATTTATTTTAATTCTGAAATTGTTATGAAATTTTATAATTTTTTATTTCTATTAGACATCTTTTAGCCTTGCATACAACGGTTTGTGGTCGAGTAGGCAAAGGGAATTTCACCCTAAGCCTCTCACAGAACC
>JABGRN010000080.1 GCA_018648265.1 Prolixibacteraceae bacterium | reverse complement strand
TGCTAAAATTTATGCTTAAAAACAAAACCAACCCGAATTATGAAGTGAGCCGTTAGGTACTATATGTGGGTAAAAAATCAAAACAAAAAACATCTCGTCCCGTATGGGACGAAACCAATTTAATCACAATTTTTCTACCCAAATTTAATCCCTACGGGATTTTGAAAAAAGGATGGCATCCCTATCTATGTAGAATATAGGGATGCCATCCTTCTTATTAAAACGGTTTAATCGTCAACTTGTAATTCCTTACACCCGATTTTACCTGGTATTTTTGTAACTGCCTGATTGCAGTTCCACCAACTCCTGAAACTTCGTAATCAACGTTTAAAATTGTATTTGCCGATTCTTCTAATTGATACGAATACATTGCCCGCGAAAGGTTATCGCTTGAATATTTGTGCAAACTAAAATTGATTAATCCGTCACCTTTTATCATTAATCCTTTTCCATTTTCGTTCTGAACTTTTAACCAGCGAATATCAGTTCTGTTTCCATATTCTTGTGGAATAATGTACGGCTCAAACATTTCATCAATGTCCGATTTATACAAACCAATCTTTGCCCCGGTTTTTCGGTCGGGATAAGTTTCAAACGGCCCGCGACCAAACCATTCGACTTTGTTAAATGCTTTTGGTAACTGAAATTGTAAACCTATTTTTTGTAACATGTCGGGCATTGGTCCTTGCGGAATAATTTCCTGCTCTAATTCAATGGTTCCATCGGCCCAAAAAGTCCATGTTTCGTTGCGTTCAAAAGCAGAACTGAATATCCATTCTGTTCTTTTCCGGCTTGCATCTAAAGAGGAGTTTGAAAATGCTTTTAAGCGAATCTCGAGCTTTGAATCTGATTTTCTGATAATATCAATTTCATCGACCTGCGAAACCAAATCGCGCATTCCCATTGTACGTAGCTGGTTATCGATACTTCGGCCAAAACCGGGTGCTACACTTTTACTTGTAAACATGTAACTTCCCCACGGATCGATGTCGTTTGCAATGGGCGCACGCCAAACATTAAACGCGGGACCGCCTTCCAAATATTCAGTTCCATTAAATTTTAACGAGTTGAAATCGCCGGTTTCCAATTCTATTTCATAACTAAAATTTTCACCTTTTATTTGAATAGTAGAAGCCGTTGTTTTGATATCAATTTTTCCCTCTTTTTCAACATTCTCCTTTCGAACGAATTGAATCGGAACAGCAATTTGTTCCCAGGCAATTTCATGCTCAGCCTCTGCCCAATTTGTTTTTTCTTTTAGTTTAAATGATACTAAAAGTAGTGCTTCCGATCCTTTAACTTCAATTTTTTCAAGGGGAATTTCGATTTGTTTTGATTGTTGGGCAGGTAAATCAATTTTCAAATCTCCATTCTGAATAGTTTTTCCGTCAATACTCAATTCCCAACTTCCAGCCAGTTCGTTTAAGTTTTTAAAATGATGCCAGTTGGTTATTTTTATTTTGCCATTTTCAATATCAATGGCTTCAATTTTTAGCGGTTGCCCCGATTTTTTTATCTGATGAATTTCGGGTTGGATTTCGCGATTTGGCCAAATAATTCCGTACGTTCTTCCACCTAAACCCACTGCATAAAAATCTTCTCCTTTTTTATCGGTTTCAAAATCGTGAGCCAAAACCGCATCAGTACCATTGTTTTTTAATTCTGAAATTGAAACAGTTTTAGCAAAAACTTTCACATCGTCAATAATCATTTTCGACATTCGCCCTGAATATTCACCCTGATCTTGCGATTCTGCTTCTCTGCCAATACAAAGTGGAAATGGTGTTGAACTTATTTTTCCATTAAATTCAGTTTCGGCAACCAGTTTTTCATCAATAAAAAGTTGAATTTTTTCGCCATTATAAATTCCTGCAATGTGGTGCCAGTTTTTATAAAAGTTATTGTCAATTTTGGCTTTTGCCGAAATCCGTTTTCCACTGTGAATATAAAACTCAAGTGTATCAGGGTTTTCCATTCGAATTCCATATTGAAATTTTCCTTTTGTAATAAAAGTATTTGCTTGCGGAATTTCAAAGGGCTTCACCCAAAAGCCAATGGAAAGTTGATTTCCGGTGATATCCAAGCTCGGGTCTCGATAAAATTCCACCCAATCGTCGTGCCCAGAAAACTCAAGAGCGCGCCCATTTTTCCCATCTTTAAAAATTGGCCGTCCCATAATTTGCCCATCGTTTTTATTTGGCGATAAATCAGGGACAATCCAGCGGGGCGTTTTTAAACCCGGACTAATCCAATCCCAAATTGCGCCGCCCGTTAATTGCGGATGTTTACGAATTAACTCCCAGTATTCATCCATTCCGCCCAACCCGTTTCCAGTGGCAGCGAGGTATTCGTCCATGTACGAAGCACGAAAATCGTCTTCCGGAAGTACTTTTCCTTCAGCCATATTTTTAAAATCCAACGGAATCCAATAACGTGGCCCCACCAAATCTTCAAACGGAATGTAAAATGTATTTCCGCCATACATCCAAGCCGGGCGGCTTGGGTCGATTGCCTTTCCGGTTTTAATAACTTCTTCGATATTAAATCCAGAACCTGACTCGTTTCCGGCACTCCAAACAATTACTGAAGGATGGTTCCGATCGCGGTAAACCAATTTGCGCGAACGATCTTTATACATTTCTGTCCAGGCCGGGTTTTCCGACAATTGAGTATTACTGTGCGCCTCGTCGCCCACTTCATCAATAATATACATGCCCAGTTCGTCTGCCATTTCAATGTACTCAGTTGTTGGCGGGTAGTGGCAGGTACGTACATTGTTAATGTTGAATTGCTTCATTATCAGCAAATCCTTTTTTAGAGTTTCCAAGGGAACTGCCTGCCCGTGTTCGGGGTGGTGCATGTGGCTGTTTACGCCATTCAATTTTATTGGAACCCCGTTTACAGTGATCAAATTATTGTTGTATTCAACTTCTCGGAAACCGATTTTTTTGGTGAAAGCTTCTATCGTTTTTTCGTTTTTATCTTTTAGCTGAAACAAGATTGTATATAAATTTGGAAACTCAGCCGACCATTTTTTTGGATTTTCTACTAAAGTCGAGAGTGTTATTTTTTCAGTTGAAATTCCATCAACTTTAAAATTTTTAGAGTGAATTTCGTTGTTTAAAATCGATTTATTATTTTCATCTAAAACATCAATTTCTAACGAGATTGTTGAAGTTTCGGTTTTTGCATTTTGAATATCGGCTTCAACCGATAAAGTAGCATCCTCGTATTCTTCGTCTAAATTAGTTACTACATAAAAATCGTGAATAAAAATTTTTGGTTGGGCGTACAATTTCACATCGCGGTAAATTCCTGAGAGCCGCCACATGTCTTGATTCTCGAGATACGAACCGTCTGAAAAACGGATAACTTCAACTGCCAAATCATTATTCCCGATTTTTATAAAAGGTGTAATATTAAATTCTGCAGGCTCAAATCCACCCTGATTATAACCAACTTTTTTCCCATTCACCCAAATGTACGATGCTGATTTTATACCTTCAAAACGAAGCATTATTTCTTTGCTTTTCCAGTTTTCAGGTACCGCAAACTTACGTTTGTAACAACCCACCGGATTATAATAGTCTGGAATATTAGGCGGATTGTTTTCAAAAGTTAAAGCAATATTTCTAAATTTTGGATGCCCAAAACCTTCCATTTGCCAGTTTGCCGGCACTTTAATTTCATCCCAGTTTTTAACATTGAAATCAGGTTCCCAAAATCCTTCCGGTACCTGCTCAGGAGTTTCAACCCATTTAAATTTCCATTGGCCATTTAAAAGTTGGAAGTTTTCACTTTCTTTATTTTTTAAAGCCGCGTCTTTTGTCGAAAACGGAGTATGGAAAGCATGTGGCAAGTTTTGTCCTTTTTCGAAAATGGCTGGATTTTCCCAATCGGTTGAACTAAATTCTACCTCTTGCGAGACTCCGGGAAATGAAAGCAAATAAGTAAAAAGGCCTAGTATCAAAAAACGGTTCATTGTAATTGGTTTTAAAATTCTATTGGTAAAACTAAAAAAGAAAAGCAAGAAATATTGAATTTGCATTTACCAAATATCATAAAAACTCAACTTTTATAAAACTCCAAAAAGTAATTGCCTGTTGAAAAACCAACACGTTTTTTTAATGTTCAGTTAAATTTCAAAATGTTGTCGTTTTATTGAATACAAATCCTTGCAAATTGAATACTGTTCAAGTATCTTTCAGAAAATTAATTTCGTACCAATCAAAAACCTAAAAAGATGACGAACGAACAATGGGAACTGCTACTTAAAACTGTTCGCGGCGAAACTCCCAAAAAACCGGTAACGGGATTTATAATCGACAGTCCGTGGATTCCTGGCTGGGCTGGAATATCCACTTTGCAATTTTATTCTTCCGAAGAAATATGGTTCCAAGCCAATAAAAAGGCAATCGAAACTTTTCCGGAAATTATGTTTTTACCTGGATTTTGGTCGGAATTTGGAATGTTAACCGAACCTTCGGCTTTTGGTGCAAAATTGGTTTGGAACGAATACAATTTACCTCACGCCGATAAAATTTTATCCGATGTTTCGCAAGCCGGAATGCTAATAAATCCGAATCCAAAAACAGATGGATTGTTGCCATTTATTATTCAGCGATTACTGAATTACCAGAAACCCATTCAGGAAATGGGACACGAAATTAAATTTGCAATTGCACGCGGCCCATTAAATATTGCTTCGTTTTTAATGGGAACTTCCGAGTTAATGATGGGTTTTATGATGGATCCGGAAAACAGTCATAAATTGCTGGAAACAATTACGCAATTTACTATCAACTGGATTGAACATCAAAAAAAGATGTTTCCAAGTATTGAAGGAATCCTGGTTTTGGATGATATTGTGGGTTTTATTGGCGACGATGAATGTCGTGAGTTTGCAGTTCCATATATTAAAAGAATTTTTAATTCAATAGATTCAAAACTGAATTTTTTCCACAACGATGCTCAGGGATTAATTTCTACTCCCTATTTAAAAGAGATGGGTGTTGACCTTTTCAATTTTAGTTTTGAACATACGATGAAAGAAATTCGTGAGCTGGCCGGACCTGAAGTTGCACTAATCGGAAACTTGCCTCCGCGTGATGTTTTAGCTGCCGGAACTCCTGAACAAGTCCGTGAAGAAACCAGAAAAATGGTGAAGGATTTTGGTGATAAAAATCGTGTAATTTGGTCTTGTGGTGGAGGAATGCCACAAGATGTAACAACCGAAAATATTAGGGCTTTTAAACAAACCATTGACGAAGAAGTTCCGAAATTGAAATCATAAGAAATGCCACAAAAACACGAAAACACTAAATATCACAGAAAGGAATTTAGACCCATTCCCGATGATTTAGAATATATAGGGAAACAAATTGTGGATGCTGCATACACTGTGCACAAAAATTTGGGACCTGGATTATTGGAGAAAGTTTATGAAATTTGTTTTTGTCATGAACTTGAAAAACGAAACTTAGAATACAAAAGACAAGTAGATATCCCGATTGTTTACGATGGTCTTACTTTTAATGAAGGATTACGTCTTGATGTTATTGTTGAAGACAAAATTATTTGTGAATTAAAAGCAATCGAAATTGTTAACCCCGTTTGGGAGGCACAAGTTCTAAGTCATTTAAAACTGACAAATAAAAGACTTGGATTTCTTATTAATTTTAATGTTGTAAATATCGGTTCAGGGATTAAAAGATTTGTAATGTAGTTTTTAGTGCCCGATGAAATCGGGTATTAGTGTTTTTGAGTTTTAGTGTCAAAAAAATAATTGTATGAAAAAAATAGTTTTAATCTTGTTTTGTATTGTTACATCTCAACTTTTTGCGCAAGAGTTGGCAAAATTCAATATTCAAATAGAAGATGAGAGAATTGATGCTCCGGTTTCGGTTTCGCTCGACGGAATTAATTATAATACCGACAAAGGAAACCTGGTTCTTTATGAAATAACGGCTTCGGGAGAAAAAGCAATTCCAAGTCAAATTGAGGCGGGTCATTCTGCTAGGCTTTGGTTTATTTTAAGTGGAGTTTCACAAAAAAATTTAGAAAGAAAATTTGTGCTGAAATTGGAAAAAAAAGAGGCTTTTGGTCAGTCGAAAGTTACTTTGGAAAAAGACCACAAAGATTTGAGTTTGCTGGTGAATGAGAAACCAATTTTGAATTACCGGTTTGCTACAACATTTCCTCCCGATGGTATCGATCCAATTTATAAACGTTCCGGTTTTGTTCATCCACTTTGGTCGCCTGGCGGTGAAATCCTATCTCGTATTCAACCACCCGACCATTATCACCATTATGGAATTTGGGGACCCTGGACGGTTACACACATTGAAGAAAGGCAAGTAGATTTCTGGAATCTGGCAGCAGGTCAGGGAACCGTTAAATTTGCCGGTTTTCTTACGGAAACTGAAGGTGCAGTTTTTACAGGATTTAAAGCTTTGCAACAACACATCGATTTTGGGGCAAAAGGAGAAGATCAGGCTGCGATGAATGAAGTTCTGGATGTTAGAGCATGGAACGTTGGTGAGAAAGTTTGGATTGTAGATTACACAACATCTTTAAACAGTCCGCTGAAAAACGGTATTATGTTGGATGCCTATCGTTACGGTGGTGGAATTGGATTCCGTGCAACTGAAAAATGGCACAAGGATAATTGTACTGTTCTAACATCTGACGATAAAACCCGAATTGACGCCGACGGTTCTTATGCCCGTTGGTGCTTGGTTGAAGGTGAATCGGATGTTGAAACAGGCCGTTCAGGAATATTGTTTTTAAGTCACCCATCGAACCGGATGCACCCCGAACCCATGCGTATTTGGCCTTTGGACGCAAACGGTGGAAGAGGCGATATGTATTTCGAGTTTGTTCCAATTCGTCATGATGATTGGAAATTAGAACCCAGGCAAAATTATACACTGAAATATAGAATGATTGTATTCGATGGAGAGATCGACTCAAAAACTGCGGAAATGTATTGGAGCAGTTTTGCTTCAAATCCAAATTTTGAATTTACTAAATAGAAAATAAAATGAAAATAACATCAGTTTTAGTTTTAGCCTTTTTTATTGCGATTGGAAATGGGATCGCACAGCAAAAAGTAACAGCCGAAAAAGTAGGTGACAAAATAAAATTCAGGGTAGATGGAAACCTGTTTACAAGTTATATTCTTTCTGAATTTGAAAAGTACCCCTTCTTTTATCCTGTAAACGGCCCCTCGAAGGCCAGTGTAACTTCAATACGAAATGCCAATTATCCACACCACAGTTCGCTGTTTTTTGGATGCGACAAAGTAAACGGAGGAAATTACTGGCAGGAAGGATTGGAGCGCGGACAAATTATTTCGTTGCGAGCTGACATTCTTGAAACCGGTGGAGAAAAAGCAGTTATTGAAAATGAATGTATTTGGAGGCGCCCCGGAGCCGACTCACCCATAAAAGATAAACGGAAAATTACAGTAACTGTTCCTTCAAAAGAAATGTTCCAACTCGACTTTGAAATTACAATGGAAATGTTGTTGGATGTTACAATTAATAAAAATAACCATTCTCTTTTTAGTGGAAGAATGGATCCTGATTTGGCTGTAATTAACGGTGGCACAATGATTAATGCAGAAGGCGAAAGCGGAGAAAAAGAGACTTTTGGGAAACGTTCGGCATGGATGGATTACTACGGTGATAGAATGGGAAAAACCGAGGGAATGGCAATTTTACAACATCCTACAAATAAATGGTTTCCGGCTCCATGGTTTACCCGAGACTATGGTTTTTTCTCACCTACTCCAATGTACTGGCCTGAAAATGATGAATACATTTCGTTAAAAAAAGGCGAAACAATTAAATTGCGTTACAGGGTTTTTGTACATTCGGGCAATCACTTAGAAGCAGAAATTGCGAAAGAATTTAAAAAATATAAATCAGAATAAACCAATAAAACTTAATTAAATGAAACGTAGAATATTCTTGAAAAATGCAGCAGCAACAACTGCGGGGGCAATAATTGTTCCTTCAATTGTACCCTCATCAGTATTTGGAAAAAATGCACCAAGCAACAAAATTAATGTAGGACAAATTGGTTGTGGCCGAATCGCACGTACACACGACCTTCCCGGAGTTTGGCAATACGACACAGCAAAAATTGTAGCCGTTTCCGATCTGGATAGCAATCGAATGGAAGATGGCAAAAAACTGGTCGAAGATTATTACAATAAAAAATCGGGTAGCGACAATGCTGTTGATGTAAAAATGTATGCCGATTATAAAGACATGCTAGCCGATAAAAACATTGATGCAGTAATTATAAGCACTCCCGACCACTGGCATTCGCAACCTGCAATTGAAGCAGCATTAGCAGGAAAAGATATTTACCTGCAAAAACCAACTTCGTTAACGATTACCGAAGGAAGGTTATTAAGCGATATTATTCACAAACAAGGAACCATTTTACAGGTTGGTACTCAACAACGTTCTTCAACTCAATTCAGGCGCGCTGCCGAATTAGTACGTAACGGAAGAATTGGGAAAGTTCATACCGTAAAAGTTGGCTTGCCCGGTGATCCTCCCGGACCAGAAGCCGCCGAAATGCCAATTCCCAAAAATCTGAATTACGATATGTGGTTGGGATCAACACCGGATGTTCCTTACACCGAAATTGGCGTTCACCCTCAAAAAGGGTACGGAAGACCCGGTTGGTTACGCCTGGAACAATACGGAGCAGGAATGATTACCGGTTGGGGACAACATCATTACGATTCTGCAGCCTGGGGAATGGACACAGAATTTACAGGACCAACTTTTGTTGAAGCGGTTACACAATTTCCAAAACGTGGATTGCATAATGTGCATGGCGATTTTATGGTGAAGCAGGAATACGATAACGGAATTACTGTTTACACAAGCGGTGGTTTCCCTAACGGAATTCGTTACGAAGGTGAAGACGGGTGGATATTTGTAACCCGCGGGGCGTATCGAGCAACTGCCAGCGATCCAATTCCCGAAGGTTCAACAAAAGCTCTGGATGCCAGCAGCGAAGACATTCTTAAATCAGTAATTGGGAAAGATGAAATAAATCTTTACGTAAGTAATGAGCAGCATGGAAACTGGCTGGATTGTATTCAGTCACGCAAACAACCAATTTCACCTGTTGAGATAGGGCACCGCGCATGTTCCGTTTGTCTGGTTAGTCATATTGCAATGCATGTTCCCGGGGTCTTGAAATGGGATCCGGTAACTGAAAAATTCCTGGATAACGATGTGGCAAATTCAATGTTGAGCCGTCCACAGCGTTATCCTTATGGAACGAATCATATCAAACGATAATTTTTAAAAAAAATATGTTCGGTTGATTTTATCAGGTGTTTCATATTAGAAACAAATTAAATTGTAAATTTGTGTGCGTAAGCGAAAATTTAAAACCATATAACTTTATAGAATAATGAGAAAAGTACATTTCCTATCTCTTGTCGGTGCAGTTTTATTAGCAGCATGTACAGGCGGAGGCCAAAAATCAACAGAAACCAAAGAAACCCAAAGTATGTTTACAGGAGCAAAAGGTGAAGTAAAAATTATGACCCTCGATCCGGGCCATTTTCATGCGGCATTAGTACAAAAATCGATGTACGAACAGGTTGATCCTGTGGTCTATGTTTTTGCACCCGAAGGACCGGATGTTGAAGGCCACTTAAATCGAATTAATGGGTTTAATACCCGTGCAGAAAACCCAACAAGTTGGGACGAAAAAGTTTTTAAAGGCGACGATTTCTTTGAAAAAATGCTTACTGAAAAACCTGGAAACGTAATGGTAGTTTCAGGAAGTAATGCAAAAAAAACTGAGTACATTCTGAAAACCATAGAAGCCGGGATTAATGTTTTGGCAGACAAACCAATGGTAATTACACCCGATCAGTATCCTCAACTTGAGCAAGCTTTTAAAGTTGCCGAAGAAAAAGGAGTTTTACTGTACGATATTATGACCGAACGTCACGAAGTTACTACAATCCTTCAGCGCGAATTATCGAAAATACCTGAAGTTTTTGGGAGTTTGCAAGTGGGTACAGAAGAAGAACCCGCTATTACAAAAGAAAGTGTTCACCATTTTTTTAAATATGTATCGGGAAGTGCTTTAAAACGTCCGGCATGGTTTTTCGATGTAGCACAACAAGGCGAAGGAATTGTTGATGTAAATACACATTTGGTTGATTTGATTCAGTGGGAAGCTTTTCCTGAAGTTATTTTGAAAAAAGAAGATGTTGAAATTGTTTCAGGGAAACGTTGGACAACCGACCTGACCCCTGAAATGTTTAACAAAGTAACAGCTTTGGAAGATTATCCCGAATACCTTCAAAAAGATATTGAAGATGGTATTTTAAAAGTTTACAGCAACGGTGAAATCAATTATAAATTAAAAGGTATTCATGCCAAAGCATCGGTAATTTGGAATTATCAGGCTCCTGAAGGTGCTGGTGACACACACTATTCTATTATGCGCGGCTCGATGTGCAACCTCATTATTAAACAAGGTGAAGAAGAAGGATACAAACCAACACTTTACATTGAAGCTGTAATTGATGAAGGGTTGGAAACTTTTGCCGGTGGTTTGGACAAAGCAATTAATCAGGATTTGGATGTTATGTATCCCGGAATCAGATTAGAAAAACTGGGCGATAAAATGTGGAAAGTTAATATTCCTGACAAATATAAAGTTGGGCACGAAGCACATTTCGGACAAGTTACCGAGAAATATTTACGTTACCTAAAATGGGGACGTTTACCCGAGTGGGAAGTTCCAAATATGATTGTTAAATATTATACCACAACTGAAGGAATGAAAGCGGCGATGAAATAAGGGAAGCCTCCCTTAACCCCTCCAAAGGAGGGGAATAAGAAAGATATTAGAAAGCTGCTCAGATTTGGGCAGCTTTTTTTGTGGGCTGTTATCTTTCAATATTTGCAATTTCCAACCCCACCAAAAAACACAAATTGGCCACCCATTTCATTTTATCAAAAATTTATTTTTGAGATTTTATCACCAACTTTATGGTAATCGGCGTGGTAACCGGTTGCATAATTTAAAATGTGCACTCTTTTTTCGTGAAAATAATAATGATCGCTACTCCTTAAAAAATTAGAAGGCGGCGAATAATCGGGAATTAATCCCAGTTTTTCGCAAACAGAATTATTATTTCTTTTAGCTCTGGGCAAACATCATTTATTAAGGTGCAATGTCCTCCAAAATCATTCTAAAAAATAAAATTTAAACAGTGTCTAAGTTTAGTTTCAAAAAGTGTACATTAGCTTTTTCAATATTTTAAAATGAAATTTAACACACCACTTTTTATTGCGTTGAGGGTAGTTGTTTACTCATTGTTTATGTTTGGAATTGCCCAGGCTATTTATTTCGATGCTGCACACCCAATGGAAGATGGCTATTTTGGTGAAATTACATTAACCGAAATTTTTCAGGAAATTATTTTATTTGCCCTTTTTATTTTTTACATGATTTTGGGTTTTAAATGGCGCGATATTCAGCCAATTTCAAATATTGTTTCTTTGTTTTTCCTTATTTCTTTTATCCGTGAATTTAATTTTATAATCGACTCCTGGATTTACCCGGTGCTCATTGTTTTTATAATAATTGTCTGGTTAGTTTTTCGCGATTTCAACAAAATAAAACAGGCAACGATTACATTTTTTAACCAGCCCGCTTCTGCATGGTTTTTTTCGGGATTTTTAGTTACTTATATTTTTAGCCGATTGTTTGGGAGGTCGTCTTTTTGGCGTTTGTTATACGACGAAAATAATTACCGGCTGGCAAAGGCAGCAACCGAAGAAGGAATTGAATTACTGGGCGTTGCAATTATGTTGATTGCTGCCATTGAATTCTCGATAACATTTATAGCATTCAAAAGAAACTTAAAATCATGAAAGTTTGTGGTTTTACTTTTATCCGAAATGCTGAAAAATTCGATTTCCCGATAGTTGAAGCAATAACTTCGGTACTTCCAATTTGCGACCATTTTGTGGTGGCAGTTGGAAAATCGGAAGATAAAACCAGACAAATTATTGAAAGAATTGCCCCGGGGAAAATTACTATTGTTGACACTGTTTGGGATGAAAACCTTAAAGATGGGGGAGTGGTTTACGCCAATGAAACTGATAAAGCTTTTAATGCTGTTCCGGCTGAGTTCGATTGGTGTTTTTACATCCAGGGCGATGAAGTTGTTCATGAAAAATATTTGCCGCTTATTCAAAAATCGATGAGCGAAAATGTGGCCAAAACGGAAGTGGAAGGATTGCTTTTTGCTTACAAACATTTTTATGGAAGTTTCGATTACATTGGCGATTCAAGGAAATGGTACCGTAACGAGATCCGGATAATCAGGAATAATAAAATCATCCGTTCATACCGCGATGCACAGGGTTTCAGAAAAAATGGCCGAAAATTAAAAGTGGTTCAAATTGATGCTGCAATTTATCATTATGGTTGGGTGCGGCAACCTAAATTTATGCAGGAAAAAGTAGATTCGGTAAAACAATTTTATGATGGGATTTCTAAAGGAAAAGCTGAAGAAATTACCGTTTCTAAGGAATTTAATTACAGCGGAAGTTACGATGCCCTGGCAAAATTTGAAGGCACTCACCCAAAAGTTATGGAGGGCAGGATTAAAAGATTAAACTGGCAAATTGAGTTCGATTTGAATAAAATAAATATGAAACTTAAATACCGGGTACTTTATAAAATCGAGAAGTTTTTTGGGCTGAGGTTATTTGAATACCGGAATTACAAGATTCTGAAAAATTAGCAGCCAAATAATTCCCTGGCCATTTTCAATTGTTCTGGTTTTCCAACATCCATCCAAAGTTCCGAATCATCAAAAAAACCTTTTATTAATTGTGTTTTTGCCAAATCAAGATAGAAATCAGTGATTGAAAAACGTTCAGTTTCAGGCATTAATTTAAACATTTCGGGCTGAATAATATGGATTCCGCTAAAAGCCATTTCAGTGGCATTTTCAAAGTTCTCAGCCTTTACTTTTTTTGATTTCCCCGTTTTTTTATTGAGCCAACCAACCAGGTTTTTATTTTCATCAAATTTAAAATAACGCTGGGTTTCGCGATGGCGAACAACCAAAGTAGCAAGTGCCCCCGATTTTAAATGTTCATTTTTTAGTGTTTGCAAATCAAGTGAACTTAAAATATCGACATTATAAATAAGAACGGGTGAATTGTTGTTAAAATAATAAGCGGCCTTTTTTAATCCCCCGCCAGTGTCCAGTAATTTATCCGATTCATCGGAAATATGAATTGGAATACCAAAGTTGTTTTCAGAAAGAAATTGAGCTACCAACTCCGAAAAATGGTGAACATTTACAACAATTTCGTCAATGCCCTCATTTTTAAGTCTTTCAATGGCGTGTTGCAACATGGGTTTTCCCCCAATTTTAACAAGTGCTTTTGGATTGTCAGAAGTTTCATCTAACAATCGTGTTCCCAAACCTGCTGCAAAAACCATTGCTTTCATTATTGTTTTGTTTTAATTTGTTATAAAACTATTCAAAAATTTATTGTAAATTGAAGAACAAAAAAAATAAATATCATGTCAACCAGAATCACCAACTACGCATCTTTTATCATTTTTTTGTTGATTTTCACAATGCAAACAAATGCACAAAAGTCGATAACCGGAGTTATTACCGAAGAAATCAGTACCAAAGATGGTAAATTTTTATTACACAGAACTACTCATCTTCCAAAAGGGAAATCCATTTCGGGCACTGTTACTTTTGAGCCTGAATCGGATAAAACAAAAAAAAGGGAGAAACAGATCGAGAATTTAAAAAGATACATCTTAAAAATAGGGGATCAAATTATTAGTAACGATGGAATTTTTACAATGAAATTACCTGATACTGATAATATTCCATTGCAGGTTTTAACGTCCGAAGGAAAACTTGTTCAGGAAATTCCTTTTGAATTGAGCGAACCTTTAATTCCTGAAAATTTAAAAATGCCCAAAACTATTCGGAAAGACTTTGCTGAGAAAATTACAGGCGATTTTTCGGGCGATATCTCAAATGCAAATATTTTATTGAATGAAAAACCGGTTGACATACTCGCAGGAAACGATACCGAATTGTTTTTTAAGGTAGAAAATATTGAGCCCGGCAAACAAGATCTTTCGTTGGAATATGATGATGTTAAAGCCACCGAATCGGTAAATGTTGTTGACTACACTTTGCAGGCAGGCAGGTTGAATTTAAATCGCGGGGAATCTACTTATCTCAATGTGAAAGTAGTTGGGCTGAAAGATTTGCAAGAGCCACTCGAATTGAGCGTTCAAAACCAGTCGGTTGGTACAATTTTACTCGAAGGAGGTGATATTCAAACTATTCAGATTACTCCTTCAGAAGTTGCTGAAACAGGTATTTGGCAAAAACGATTTGATATTCAAAGTTTGAGAAGGGGGAGTTTTAGAATTTATACAGATTTGATAGTATTTGAAGAAAATATAAAAGAAACAGAGTTTCCCGATACAGACACACTAGTTGAAGAAATTCCTTTCTCAGATTTTAACGAGATAGAAGAATCTATTGATACTTTAACTACAAAAATCGACAAGAAAAAAGGTGTAGTTGGATCAGAAACTTTTGACCCTGAAACTTTAACTGGTTTAGGGGAAAATAATAATAAACCTCGTGAAGTTCCAAATCCTCCCAGGCAACAGAAACAGTGTCTGAGATATCCTATTGAACCTGAAATAAACAATCGTGTTGGATGGGATCTTATTGGAGACTTGTACGTAAATGGGAAAATTGAATCGGATTACCTGAACGATTTAAGAGCAGGGGAGATATTGCATAGATTGCAGCATGCCAGATCTTTGAATGGTTCGCTTCATACTATTTTAAATGAAGAGTACTTCAAGGGTCATAAATGCAACAATTCTACGGCGCATGCTGATGGGCCACAAGTGTTTCCGTCTTTTCCATGGGAGGATATTTTTTTAACTGTTGATTTGTGTGATGAAGCAACAGAGCAAAAAACCAGGTTGATTGATTTTTTAGATCCAAATGCTGATATTGAAGCGTTGAAAAAATGGAGGGAAGATTTTGAAACGGCTGTCTGTAATTTTGGGCTGGCAACATCTTCTGAAAGTGGTACTATGCTAAATTATTTTGCTGACAAAACCAGCAAATCGATGTCGGATATTGATAAAGCCTATAAAGAATTCCAGGAAGAAATGCGAGTGACGTTAGAACTGCGTTACAATGCTAGTAGGGCAAGGGCTAGGATGTGGGAAGGAGTTGCTTTTGCAGTTGGAACAGCTTTGACGGCTGGCATTGGAGGTGCAGTTGCGGGTTCAATGAGTGCTGTGTTAGTATCTTCTTTTGTTAGTACCGCCGGATTCGTTTATGAACAGGGAATGCAATCAATGGGAATGGATCAGCAAATGGCTCAGTTGGTTAGTGCTATTGCAACCGCAGGTATGGGTGGTGGTGGAATTTTCGATTTTACTGAGGGCGTTGTAACATCTACAGTTACAGGGGTAGTTGTATCTGAAGGTTTAAATACAATGGCTAAAAGTAATGTGGAAAGTTTTGCAATGTCAATGGCTTTGTTGGATGATGATAACTGGGCAAATATGATTAAAAACTTAGAAGAGGATTACCGGCAAGGTGCAATTAATAGGTTTAATGAAAATAGAAATAATTTTATTAGTGATGTAAGGGAAGAATTGGCGAATTTATGCGAAGTAAAGAATTCTTTAGAAAAACTATTGCCCGAAACAGAAGAAGCTGTGAGAAATGCAGAAATGCAGGTTAGAAGTTCATTCTGGAGGAAATTATGGAATGATTCGATGGAAAATTCATGGGATTGTAAATGTTGTGAATGGAGTGATGGCAGCAGTCCTGAACCTGCATGCAAGCAAACAATACCCCCTTTTGGTTTTGAACCTTAAAAGCTGGTACTTTTGCAGATTTAAATAACTCATTATGAGATCAGAATTTTATTACAAGAACTCATATTTATAATTCTTTTATCGAATCCTATCCAAACTCCTTATCAGAGCTTCATCTTTTCCAATAGCTCGGATGGCAAGCCAATCGAGGATTATGGCAGCAACCGGAAAAGCAAGCGATATTTTAAAAACTACTTTTGCACCAGTAAAACCAGCAAACGTAAAATAGAAAAACATCCCGAAAAGACCGAGCAACAGCACAATTGTAAATACTAACATCCTGATTTGCCGGATGCGTTTTTTATACATAAAAATAATGGCCATGTGAAGAAGTGCAATTAACCAGATAAAAATTAAAATCGGGAGACCGTCGAAAACAAGTTCTTCGCCATTAAAAATACCCTTTGCATTAAAAATGTACAATTCGCCGTTAACAATCAGATCGGCAAATTTTAATTTATATAACGAAGCTACCAAAAGTGCGGCAACCAATAAAAAAGCAGTTTGAATCCGTTGTATCATAATTTACAATTTTTTGCAAAAATAATTTTTATTTATTAATCTGCCCACATCAATTTTTAAATTCCTGTTTTTCCCGGGCTTGGAAAGTCAGGCTCCCTCATTCTGTTCGCAGAGCCATTTTGGGTTTTGCACTTCTTTAATATTCACAAACTTTTTCGACTTCATTTTTATTTATGTACCACAAGTAACCGTCCACTTTTTTAAACCCTGTTTCCAGTATCTTTTTTGAATATCGTGTTACCTGCCGCTTGTAATTTTCCGATTTTTTTTCACCCAATTTGTAATCAACAACAATGGCTTTTTCACCTGAAATCATTATCCGATCGGGCCGTAAAACTTTATCGTTGCTTAACAGGCTTCGCTCGTTTAATACTTGATAACTACCGTTGAACCAAGGTTGTATTTTCGGGTTTTTAAGATTTTCTGTTAACGAGTATTGAATATTTTCTAATTCTGTTTTATTAATTTTCCCTTCGCTGAAAGCTTTTTTACATGCCCATTCCACATCGTTTATTGTTTCAATTCCAGAAAGGATTTCGTGTACAAGTTTTCCAATATTTTTTACCGATCTGTTTTTCTCGCCCTGCGTTAAGAAATCTTCGCTGTTTAATCGTAGTTTAATCCTGTCGCTAAAATCGCTAAACTGATAATTTTTTATCTGAACTGAATTCGATATATTTTCTTCAGATACAAAAAAGGGCATTTCGCCAAATTGAAAAATAGTGTGGTCATGGTTCCAACAATTATTAAACTGTTCCTGTAAACTACTTTGTTCGAGTGAATATTTTAATAATTCGTTTATTGATTTTCCGGGCCCGGTTTTTTTCGAATTTTTTGGTTTTTCCGGATTTTCACAATTTACTATTAAAACAGATTTAGCCCGGGTAAATGCAACATAAACCAAATTCATTGTATCGATAAAACTATTTGCTTTTTCTTCAAAATATTCCTTTTGAAATAGTGTGTTAACCAAATTGGAACCGGCTTTTACAGGTAGCAAAGGAAACCGGTTGAAGGGGGCAGTTTCGGGTTTGCACCAAAGTGTGGGGGCCATGTTCCCGGTCCACGAACTGTTCCAGTTAAGAAAAGGAATCAGTACTGCTTTAAATTCCAACCCTTTTGATTTATGGATGGTAAGCAGCCTTATTGAGTCAACTTCTTCGTTTACATTAACCGATGTTTTGAACCCTTTTTCGTTCCACCAGAACAGGAAATTAGAAAGGTCGTTCGAAAAAGATGTTTTTAATTGTCCTGCCTGGTCGATTAAAGTTTGCAGGAAGGGCAGCTCAGTTTCAATTTTAAATAAGTTGAAACTGTCGCAAATTTGTGTAAGCGTTTCATCGAGCGAGCTTAACAATATTTTTTCTTTGACATTTGCAATCAGTTGGTTTAGTTCATCATCAAAAATTGTTTCAAAATTTTCGTTTAATTGCCAATTGTCAGTATCCGAATTTGTAGAACTATTTTCCGACTGGTAATTATTAGTCATATCAGTTTGAATTCCCAACTTTCCAAGCTCAGGTTTCAACCAGGTAAACCAGAAGTTCAGGAGGGCCGCTTTTGTTATTTTGTTTTCTGGGTCAATTAGCAAATCAATAATGTTGGTTACAAACAGCACACCTTTTGAAGCATGTAAAAATAATGATTCGTTCGACAATACTGAAAGGTTAAAACCGGAGTTTTCTTTTAATTTTGCAGCGGCCAAAAATTCATTGATAATTATTGTCCCTTCCTTATTTTTCCTAATCAGGATTGCAATTTCTGAAGCTTTTAAACCGTTGTTTTGTAATTGTTTAACTTGTTCAATTAACAATTTTGTTGAATTCTCTACAAATTCTATTTTGGGGAGAAAATTTATGCCGGAAAACCCAGGATTTTTACTTTTGGGATTTCCCGGTTCTTGTCTGAAATTTTTATAAATAGCACTGAATTTCAATTTATATTCCGAACTTTCGTCAGTAGATATTTCCTCGAAAAGAAAATTTTCAAACGATTTTTTCAGTTCATCAACTACCTGGTTGTTAAAATCGATGATATTTTTATCGCTTCTCCAATTGTATTTTAGTGAAATTTCGTCGGGTGTAAAATTGGGGAAATCGGAATTTATTTGATTTGCCAGAATATCCCAGTCACTATTTCGCCATCTGTAAATCGATTGTTTTACATCGCCCACCAACAAATTTTTATTCCCTTCTGAAAGTGAATTTGTAATCAGGGGCTTGAAGTTTTTCCACTGCAAAGATGATGTGTCCTGAAATTCATCGAGCATAAAATATTTGTAATAATTTCCGATTTTTTCGTAAATAAACGGCGATTCGCTGTCGCCAATAATTTTGCTTAGCAACAAGTTTGAATCGGAAATCTGAAGTACCCCCTTTTCGTGGTGCAATGTTTTAATTTCCTCTTTTAAATCGGTTAAAATGCCCAACATCCTCAATTGTTTTTTTACAACAATTGCCGTAAAATATTCGCTTGAATTATTTTGATAGAAATTAAGTATATCTTGTAAAAGTGCTTGCAGATAGTTTTTAACTACGTCGTGAATATGTTCTTTTTTGATGTTTGTTTTAGTGTACCACTTTTCAATTTCTTCGCTTGCGGTTTCAATAGTTTTGTTAATTATTAGTGGATCGCCGTTTGACCGTTTTACGAAAAATGCACCCATCCCCCGGCTTTTTCCTGAAAAATCATCCACTTCGAGGCTGTTCGCCGACATAATCTCAACGCCCTTAATCCCTTTCTTTTTTATTACAGCTTCGAACTTAGAAATTGTCTGGTCTAATTCTTTTTTGAATTCATTTAGATTTTTGCGCGTGTAACTGGAATCATTTTTTTCAGGAAAAAAAACCTGGAATTTTTCAACAAACAACTCTTTTCCTAACGATTTTATATCTTCCTCGATACGTTGGCTTTGATTGTCTTTAATTTTTTCTTCACTGAATTTAACCAACCATTTTAGTAATTTTTTGTCGTTGTCGATTTTTGAAAGCAAACTGTCAACTGCTTCATCCAAAACCAGGCTGCTATCGAGTTCGAGCGTAAAATATGGCGAGATGCCCATTTCGCGGTTAAACGCTTTAATTACACGCTGGGTAAACGTGTCGATTGTGTTTATTGAAAAACGCTTGTAATCGTGTAAAATATTTTTTAAAACCAGCCGTGCTTTTTTCCGTATTATTTCTTCTGAAAGTGCCAGTTTTTTTTGAATGACTGGGAGGTATTGTGAAGTTTTGTAGCTGGCCAGCAAATGAAGTTGTTCGAGTATCCGGCTTTTCATTTCGTTAGTGGCCTTGTTTGTAAAAGTTACCGCCAGGATGTGTTTGTAGTTGTAAGGGTTTTCCATTAACAGTAAAATGTATTCAAATACCAGTTGGAATGTTTTTCCGGAACCTGCCGAAGCTTTATAAACCGTAAGCATGAATTTGTCTAAAGTTAAAATATCAAGGTTTTAAGTTGTTTTCAGTTTTATATATGCTGAAACAAAATTGTTAGAATCCGGGATGCCGGCTTCCTTGCGAAACACTTACGCGGGTTTCTATTTTTATGTTTTTTGAAACTTTGTATTGCATAAACATGGTTGCACCGCGTGTATCGAAGTTATTTTTTCCCTGGTTTGGAAACGGTGCCGAAAAAATTGAATTGGCACCAAAACTATATCCGCCCATTGTAAATTTGTCGTTAAGCTGGTAACTGGTCTGACTAAAAATAGTGCCGTTCCTAAAAAATGGGGAAGGGGAGAAATTGAACATTCCCGACATAATATAATTGGGAATGAGCTGGTTTCCAGAAATTCCGGATAAATTTAAATTGTATCTTTTTGACATTTCGTTTTTAAAATTGAACTCAGGCAATTGAACTGGTTCCATAAACTCACCAGATTCGAGAATACCAGACAAAAGCTGCTGGTAAAGGATTTTTCGTTCTAATTCTATTTGTGCCGAATCCAGCACCGGAAATTGAATTGCTAAATTTTCCTGGGCATGGGAGTCAAAAAAACAAAAAAGTAGTAGTATAAATGTCAGCTTTCTCACAGTTTTTTCTCTTTTCAAAATAACTTTTCATCAAAATTAAAATTATTTACAGAAATGAACTAGAAAGTATGCCTTATAAAAATAGTTTTTGTAACAATGGCGGAATTAATTTTCAAATTTTAATCCAATTTCGTTTTGAGTAGAATGAAATATAAAAGTGATTAAAGAGATTCCTGCGACTTTGTTCAGTCGAACAGTCAGTCTGAGAGTTCATCTAATTTTATTAGGTATAATGATAGAAATTCCAATTTCCAATTTCCAATTTCCAAAATACAATTATCAAATATCAAATAAATTCCAATTTAATAAAATTCTAAATTCTTTAGTCCGGATTTGTTTCGACAGTTTGGTCGGGTTTCGATAATCTAATAAATGTATTGAGCAATAATTAGTTTTATTTCAAATACTCTTTGACTTCGGTTTCGCCATTTGCAACTCGTAGTGCATTCATAGCCAGTGCTTCAAGTTCGTCTTCGCCGGGATAAACAAAAACAGGGGCAATAAAACCCGTCTTTGTTTTAACATAACTTTCCAGGTTTTTGTTAAAAGCCAAACCACCGGTTAATAAAATGGCATCTACTTTCCCATCTAAAACCACAGCCATTTCTCCAATAATTTTTGAAACCTGGTAAAATAATGCGTCTTGAATAAATTGAGCTTTTTTATTTCCCAGTGCTGCCAATTCTTCAACTTCCTTAGCATCGTTTGTTCCTAAATAACTCACAAATCCTCCTTCTCCCAAAACCATTCGTTGAACCTGATCTTGAGAATATTCACCGCTAAAACAAAGTTCGATCAATTGTCCTGCTGGCAATGTCCCCGCACGTTCAGGACTAAAAGGTCCCTCGCCATTAAGACCGTTATTTACATCAACTACGCGTCCCTTTTTATGTGCCCCCACAGAAATGCCCCCACCTAAATGAGCAACTATTAAATTTAAATCATCATAATTCTTTCCAATCTTTTTAGCATGACTTCTTGCAGTTGCTTTTTGGTTTAGTGCATGAAAAATAGATCGGCGTTTAAATTTTTTATGGCCAGAAATTCTTGCAATTTCCTCCAGTTCGTCGGTAACTACCGGATCGGCAATAAATGCTTGTGCATTTGGTATTTGTAAGGCAATATAATCGGCCAGCATCGGTCCCAAATTACTCGCGTGTTGTCCAACAATTCCTTCGCAAGCATGTTTTAACATTCTATGATTTACCCGGTAAACCCCCGATTCCATTGGGTAAGTCATTCCACCCCTGCCAATAATAAATTTAATTGAATCAACATCCATTCCCTCTTCAACTAACGAATCAATTATTAAACCTTTCCGAAAATCAAACTGATCGATGACATTCTTATAACCCAGCAATTCATCCATCGAATGCCGTATTGTTTTATTTAAAACACATTCAGTGTCGTAATAAACAGCAAATTTTGTGGAAGTTGACCCAGGATTTATAGCAAGAATTCGGTGCATTTAAAACAAATTAGCTCATTAAAGAGGCCAAAGCTATGGAATAAAATTTAGTTTTTTCACTATCGCCACGAGACGACACAACTGCCGGCACTTTTGCCCCTGCAATAATTCCGGCCATAACAGCTTTACCAAGCTTCGAATTAGTTTTATAAAAAACATTGGCTGCATCGATAGTTGGGAAAAGTAAACAATCGGCATCACCAGCTACCGGAGAAGAAAATCCTTTAAGCTGTGCCGATTCCTTATTTATTGCAACATCGAGTGCCATCGGCCCATCAACAAAACCTCCTTCAATCTGTCCGTGTTCCGACATTTTTGCAATGGTAGCACCATCCATACACGATTGGATAGAGATTATGATTTGTTCAGTAGGTGCAATTACAGCCACTTTAGGCTCGTTAATTCCTAATGATTGTGCAGTTTGAATAAGATAATTAGTCATTAAAATTTTTTGTCGAAGATCTGGGTATGGAATTACACCCGCATCGGCAAACATCAATAATTTATGGTAATTCGGATTATCCATAACAGCAACATGGCTTAACACTCCTTTTGACGGAACAAGCCCGTACTCTTTTTTAAGCAGTACCTTCATAAATTTATCGGTTGAAACCATCCCCTTCATTATGAGATCAGCTTTACCATCATGAATTAAACTAACTGCTTTTTCGGCTGCATCGTTTTTAGAAGTAGCATGAATAATTGTGTAATTATTAATGTCAATTTTCAGGTTGGCGCAGGTTTTTTCAATCTCACCTTTGTCGCCCGTTAAGATTGCACAAACCAAGCCCAATTCAACGGCTTTGTTTAGTGCTTCCAAAGTATTTTCGTCTGTCCCGTTTACAGCAACCAACCTCTTTTCAGGTTGTTTTTTAGCAGCCTCCAGAAGGTCTTTAAAGTTTTTCATGGGTTTTGTAATTTTTTATCGAAAGTAATGTAACCGCCTATTTTAATTGATAATTTATCTCAGTTTAATTTATGTTTTAAAACCATGAAAAAATATTTCGTTGTTATAAAGATAAATTAAATTAACCTTTTATGAATAAGGTTGTTAGTAAATCAGTTTTTTTTCTTCGATTTTGCTATTTCTGCAACATGGCGTGCAATCATCAGTTCTTCGTTGCTAGGCATAATTATTACTTTAACTTTCGATTTTGCCCGGCTTATAACAGTTTCACAACCATTTAATGTTTTGTTCATTTTTTTTGAAATTTTAATACCCAGAAACCCCAGTCCTTTGCAGACGGCCTTTCTTGTTTCACTACTGTTCTCGCCAATTCCACCGGTAAATATTAAAATATCTAATCCGTTCAAAACAGCGGCAAAAGCCCCGATGTATTTTATTATCCGATAATAAAAAACTTCCAAAGCGATTTGAGCATCAGAATTTCCCTGCTTTGCAGCTTTTAAAACATCACGATAGTCGGATGAAATTCCTGATAATCCCAAAAGCCCACCTTTCTTATTAATCATTTCCTGGATTTCTTCAGGCGAAAGACTATAATTTTGTTGAATGTACATTAGTGCTCCGGCGTCAATATCTCCACTTCGGCTACCCATTAATAATCCTTCTACCGGCGTCAATCCCATTGATGTGTCAACTGATTTTCCATCTTTTATGGCTGCCAGCGAAGCACCGTTTCCAAGGTGGCACGAAATAATTTTGCTCTTCTCAAGCCACATTCCTGTAATTTTGCAAGCACGTTGCGAAACATATTGATGCGAAGTTCCATGAAAACCATATCTGCGAATTTGATGCTCCTTGTACCATTTAATTGGGATTCCATATAAAAAAGCTTTTTTCGGCATGGTTTGATGAAATGCTGTATCGAAAACGCCGGCCTGCAAAACGCGGGGAATTAATTTTTTCACTACCATAATTCCTTCAATATTTGCCGGGTAATGAAGTGGGGCTAACGAAATACACGAGTTCATATATTTCAATAAAGAATCAGAAATAATGGCACAATCTTTCCCTTGTTCACCACCATGAATTAAACGATGGCCAACAACATCAATTTCTTCCAGCGAATTCAAACATTTATTTTCAGGGTTTATTATTTCACTAAATATTTTGCCCAAGCCCTCTGAAAATGAAAAACTATTCTGTTTTCTTTGAATTAAAGTTCCTTGAAAATTGTAATTATAATGGGCATCTCCATTTCCTTGTTTTTCAACTTTGCCAAACGCCAAAAGAGATTCTCCGGGTAATTTATACAAGTGAAATTTTATGGACGAACTTCCTGAATTTATAACTAATACAATCATATCTCAGATAATAAAAATCAATAGATAAACTTAAAGTGAGGCATCGGAATGTAATAAAAAAACTACTAACTTCTTTTAACTTTCTTTTGTTTTAAATTATAATTTAATAGTGTTATACAATATATTGAATTCATTTCAGATAACATTTTATTGTACTAATTTTGAAACCTGTTTATTATAATTAGTAATCCAAATTAGAAATAAAATTTGTACAACCTTAAATTACAATACGGCTTTTTGTATCATTCCGGCCACTTTTCAAATCAAGAACATAAGTTTGAAAATATAACCTCAAATTTTCATCGGGCAAAACGTAGCAGTGAGTTTTTAGGGAAATAACTAAAATTAGCATGTACAACTATGGTTCATCATAAAACAACTTATAACTATATTAATAAAATCATTAATCTTAAGAATTATTATCATGGTAAATAAAATCACAAGTTTAGCTGAATATCTTCAGAAGTACCAGGAAAGTGTAGCCGATCCAGATGGATTTTGGGGCAATATTGCTGAGAACAATTTCTGGCATAAGAAATGGGACCAGGTTCTCGATTGGAATTTTGAGGGAGAAAATGCCCCCAACGTAAATTGGTTTAAAAATGGAAAGTTAAATATTACTGAGAATATTTTCGAACGTAATATGCACATGCGTAAAGATCAGGTTGCTATTATTTGGGAACCCAACGACCCGAAAGAAGCAGAAGTCAGGCTTACCTACGGCGAACTTTTCGATAAAGTAAAACAATTTGCCAATGGTCTTAAAAAAATAGGTGTTAAAAAAGGCGACCGCGTTGCTATTTATTTGCCAATGGTTCCTGAATTAACTGTTGCAATGTTGGCTTGTGCAAGAATTGGAGCAATTCACTCCATCGTTTTTGCAGGTTTTTCAGCAACAGCTTTGGCCGACCGTGTAAACGATGCCGAATCGAATGTTATAATTACTTCAGACGGAGGTTACCGGGGGACGAAAACAATACCTCTTAAAGCAATTGTTAACGAGGCAGTAGAAAAATGTCCGACTGTTGATAATGTAATTGTTTTAAACCGTACTGGTGAAGATATTGAATGGTTTGAAGGCCGCGATGTTTGGTGGCACGATTTAATTGAAGGTGTTTCAACTGAGAATGTTGCCGAAGTTATGGATTCGGAAGACACACTGTTTATTCTATATACTTCAGGATCTACCGGAAAACCAAAAGGTGTTTTACATACAACTGCCGGTTACATGGTTTATGCCGAATATACTTTTAAAAATGTATTTCAATATAGCGATGGCGATGTTTACTGGTGTACTGCCGACATTGGTTGGGTAACCGGACATTCATACATTGTTTATGGACCACTATTAACGGGTGCTACTTCTGTTATGTTTGAAGGTGTTCCAACCTGGCCCGATGCCGGTCGTTTCTGGGAAGTTGTTGACAAATATAAAGTTAACCAATTTTACACCGCACCGACTGCAATTCGTGCATTGGTTGCACAAGGCGACAAGTGGGTTACAAAACACGATCTCAGTTCGTTAAAAGTTCTGGGAACTGTTGGCGAGCCAATTAATGAAGAAGCCTGGCGCTGGTACCATGATTTAGTGGGAAAAGGAACTTGCCCCATTGTAGATACCTGGTGGCAAACCGAAACCGGTGGAATTATGATTACTCCGCTGGCAGGAATCACTCCAACAAAACCTTCGCTTGCAACTCTTCCATTACCAGGTGTACAACCAATTTTGGTTGACCCTGAAGGAAATGAACTTAAAGGAAACAGTGTTGAAGGAATTTTATGTATAAAACACCCATGGCCGGGAATGTTGCGCTCACTTTATGGCGATCACGAAAGATGTTTCCAAACTTACTTCTCAGCCTTTAAAGGATTGTATTTAACTGGCGACGGAGCAAAACGTGACGAAGAAGGTTATTATAGAATAATTGGCCGGATTGATGATGTTATTAATGTTTCAGGTCACCGGATTGGAACTGCCGAAGTTGAAGATGCAATTAACCAGCATCCAAAAGTAAATGAATCGGCTGTTGTAGGATATCCACATGAAATTAAAGGTTCGGGTATTTATGCTTATGTAATTTGCGATGAGCTTACCGATGATGAATTAGCAAATATTGAAAAAGAAATCAGAGCAACCGTAACCAAATTTATTGGGCCAATTGCTAAGCCCGATATGATTCAAATTGTTGCAGGATTACCAAAAACAAGATCCGGAAAAATTATGAGGCGTATCCTTCGTAAAATTGGTGAAGGTGATGCTTCAAATCTTGGCGATACTTCAACTCTGCTCGATCCGGGTGTAGTTGACGAAATCATTGACGGAGCCAAAGTAGAAGTTAAACGATAATAACTAAAATTTTATAAAGACATCTTCAACTGAGGGTGTCTTTTTACTTTAAAGTACTTTCAAAAAAAAACCGAATTATGGAAAACCAAAAAGTTTTTAACAGGGGATTTGTTGTGCTTGGTGCTATCCTCATTCAATTGGCGCTTGGTGCAATTTACGCCTGGTCAGTTTTTACACCAACTCTTAAAGCAGAAGGATGGTCGAGTGAAAATACACAATGGGTTTTTGCTGTTGGTCTGGCATCATTTGCTCTATTTATGGTCTTTGCAGGAAAAAAACTTACTACCTGGGGCCCTCGCACTTTAGCCTGGACAGGAGGAATTATTCTCGGAATTGGATATTTACTAGCCGGAATTTTAGGTGGTACAAGTTTTATTGCACTACTCATTTTAATCGGATTAGTTGGTGGTGCTGGTATCGGATTCGCTTATGTTGTTCCGATTGCAGTTGGAATGCGCTGGTTCCCTGATAAAAAAGGAATGATAACAGGATTGGCAGTTGCTGGTTTTGGTTTTGGGGCTATGCTTTGGGTAAAATTGGCAGGTTCTTGGGGCCACCTTATTGAAAATGCAGGGCTTTCAACTACATTTATTATTTACGGTGTTGCATTTGCTGCAATGGTTATTGTTGGTGGTTTATGGATGAAATTCCCGCCAGCCGGATGGAAACCTGCCGGATACGAAGAAAAACAGGGCAATGGCAACGCAGCTGCTCAACCCAAAAAAGATTTTTCCAGCAGCGAAATGTTGAGAAAACCACAGTTTTATCTCATTTTCTTAACCTTTGTTTTTAGTGCTGGAGCCGGATTAATGTCAATCGGGTTGATGAAACTTTATCCGATGCAAGCATTAATGGAATCGGGAATTAGTGAAACTGCTGCAAGTGCAATTGCAGGAACAGCCATGGCAGTATTCTTTAGTCTGGCAAATGGTTTAGGCCGAATTGTTTGGGGAATGTTAAGCGATAAGTTAGGAAGAAAACTTTCTATTATTTTAATGACAGCAATCCAGGGTGTAACAGTTATTCTTTTCACCTATATGGCCGGAACTGAAGTTTTACTTTATGTTGGTGCTACTTTAATCGGATTTAATTTTGGAGGTAATTTTGCACTGTTCCCAACAATTACGGCAGATACATTTGGGGCTAAAAACGTTGGGCAAAACTATCCATTTGTATTTTTAGCTTACGGAGTTGGCGGAATATTTGGCCCAATTCTCGGTGGCAAAATGGGCGACTTGAATAATTTCGCCCTCGCCTTTACTATTTCGGGTATTGCAGTTTTAATTGGAACAGTATTGATTTTATTTGTAAAAGCACCTAAAGAATAAGTTAGTAAAAAATATATAAGAAAAGCGTTTCAAAATGAGGCGCTTTTTTTATGGATCAGTTTAATTATCGGGTTGGTGGGATAAAAAGTTTTCTTTTATCTTT
>JABGRN010000079.1:9802-28175 GCA_018648265.1 Prolixibacteraceae bacterium | reverse complement strand
CCCTTTTAGGGGTTATCTCAAAGCCACGTCCTTTGGGCGTGGTTGTTTACTTAAATCTTCTTTCTAACCTGAATTATTCATGAGTTTTTCATTATGAGAATTCAAAATGCACAGAATAAAGGGAAGCACAGAGTTGAGCCTCGCAGAAATAGCCTTAGCTATTTTGAGAAGCGAGAATCGAGCATTCTCTTTATTCAAAGCAGTTTGATTTCGGAATAGATAAATTTATGAATAGTTCAGGCTAAAACTACGGTTTTGTTACTTTTACGTTCTGAAATGAATAACAGGATACACATAATTGCCCGGTTTCATCGGTGGCGCATAAGGAACATGAGTGAACGCGGTTTTATTACTGCACTCAGTATTTTTGTTGGTATCCTTTCAGGATTGGCAGCGGTTGTATTAAAAAATACTGTTTGGTTAACCCAGCGGCTTGTCCATTCGCTGGTATCAAACGAAATGAACAATTATATTTATTTTGCCTTGCCATTAGTCGGGATAATATTAACTGTGTTGATTGTGAAATATGTGATCCGGAGCAAAGTACGGCACGGAATTCCAAACGTTTTGCACAGCATATCCCAACGCAAAGGACGGGTTAGTAACCACAATCTATTTTCTTCTGTAATTACCAGTTCTTTAACTGTTGGATTTGGAGGATCTGTTGGTTTAGAGGGGCCAACCGTTGCAACAGGGACGGCCTGGGGATCGTGGCTTGCAAAATTTTTCAGGTTGGATTACAAAAATACTATTTTGATGTTGGCGTGTGCTTGCGCCGGGGCAATGGCGGCTATTTTTAAAGCACCGATTGCGGCAATAGTTTTTGCTGTTGAGGTAATAATGATAGATCTAACTGTGTTTTCGTTGGTGCCTCTTTTGTTATCGTCGGCAACAGCAGTTGTTATTTCTTATCTCTTTTTGGGGCAGGATGTTCTGTATCCATTTGAAGTAAAACAAGCTTTCGCGTTGGCTGATTTGCCATTCTATATTTTACTTGGAATTGTTGCCGGTTTTATTTCGGTTTATTTTACAAAAATGTATATGTTTTTTGTCGAATTATTCGAAAAGTTAAAAAATAAAAGAACGCGTTTATTGGTTGGGGGCGTGGGTCTTGGAATACTTATTTTTTTCTTTCCGTCGTTGTATGGCGAAGGTTACGAATCGATAAATGCAGGTTTAGCCGGCGACTTGGAATATCTATTCAATAATAGTTTGTTTTTCGATTTGAGGGAAGAATATTGGGCAGTTTTGATTTTGCTTGCTTCGGTTATTTTATTAAAAATTGTTGCCACTTCGTTGACTTTTGGCGCAGGTGGTATCGGTGGAATTTTTGCACCAACTCTTTTTATGGGAGTAAACACAGGAATGTTATTCGCACAAGTTGTGAATATGCTTGGATTGCGACAGATAAGTACACATAATTTTGCATTAATCGGAATGGCAGGTTTAATTGCCGGAGTGCTGCATGCTCCATTAACAGGAATATTTCTAATTGCTGATATTTCAGGGGGTTACAAGTTATTTGTACCTTTAATGATTACTGCAACTTTTGCATATATTATTGTGCGTACATTTACAACTAATTCAGTTTATCATATTCAGTTGGCACGACGAAAAGAACTAATGACACACGATAAAGATGCAAACGTTTTGCAAATGCTCGAGGTGAGAAAATTGATAGAAAGCGATTTTGAAATACTCTCACCAGAAGCAACATTGCGGGATTTAACCCAGGCTATTTCAACCAATCATCGCAATTTATTTCCGGTTGTTGATGCCGACGGGATACTTGTTGGAATGGTTAAAATGGACGATGTTCGCAGTATGATTTTCGATCACAATTTGTATGATAAAATAAAAATAAATGAATTGATGTATATGCCCAAATACTCAATTGATCCGAACGATAGTATGGAAATAGTAGCCAATAAATTTGAATCATCGGGCAGGTATAATTTAGCGGTCCTTGAAAATGGGAAATATATTGGTTTTATTTCAAGGGCAAGGGTATTTACTAAATATCGTAAACAAATAATTGATGTATCGCACGTTTAAAATATTGTGGCTTCGAAACACGAAAAAGTGGATGAACAAGCTGGTGGCTTGGAGGATTGCTAATATTCCTGAACGCATTTTTATCTATTTATTAAGTTTGATTATTGGTTTGTTAAGTGGCTTTTCTGCTCTTGTACTAAAAAACCTTATACATTTTGTGGCAGAAAAACTAACAAATTGGTTTACCATCGACGGTATAAGTTATTTATACCTGGTATATCCGTTTATCGGAATTCTCCTGGCGGTTTTGTTTGTAAAGTATTTTGTTAAAGATAATATTGGGCATGGCGTTTCAAAAATCCTTTATGCAATTTCCCGGAGAAGTAGCCGCATTAAATCGCACAATAATTATTCTTCAATGATTGCCAGTTCGTTAACCATTGGTTTTGGGGGATCGGTTGGAGCAGAGGCTCCCATAGTTTTAACAGGTGCTTCAATTGGTTCAAACCTGGCACGGATTTTTAAGCTGAATTACAAATATGTTACATTAATGGTTGGGTGTGGTGCTGCCGGTGCCATTGCCGGCATTTTTAATGCACCAATTGCCGGAATTGTCTTTACGCTCGAAGTTTTAATGCTCGACCTAACCATGGCTTATGTTATCCCACTTCTGATATCAGCTATTTCAGCAACAATATTGTCATACCTTTTTATGGGCGAAGGTGTGTTGCTCCATTTTACGCAGGTGAATTCTTTTCAAATAAATAACATTTGGTTTTACATTTTATTGGGTGTGTTTACTGGTTTTCTTGGGTTTTATTTTACCAGGGTTTCGATGTATTTGGAAAAGATTTTTTCGAAAATTAAAAGCTGGATAGCCCGTTTAATTATCGGGGGGTTTGTATTGGGAATACTTATTTTTATTTTCCCTCCGCTTTGGGGAGAAGGTTATTCAAGCATCGTAACTATTTTTAATGGACAAGGTGCCGATTTATTAAATAATTCTTTGTTTTTTGGATGGAAAGAAAACTCGTACCTTTTTTTAATTGTCCTTGCCGGAATTCTATTGTTTAAAGTAATTGCAATGGCGGCAACAACTGCTTCGGGTGGAATAGGGGGCATTTTTGCACCAACACTTTTTATGGGTGCTTTTGCCGGCTATTTTTTAGTGAAACTTATAAATACTTTTTACGATTTAGGATTGCCTGAAGGTAATTTTACCCTTGCAGGAATGGCAGGAATGATGGCTGCAGTGATGCATGCACCCTTAACAGCTATTTTTTTAATTGCTGAAATTACAGGGGGGTATGGATTGTTAATTCCTTTGTTGATTACTTCAACTGTGGCTTATCTCACAATTATGAAGTTGGAACCACATTCGGTTTATACAAAACGCTTGGCGCAGCGTGGTGAATTAATAACACACCATAAAGACAAAGCTGTTTTGCAATATATGGATTTAGGGCAATTAATTGAAACAGATTTTTTCATCCTTTCACCTACAGCTAAATTGAGGGATTTGGTACGGGCAATTTCAGAATCGAAAAGAAATTTATATCCGGTTGTCGATGAAAATGGTTGTTTAAAAGGAATGGTAAAATTATCGGAAGTAAAAAACCTGATTTTTGAAACCGATCTTTATGAAACAGTTTGGGTGAAAGATTTAATGTACATGCCCGAGTTTTTTATTTCTCCGCTGGACAATATGGAAATGGTGGTTGAAAAATTTGAAACATCTGGGCGTTATAATTTGGCGGTTATTAAAGATGGAAAGTACCTTGGTTTTATTTCGAGGGCGGTGGTTTTTTCGAAATACAGAAAAACATTGCAGCATTTTTCACACGAATAAATCGAAAATAGGCTTTTAGATTATTAGAAATTAGATTGAGATAATACATAATAAAACTGAATTTTAATGGCTATTTCGGATAGATTCAATACAACATTAATGAAAACGTTTTAGTCAAATGACCATTTATATTCCAAAACAGTTATTTAATAATTTTTGAAATTTTAAAATCATAATAATATGACTTCACGTCGTTCATTTATTCGTAAAGGTTCAATGGCTTTTGCCGGTTTATCCATGGCAAAATATAGTTCAGCATCTTTTTCAAGTCAAAATGAAAACAATTATCCGATTGTGATTTCAACCTGGAACCACGGTTTACCTGCAAACGAGGCAGCCTGGAAAATACTTTCGGAAGATGGGCATTCGTTAGATGCGGTTGAAGCCGGTGTCCGTATCCCGGAAGCTGATCCTAAAATCAATAGCGTTGGTTTTGGCGGTACGCCCGATGCCAGTGGTAAAGTTACTCTCGATGCTTGTATTATGGACGAAAAGGGCAGGGCAGGAAGTGTTAGTTACCTTAAGCACATAAAACATCCGATTTCGGTCGCCCGGCTTGTTATGGAAAAAACACAGCATGTAATGTTGAGTGGAAAAGGTGCATTGGAATTTGCTTTAGGGAATGGTTTCAAAAAAGAAAAATTACTGACATCAGAAAGGAAATCGGCGTGGAAAAAATGGAAAAAAGAAAAACGGGGTTTCAGCAATGAAATAAATGTAGAAAACCACGATACCATTGGAATGCTGGCTATTGATAAAGAGGGACGTATTTCAGGAGCTTGCACAACCAGCGGGATGGGTTATAAATTACCCGGAAGGGTAGGGGACTCGCCAATTATCGGGGCCGGCCTTTTTGTTGATGGCGAAGTTGGCGGTGCTGTTGCAACGGGAACCGGTGAGCTGGTAATGAAAACCATGGGTACATTTTTAGTAGTTGAATTAATGCGTAACGGGATGTCGCCATCACGTGCATGCGAGGAGGCGGTTAAACGCATTTCTAAAAAAATTCCCGATTACGAAAATCACCAGATTGGTTACATTGCATTAAACAAATCGGGAGTGTACGGTTCATTTTGTATTCAACCTGGATTTAATTATGCCGTTAAAACCAAAAATAAAACTGAATTAGAAGATGCTGAATCATGGTTGAAGACTCTATAATTTGAAATATTCACCGGGCGCCATAAAGTTCGCCCGGTGAATATTTAATAACTAATTGAATATCACTTTTTTATTAATAATTTCAGAATTTTTCCTAATTATCCTGAATAAATAAATCCCTCCTGTGAATTCACTAATTTCTATCCAATCTGATTGAAAATCATTCTTTTCAAATATAAGGTTCCCTGAGATATTAAAAACTTTTAAATCGACAGGTTCATTTTTTGTGTCAACAAAAATTCGATTTTTGGCAGGATTTGGATAAATGCGAAACTCGTTCAATTCCTGATTGTTAATTCCAACGGGAATTAAAACTTTTAACCAACTGGTGTCGGCAGTCAAAGTTAAATCAGGGAATAAGGTATTTGCTATTGAGCTAGTGTAGTAACCGCTGTCGGTTAGTTCTGCATTTTCAATTATAAATGTTGCGCCCTTTTCACCTGCTACTTCCTGTCCATTTTTAAACCAGGTAAATACATCAGAATTTCCTGGAATATAATTTCCTATTTCAAAAGAAACCTTTGCATATTTATAAACGGTAGTGTCGAATGGAATGCCAACATTTGCCTGGGGTGAATAAATAAAATCGGCAATACTATTTAATTCGTCGGCAATTGGTTCCATGTCGGCAAAAACAAAATTGTTGCTTGCAATATTTAAGTATTCGAGCTTAAATACGTCGTCTATTACCGATTTCAAAGTTGCATTTTTTGTTGTAGCAATTCCGGGAACTTCACCTCTAAGTTTATTGTTCGATAAATCAAGCCAGGTTAGCGAATCGAAATTAACAAATAAGCTTGAAATTTCACCCTCCAGGTTTAATCCAGAAAGATCTAAGGAAGTTACAACTCCTTTTTCAGAAGTTAGCAAAGGCCAGTTAAAAATTGAATCGCCGGACCAAATATCTTGTAATGTATCGTATTCCATTTTTAGAGAGGCAAGCGCGATAGAATCGTTTGAACTGTATTTTACCTGCGTTAAAATATCTCTTGAAATTAAAGTTAAATCAGGAAGTAAACTATTTGTGACTTCGCATTTGTAAACTGCATTGTTATCGTCGAACCAGGCTTTTTTCTGAAACTGCTGAATCATGCTGCTTTGAAAAGAAACGTCATTTCTAAACCATTCAAAGTAATCTGCGCTGTCGGTGGGATAGTTTTTAACCGTTAACATTATAGTATCTCCAAACAGGTATTGGAAAGTATCTTTTTCCCCTATTTCAGTAGGTTGTGGGATGTAAACAAAATTGAGCTTAAAATCATCGTAGTTGGCCCAATTGGTAACCGGGCTTAAATCTTTAAAATTGAAATTGTTGTCGGCTAACGAGAACTCAGTGAGCTTTGTCAGGTTTTCAAAAATGGGAATGTCACCACTGTAATTCCCTGAGGATAAATCGATTATTTTCATTTCGGGTAAATTGTTTAATGCCCATGGAATTCGGCTAAGATTATTCCCCGGCATTTCAAATTTGGAAACATGGCCATTTTCAACCCAAATACCAAACCAGTCTTTTACAGAATAAAAAGTAGTATCGAGCCAATTTTCATTGTTTATCCAGCCAGCTCCGTTTGTGCTGTCGTAAATTTCTACCAAAGCCAGATATTCCGAAACCGGGACACCGGCACCGGCAACCGCCCCAAGTACTTTCACTTTTACCGGTTTCGAATAAATTGCCAAATCTGTTGCAATGGTATTTGTAATTCGGCAAACGTAATTTCCCGTGTCGGCAGTTGTTACCTGATTTATCACCATTTGCATTTCGGTTTGGTCGGGAAGAATTAAAGTGTCCCTAAACCATTGGAAAATATCGGCAGTACCAGGGGTATAACCCGGTATTCCAATATTAAGTTCGTCGCCCCAATCTTTTGTAACATTGCTTGCTGCCCCAACATCATATTGTGGTGTGTAAACAAAACCCGATTGAAAGCTTTCGAAATTACCCCATTCAAAAACAGGTTCGAGATTTATCGAAGTATAAAGGTTCGAATCGACATGAAACTCCTGTAAGCCTTTAATGTTTATCATTCGTCCGGGAAATTTGCCACTTAGCATGTTGTTACTCAGTTTTAGTGATTTTAGCTTGAATATTTTTCCAATTTCACTCGATATTTCCCCGGATAATCGATTCTTTACCAAATTAATATTTTCAAGGTTTTCCAAATCATCAATCCAGTTTTCAATGTTCCCTTCAATTTTATTGGTGTCGAGTTTTAATGTGTTCAGTTCTGTTAAACCAGTCAATGCCTCGGGTAAAACTCCCGTTAAATAATTACCTGGTAAATTAATTTCAGTAACATGTCCGTTTGTAACTGTAATTCCGTGCCATTCGTCAACCGGGACAGAGGTTGTGTCCAACCAGTTTGTATTAATTTCCCAATTGTTTCCATTCATTGCATTGAAAAAAGATTTTAATGCATCGTATTCCGAAACCGGAACACCTGCCATCATTTTTACATTCAGTTTTATCTCGTGGCTAACAAGTGTTAAATCGCTTGCAACCGGATTTGTAACTACACAATAAAAATTCCCGGCATCGGAAAGTTGCAGATTGGTAAATTCGAGTGTTGCATTTGTTTCAGCAGGAATCAGAGTGCCATTTTTATACCATTGGTATTCATCTGAATTTCCTTGCAAATAATTGTCAATAGAAATGCTTGTATTTTCCCCGATAAATTTTTCTATAGTTTTTGCCAGGCCAATTAAATTTTGGGGATAATAAATGAAATTTACTAATCCGGCGTAATTGTTCCACGAAAATATTGGTTCAATGTCGTTAAACATAAGTTGATTATTTTCGATGCTTAATTGATTCAGCGAAATTAAATTTGACAAATCATCGGGAATTTGTCTGACAGGATCTAAATTTGCACTTTTAAAGTTTGAGGAATTTTCTGGATTAGTTTCTTTTCCAATTAAATTATTGTCTAAAATAAAATCTTCCAGATTTACCAGGTTTTTAAGTTCTGTTGGCAAGGGACCTTCAATTTTGTTATTCGAGAGAATGACTGTTTGAATCCCGGTAATATTACCAAATTCGGGAGGGATTGTTCCAGTAATATTATTATCGGCGGCATAAAAAACAAATAAGTCCGATAAATTTCCTATTTCCTTAGGTATGTAACCGCTGATGTTATTTCCGGTAATCCAGATTTCTGTTAATTCGGTATTTCCTATTTCGCCTGGAATGTAGCCGGTAATGTTATTGTTCTGCAAACTAAGTTGCTTTAAACTGTCGCCTGCATTTTTTATTATTTCGTCAAATGAATCACTTAAATTACTTTCGCCAATAAAAAGGTCTTTTAAGTTTGGTAATTTAACAAGAGTTTCAGAAATTGTTCCTGAAATATTATTTTTAAATGACATGAATTTTTTTAAAGCTGTAAGTTCTTCTATAGACTGAGGTATTTCTCCAATCAGGTTGTTATTGTTAAATCCAATCTCACTGACCCGTCCGTCTGCCACCCAAACTCCGTACCAGTCATTAACAGTATAATATGTTGTGTCCAGCCAATTGTCATTTCTTGTCCAATTGTCGCCATTCATGTTGTTGAATATATCAACGAGCGTATTGTATTCATTTATGGGGATGCCGGCACCCTTTGAAATTACATTTAAATGTGTTTTTTGCGATGTCAGGGTTAGTTGCGTAGCAATGTTATTAGTAATTCTACAATGGTAGGAACCAGTATTTTCTAAACCAATTAATAACATAACAATCGTCGAATCTGTTTCCCCATTAATTATTATATCATTTTTGTACCATTGAAACTGGTCGCTTTGATCGATTGCATGGGCATAATTATCTATCCTGATTGTTACTGTATCTCCAATCCTTGCTTCAACCGTTTTTTCAACACCAACAATCGTGTCTTGTGGTGAATAGACAAAACCTGAAATATTTGAATACCCCATTACATCGGTAATATCTCTGAAAGTGAATTTGTTTTTCTGAATATTGAATGAATTAATTTGCGAACTGCCATCAAAACTTTCAGGAATTTTACCAAACAGCGAATTGTCGGAAACAGAAACACTTATTAAATTGGTGAGATTGCCAATTGAAGCAGGGATATTCCCGGTAAGATTATTCCCGTCTAAAAATAAATACTGAAGGTTTAATAGATTTCCGATTTCCTCGGCGATGGTGCCTGAAAAGTTATTGTTTAAAAAATTTATCTCTGTCAGGTTTGCCATATTCCCAATTTCAAGCGGAATGGCCCCGGAAAAATTATTATTAAAAAATTTGAGTGAATTAAGGTTGGAAAGGTTGGAAATGTTTCCTGGTATTTCACCTGATAAATTGTTGTTATAGAGGGCAAGTAAAACTAATTGGTTTAAGTCCCAAAATTCAAAAGGAATCTCACCCGAAAAATTGTTATCGTTAATTTGTAAGTACCTGAGATTAGTTAAATTCCCAATTTCATGAGGGATCTCACCACTTAAAAGGTTATTAGATAAATATAAATCTGTCAGGTTTTGCAACTGTCCAATGGTTACAGGCAACACACCGGCAAGGTTGTTATTGTTTAAATTTAAAGTTCTTAAATTGGTTAGTTTCCCAATTGAGTCGGTAATTGGCCCCAACAATTGATTATTTGACAGATTAATGCTATTAATTGAATCAAAATTTCCAATTTCGGGCGGTATTGTGTCCGATAATTGATTATTGGAAAGATTTATAGAATGAACCGAATTTCCGCTTAGGTTAACTCCAAACCAACTGGCAACCGGGCCGTTTAACCAACCAGAATTATCATTCCAGTTTGAGCCATTTGTTGCCTGATAAAGTCGTACAAGTGCTAACGAATCTTGTTCGATTATTTGAGCAAACAGCGGGTTAATTGCAAGAAAGAAAATACTGAATGCAAGAAAGAGGTTTCTGATTTTCATAATATTGTTTTTTTGTTGAATTTGTTTTGTTATGAAGACCTGTTTTAGGTTTTTTCAAGTTCATTAAAATTTAGCTATAAATTTACCTATTTATCTTATTAAAACTGATTTGAAAACCTATTTAGAATGAATTAAAAAATGCACAAAAAAAAGCTACCCTCCGAGCAGCTTCTTTAATTTTTTGATAGGTTACTACCAGCGGTTACCACCGCCACCGCCACCGTAACCACCACCGCCACTTCTGCCCCGGTTGTCGTCTCTTCCTCCCCCGCCGCCACGGCGGTCGTCGCGACGTTGGTAGCCGCCACGGCTTTGAGAACCATCACGTCGCTGGCCTCCACCTGAACGATTTTCGTTTCGGGGGTTGGCTTTTTTAACCACAATTTGGTTGCCATCAAGTTCACTGTCATTTAGTGCTTCTATGGCTGCCTGACCTTCGCCTTCGTCTGCCATTTCAACAAAACCAAAACCTTTTGAGTTTCCGGTTTCCCTGTCAATAATCACTTTGGCAGATGTTACTTCTCCATGCTTTGAGAAGAGTTCTTGTAAATCATCATCGGTTGTTGATGAGCTTAATTTTGCAACAAATAAATTCATAAAAAAACAAATAAAAATGTAAATAAACGTTTAATTAAAAAAAGCCGGTTTTTACTATTTCGATGAGCTAAAAACGAATTGCAATGATTTAATTACTTTAAGTAAGTTGCTTTCTCTTAATAGTATAGAACGTAAAAAGTATCTTAATACAAATTAATACTTAATTTAGCAGAAAATCTAATTTATTTCTTCTGATTTTTAATATTAGCAATAAATAATTGTACCTAAATAAAAAACCTCCCCAAAGGAAGGTTTTTTGTAAGGTGAGATTAAATTAATAAAACTAGAAATTATACAAAATCCGCGTTGTTCAGATAGTTAAAACTCATCTCAACACTTTCGAATGCATCGTAATCGCGGAATCGATCTTGTTCAACAAAAATCATTTCCATACCTGCGGTTTCTTTAATTGCAAAAATACTTTCGAAGTCTATTCTTCCTACACCCACTGGCGAGAAGAACATATCGTCGGTTTTTACCATGTCTTTTACGTGGTAAATTTCGAACCGTCCCGGATGTGTTTTAATGTAATCTACCGGATTGTGCCCGCCTTTTGTAACCCAATATAAATCAACCTCGAAGGTTACTAATTCCGGATCTGTTTCACTTATCAAAACATCCATTCCAATTTGCCCATCCATTTTGTCAAATTCGAAAGCATGGTTGTGGTATCCAAATCTAACACCGTGTTTATTTGCTACTTCACCAATTTTATTGAACTTTTCGGCTGTAGCTTTATATCCATCAATATTTTGGCGGAATTCTTCCGGCAAGTACGGATAAATTACATACCGGCAACCAGCTTCCGCTGCATCAGCAAAAACTTTTTCGGCTGTATCAAGTTCAGCAACTGTATGGCTACTGTGTAGTGGCATCCCCAGCCCTTTAAGTTTATCGGCAAAAGCTTTTGGTTTCATTCCGTAGAATGTACCGTCAACCACATTGTATCCGGCAGCTTCCATTGAATTATAACCAATTTCAGCCAGGCGGTTTAAAGTCCCGTCAAGATCTTGGGTTATTTTATCGCGCACTGTGTATAGTTGTAAACCTATTACTTTCTCTTTTGTGCACGAAACCATTGGAAGTACCATACTTCCGGCTGCGAAGGCAGCAGTTGTTTTTAAAAATTTACGACGATTGGTCATTGTATTAATATTTTTTTATAAACAGTAATTGTATTTCGGTTTCAAAATTAAAACATTCAATAAATTTATATCGATAAAATAACGATTTTCTTCAATAAATTTGAAAAGCTTTGATTCCGGGGAATTTGTTTTAATTGCAATTATGTAACAAATGTTTAATACTCGATGTGTTGTGAAATAATTTTTTTGTTTTTAAGGATGTTAATAACTGCATCAACAATTTGGTCATCTTCCATTGAAGCATAATTGAAAATAATATCGAAATCATTATTTTCAGCTTTTCTTCCAATAATTTTTTCAATGAACGAATCTCTTTTTATATCTGCTTTGTTAATGTAATTTGCAGCTTCGGCCTGACTCAAATCCATAATTTGCATCACTCGGTTAATACGCCATTCAACTGGTGCTTCGAACCTGATATTTAATTTGTTAGGAACGTTTTTTAATATTACCCCTGCCGAGCGGCCAACAATTATTGTCCGCCCCTGAAAGGCAAGTTTGCAAATTACCCCTTTTAAAGTATCAATCAGTTTTTCGTCCGAAATATCATAAATGGTTTCTTCTGAGAAGGCTTGCGAAACTTCACCAAGCAACTTAATGTCCTCTTTTGCATTTTCAAAATTACCAGCCTCTATTTCACCGACCATTTCGTTAACTGCATCGGCAAAAATATCTTTATTTACCCATTTCCACTCGGCATCGGTTTTTGTTTCCGACATGTAACTGTAGCCGGTCAGGATTTTTGAGAGTTTAATAGCAATCCTTTGGGCTGAACAACCAGCCTGCCTCGAAATAGTTATTATCGGTCCCGGAAAATCGCCGGTTTCAAGATTGCAACATGTTGTCGTATTCAGGTAATTGTTAATAAATTTTTCCATTTCTTTGTAATTAATAACTTGTCGAATTAGTTTTGCATTTCGAAGTTACAATCAAATATTCTTTAATTGAACAATTTATGTTTTAGAATAGGTAATTGAGTAAATGTTATTAAACAAGTTTCTTTATTACACTTTTAAATTTAATGCCAAAATAAACGCCAATGTATAAAAAAATTAAAACAGCGCTTGCATCGTTTGGTATGTCAGGACTGGTATTTCATGGACCTTCCTTAAAGGTAAATTCCGATTTTGAAGTCGTTCAGGTTTTAGAAAGGACTAAAAGTATTTCAAAGAAATTATTTCCCGGGGCAAACATTGTTCGTAATTTCAATGAAATTTTAGAAAATAGTGAAATTGAATTGGTGATAATAAATACCCCTGATTCTTATCATTTCGAAATGGCAAAACAGGCTCTGAATGCAGGTAAAAATGTTGTAGTTGAAAAACCAATTACACTAAAAAGTTCTGATGCAGAATACCTGGTAAGTTTGGCTAAAGAAAATGGAGTTTTGCTAACGGTTTATCAAAACCGGCGTTGGGACAACGATTTTTTAACTGTGCAAAAAGTACTTGACCAGGGAAACCTTGGCAGATTGGTTGAGTTTGAATCGCATTTCGACCGTTACCGGACTTTTATTACACCTAATACATGGAAAGAAAAAAGTGACAAGAACGAAGGTGTTTTGTTTAATTTAGGTTCTCACATGGTCGATCAGGTGTATGTTTTGTTTGGTAAACCGATTTCTGTTGCTGCCAATTTAAAAATTGTAAGAACGAATGGGAATGTTCCTGATTATTACGATATTAGATTGGAATATAAAAGGTTTTCAGCTATTTTAAAATGTTCTTACCTGGTTAAAAATCCAGGGCCACGATACAGTATTCATGGTGAGTTTGGCTCATTTCTTAAATGGGGGATCGATCCTCAGGAAGAGATGTTAAAAGCCGGAAATTTACCTGAAAGTGACGATTGGGGAAAAGATGAGCGAGAATTGTGGGGAGAGATTGTTTATGAAAAAGATGGATTAAATTTTAATGGGAATATTGAAACAATACCAGGAAATTATAGTGCTTTTTATGTAAATGTTTTTGATGCGATAAGGAATAAAGCTGAATTAGTTGTAAAACCGGAAGAATCTGTTGAAGTGCTTAAAATCCTGGAGGCTTGTGTTGAAAGTAATCGCGACAAAAAAACTATATTTTTGAAATAAGTTTAAAGAACCGCTCTTATAAAAAAGAACGGTTCTTTAAAAAAGCTTCTTACAATTGTAACTGAAACCAAAGCTGGATCGCTTGAACTCCAGAGGGTGGGCTTCCGCCCGGACGTTTGCCACCGCTCGACATCCCGCCTCCAGAACGGCCACCGCTCATTCCGCCGCTTCTTCCTGAACCACCTTTTCCACCACCACGCATCGATCCGCTTGTCCTTCCCGAACTCATACTTCCCATTGAAACTGAATTCGTTTCCAGACCAAGCGATAAAAGGTTTTGCCCACCTGAAAACGGGATTTCACTTAATGGCATTTTTACATCCAAAATAAGCTCATTGTGTTTGTTTGAGCTAAGATTTACTGAAATTGGGTCTTTAACTAAATTGCTGTAAAAAACATATTGTTTTCCATTTTTGTCCCAGGTTATTTTGTTGAACATTGTTCTAATAGTTCCGGCCATTCCTTGCGGGCCACCACCACTTTCGCCTTTCATTTGCCTCGATAAAACACTAAATTCTGTTTGCTGAAGCTCAGACTTCTCAATTTTTAAATGATAATCTTGATTCTTTTTTCCAAGCGGATCGAAATATAAATTTAAACCACCCCGCATTATTTTCATTAAACTTAATTGGTCGTGAAAAACAAATTGTAAAAACAGATTGGTGTCGTTATCGTAAACTTCAAAACGGATATTATTTTTTTTGTCGTAATTAGCCGACAGTGGATTTAAAAAGTCGTTATTTGATTGATTGTAGTTTTTACTTTCGTAAACCGGAAGTTTGGCGCACGATGAAAAAATAAGTATTCCTAAAATGAAGATGAAATATGGAGTGATTCTCATTGATTTCTTTTAAATGGTTCGATAAAAATACAAAGTACAAATCCTTTTGGGTAAGCAGGATAAGTACTTTTTTATCTTTTTAATAATGTTAAATATGTTTTTTGTGTTACTACCAACCGGATGCATCTGATTCCTTCACGACCCGAAAATAAACATTCTGCGAGTTAAAAGCGCTAAAAATACCTAAGCCATTTTTGATGTTGGTTGGCGGTTCATTTAAGTCGCGGGAGTCTTGTTCAAGGTTTTCATACAAATCGGCGTATTCCTGGTTTACGCGGTAAACTTTTACAATATACTTTCCCCAGTATTGAATTTCGGAAAAGTTAATTTCGTACGAACTTTCTCTTGTAGGTGCCGATATTCTTTGAAAAGAACCTCTTCCACCCGAACTACCAAATTTTCCACCAAAATCGGGGAAAAGAGTTTCCTGGTCGTCTTCGTCATTTTCGATTACTACAAAATGAAGTAGCTCGTTTGGATTATCCCAAACAACATCCAACTGAACTTCATCGATAAGCCCGCGTAAAGCTTGCATTACCCCAAATTCAGGCCTTCCGGTTACAGCATCTAATTTTATTTCTGGCAAAACAATACTTTCAACCGTCATAGTAACACCTTCCGGTGAGTCGGGTACTGAGGTTGTGCCGCTTGCAGTTTTCTCACCAACAATAGCTTCAATACTAAAAACATCGTCTTTTTCGACGGTTAAATCGTTGCCAACATATTGGTACGAACCGGTATCGCTGCTTGATACCAATGTGTAAGCAACATCGTTTTTGTATAAAGTAATTATCGCATCATTTATTGGTTCCCCAATTGAGTCGGTAACCGTAAGTGGAACAGCATTTCTGATGCTAACATCCCAAACAGGTTCATTGGCGTATAAATATGCTTGTAATACAAACCTTTCGTCGGGAGTATAAATCGCTTCATCTTCGCACGAAATAAAACTGGCAAAAATGAAACTGGCTAATAAAAGATAAATATATTTTTTCATGATTTTTGTAATTTTTGTCTTGATACTCATATCTAAAAATCGCATAATCTTTTTCGTTTAGAATTTAAAGTTTAATGAAATATTTGGAGTTGCGCCCAAATAAGTTACATCGTTTACTACCATTGGCAGTTCTTGTAAATCGAATTCCCGGTACCAAATGTTTGTTCGGTTATAAAGGTTAAATATCGAAAATCCGGCATCCATTTCAATTTTGCCAATTTTAAATAAATAGTGTGCGGCCACATCCATTCTGTGATATGCCGGTAAACGTTCACCGTTTTTTGGGCCAACGCTAATGTACGAAAATTGTCTTCCATCCAGTAAATCAATCTGATATTGCGATTCTGGTGCGGTATAAGGTTTTCCTGAACCGTAAACCCAAGTTGATGAAAACCGCCAGCGTTTATGTGGTTCCCAGTTGGCTATTGCTTTAAATTCGTGGGTCTGATCGTGCAGTGCCGGGAAAGGGTTTCCTTCATTTATCCCATCGAATTGGTGTTCTACTTTCGCAATGGTGTAAGTTAACCATCCTGTAAATTCGCCTTGTTTCTTTTGAAGCAAAAATTCCACTCCTTTGGCTACACCGTCACCCTGGAAGAAAAGCTGGTCTAACTCAATGTCATTTCTTCTGTAACGCAATGAGAATTCTGAGAGTCCGTCAAGTGTTTTGTAATAGGCTTCTACATCAAATAAAAGGTCATCGTTTTCAAGGCTTCCGCCAAAAATGTAATGCCATGACGATTGAACACCAACCAAATCGTTGTCGGCAATTAACCAGAAATCGCGCGAACCTTCTGTTACATTCTCGTTAATTACACGATTTACATACTGATTATATTTTCCTGTGGCACCTTTAAAAGATAAATTGTCGTTTAAGGTGTATTTAAAAGAGAACCGGGGCTCAACATAAAATTGCTTGGTAACATCGTAAAAGTTTGTTCTTAGCCCGGCATTAATTTCAAGCTTATCAGAAATTTTCCAGTTATCCTGAATATAAGCAGTTGCCAGCATTCCTGTTTCATGCCTGTCAAGAATCGACAAAGTATCGTCGCGGGTAAAAATATAGCTTACTTCTGTATTCGAAAGATTTAATCCAAAACCAAGTTTATTGTTATTCGATATTTGCCACTCATTGTCTAATCTCAGCGATAATTCGTTTACATCGTTATTTTCTATATTTCCGGTATTACGACCAAAAATTAAGGTGTCAGTGTCCAAATCGTATGTATCGTTAATAATTCGCTGATTGTAATTACTAAAATAGTGTGAATAAGCACCCATTAAATTAGAGTAAAGCTTTGGGCTCCACTGGCGCGACCATTTCAAGCTAATTCCTTCGTTTCCCCAGTCAGTGTCTTCGTTACGGGAATTAAATATCGTCCTGCTTGGAAAATTTTCTCTGGTGCTAACTATTTCCCTGTTGTTATCTGAATCTTCAAAAAGGTTATCTTTTCCGCTGTAAACACTTAGTGCCAGGTTATCTTTATCGGTTGGGCGATAAGTAATTTTACCATTTAAATCGTAGAAATAAAATGTAGGCCGGGTTGTTGTAACTTCAGGTTGCTGGAAGCTTCCGAAACCTCCACTTGAACCGCCGCCGCCTTTCCCGCCGCCGCCTGAACTGACACTGGGTAACGCTACTGTTCCTGCAGTTTGTTGGGTTTCTGGTTCGTTTTGCGAAAGCATGTCGTAAATTTTGTTGTACATGCTACTTTCAATAAAATCGGTGTAAGAACGACGTCCCGAGAGCAGGATCGATCCTTTTCCGCCCAAAGGGATTTCGATAGTTGCGTTGGCATTTAACAAGTTAATTCCCCCACTCATGTGAAAGTTATTTGGGTCTCCGGTTTTTCCTGTCAAATCAACTACGCTGGAAATACGCCCACCGTATTTTGCCGGGTATCCTCCCTTAAACATTTGAATATCTTTTATCGCATCGGCATTAAAAGCGCTAAAAAATCCAAAAAAATGGTCCACATTATAAACCGTCATTCCATCTAACAAAACCAGGTTCTGGTCGGGAGTGCCACCCCGAACGTACAATCCCGATGAACTTTCGTTGGTTCCGCTAATCCCCGGTAATAATTGTAACGACCTGAAAATATCAACTTCGCCAAAGCTGGGCAATGTTTTTAAATCTATGGGTGCCACTCTGATGCTACTTACATTTTCGGTAGCTTTTATCATTTTGTAAGTTTTTGCCGAAACTATTACTTCGTCAATTTCAATGTTCGAAGGTTGCATCTCAATAACCAGCCTACCTTTGAGCTCATCCAGATTTACATCGATTTCCGCCGGATGGCACCCAACATAAAAAACATTTAAAGTAAATTTTTTGTCGGGAAGGTTTAAAAGCGTAAAAAAGCCATCGACATTTGTGGTTGTGCCGGTTGAGGTCCCTTTGACTAAAATATTTGCTGAAGGTAACGTTTCCCCATCTTCGGCATTTTTTACAACCCCTGTTAATAGTAAATTCTGTGCAAATAGATTCATTGTTGAAAATGAAAATATTGCCACAAGAACGAGTAGAATTTTCTTCATAAAAATTGATTTCGTTTAATTTTGAACTTTGGTTTTACATAGTCTATTACAGGTGAAAAAAAATTTACCCTACCCAAATAATGGATTGTTTTCATTATTTATGTTCAAGATTATTTTTTTGCAATTACTAAGTATTTCTCAGAGGGTGGAAGTTTAAGGTTTAAAGTTTAAGGTTTAAAGTTCAAGGTTTAAAGTTCAGGGTTCAAAGTTCAAGGTTCAAAGTTCAAGGTTCAAAGTTCAAGGTTCAAAGTTCAAGGTTCAAAGTTCA
>JABGRN010000079.1:0-9548 GCA_018648265.1 Prolixibacteraceae bacterium | reverse complement strand
AAGGTTTAAAGTTCAAGGTTTAAAGTTTAAGGTTTAAAGTTCAAGGTTTAAAGTTCAAGGTTTAAAGTTCAAGGTTTATAGCTCAAAACTCAAAGCTCAAAGCTCCAAGCTCACTGCTCCAAGCTCTCTTAAAACCTAAAATTCACAAAAAAATTCAAAGTTAAATCCTGGGCTTTTACAAGAGTGGTTTCGTTAAACTGTTCGTTTTGAATATTAAAACTACGGGTGTAAATATCGAGGTAGTTTTCTGTATTTAAAGCATTTAAGATTGAAAGACCAGGTTTGATATTTATATTTCTAATATAGAAATTGTAATTCAACGAAAAATCGATCCTAAAATAATCGGGTAATTGGTTATAAACTCTGGTGGTGTTAAAATCATCATCTTTTACTGACGATTCAATAAATGGATGACCAGTGTTATAAATGGCAAGTGTTGAAAAATTCCATTGATTGTACGTATAAATATTTGTCCATTTTAGTTCGTGGGTTTGACTGTAGATTGCCGGGATTTCTTCACCCAAATTTATTTCATCAAAACTTCGGGTTGACTTACTAATTGAATAAGCCAGCCAACTTGTGAAATTATTACTTTCATATTTCGCCAAAAAATCGATACCAAAAGCTTTTCCATTTCCGGCAATAAACTGGCTTAAATCTGATTTTGGTAAAAGCACTGGTGCCCCTTCGCTTTGTCTGTTTTCCGGGTTTTGGTAAAACAGGTATTCCTGCAAACCATCAACCGTTTTGTAATACGCTTCCAAATCGAAAAACAGATTTTTAGTTTCGTAACTTGCCCCGGCAATAAAATGGTTCGACGAAACAATCGGATGTATATCCCCATCTGACAAAACCCAAAAATCGCGGTTGTAACCATAAGTTTGTTCCGACGACGACTTATTTAAAAACTGATAATATCTACCGCTTGCCAATTTAAAAGTAACACCTGTTTCAGTTTTATAACTGGCGGCAAATCGTGGTTCAAAATATATCTTGTTAGTTTGGTCGTAATAATTCAACCTGAATCCCGGTTTAATTACAAATTTATCGTTTAACAATATCCTATCCTGAACAAAGAAAGTGTACAAAAATGCTGAACTATTAATATTGTTGTAAACAAAATTCTGACTTGCATCTTTATAAAATTCGAATTGATTAAATTTTGTAGAAAAACCAAATTCCAGATGGTTTTGTGAATTCAGATAATATTTGTTTTGAAATGTTAAAAAGTAATCGATTAATTTATTTTCCTCGTTTGTTACACTGTTTGATTTTTGGAGTAACGATTCTTGTTGAGGATTAATTGCCTGAATATCTCCTGAAAAAACAGTGTAGTTGTAGTAATCGTTAAAATAACCGGAATGGCCAATTTGTAGATTGGTAAAATATTTTGGGTTCCACTGTTTTTTCCACGACATCCCGAAACCATAATTGCCCCATTCGTTAATATCTTCGGTCTCAATTTCGCGTTGGTTATTTTTAGAACTGTTAGAACTGTTTAAATAATCTTTAGCACCGTATAAACTAAACGAAATATTTTCTTGCTGATTTAAATTATAAGTCAGTTTTAAGTTAAAATCGCCAAAATAAAATTTGGGTTCAATTACATTGTTTGCACCTGAAAACCTTCGGTTTTGTCCAATTTTATCGGCCAACAACGCATCTGCCAGCCACGATGAATAGATGTCGGAGTAAGCCCGGCGACCAGCAGCAACAAGCGTAATTTTTTTTGATATAGGGATTTCAGTTGTAAGGTTTGCACTAATTAAATTTATGCCCCCGTAAAACTCGGGTTTTTGTTGGTTACCCGATTTTCCGGTTATATCAACAATTCCTGAAATACGTTCTCCATAACGCGAATCGAAACCTCCCCTGTAAACCTGGATGTTTTTTATTACGTTCGGGTTTAAAGCCGAAAATACGCCAAAAAAATGATCGAGATTGTACAATGTAAAACCATCGAACATAACTAAGTTCTGATCGGCTGAACTTCCGCGAATATTTAGTTGAGAAGAATTTTCCATTGCACTGATTCCGGGGAGCATTTGCAAGGCCCTGAAAACATCGGTTTCTCCATAATTTGGCAAGTCGGAAAAACGGGCAGGGTTAAAAGTCAGGTGGCCGGCATCTTCCGAAAAATCTACCATCTCAAGTTTTTCGCCCATAATTTCAATAGTTTCAAGGGCTTGTGTTTTTTTCGATAATCCAAATGTTAGTAATTCAGAGCTTGAGGATGTGTTTAATAATGTATCGAGTGTGTAATAACCCAGATATTTTACCTGAATAAAAACTGTTGAAGAGTCGTTTAGTTTTAAACTGAATGTTCCGTTTACCGTGGTTGATAATGACCGGTTTTTATCCCACAAAAAAATGGTTGCATAAGGGAGTTGTTCGCCGGTTTCTTTGTCGAAAACAATTCCCGAGAATAATTTTTCTATACGTTTATCAGTTTGTAAATTTTCTTGTTTCAAAAAAACCAGGTAAGTATTGTGTTTGAAATCGACAGTGTAGTTGGTGTTTTCGAGTATCGATAAAATTACACTTTCAGCATTTTCTGACTGAACTGATTTTGAAATTTTTATGGTTTTAAGATTGCCGGCATCGAAAGCAATTCTTATGTCCAGTTTCTTTGCTACTTCAACCAAGGCATCTGAAACCGGTTGTTCATCAAAATTAAATTGAAAATATTGTGAGAATACCTTGTGTGGTGATTGTATGAATAAAATAAATAAAAAGAGAGTAAAAAGCAGCTGTTTACTTTTTTTCTTTAACGACAATCTTTTTATTGTTTTTAATTTCATAACTTAATCCCATCGGAATGCAAATAACATCTAACGATTCTTTTAAATTTTCATTCGAAAAACTAACTGTCATCAGGCGGTCTCCTAAATTTTTATGTTCAACCTTTAAATCAAATTGTCTTTCAACGGCCTCAAAAATAGAAACAAGTGGTTTATCTTCAAAATAAAAAATGCCTTGCTTCCAATAAGCTGTTTTTTCGATGTTGTTTTTTGCCAGTTTAATTAACCCATTTGGTGTTAATTCTGCCATTTCGCCCGGCAATAAAATATGTTGTTGTTGCCCGGTATTAACTCTAACTTTCCCGGAAATGCAACTTACCCAAAATTCATTTTCGCGCGAAAATACATTTAATTGTGTACCAAGAATGTCAACAGTTCCGTTTTTTGTTGTTATGGTAAAAGGTGTTCCTTTTTCTACATTAAAAAAAGCTTCTCCCTGCAAAGCAATTAACCGCTTTTTTGCAAAATGTTTTCTCGACCAGATTATTTTTGAAATAGCATTTAACCGAACTTCGCTACCATCTGGCAGGTTAATTTCTTTTTGTTCTGCAAAATTTGTTGTAATACGGTCCTTCGAAAGCCCATTTATAATTGCATAAGTTCCTATTACAAAAATTACGGTAGCAGCAATTTGAATTATTCTTTTTAAATTAATTATTCGGGAATGATTTATTTTGTCGGTCCTTTTTAAAACAATATTGAGTGCATCGCTTTTTGATGTACCGGATGGCGGAATAAAAGCACCAGCCATTTTCATGATTTTCTCTTCCGAATTCATTTTGTTGAATTCTTCTGGTGTGATTTTAATATTTTCGGAATCGTTCTTCATAATTCCTTTAGATTTTATATTTAATTTTTTTCTTTAAAATATCGAGCGCGTTTTTCATTCGTTTTTCGACTGCCTTTATACTAATTTCAAGGTTTTCGGCAATTTGCTTATACGTTAAACCATCGATTCTGTTCATCAAAAAAACTACCCTGTTTTTCTCTGTGAGTCCCCCAATTGCATTTTGCAACTTTTCGTTGAACTCTTTTAACTCTAATTCAAATTCAGGTGAAACTGCATGTTCGTTTTGCCTGAATTTATTGGCAAAATCAAAAACAACCTGCTGGTGTTCGAACCGGTTCTTGCATAAATTCCCGGCAATTTTGTATAGAAGCGATTTAATTGTTTCCAGTCTGATTTCATTTCTTTTCTCCCAAATTTTAATAAATGTTTCCTGAGCAATATCGTCTGCCAAATCTATGTCGCCTGTTTTGTAATAGATGTAATTTTTAATGGTTTTATACATCTGATTGAACAAATCAATAAATTCATTTTTATTAATCCCAGGCATTGAATTATTTTTCAGAAGATTATTTTTCATATGCAATCTTCAAATATAATACAGGTAATGTTTAATTTACCCTACATTTCGAAGTAAAAAAAATAATTTTTTAAGTTCATACAATTCCAATTAGCAACGATATTATCACAAATTTAAATCCTTTAAATTATTTTTAATTTAGGTCAACCAAGTAGCCCAGCGAAAATTAAAATACGAATTAGTTGGGAATTGTTTGTTGCTAAACAAAGGGCTTGGCAGATTTATACAGTAAGCAATTTTATGATCAAAATCTTTGTTGTCGATTGTGTTAACCTGGCCAAAAGTACTGCTAAACGAATGTTTTTCAAATGTATCAAATATCGGGAAGAAATACCTGTCGAATTAAGCACGACAACAGTAGTCGCAGTTTTTTCTGAATTTACGGGAATAACCTGGCGACATTTCAGTGTTGATAATTTTGGGTCGAATTAGCTAAACCAAACATTTGCAATTTCTACATTTATCTCAAGTGAATGATAATAAACCAGTTGGTCGGTTGTTTTAAACTGTTCGATAACAATAGCCCGCCCTGCAAAAAAGGTTTCATTTTCGAAATTTGTACTTGCGTATAAAAACTGTATCTGGTTTTATCTGTATTAACAAAGCCAGTTCATCATCTTCGAATAAAAGGACGCATAATTATATGAAAGGATAATTTTTAAACCCGCCTCTTAATCTGACTGTGGTTTTAAATCGTGCATTATTGCAGAAAAAACAATTGTAGAATATGGTGGAATTATTCCTGCACCATAAGCGCCATAAGCAAGGTACGAAGGGATTATAATATCAATTTCAGTTCCTTTGTTCATTAGTGCAATTCCATCATCAAAACCTTCGATCAAAGGAATGTCTTTATAAATGAGTTCCCAAATGCCATCCAAATAATGGTCACTTGATGCATCGAAAATTATTCCGTCAAGAAGGTATCCTTCATATTCAATATAGCAAGTGTCGCCTGCCACCGGGTACGGCCCTTCCCCTTCTTCATGAATTACGTAAAAAATACCAAGGTCAGTTGTATCGATGTCGTAACCACCGGCTTCAAGATTGCTGAGGGCGGTGTAAAGTTCGCTTGCTTCTAATTCTGGTGATCTTACTATTTGTATTTCTTCTTCGTCGGTTAAACACGAAACTGTTGTGAAAAATACTGAAATAGCAATAATAAATGAAACTCTTTTGATTGTTTTTAACATGGCTAAATGTTTTAATTTATTTTTTGCGAAGTTATAATTTTTATAAAAAATTACAACCGGCAAAAACCGGTTGTAATCGATAATCAATAAATTCTGGTTTTCAACCTTCAGAATTCACTTTTTTAAACCTATCTTATATTACTCCCCCTTTTTACACCTATTTTCCTTTCTTGTTTTTCTGTATTGGCTTTCATATTTTCTTCCAGTAATTCGATTTGTTCATCGCTTGGGTTTTGCTTGAATTATTCTCGTATCCCTTTCCTGTCGCCCATATCCTGAACAATTGTAGGCCCAACTTTAAAGGCAATTGTAAAAAAAGCAATCATAATAATCGAATTTGTTTCACAATCTTGAGATATAAAGTTTAAACCAGAAATTATGGTTGTTTAAATGTAATACCGACGACAAGTTGATTTACCCTACTTTTTTTAGGAATTATTTTAATAAATGCCATTTTCACAATTTAATTTTATTAAACTGCAAAATTGCAAAAAGAAGTGTCGAATATAAAAAACCGCAGAAATACGTTTCAATTTTTTCTTTGATTTTTATTAGAAGCAACAACAAACCAATTTGATAGAAACGATAATAACAGGTTTTTTGGAAATTAGGGAATTAGATAAAAAATCGTCATTTTCAATGGGATGACTTAAAACAATTTTCAGGATGATATTAATTGTAAAATCACCTTTAAGATTATTATAAATATTATTTCCATTTTACCAAATTGAAATAATGTACCAAAATTAACGACCGTAACAAATTGTATTTTATTGAAAATAACTTGGGTGCTTAATTAGCTTGGCTTTTTTTTATTTCACGATGTTGGCTGTTTCTAATAATTCTGCTGGGTACAATTGCTAATAAAGCTGCTATTAAAAAAATTAAGCTAAATTGTAAATTAATATTGAATGAAATATTATTAAAAATAAGTGCCAGCCCAATTAATAAAGCATTTACGGCAATAATAATTACCGTTACTTTAAAATGGTTTGGGATAATTGAAAGCATCCGGTGATGAATGTGGTTAGTATCGGAAACGAATGGCGATTTCCTTTTCATAATCCTAATGGACATTACCCGCAATGTATCAACAAGCGGAACAATTATAATTGCAAACGAAACAACAGGTGCAGCATCAACCGCAAAAGGTATTGTTTTTACAATATTAAATTCATTGAATTGAATTACAATGGCAGAAATTATTACCCCAACAACCAACGAACCGGAATCTCCCATAAAAAGTTTATTCCTATCGCCAAAAACATTGTACAGGAAAAAAGCAGCAAGACTACCAACAAAGGCAAACGACAATATTGCATAAGGTATATGTTCAGCCAAATAAAACCAAATCCCAAACACAATCCCGGCCAGCATTGCTAATCCCGAAGCTAAACCATCAATGCCATCGATGAGATTAAAGGCATTGATTATGACCACAATAGCATATAGTGTAAAAAATAAACCGGTGAAATAACTAATTTCGTAAAAGCCCAAAATACCGTGTAAGTTTGTAAACTGAATATTTCCAAGTGTTGTTAATAATACTGCGGCAAATAATTGAACAATAAGCTTCTTCTTATACGTGATTATTAAAAAATCATCATTTAACCCGATAAAAAACATCATTATTACCGCTGCAATAATATATTTCAATGATTCGAAACTATATCCATCTGTAGCGATAATAGTACTCAAGGTTACTCCAAAAAAAATGCTTACACCACCTAAAGGGGGAATTAATTGGGTATGTATTTTCTGCTTGTTAAAAGGTTCATAAAGTTTTTTTGCCCTTGCAATTTTTAAAATCGAAGGTATTGAAATGAGGACAAGGATAAAACCAAGAAATAAAGCACCAAGAACAAGTAGAATCTCCATTTATTACGATAATTTAAATCGAATTTAAATGCCTAAATCGAGAGTAGAATCCTAATTTAAACCTATTTTTTTGTAAGGTGCAAATATATTATTTTGAGTTTAAAATATCGATAGTTCCGTATTTATTTTTAGAAATTGATGTTTTCATTTTCAAATGTCATTTTTGAGAAGGTAAAAGGAATGGCTGCACCAGCTTTAAATCGTATTTATTTTTGGCAAATAATCGAATAATTACTTCCGATAAATGCTTTTCTTGTTTCTATTACCAATTAACCACAGAATCCATTTAAACATTATACTTTTTTATTTTTAAACCAATTTATACTAAGCAAATAAATCAATATCAGAGAGAATAAAATTACCAATGCACTGGTTAGAAATAATTTTTCTTTTTCGATTAAATAAATTGCATGAGATTGAATAGGTTCCCAATAAGTAATGCTTAGCAATACCATAAAGTTATTAATCGAATGGCCCAAAATGGCTAATACAATACTGTTTGTTCGTATCATAATCCAGCCCAATAACAAGCCTAACACAAAAGTTGCCGGGAATTGCCAGGGATTTAAATGAAACAAAGCAAATAAAAGTGCCGACATAAAAACAGCTACAAAAGCGTTATAATTTCGTCTGAACCCTTGTAAAATTAGCCCTCTGAAAATGAGTTCTTCAACAACTGGTGCAATAACTGCCACTTTTATAAAAGCGCCCCACCAGCCAAAATCACCTTCAAATATTTTATTAAACAGTTCCCAGAACCAGGTCGGGGCTGGAATAAATTTGGCAACAATTATATTTATTTCTTCAAGCAAATTCTGGGCACCCCATAAAAAAGTAATAACTGGCAACAAAATAATAGGGTTAAAAAATTTAACTGGGAACACTTCTAATAACCGAGCTTTTGATTTCCGAAAACCATAGACCAAAATAAACAGTGTTGAACCAACACCCAGAAGGATTTTTTTAATGGGATGATATAAATAATCCGTGTCGTTATAATAGTCGATTAATGCAAGTGGAAAGTCAACAAGGGTTTGTATAAACATATACAAAATAATCAGATGAATTGCTTGTAAAACAGTCGGATAATATTTTTGCCTGGATTGATTCATAATTAAAACGAAATAAAGATAAACAAATTTACATATTCAATATAAATTCAAAATGGGGTAAAATGTTTTCATTAATTTCAAATTTTACAAATAAGCCCACTAATCGGCAACTTTTCTAGGAATTAAAAATTTACCTGTTTTAAACGAAAAATAACGCTGAAGGATGTAACTATAAATGACAACGATTATGGTAGTTATAGCTTTTGAAAGGGTGGCATAAAAACCGGCATATTCTACAAAAAATTTCAAAAAAACATAGTTGAGTAAAATTGCACCTGCCACGGTTACTCCATAACGGAATAATTGAATTTTTCCTTTTAAGTCGGATGAAGTAAAAGTGATATATTTTGCAAGCAAAAAGCCAGTTGAAAAAGTAATAGGGAAAACCATAAAAAAGGCTGCAATATGTGGTCCAATGGCAAAAAGCCCGAAATGAACCACCTGCATATCAAGTATATACCGATAAAAAACGAAATACAATAATAAATCGAAAAGTGTGTTAATTCCACCTGTTACACCGTATCTGAAAATTTCGAGGGGAATAAACCTGAAAATAGGAAAGTAAAAAAAATCTACAACCCGGATTATCCAATTCTGAATTTTAATAAAAAAATTGGCCATTAATAATAATTTGTCCCATTAATAAGAAGTAAAGAAACTATTTTCTATGGAAATTAAAAAAAAGGAAAAGAAAAATATTATGTTTCAGGAGGTTTTCGTAATTGTTTTTTATTGGCTGTGATTTTTTTTGATTCCAAACGCTTTCTTCTTGAAGCTGCTGTGGGGGTGGATTTTATACGTCTCTTTTTTTGAATTAATGCTTTTTTAATTAGTGCAAAAAATTTTTCAGTTACCGTTTCTTTATTTCCCAACTGCGTTCGTTCAGAATTCGAAACCAAAATTAATTCCCCTTCAGAATTGATCCGGTTTTTTAATTTTACATGAATTAGTTGTTTTTCTTTATCTGAAAAAAACGCCGAAATATCGATGGCAAAACGAAGTTCAACCTGGGTGTTTACTTTATTTACATTTTGTCCTCCCGGACCACCGCTTCGGGTAGCTGAGAAAACAAATTCGGTTTCGAGTTTCTTTTTTTGTTCCGCCGGAATAATCATTTTGTTCTGTTAAATTCTAAATCGCTTATTAGCCTGAACTATTCATAAATTTATCTATTCCGAAATCAAACTGCTTTGAATA
>JABGRN010000152.1 GCA_018648265.1 Prolixibacteraceae bacterium | reverse complement strand
ATTGCTGCAACTGTGGCGAGTAGTAAGTTTTTCATTTTTGGGTTTTTTATTTCAATAAATATAAAAGCACATTTTAAAAGCAAACAACAAACACAGCCTTAAAATCAAGGTTGGGACAAAATTTTATTTTTTAATTATTTTGAAAGTTTTCAGGGGCCGCGATTGGGAAAGTTTGGAAACAACATCGTTAAATTCCCCGGCGCTGTTAAAAGTTTGAACTACTTTTAGCAAATACGTGGCCGAAACAAAATTGCCAATATCGATACTTGTCAGGCTGCCCAAAATATTTTGGGTTTTTATTAACTTTCCGTCCATGTTGTACAGGGCTGCAATGTAATTCTCCTGTATATCGCCATCAATTTTCAAATTCAGGAATCCGGTCGTCGGATTTGGGTAAGCCCTGCAACTAATCGAAATCCCGGTGGTTTCTTCAATTCCGGTAATCACAAAAATTTCAAAAGGTTGTTGCACACCTTCGGTAATTTCCCCGACGGCACCCGGTTTTGCGGTGTAAAAAACCTGGCCAAGCGAGTAACTCACCGAACCCCCACTTCCAAAAGCGTTTCCACCTGACGCCACAACTGCTTCCTGTGCAATCAATTTATTTCCAACAAATGCAAATAAAAATATTGCACTTAATGTTACAATTTTATGTGCCATGGAAAAAGTTTAAGTGAAAATTTAGTTTTGATAAATCTAATGAAATATTGTTGAGGATAAAAATAATATTCTTAAAAAGGAAGAAAGAAAAAATAAATTTCCCTTTAATAGACTTTATAACAATTAAATTCGTATGGCACTATTTATCTTTTCCCGCTTCCCTGCGTTATTTTTAATTTCCGTAGCTATGGCTATGCAAAAGAAAAATGCCTTGGCAATCGAAAAAATCTTAAATACTGCCTATATACGATTTTAATCATTATTAAGTCTAATGTTTTAAAATTACGCATTGGATATTATCAGATATTGCCTCAAGCGGAAGTAAACAAACTCACTTGGTCAAAAACACCTCGCTTTGATACTCGTACAACTTGCAAAATTTAAAACCCATCGAATAAAGAAAATTCTTAAAGTTGACTATCCCCGTGGCAAGCCAAGGAGTATTTCGCCAACTTTATTTTCAGCAAAAAAGCTGAAAAACCGAATTTTCATTATTTTACCCCCCTGTCAGTCATTCGACTGACATCTCCCCTAAAATTAGGGGAGAATATAAGAAAACCTCGCGGCAAGCCACGAGGAATTAATTGATTAAAAAGTTGGGGTTGCAAATAAGAAAATCGCAATTCAAAAAGATATCGATTGTAAGATTGGTGGTAATTTCCTGAAAAGGCTGAAAGTAAAAGTGTCAAATTAAAATCCCTTTTCTTATCGAAAAAAAACATCATCTTTGTTTCAAAAATTATATTCGATGAATCAGGAAACTTTTTTGTACACTTTACCGCAGTGGTTTATTTTTTCCAGTTTAATTGTAATTGCTTATGGTTGGGTTGAGAACAAAAAAGTTTTCAGGATAATTGGCTCGGTTGGTTTTATTTTACTCGGAATATTTGCATTGTATGTTATTTCCAACGGATATTTTTTAGCAAGCGAATTTTTAACTCCTGAAGAAATTATTAGCGAAGAGCTGGAAGAAGAAATTATAGATGAGATTCCGTTCCTGGCACGAATATTCCCGGCTTACCTGAGTTTTTTAGTATCAGCAATTTTTGCTTTTCCCGCTATTTACTTCGATTGGAAAGACAAAAAACCAAGCCGGCTATTTATTATACTGTCAGCATTACTTTCCCTTTTTGGATTTTTTGTAATTGTCGGTGCCTTAAGAACATTATAAAAAACATAGTTTAAGAGTAAACAAATGTTAGTATTTTATGAACTTATCATTCAAATTGATAACAATTGACTGTTTTTATTCCTTGTTTTTCTATCTTGCACCTAAAATTGAATCAAAAAGTAATATTTAAATTCATCAATTAAAAACCGCTAATATGAATCCACAGGCCGAAGAGCTCAACAGAATTATTCAGAAAAAAAGTACAACAGTATTCGAACTTCTTTCGGAAAAAGGGAAAAATATTTTCTTTCCGAAAAAAGGGATCCTGGGACAAACTGCCGAAGCAAAAGGAACCAAAATAAATGCAACTATTGGAGCTGCCATTGAAGATGATGGTTCTCCCATGCGCCTGGAAGCCATTGCATCGAAAGTAAACCTGGACCCAAAGCTGGTTTTTCCATATGCCCCAAGTTTTGGGCGACCAGATATTCGTGCCAAATGGAAAAGTATGATTTACGATAAAAACCCGACGTTACAAAATACTACAATTAGCTTACCGGTGGTTACAAATGCTTTAACCCACGGAATTAGTATGGCAGGTTACATGTTTTGTGATCCGGGCGACGAAGTAATTGTACCCAACTTATTTTGGGGAAATTATAATTTAACACTAAACAACGGGTACGGGGCCAATTTGGTAAAATTCAATCTTTTTAAAAATGACAGGTTCGATTTAGAAGCTTTTGAGACTAAATTAAACGAAGGTGAAATTGGCAAAAAGATATTGATTTTAAATTTTCCTAATAATCCTTCGGGATACACTCCTACACAAGAGGATACAAATGCCATAGTAGAAATTATAAAAAAATCGGCAGAAAAAGGGAACAAAATTGTTACAATTACCGATGATGCATATTTTGGATTGGTGTACGAGGAAGGAATTGCCAGGGAAAGTATTTTTTCAGCTTTAAGCAATTTGCACGAAAATATTTTAGCTGTTAAAGTTGACGGTGCAACAAAGGAAGACTACGTTTGGGGACTCAGGGTTGGTTTTATAACATATGGAACTAAAAATGGCGATGCAGAATTATATGGTGCACTCGAAGCTAAAACTGCCGGTGCCATCCGCGGAAATATTTCTAACTCGGCAAACCTCTCACAATCGCTGGTTCTTGGTGCATTTAACAGTGAAGAATATGCCGAACAGAAAATGGCAAAATTCAACATTATGAAAAAACGGTACGATGCTGTAAAAGATGCCTTGAAAGAAGAAAAATTTAAGGAAGTATATACTGCAATCCCTTATAATTCAGGCTATTTTATGTGCGTCCAACTTGCTGAAGGATTGAATGGCGAGGAAGTTCGCAAAGTACTTATCGAAAAATACAGCATCGGATTAATTAGTTTGGGCAATGTTTTACGAATTGCGTACTCGGCAGTTGCCGCCAACGATGTTAAAGACATGTTTGAAGGAATTTATAACGCTTGTAAAGATTGTAGTTGACAGTCGCAGTTGACAGTCGCAGTCGCAGTTGACAGTCGCAGTTGACAGTCGCAGTTGACAGTCGCAGTTGACAGTCGCAGTTGACATTCGCAGTCGATGGGGACAGTTGCAGTTTACATTTGCAGTCACAGTTGATTGTCACAGTCGCAGTCGTAGTTTGCGAATTCCATTTTGGATTAACATCTAGGAATTAATACCTTAATATTATATTTAATGGCTTTTTTTGAGTTGCCCGGTGAATAGCTGGAATGTTCATGTCGTTCGTGCCAAAGTTTAAGACCAAGTAAAAAGATTTTTCACGTATTTAACCGTATAAACCAGGTAAAAAAGAACTTTGCTACATTTTTACTCAAACAAATTCTCGTCCCTGACAATCATTAAAATTGCCGAGTGTGGTAGAATAATATATTTTTCATTGTTAAATTCAATTTCGTACCCACTTTTATTTAAATACACAGCCAAATCGCCAATATGGGTTTGCAAGGGAACATATTTTACATCGTCCCTTTTTTCCTTCCAGGTTTCTTCGTCGTCGGTTAATGCTGGAATAGGATAACCCGGTCCTACTTTTACAATGTAACCACTCTGAACCCTCTCATTTTCTTGTACATTAGGCGGAAGATACAAGCCCGACTTTGTTTTTCCCGACGGGTTTTTAGGTTTTACCAAAACCCTGTCGCCAACCATTATAAATTTTTCGAGATCCTTTTCTTCAATTATTAACGACATAATATAATTTCTTTTTCTGCTTGTAAAGATATAATTTTCGACTTCCCTTTTTGACGAAAAATGAATCCAGTTAGATAAAACAAAAAACCGAAAACCTAATAATAACCGAAAAAATGGCTCACTTCATAATTCGGGTTGGTTTTGTTTTTAAGCATAAATTTTAGC